>CAYWVB010000008.1:0-133992 GCA_964461595.1 uncultured Terrimonas sp. | reverse complement strand
TTTTAAGCATTTAAACTCAAAAAATCACCAACCATTTTTGACCACATTACCTTTTGCAAAAGGGAACACTGCAGACTCCACATGCGCCTGCTGCATAATATCTGCCATTTGTCTGGCTATCTGAGGATACTGAGCAGCAAGATTTTTTGTCTCAGTTTTGTCTTTGTCAAGATCATATAGCTCCACCGGCCCATCGGGGTCTTTAAATACATTCAACCTCACGGCTTTCCATTTTCCCTTTCTCACCGCCTGCCTGCCGCCGCCTTCATGAAATTCCCAATACAGGTAGGCATGTTCTTCCTGGTTGTTGCCGCCGGTAAGTGCAGGAAGTATTGAAATGCCATCTGTATGCGGGGGACCAGCGATACCAGCTATATCGGTAAATGTGGGGAAGATATCCCAGAACGCGCCGGCATAATTATTTTTTACTCCCGGTTTTATTTTACCCGGCCATCTTGCAATGAAGGGCACCCTGATACCACCTTCATACAGATCTCTTTTTATCCCTCTCAACCCGCCGCTGCTGCGAAAAAAGGAAGGATCAGCGCCGCCCTCCGTATGAGGACCGTTATCACTGGTGAATATGACAAGGGTATTATCGTCTATCCCCAACCGCTTCAACGATGCCATCACTTCTCCCACATATTTGTCGAGCCTTGTTACCATCGCAGCAAACGTGGCGTGCGGGTGTAACTGGGAGGCATAACCGCCATCTGTTGCCCCTTCACCATAGTCATTTCCCCTGTACGGCTTCTCTTCAAACTTTCCCAGGTATTCCCTGTAGATGCTGTCGTCGGGCGCCAGCAATTCCGCATGTGGGAGCGTATAGGTAAGGAACAAAAGAAAAGGCTGCTGCACATGCTGCTCAATAAACCTGAGCGCCTGCTCCTGTATCAGGTCAGGGGCATAGGTCTTTGTATGTTCCAGGTTACCGTTTTCTGAAAGCAGCACTTGCTTGTCATTGTTCCATAGATGCGTGGGATAGTAGCGATGTGACTGTCGCTGGCAGTTATATCCGTAAAACCTGTCAATGCCATGCGCCAGCGGGTCGCCGCTGCTTCCAGCCGGACCAAGCCCCCATTTCCCGAAAAGACCTGTAGCATAGCCTGCTTTCTTCAGGGCTTCTGCTATGGTAAATACGCTATCTGCGATAGGATACTGTCCTTCCGGCTGTATCTCTTTATTGCCGCGGATGAAAGTATGCCCTGTATGCTGGCCGGTCATCAGTGCCGACCTTGAAGGCGCGCATACTGAAGTGCCCGCATAGAATTGTGTAAACAGCATGCCTTCCTCCGCGAGCCGGGATAAAAAAGGCGTTTTGATCTTTACCTGCCCGTAAGGCTCTGTATCGCCATATCCCAGGTCGTCGGCAAGGATAAAAATGATATTGGGTTTCTTCGGCGCAGGCTGGGCAGGCAGTATTCCCGGCGGAGTCAGCAGCACAAGCTGGAGCAAAACAATTATAACCGGCTTTATCATATACATTTTTTATCATCATATGAAACCGGTCAAAAATACAGAAAGGATTGGAAAGAAGTATGGGGTAGGCGTAAGGCGTAAGGCATAAGGCATAAGGTGTAGGGCATGATTGTCATTTCTCACCTTCGCGAACCTGCAACTTGTTGCAAAAAGAATCCCTGCACAATTGTAATAATATACAACCACGCAGGAATAATAAAAAGGAGAAAAAAAATTCGCAGCGCTGTGATCGCTTAGTATAAAATATTGATCGGCGGCTATTTTGCTATGGCATGCTTTTGCTCTTCTTTCATGGCTACCACATCTGCCACGGTTCCTTCTCCGATATGACACTGTCCTTTTAAGGCTACAGTAGGCTCTACCTGCAGCTTACCGGCGCTGATATTGCCTTTTATATTTGCTTTGCCGCGAAGGTTGAGCAGGTCTTTAATTACAATTTTGCCGGTTACTTTGCCCAGGATATCAGCCTGTTGTCCTTCAACATCTCCTTCCACGCTTCCTTCAGATCCGATGAGCACTTTTGCAGAACCAAAAATATTCCCTTTCAGTATACCGTCAATGCGGATATCCCCATGGCTCACTATATCTCCTTTGATCGTAGTGCCTGCACCGATAAGGCTTGTGCTGGTGGCGGAAGGGTTGATTTCTATTTCAGATTTGGATTTTGTTGAGAACATAAGTTATTGGTTTTTAGTAAATAATTAATCTTCGGTTTTATCTTCTTTTGGAATATTCAGTTGTGTTGTATCAAGCGGTACGGTAGCTGTAGCCCCCCTCAGCACGTTTTGTATATTTTCTAAATATTTATCCCTGTATTTCATTTGTTGCTCCAGAGAATCCACCTGCAGTTTCAGGGTTATCAGTTCCCTTCTGTCGGACCCGCTGCCATATCCGGGTACATAATAGCGCAGGGGGGTAAAAACAAGGAGCGCTACAGTTAACCCTACCAATACCACAAATATCGTGCACAAGGTGATGTAAACACTGAGCCTCGACAACCGCACCGTAACAACCTCCTCATAGGTATCATCGTTCATTACAACCAGCCTGTACCTGTTCCTTAAACGCTGCAGAGTGGTATCTGCATCAAAAATCTTTGCCATTCTCCATTATTTCTGTTAAAAATAACCACTTTGGCGTAGTTGAAAGAACTTAACCCCGAAAAAATGAACAATTAAAATAATTTCGCTGAAAATTAGTTTATTAGCTTTTACCAACTACCACTTCATGCTCAACGGTAAATACACTTTAACGGCTATACTCCTGCTTTTATTTTGCTGTGGGTATTTTTCATCTGCTGTAGCGCAGAAAGATGTTACCCTCGATATAAAAAAGCCTGAAAAATACGAGAACAGGGTATTGGGCTCTGATAAAACCTATACTACAAAATACAAGTATCCCCGAAGAGTGCTGCAAAGCATGAGCACACATTATAATTTTTTCTTTAATGCGAATATTAAGATCAACGATGTGGTGACCGGCGCCAAAATGGCTTTTAAGGATGATTTTACGCAATTACTGCCTTTTTATAACTATACGCTTGACGCCACTGCTGCACAAAAAACGGACCTTGACTCGGTATTGATGAAATGTAATGCGGGCATACTCCTGCACGACCTTCGCAATGAATGGATTGACGATATGTACCTGCTTATGGGTAAAGCTTATTTTTTTAAAAAAGATATTGATTCCGCGGCATTGGTTTTTCAGTATATCAACTATTATTTCCAGCCTAAAGATGAAGACGAGCTGGGATACAAAAAATACATAGGCAGCAATCTTAATGATGAAGGGAATGTGTATTCCATTTCTACTCCCGAAAAACGTGGTGTGGTACAAAAGGCTTTCAGCCAACCCCCGGCACGCAATGAGGCGCTGACCTGGCTGCTGAGATCATATATTGAAGACAGCGCTTATGGTGAAGCCGCAGGTCTTATTCAAACCCTGCGGCGCGACCGTTTTTTCCCCGACCGGCTGAAACCCCGGCTGGAAGAAATGCAGGCATATTTTTTTTATAAAAAAGAAATGTGGGACAGCTGCGCGCTGCACTTGATACCGGCGCTTGATAACGTGGAAAATAATCTTGAAAAAGCCCGCAGGGAATTTCTTATTGCACAATTATTTGGGCTAAGCAAAAGAACTGCGGATGCCAATACTTATTATGATCTCTGCATAAAGCATACGGTTGACCCTGTGATGGAAGTATATGCAAGGCTTGACCAGATAAGGCTGGCGCAGGGGGAGAACGATGAAAAAATCATCGAAGAGAACCTGGCTGCCCTGCTGAAGATGGCAAAGCGTGATAAGTATTATAATTACCGCAGCATCATTTATTATACCGCAGCGCAGATGGAAATGCAGCGGAATAATTTTAATGGCGCTAAAGCCATGCTGCTGAAAAGCGTGCAGTATAATCCTGAAGATATTACCCAGCGCAACCGGTCGTATTTATATCTGGGCAATCTTGCCTATGAAAAGAAAGAGTATACACTTGCCTATAGTGCGTATGACAGCCTTGATATAAACAACCCGGTGATTGCCGATGACGCAGCGCAGGTAACGGAAAGAAAGCAGGCACTGTACGGGGTGATCCGCTATCTTGACATAATAACGGTGGAAGATTCGCTGCAGCATATAGCAGATCTGCCGGAAGCGGATCGGGAAAAATACCTGAAAGCCGCTGCCAAAAGACTGAGGAAGGAAAGAGGCTTGAAAGAAGCAGATTCCACGGGATATAATCCTAATAATCCATTTGCGAATAAGGCTGTAGACATATTTGCAGGCAGCCAGGGAAAAGGGGAGTGGTACTTCTATAATAATGCGCTTAAATCAGGTGGCTTCTCCAATTTTAAAAGTACCTGGGGCAACCGGCCTAATACAGATAACTGGCGGCGGCAAACAGACATTACAGCGCAGGCAAGACCGCAGGCGCCGGGGATACCCGAGCCATCGGGGCAGCAAGAATTACAAAAAAATGAAAAGGCAGCGCCTGCTGATATCAGCTATGAAGGATTATTGAAAACAATTCCGCTCACTCCGGAAGCGCGGGCTGCATCGGATGATTCTATACAGACAGCCCTGTTTAAGCTGGGCAAAATATTTAAAGATAAGTTTGAGGATTACGGCGAAGCGGTTAAGAAATATGAAGACCTGCTCAACCGCTATCCCAATACACCCAGCCGGGAAGAGGCAATCTTTGATCTGCAGTACTGCTATAGCAAGCTTAATATGCCTGTGAAAGCAAAGCAATACAGGGATATACTGGCGCAAAATTTCAGGCAGAGCAAATACCTGGAGTATATCAATGATCCCAAAGGTATGGAAGAGCGGAAGTCGAAGCTGAAGAATGATGCTACACGCCAGTATGAGAAGATCTATAATTTATTTATTGAGGGGCAGTTTGAGGAAGCCGTTAAGCAAAAAGCCACAGCAGACAGCCTTTATGGCAATGTATACTGGACACAGCAATTACTGTATATTGAAGCCATATATCATATCAGGCAGAGAGAAGACAGCATTGCTGTCGGCACACTGCAAAACCTGATCCATATTGATCGTGAAGCGGGCATTTCTAAAAAAGCAGAAAATATTATCAGTGTATTAAAACGCAGGAAGGAAATTGAAAAATACCTCACCGATCTGAACGTGGAACGCGCTGCAGGAGACTCCGCCGTTGAAGTACCGGAGATACAGAAAAAAGGAGAGCAGCAGCAGGTGGCTGCCGCTCCTGAAAAAAACAGGGCCGTTGAAATAAAAGCGCCCGAACAGCGCCTGAACAATGTAGTTATTGATTCTGCGCAGTTTAAAAAAGAGACCCCCAAACAGTCGGCTTACGTATTCAATCCAAACCAGCCGCATTTTGTGGCGCTGCTGCTGAACAAGGTGGATGCTGTATATATAAACGAAGCAAAGAATGCATTCACCCGTTATAACAGGGAGTCCTTTTACAGCCAGCAGATAGCGATGGAAATCCTACCGCTCAATGACCAGTATAAGATGATTCTTATGTCGGGGTTTGCAGATGCTGCATCAGCGATGGATTATGTAAAACGCACCCGCCCGGTGGCGGGAGCACAGGTGGTGCCCTGGCTGGCTGCAGATAAATATTCCTTTACTGTTATTTCCCAGGGGAACCTCGAAGTATTGAAGACACAAAAAGATATGGATGCGTATAAAAATTTTGTAAAACAAAACTATCCAGGAGAATTTTAACACATCAGATTATAAATGCATATTTGCGCATACTAATCTGCACGAAATTTGCAAAGTACCTTTTTTAATAAATAATACCGCATGACCAAAGCCAAGAAATACCTGTGGATCGTTTTTTTTACCTGTGTGGGAGGTAGCATACTGTTCATCCTGCTGATCAGTTGGGGCGTTTTTGGCAAACTGCCTTCCCTGGCAGAGCTGGAAAACCCCTCTATCCTTTCCGCATCTGAAGTATATGCTTCTACCGGTCGTGTCATAGGCCGGTATTATATTACCGACCGCACGAATGTGTCATACAGGGATATTTCTCCCAATGTCATACATGCGCTTGTTGCCAGGGAGGACGAGCGGTTTTACGAGCATTCGGGTATTGACGGCAGGGGGCTGGTGCGGGCGCTGGCGCACCTGGGCAGGGATGGCGGAGCCAGCACTATTACACAGCAGCTTGCCAAGAATATGCTCGGGCAGGGGAGTAAAAATATTTTTCGCAGGATCATTGAAAAACTGAAAGAAAATATTGTTGCTATAAAGCTTGAGCGGAATTTTACCAAAGAAGAGATCATCGCATTATACCTGAATACCGTGGAATATAGCGATCATGTATACGGTATCAAAAATGCGTCACGTACTTTTTTCCAGAAAGACCCTGACCGCCTGACGATTGATGAAGCGGCAGTGCTGATCGGTATGCTGCGCGCAACGGGGCTGTATAATCCGCGTACCAACCCGAAAGCTTCTATGGAAAGCCGGAACCTGGTAATACAGCAGATGGTGCGAAATGATTTTATTCCCGAAGCTGAGGGTGCAACGCTGAAGCTGAAGCCTATCAAGCTCAATTATGAGAAAATGACGGAGAACAATAATTCCGCACCATATTTTATAGATGTCCTGAGAGATGATATAAAACAATGGTGCAAGGAACATAAAAATCCTAAAACCGGCGAGCCTTATAACATATACAAAGATGGATTGAAGATCTATACGACTATAGATCCGAGAATGCAGATATATGCTGAAATGGCAGTGGCGCGGCACATGCCTAACCTGCAGAAAGTGTTTAACAGCCAGAAGAATATAAAAGACGGAACTGTATGGAAGACCAAAGACGGTAAGGCAATTCTTGAAAAAGCTATGAAAGGCAGCGATCGCTGGCGTAATATGGCGGCCGACGATATTAAGGAAGCAGATATACGGAAGGCATTCAATGTAAAGACCCCCATGAAAGTGTTCGCATGGAACAGCAAAAGAGAGACGGACACCGTAATGTCGCCGCTTGATTCTATCAAGTATCACCGGCAGATGCTGCAGGCGGCATTTGTAGTAACTGACCCCCTTACAGGAGAGGTAAAGGCATGGGTGGGAGGAATAGATTTCAAGACTTATAAATATGATCATGCCAATTATAATACCAAGCGCCAGGTAGGATCTACCTTTAAGCCTATACTCTATACGCTGGCTATTATGAACGGGTATACGCCGGACACCCAGATCCCGATGGATCCTGTAGACCTGGGCGGTAAAATGATCGCTGATAAAAAATATACCGGTACCCGCCCGTTAAGCTATTGTCTTGCGGCGTCCATTAACACCGCAGCAGCAAAGCTGATGAATGACATTGGAGTGAGCAGGACTGTTGATTTTGCACATGAGGCCGGTATCATCAGCAAAATACCGCCATACCCCTCTATAGCCCTGGGCGCAGCAGACCTGTCGCTGATGGAAATGGTAGGCGTATATAGTATGTTCCCCGGCGGAGGCATGCATACTACTCCATATTACATCACCCGTATTGAGGACCGGAACGGTAATGTATTGGAACAATATGCCAGCTCCCATAAGGAAGTGATCAGCGAAGCCGATGCCTTCATCATGACAAAAATGATGGAAGGAGTAGTGGACTTTGGCACTGCCAGGGCTATGCGCAGCACGTATGGTATTACCAGCGAAGTGGCCGGCAAAACAGGAACTACCAACAATAATGCTGACGGCTGGTTTATGGGTTTTACGCCCCAGTTGCTTGGCGGAGTGTGGGTAGGCGCTGATGATCCCGCACTGAGGATATTAAACAATTATATCGGCCAGGGTGCACAGATGGCGATGCCTATATGGGCTTATTTTTTCCAGGAAATATACAAGGATAAAACCCTGGGCATTGATCCCAGGGCAAGATTTGTGCAGCCTGCCGGCGTGAAAAATGAAATGCTGCAGGGGTGGAATGAGATCCCCGCTCCCGACACACCCGTTGTGGAAGGAGATAATTACAGCCCGGGCGATGCAAGCCAGTACATAGATGTGCCTGTAAGCGACGGAAGAGAAAAAATCTCGACAGAATCAAAGCTGACCCCGGAAGAAGAAACAATAAAGCAGGAAGCCCAGGGCAGGAAAAAAGATGATAAACCCAAAAATGATTCTGTTGAAGGAGAAAAGAAAAAAGGCTTTTTTAAAAGATTATTTGGCGGGAAGAAAAAAGATTGAGCGGGCACAAGCGGCGCCACAATTTCTGTAACTATAGCTATGCGTAATAACTATTGTCATTGTATGCGGCTGTTCTTAATCCTGGGCACTGTGTCCTGTGCTTTTTCCAACAAAGCTGCCAGCCGGCTTTTAAAAGAAGCGGAGCAGTCTGGTCCGTTTGATGCCATTATTGTTCCCGGGGTGCCTTTTCAAAACGGGAAATGGGATACTATCATGAAGGGCCGGGTCTACTGGTCAAAATATCTTTATGACCGGGGAATTGCCAGGAATATTATCTATTCGGGAAGTGCAGTCTATAGTCCTTATTATGAAGCAGAGATCATGGCGATGTATGCGGAAGCGCTGGGCATTCCGCAGGAGCATGTTTTTACAGAAACAAGAGCAGAGCACAGCACCGAAAATATCTATTACGGTTATAAAAAAGCATTGCAGTTAGGATTTAATAAAGTAGCGCTGGCGTCAGACCCTTTCCAGTCGAGGCTGCTCAGGAGCTATGCTTTCAGGAGGGTGAGCCCGGATATCCGGATCATCCCGATGGTGACAGATACTTTGAAAAAGATCCAGCCTTCCATGTGCGATCCTGACATTGCTTATGATAAGGCCTTTAAAGCAAATTTTATCTCTATTATTCAACGTGACAGCTTCTGGAAAAGGTTGATTGGTACCCTCCGCGGCAATATTGATCCTTCAGCGTATGAGGATGCCGTGCCAGCTCAACATAATGCGGGAAACTAATTTTCGTGAGACGTGAAACGTCAAACATCGAACGTGAATGTCTTGTCGTCTCATGTTTCACATATTTCGGGACGCAGCTACTCGGCCGGGCTTCCTGCAATAATTCTCCTGTGATAATTGATCTGCCCGATATGATAATTCAGGTGGCTCAGCAAATGCAAGAGGAAATAAGATGTATTTGTCTTTTCTTCATTGAGCACCGGCAGGGGGTAATCTTTTTGCAGCTCGTTTTTAGAGAGTTGTTCCAGCGTGTCGGTTACAGCATTGCGGGTAATGTCTATGTCTTCTAAAAGTTTGCTTCGGGGAACATTTTTAAGGCGGAATTCAGCATCCCTGTTGCGCACATAGCCGGAGTCGCCGAGCACCGCGCCGATGAAGTGCTGCAGGCTTCCTGTGAGGTGAAGGCAAAGATTACCGCCGCTATTGCTTATACCTTCGCGTACCTGCCAAAGTTGCTCATCTTTCGGATAAAGGGTTATCTCTTCTTTCAGTTTGTCAAGGTCTTTCTGGAACAGAGGTATCAAATGTAATGTGATCATGATTTTTTACATTGAATAAATGGAAATTAAGGAACGCAATATCTGTATTTAAATTATAAAAAAAGTTTTTTTGTATATCCATAAAATATTACAGTTTGCTTGGCTTTTAGTGATTTTGAGGTTACCTTTGCACTCCCAATTTTTTAAAACCATTGGGGATATTTATCATGTCTGAAAATCAAATTGTTAACTCAAACGCTGATGTACAGGAGGATGCCCAGGCACCTGCAGCGATAACAACTGAACCTGTACAGGCGCCGGCCGAGCCGAAAACTGCTCACGACGATTTCGACTGGAGCATTGACAAACGCAATGTATCTTCTTACAACAAAGATGAAAAAGAGAAGTACGATGCAGTATATGAAGGTACTTTCAAAACCATCTCAGATAATGAGATGATTGAAGGCATTGTAGTAGGATTAACAAAAACTGATGTTGTAATAAACATAGGTTTCAAGAGCGACGGACTGGTTTCGCTCAACGAATTCCGCGATCTCCAGGGCTTAAAAGTAGGGGATACCGTAGAAGTGATGGTTGTAGAGAAAGAAGACCGCGAGGGTCATCTGCATCTCAGCCGCAAGCAGGCCCGCATTACACGTGCCTGGGAACGGATCGTGGAAGTGCATAAAACCGGCGAAGTGGTTACAGGACAGGTTACCAGCAAAACTAAGGGCGGTCTTATCGTGGATGTGTTTGGTATGGAAACCTTCCTGCCGGGATCACAGATTGATGTGAAGCCTGTAACTGACTACGACCAGTTTGTGGGTAAGACCATGGAATTTAAAGTGGTTAAGATCAACGAAACCATCAAAAATGCAGTTGTTTCTCACAAAGCGCTTATTGAAAGCGATATAGAAGCACAGCGCGCCGAGATCATCAGCAAGCTTGAAAAAGGCCAGGTATTGGAAGGAACCATCAAAAATATCACTGATTTTGGTGCATTCCTCGACCTTGGCGGTCTCGACGGGTTGCTGTATATCACCGATATCAGCTGGGGCAGGATCAGCCACCCTGCTGAGGTGCTGAAAATGGACCAAAAGCTGAATGTGGTGGTGCTGGATTTTGATGATGATAAAAAACGTATCAGCCTTGGTCTCAAACAGCTTACACCTCACCCGTGGGATACCCTGCCTGAAACTATAGCCGAAGGCAAAGTAGTAAAAGGTAAAGTGGTGAATATTGAAGACTATGGTGCATTCCTTGAAATTCTTCCCGGAGTGGAAGGACTTGTGCATGTCAGCGAAATCACCTGGGCTAATACCCCTATCAATGCGAAAGAGTTTTTCAAACTGGGCGACGAGCATGAAGCCAAAGTGGTAACCCTCGACAAGGATGCCCGCAAGATGAGCCTTTCCATCAAGCAGCTCACACCTGATCCCTGGAATGAAATAGAGAACAAATACCCGGTTGACAGCCGCCACAAAGGACTGGTGAAAAATATCACTCCTTATGGTGTGTTTGTTGAGCTTGAACCTGGTATTGGCGGCATGATCCATATCAGCGATCTGAGCTGGCTGAAACGTTTCAATCATCCAAGTGAATACACTAAAGTCGGAAATGAAATTGATGTAGTGATACTTGGCATTGATAAAGACAACCGCAAGCTGCAGCTTGGACATAAGCAACTGGAAGAAGATCCTTGGAATGCGCTGCAGGATACCTTTGCCATAGGCAGCGTTCACGAAGGCACCGTGATCAGGAAAGATGAGAAAGGAGCTATTGTTCAGTTGTCTTATGGATTAGAAGGCTTTGCCCCCAACCGTCATTTGTTTAAAGAAGACGGGAAAACTGTTGGTGCTGATGAAACAGCTCAGTTTGTGGTAATTGAGTTTGACAGAAATGAAAAACGTATATTGCTCAGCCATACACGTATCTGGGAGCAGGCAAAAGCTGATGAAAAAGAAGCTGCAAACAAAGAGAGAAAAGCCGAAGCTGCTAAAACCAAGAAAGCAGTGAAGGATATCCAGGGTAAGGTGGAAAAAACCACACTTGGAGACCTGGGCGTGCTTGCAGAACTTAAGAAAAAAATGGAACAGGGTGATAGCGGAGAAAAATCTGCTGAATAATCCTGCTGTCTTTTTATAAAGCTTACATCCGCTGTTAATATATTAGCAGCGGATGTTTTTATTTTATCAGGCGCTCCAGCTCTTCCCGCCCGAAATCGAGCAGGCTGCGGAGCTTGAGATCAGCAGCATCCCACCGGTTTTGGTGATGCACATGGGGCGCCGGTATCACCACGCATTTCATTCTTGCAGCTTTCACAGCGATCATGCCGTTGAAAGAATCTTCGAAACAGATACACCGGGATGGATTTACCCCGAGGCGGGCGGCGCAATCAAGGTATACCGCAGGGTGAGGCTTGCCGTAAGGCAGATCTTCCGCAGAAACCATGCAGGTGAGGTATTGACCGATATTGAGCTTGTCCACTACAATATCCACAAGCTGTAATGGAGAAGAAGTAGCAATAGCCATAGTGATCCCTTCCTCCTGCAGGAAGGAAAATATCCCTGGTACACCCGGCATACCGGTGCCATGAGCCCCGATTTTTTCTATAGCGGTATTGATGATCTGTGCCGTAGCATGCTCCACATTTTTATTGTCAATATGGAAATGATTGAACCAGTGGGTGATCCATTCTCTTGTACGCAAGCCTGTAGAGCTTTGATATTGTTCGGATGTCAGTTCAACTCCGTAAGACTGCAATAGTTCCGCGCCTGCCTCTTCCCAGAGCGGCTCGGAGTCTATCAATAATCCATCCATATCAAAAATTACAGTTGCTGCTTTCATATGCGCAAAGATAAGCAGCAAGAGGTAAGTGAAAAGTAGTAAGGTAAGGTGTGTCAAACATCAAACCAGAAATGCACTATTTTTATGGAAAGTTTTGCTCATGCAGTCCAAAGCCGCTACTCCGGAACAGTATATCAGTGAATTGCCTGAAGACCGGAAAATGGCAATAATAAAGTTGAGGGAAACAGTGTTGAAAAATATACCTGAAGGTTTTGAAGAGCAGATGTCTTACGGTATGCTGGGCTATGTAGTTCCGCATACCCTTTACCCGCAAGGGTATCATTGCGATCCCGCTCTGCCGCTGCCTTTTGTGAATATTGCATCTCAGAAAAATTACATAGCCATGTATCATATGGGTATATATGCTATTCCTGAGCTTTATAACTGGTTTGTGGAAGCTTACCCGGAATACAGCGCTGTAAAACCTGATGTGGGAAAAAGTTGTCTCCGTTTCAAAAAGGCAGAGCTGATCCCGCATCAGCTCATCGGAGAGCTGATGAAAAAAATAACAGTGAAAGAATGGATAACTATATATGAAAAAACGTTAGACCAAAGAAAAGCAGGTAAAGCCAAATAAAAATTGTACTGAGTCAATCAAATTATGCCACTAATTGTAAAACGTGAGAAGATGGAGGTGATTTTTTACCACCTCCTCTCACATTACTGGCTCTTTTCATTAAGAAAAGCTCATTTCATCTGCGCTTGGTCCATAGCTGCCGGGGATGGGAATATCAAGCAACCGGAGAAATACGCCAAGCTGCGCCCTGTGATGCACAATCTGGCAGTAAGTCATACGGATAACCTCTGCTTTGGTGGTAGTGCTGTAAATTTCAGCGCCGTTTCTTAATGTCCACATAGGAAGCAGGTCTTCTTCTTCCGCTGCGGCGAGCCGTGCTCTGCCTTCTCTGAGCGATTGCTCAAAGTGTTCCATCAGTTGCTTTGCCGAGTCAATTTGTACAGGCTGGTATGGCGACGTTGCAAAATCAAGCTCCTCTGTGTTAAGCGTCATGCTTACCCAGGTGGGTAGCTCTGCGATATGCGTGGCGAGTTGACGGACGGACATGCTTTTGGGATGAGGCTTCCAGTCGTATTTGTCATCCGGTACGCGGGACAGCATTTTCCTGGTAGTGGCAGCCTCCTGGTCCATTTCCTTTAATAGCATCGGAATAATTTGCATAGTTGTTTGTTTTTGTTACACAAAGCAACGATGCGCTACTGACAACCCTATGTCAGCATGATTTTTTTGAAAGAAAAATTTTTTAAAGAGGGTAAGGAATAAGGTATAAGGTATAGGGTATAAGGAGGGGCAAACATGAGGCGATAAACGTGAAAACCTCTCACCTCTTACGCCTTATTGACCCGGCTCTTTCCTGATATCAAGCTTGCTTTCTTTCACAGGCTTTTCTACAGGCGCCTGGCCGTCCTGGAGCTTGAAGGTAAAAACTTTGTCTATGTGCACCCATTTTCCGTTTTCCCACTTAAACCCTTCGTAGTCACCATCCGGTACAAAAGTGTATTTTTTATCGGGTTGATTGTTTTCTGAAATAAGGTGATCATAAATGATCATCTTCATTTCATCGTCGTAGCGGATGCTTGCATTACCGTCTTTTTTATATTCGATTGAAAACCGGGTTTGTACCGGCCTGGGCGCTTCGTCTTTCTCAAAGCTGAAAAATGGTCCCCCGAATACAGGTCTGCCCTGTTCATCAAAGCGTAATACTTCTATGCGTTTTTTAGTGCTCCGGAAATTATTTTCATCATAGCCGAAGAGTGTATAATACTTTCTCCCGTTAAAGCTGGTTTCTACTATCCGGTAATAAATCGCTCCGATCCAGTCTTCATTGGTGGTGGTAATATGGTTGGTGTTTTCAAGCAGGGCGGTTTTATCTAAAAGGGGATAAAGTTTGAGGGAGCCGTCTTTGGTATTGATCTGTATAGCGCCATGCCTGCGAAAAGTGTTTTCATCTTTCACTACCTGCCAGGTAAAGATGCGGAAACTGCTGTCGGGGGCATAAAGACGTGAAATGGTTTTCAGCGAATCGAAAGGATAGGAGAAGGAATAAGGTTCTTTAAGGGCTCTCACCAGCATCCTGGTGAATATGCTGTCTGCCCTGAAGCGGTCACCTGCTTGCCTGGCATTTACTATATCAAAGGAATATGTTTTCATGGAATCTTCACATGCCTTCATGAAAGCAGTGAAAGGGCTTTTTGCAGATTGTGCTGTCCCGCTTATTACAATAAGGATCAGGAAAAACAAATATATATTCGGCAGGATGCGTCTCATGTGCTGTAACCGGTTACGAAAATACTAACAATGCAGGTTATCAACGGCAAATATCAAGCCTTAGTGTTTAAAGTTTTGGTAAAAAGGTGTGAAGTGTAAGGATCTACTACCTCATACCTTCTAGCCTATACCCTCACACCATCGGCTCCTGCTGGCTGAGGCAATGAAAGCTCCCCAGTCCCCATATAATGTCCGTGGAGTCTATTCCTGTTACTTTCCTGGAGGGAAAGCAATCCTGTATAATCTGCAATGCCTTATCATCATTCTTACAGCGATAGGTAGGCACTACCACAGCGGCATTGCTGATATAGAAGTTGGCATAAGAGGCCGGTAGCCGCTGCCCCTCATACATTACTGCAGAAGGCATAGGAAGCTCTATGATATTTAGTTGCTTTCCGTTGGGCAGGCGCATCTGTTCCAGCTCTTTCAGGTTGGTTTGAAGCAGTGTATAGTTTTCATCATGCTTATTTTCCTCTATCACCGTCAGCACGGTATCTTCGTTTACGAACCTTACCGTGTCGTCAATATGACCGTCTGTATCATCCCCCACTATACCTTCGCTTACCCACAGTACCTGGTCCACGCCATAGTAATGCTGCAAATAGGTTTCAATCTGTTCCCGGCTGAGCTGCGGGTTGCGGTTGGGATTGAGCAGGCATGCCGTTGAGGTAAGCAGCGTTCCTTCCCCGTTAAATTCAACGGAGCCGCCTTCCATCACAATGCCGGGGCTGAACACCGGGATATTATAGTTCCCGCCGATGAGCGATGGTATAATATCGTCGAGATCGTAGGGGGGGTATTTATCTCCCCAGGCGTTGTATCCCCAGTCAACGATGATCTTTTTTTGCGCTGCCTGCGGGTTAATGAGAAATGCCGGGCCATGATCGCGGCACCAGGCGTCATTGGTGGGGTGCATGTAAAATGCAATGGTATTCATATCCACGCCGGCTTTCTCGAGGTGAGCTGTTGCGGCGGCTTTCATTGCTTCATTGTTTACATTGATATGAACGCTTTCTCCTGCAGAGACGGCTTTGATAAATGCTGTATAAGGGGCAAATATGGTGTTGATCTTGCCGGGCCAGGAGGCTTCTTTGTGTGGCCAGCTCAGCCATGTGGCGCTGTGAGGCGCAAATTCGGCGGGGAAATAATATCCCAGCTTTTTAGGTGTTTTAAAGTCGAAAGGAGGAGGATAGGAAAAAGTTTTTCCCGGCTCTTGTTGCTGCTTATTCGTTTTGTTGCGCTCGCTGCTCACCTGTAGATGTTTTTTGATAAAGCTGAAATAAAACATGAAAGTATACCTGTATGCACCCCGGTAGTTTATCCTTCGTCTATATATCTTTTGGTAATGGGCTGGTAGCTGTCTATCCGCCTGTCTCTCAGGAATGGCCAATGTGTTCTGTACTGGTCTGTTTTTGTAGTGTCTATCTTCACTACTGCTACTTCCTCTTTGTCGTGCGGCGCCTGGTAAATTATGCTGCCAAACGGGTTGGATACAAATGACCCGCCCCAGAACTTCATGGCGCCGTCCTGTTCAAATCCTGTGCGGTTAACACTTATTACATGCACGCCATTTGCTACCGCATGGCTGCGCTGGATGGTTTGCCATGCGTTGTATTGCTCCGTATTGGTAGCTTCATCCTGTGAAACGGCCCACCCGATAGCGGTAGGGTAAAACAACATCTCGGCGCCCATCAAAGCGGTAATGCGCGCTGCTTCGGGATACCACTGGTCCCAGCAAATGAGCACCCCGATGGCGGCGTATCTTGTTTTGAAAACCTTATACCCGAGATCTCCCGGGGTAAAATAGAATTTTTCGTAATAAGCAGGATCATCGGGAATATGCATTTTCCTGTATTTGCCGAGATAGGTTCCATCGGCATCTATTACTGCGGTGGTATTGTGATACAGCCCTTCCGCTCTTTTTTCAAACAGGGAAGCTATAATAACAACGTTTTTTTCTTTGGCTGTTTTACTGAGCGTCTCTGTTGAAGGGCCGGGGATCGGCTCTGCCAGCTCAAAATTATGGTAGTCTTCCACGTCGCAAAAGTACAGTGATGTGAAGAGCTCCTGCAGGCATACCACCTGTGCGCCTTTGTCTGCAGCTTCTTTTATTTTTTCAACAGCTTTATTGAGGTTTTCAGCTTTGTTTGCAGAACATGTCATCTGCACCAGCCCTACATTAAGTATTGCCATAGTTCTTGCTTAAAGCCGCAAAAATAAAATCTTATATTGAAATAAGCTCAATTAATAACTTAACAGCGGCAGATGTTGAATGCTTATCTATTGAATAGTGATGATCAGTGTGCCGGAGCCTGACTCATCCGTTATAATAAGCTTTTTTTTAAAACTGTCTTCTTCATCGCTGCGAGCAGCATAAGCTTTCCCTGAAGTAAATCCATTTTTTGCCAGCCATTCTCCCTGGTCAGCGGCAACTTTTTTCTCCTGATTGTTGTATATCCATAGAGAAGGCCTTTCAGCTTTCTTTCTTATGCGCTGCTGCTTTTGTACTGCGCTGTCTATCCTGCGCTGGTTTTCCGTAATGCTTTTCATTTCAGCGGCGCGATCCCTGGCAGACAATTGTTTTTGCCTCAGGTGCAATGTGCGGAGCTCCTGTTGTACCATAAGCTCCAGTTGACGGTCATTCAGCATCCGTTGCTCGCCGGCTTGTTTGAGCAGGAGTGAAAGTGCTTTTTCAGATGCGGTGTCAAATAACCGGAGCCTGTCATTCAATAATAAAAACTGCCTGCCCGGCTTTTTTTGAGCAGCGGCTTGTTCTGCCGACAGTGCTTTGCTGATATTGTCCTGTATTGCTATCCATGCTGTGTTAGGGGTAAGGGATAGGGAGTAAGGAGCAAGGTTATCCTGTATCAGTTCCGGGACGGCAAATTCAGGCATTTCAGAATGATATGCCATTCCATGTTGGTCTGGATTGCTGAAAAAAGCAGGCGCCGGCGGTGGAGGCGGAATGGGAGGTAAAGCTGCTTTCGGCGCTGCAGGAAATGGCAATGGTATGGAAGCGTCCCTTGCGGTGGTGTGCAGAATATTTTTGCCGCTGATGATCTTTTGGGAGATGGTAATGGTCTTTTGGGCAGGTGCGGATACTGCCGGGGCTTTTTCTGTGCCAATTATTTTTTTACTATTATTAATGGCATACTTATTATTTTTCCCGGGACTGCTCTTTGCGGCGGGCTGCCCATTGTGTTGCCTGGCGTTATTGATATGCTGGTCCGGCGATAACCATGCTATGGATATCAGGAGAAATGCGATAAATACAAAGGCGAATAATTTCTGACCGTAATTAAAATTGGTCGTTTTTACATTCATGATCCGTTTTACCCTCCCAAGCAGTTGATTGTCGTTGCCGGTGGCAGCTACGGCAATGGATGGCACTCCTATGCGCATTTTCTCGAGCGACAGCAGTGCGGAAGCGTAGCTGTGCGCGTCTGTATTATAATGAAGCACCAGGTCGTCGCAGCAATGCTCCCTTTCTTTTCTTATGGTTTTGCCAAGCAAATGCACAAACGGATTAAAGAAAAGGATGGTTTCTACAACAGATACTATGATGTTGATAAGATAGTCATTGCGCCTGATATGGGCCAATTCATGCAGTAGTATGGATTCCACCTGCTGCGGCGTGAGATGATTAAAAGCGGCAACCGGGATCAGGATAACCGGCTTGAAGAAATCAAGCGTGGCAGGAACATTTACGTATTCACTGAAGAATAGCTTTACTTTTCGCGTAATGCCAAGACATGCGGCATACCGGTTTACATAGTTTACCCACTGCGGCCCTGCTGCATGCAGTCCTTCTGTCCTCAGTTTCCGCGAAAAGAGATAGGCATTTACCAGCTTGATGAGCAGTATGAGCAATACGATAAGATAGGCAGCGGAGAAATACGGGAGATAGGTGCTCAGCAATTCAAAAAAGCTGTTGCGAGATACGCCGGCCTGTGCGGCAAAAAGCGCTTTTGCCGCATTTTCATTGAGTGCGGAAAGACCTGCTATGGATTGGGTAAGATGGATGATCGCTGAATAATTCTGTACCAGGGTGAGTGCAAACCAGCAAAATGATATGCCGGTAGCGAGGGCTGCCAGGGTATGCCTGAAGGAGGGATTATTGCGCTTATTTATATTGCCCGCCAACTGGCAGATGAGCCACAGCAATGCCGTTTGCCATAAACTGGAAGCGATCGTCCACCCCAGTGCTATCAGAAATGGTGAGTTATACAGCGCAGTCATTTGTTATATGGTTTTGGAGCTTACTGTTTTTTGAGCGTATTTAACAGGTCCTGTATTTCGTCGAGCTCATCCCTGCTTGTTTTATGGTTGCCGAGTGCCTGCATCACCAGTTGTGCCGGTGAGCCGGCGAACAGGTTATCTATCATTTTGCCCAGCAGGTGCTTCTGGGTCTTTTCCCTGCTTACCAGCGCCTTGTAGATATGTGTTTTGGAAGAATCGTCGCGGCTCACCAGTCCTTTTTCATGCATGATCTGCATGAGCTTAAGTGTTGTGGTATATCCCACATCTTTGCTGGCAGCAAGCGCTTCATGCACTTCTCTTACGGTAGCGCTTTCCTTAGACCATAGCACCCGCAGGATCTCCAGCTCACTTTCTGTGGGTTTTACGTTTTTTTGTTGTGCCATATTTACGATTTTATTCGTAAAACGAAAATACGATTTGATTCGTATCCATCCAAGTCATTTGTATTTTTAAAGAAAAAATATATGGACAAAAAAGGAGCGGCCTCAGCCGCTCCCGTAAATTATTGAAGTGGGTTTAACGCTATTTTATTTCTTCATCAGCTTGCTTACATCAATAGTGCCGTCTTTATTGATCATCTGCAGCATATAGATGCCGGCGGGGAGCTGCTGAATATTCACGTCGAATATGCCGGTGCCATGAGCAGACGGGGCGTATTTCAATACCGGCTGTCCGCCGCTGTTAAGAACATTCACCTGCATTACGGTTTTGCTGCTTTGGATATACAGTCTGCCGGAGGCAGGATTGGGATATATTTTTACCACAGGAGACGCATCGCATTTTATTTTTACGAGCACGACAGGTGTGCTTCTGTGCCTGCCATCAAAATCTATCTGGGTAACACGGTAATAATTTACCCCGGCAATAGGTGTATTATCTGTATAATTATAAGTCTGTATGGTAGTGCTGTTGCCCGCTGCAGACACCTGCCCGATGGTGGAGAACCGGATACCGTCGGTGCCGCGCTCTACCAGGAAATGGCTGTTGTTTTGTTCAAAAGAAGTTTTCCACTGCAGCTTTGCTTTACAGCCATCTGCTTTAACAGTGAAGTCGCTGAAAGTGACCGGGAGCACTGCGCTGATGCTGCCAATGCCAAGTGCGGTAATGGTAGTGCCGCCTTCAATCACTCCCGTGAGCGTGGATCCTTTAGTAAGTCCTGTAGCGCCGGGTGTTGCCGAGCTGAGATTAATCCATTTTCCATTGCCGGCATCCCATCCTACAAGTCTTAATCCCGCCGCTGTAATATTGCCATATCCCTGGAGATCGGGAATAGAGACCGTAATGGTCTGGTCTCCCGTCATAGCAGTAGCGATGTTATCAATATCTGTTGCATTCTGGTAATGCCAGTCCCAGAATCCCACCGGAATTACGGAGCTGATCCCCACGTCTAAATGGTCCAGGTCTGTGGGATTAAGGGTACCGTCTTCAGAACCGCCGGGCGGGGGAAAGGTTATAGGGTCAGCGTCTGTCAGGTCTTTGGTAGTGTTCGGATCCCCGTCTACCCAGCCTACTGTCAGCAGGTATTCGACATCATTGTAGGTGCCGGAACGGTGTAGCGGGTAGACAGCAGTAGCATTGCCTACCGGGAAGGTGAATTCTCCACCGTGGCCTGCTGCGCCTGTGGAGGAGTTGGTAGAATTATATTCTGTAACATACCCATCCACATGCTGGGCATCGGTAGGTACCGTAGTGTTGGTATAATTCGCGCTGTTCACAAAAACGATGGCGCCGCGAATGGGATAATCCCTGTTGGTGGTAGTGATCCCGTTGTTGAAATGCAAGGTCTTTGCTACCGTTATGCCACCTGGAGGAGTGCCAAAGTAAGTGTCTCCATTGTCGATAGTATAAGCACGTAAAATATTTGAAATGTGCATGGTGTTGCTTAAGCCGATATTGAAATATACCTCGTCAAAAACAATATTACCCCCGGTCACATCAGGAGGATTTCCCGCCAATGTATTAGAAGTGGTGATTTCGTTGGTGCCCTGGTACACAAAATAATCTATATTGGAGCCAACCTGTCCTATATTAAAAAAATCATTAAACTGCGTGATCCAGCCTGTGTTCTGATCGCTTATAATGAAGCTATAGTTGGTATGGGTATATGCCGTACCGTTGATACGTGTTATCACAGTATTGACTGTAGTAATACCTCCGATGGAGCCATCATCTTTTACTTGTGCGTCCAAAGTGTCGGGAGTGGAGTAATCTGTGTATGTTACCTGGGAATACGAGGTCCCGAATGAAAACAGGGCAATGACAAGGTATAAAATACATTTCATGCTTTTGTGATTTTAGGCAATTTTAACCGGTGTTATATAAGCTCAGCGGGCAAATGAATGCTGTGGTATATCATTGAATAATGGAAATGGATGCCTGAAATGTTTTACAGAAAAGATGTTGAATTTAGAATCAGGGGAATTTCAGTAACGGGGATATAGGCTTTAGTATAATTACCGCCGAAGATAGTAAATCTTATATAACGGATAAAAGTATTTATCGAAATATTTAACGCTGAAAAGCAGAACAGGGGCTGCCGGTAGCAAAAAAAAGCAGCAATTTGATTGCTGCCCGCTGTAAATCAGTGTATAAAGAAGTGGGTTGATATAGGTCAATAAAGGGAATAAGGGATAAGGTATAAGGTATAAGGTGTAAGGTTACCCGAAACCTGTAACTTGCAACCTGTAATATTTTCAATCATACCTTATCGCTTACTCCATATCCCTCACCTGCTCCTTACTATCTCTGTCTTTTGAATATTCCGCTGTGTCGTCATATCGGTGTGTGCCTTGGTGCCGAAGATCTGTGCCAGGGTTGGCGCGATAACGAGCGATACGATAGACATAAGCTTGATAAGAATGTTCATGGAAGGACCGGAAGTGTCTTTAAACGGGTCTCCAACGGTATCACCGCTTACGGATGCTTTATGCGGTTCTGATTTTTTGTAATACATCTGCCCGTTGATCTCAACTCCTTTTTCAAAGGATTTCTTGGCATTGTCCCATGCACCGCCGGCATTGTTCTGGAACATACCCATCAGTACACCGCTTACGGTAGCGCCTGCAAGGAATCCGCCGAGCGCTTCGGGACCAAGTAAAAAGCCTATAATCAATGGCGCTACAATAGCTATGGCGCCGGGAAGCATCATTTTTTTGATAGAGGCATCGGTAGAGATCGCCACGCATTTATCGTATTCGGGCTTGCCTGTGCCTTCCATAATACCGGGAATGGTGCGAAACTGGCGACGTACTTCTTCCACCATGCTCATGGCTGCCTGCCCCACTGCACGTATGGCAAGCGAGGAAAAAATAAAGGGGATCATGCCGCCCACGAAGAGCGATGCCAGCACTTTTGCCTTATATATATCAATGCCTTCGATGCCGGCCACGCCAACAAATGCTGCAAAAAGCGCCAGGGCGGTGAGCGCTGCAGAAGCTATCGCAAAGCCTTTGCCTGTAGCGGCAGTAGTGTTGCCCACAGCATCCAGCACATCGGTTTTTTCCCTTACTTCTTTAGGTAATTCACTCATCTCCGCTATACCACCGGCATTATCTGCAATTGGTCCAAAAGCGTCTATCGCCAATTGCATGGCAGTAGTGGCCATCATGCCTGCTGCAGCTATCGCCACGCCATATAATCCTGCAAATTCATAAGAACCGTAAATGCCGCCTGCCAGCACGAGTATAGGAAGAAAGGTAGATTCCATACCTACCGCTAAGCCGCCGATCACATTGGTAGCATGCCCGGTGGAAGACTGCTGGATAATGGAAAGCACCGGGCGCTTACCCATTGCCGTATAATATTCGGTAATGATGGACATCAAAGCGCCTACCACCAGTCCTACTGCTATGGCGCCGAGCACCCCCCATTTGGTGAAGTCGTGGCCGCGGAGGGTCATTGTTTCGGGCAATATATAATATACCAGTCCTACAGATACGATCGCAGTTAAAATAATAGAGCCCCAGTTGCCCATATTAAGCGCTTTCTGCACATTGTTGGTATTGATGCCTGCGCTGTCGCTTACTTTTACAAACCATGTACCTACAATAGAAAAGAGGATGCCTGCGCCGGCTATCAGCATGGGAAGTAATATGGGAGCAAGACCGCCGAAATTATCTGTTGACTTTGTTTCCTGCCCCAGCACCATGGTAGCCAGCACTGTTGCCACATACGAGCCGAAAAGATCGGCGCCCATACCAGCAACATCACCTACATTGTCGCCCACATTATCTGCTATGGTTGCAGGGTTGCGCGGATCATCTTCAGGAATGCCGGCTTCCACTTTTCCCACGAGGTCGGCGCCCACGTCGGCAGCTTTGGTATAGATACCGCCGCCTACACGGGCAAACAGCGCTATACTCTCGGCACCGAGCGAGAACCCGGTCAGTACTTCTATAGCTTTGAGCATACCGTCCGCATATTCAGGAGTGCCGGCAGTAAGCCCGCCTGCAAATTGCATATATAATATGATAAATACGGTACCCAAGCCTAAGACTGCCAGTCCTGCTACGCCAAGCCCCATTACAGAGCCGCCGGTAAAGGAAACAGACAAGGCCTTGCTCAGGCTTGTTTTGGCAGCCTGCGCAGTGCGTACATTGCTTTTGGTAGCTATCCGCATACCGATATAGCCGGCAGTTGCACTGAATACAGCGCCTGCTATAAACGAAATGGCAATTGACCAGTGAGAATGGGGATTGGCCTGCGCCATTACCCCAAGGAGTATTGCTACTATCGCTACAAAATAACCCAGTATCTTCCACTCGGCTTTGAGGAAAGCCATAGCGCCCTCAGCAATATAATTGCTGATCTCTTTCATACGCTCTGAGCCGGCATCCTGCCTGGATACCCAGTTGAATTTCAGATATGTATAGAGCAATCCGAGGAGTCCCATTACGGGCACGAGGTAGAACAATTTGTCCATAATCGTTAAGTTCTAGTATGTTAAGTTTTTGGGGGGCAAAAATAGGGGATTCAATGCTAATTAAAGCCATCGGACAAAATAATCAGGACTTTTTGATGGTCATGAATGCCTGCGGAAGGTAATTTATTATGTCACCGGATATCATGGCTTCTTCTGTTTGCACTACCGCAGCTTTATCTCCTGCCAGCCCGTGCAGGTACACACCGGTCAATACTACTTTTTCGGTTTCTCCTGACTGGGCGTATAATCCCAGCAATATCCCGGTCAAAACGTCGCCGCTCCCGGCAGTGGCCATGCCGGGGTTGCCGGTAGGATTGAAATAGCCTCTGCCGGCAGGGGTAGCTATAAAGGAGTATTTGCCCTTGATCACTATATATATATTGAATTGCTTTGCTTTCTCCAAAGCCAGTTGTAACCGCGAGAATTGATTGGGGCTGGGGCCGAAGAGCCGCTCAAATTCTTTGGGGTGGGGGGTAAGTATAGTGTTGGCGGGCAGGCTGCTATACCAGTCTGGCCGCGATGCCAGCAGGTTTAGCCCGTCGGCGTCAATGATAAATCTTTCGGGCCTGACATCAAGTATTTGTTTAAGCACGGCAAGGCTTCCCGGCTGCTGCCCCATGCCGGGGCCTATAGCTATGGCATCATAGCGTGCCTGCAACTGGAGTGTTGCGAGATGCCGTTCTTCATTTTCTGCAACGCACATTGCTTCCGGCACCGAAGACTGCAAAATAGTATAGCCACAGGCAGGTATATAGCAGGTAAGCTTGCCTGCTCCGCTGCGGAGACAGGCGCCGGCGCCCAGCACTATGGCGCCCATCATACCATAACTGCCACCTATAAGCGCTGCATTGCCATAGCTGCCTTTGTGTGAAAACTTTTGCCGGGGCTTATAAAAAGAATGGATCTGCTGATGTGTCGTGATCTCAAGATCAGTATCGGTATTTTCATAAAACCTGCTGTCGAGCCCGATATCAATGATATGTATGCTGCCGGTAAAGGAAGCGTTTTCAGGCAGCAGGAAAGCCAGCTTCATTACCTGGAAGCTGAGGGTATATGTGGCCTTGATGACAGCATTGCCCGGCGAAGATTGATCGGCAAACAAGCCGCTGGGCATATCCACGGCAATGATGGTATTGCCTGAAGCATTCAAATGCTCTACCAACGCTGCAGTCATACCCTCCAGGGGACGGTTCAGTCCATATCCGTACAGTGCATCCACAATGATGCTGTCTTCCGGTATGGGAGGAAAATCTTTTTCACTGTTTATATAAATGATTTCCTGCTTCAACTGCTGCAGTCGCGAAAGATTAAGGGAATTGTCAGACGAGCGGTGAGCGCCCGTTCCGGCAAGGTAAACCGACACCTTTCGTTGTTGTGCTGCAAGCAGTCTTGCTATTGCCAGCCCGTCGCCGCCATTATTGCCCGGCCCGCAAAAAATGCAGATATGCCTGTCGCTTTTCGTGTGAGACATCATCCAGGCTGCACAGCCCCGCGCCGCTCTCTCCATCAGGTTGGCAGAAGTCACCGGCTCATGTTCCATGGTATATGCATCCCATGCTTTGATCTGTGCGGCTGAAAATATTTTCATGATGGTAATATGAGGGGTAAGGTATAAGGCGTAAGGAATTCACTTTTGACTTTTCACGGTTCGTTGCGGGTTACGGGCTCTTTCCTTTTTAAAGTTTATCGTTTCAATTCTTACGTTTCGCCTCTCACGATAATGCGACACTCCGCGCTGCTGCCCGGGTACAAATGTAGTGGAAAAGACAGGGAGAAGGGGAAGATGAGAATAAGATTTATGTGGCGTGAATTAAATAAGATTACAGGAGCGTATGAATAACAGACCGAGAATGAAATGAAGCGGCATACTCATTTGCATAAAAAAAGGCGGTCTTTCACACCGCCTTTTCTGATCTATAAAACTGATCGTTATACATTAAGGCTCCAGGGTGTCCTGTACTGACGTTTCACAAACTGGTTGGCATCTTCAAAGTTAGTGATCCTCATATTTTGGGCATCCCACAACAGCTTTTTGCGTCCGAGATATTTATCTTCCCAGCCCTTGCCATTTGGATTTTTCAGTGCATAGCTGCGGATAGCCAGGTTGGAGATCAATATACTTTCAACAAATGGACCTGCATAGTCGAAATTGGAGCTGGTCTCTGCATTACCATAACCGGCGATGCAGGCATTTACCCACTGGATATAATGTCCTTCAGGCACCCGCTTAATAGTTTCAGGTACGGCGTTTGCTTCTTCTGCTCTTGTAAGCGGCAATAACCTGGGATTGGCTCCATAGCAATCTGCCAGCAGCTTTCCTTTTGTGCCGATAAATAATACGCCGCCATCCCAGTTGCCAAAGGGCTCCCCGGGCTGCAGCTCATCAGGTCTTTCCGGCATTATACCGCCGTCATACCAGCTCACTTTGATCGTTCCTTTTCCGTCTTTGCGGGGATAGTTCAGGTGAATGGCTGAAGCTGCAGGAGCGCTTTCCGGGTTATCCGTTTCCTGGAAGAAACCGCTCCAGCTGTTGGCCACACTGCATTCTACCGAGTCAGGGAAATCAATAGGCAATATCCGGTAAATAGGATCCATGATATGGCAGGCCATATCTCCCAGCGCGCCTGTGCCAAAGCGCCACCAGCCTCTCCAGTTAAAAGGCAGGTAGCCGGGATTATAATCCATCACAGGGGCAGTACCCAGCCAGAGATTCCAGTCGAGCTCTTTAGGTACGTCAAACTTGCCGGTAGGAGAGGCTATACCCTGCGGCCATACCGGGCGGTTTGTCCATGATTCTACTTTGTATACGTCACCGATCAGCCCGGCATCATATAATTCCTTCATCCTTCTTACTCCGTCGCCGGAGCCACCCTGGTTGCCCATTTGTGTAACCACCTTGTACTTTTTAGCAGCCTGTGTAAGCATACGCGCTTCCCATATATCGTGGGTGAGCGGCTTTTGCGTATATACATGCTTGCCTAACTGCATGGCAGCCATTGTAGCAACGGCATGGGTATGATCGGGGGTAGAGATGGAGCATGCGTCTATATTGTTTTTTTCTTTGGCAAGCATTTCCCTGAAATCCTTATAATATTTTGCTTTAGGGAAGCGCTTACGGGATTTCACTGACTGGCGGTCATCCACATCTGCCATTGCAACGATGTTTACCTTAGGGCTTTTGGAAAACTCATGAAGGTCGCTCTCTCCTTTTCCTCCTGCACCAATACCGGCAATATTTAATTTATCACTTGGGGCAACATACCCTTTGCCCAATACATGGCGGGGCACAATGAAATACCCTGCTGCCGCGAGGGAAGTACTTTGTATAAACTTCCTGCGGGAATTGTTTGATTTTGATTTTTGGCTCATCGTTCTTTAAAATTTTGCATTAAGGTAAGTATATCTGTTCAAAATGAAATGTAAATTGATTTAGAGCTATCGGCTGTCAGGTATCAGCGGACACTGATAGCTGGCACCTGACCGCTATTTCACCGCATCTGCCGAAGCTGAAAACGAATACGGCGACGATTCCTCTTTGGTGCACCGGACAGTATTGGGGCGGATGCCCATGCCTAGTTCAAATATTCCCCCTTTTTGAATATCCGGCTGACCGATCCAGTTTTTATCATGGTTCTTCCCGTTGAGCTGTGCCGACTGTATATATCTTGCCTGGTCGCTGTTGGCAGGCGCGGCAATTACAAACTGTTTTCCGTTCTCCAGTTGTATAGTGGCTTTATTAAAAAGCGGCGCTCCCAGCACATACTGATCTGTTGCAGGACACACAGGATAAAAGCCTAATGCCGAGAATACATACCATGCTGAAGTCTGCCCGTTATCCTCATCACCGCAATAGCCGTCAGGTGTGGGTTTGTACATCCTGTTCATGATCTCGCGCACCCAGTATTGTGTCTTCCAGGGTTGCCCCGCATAATTATATAAATAGGCCATGTGCTGGATAGGCTGGTTGCCATGAGCGTATTGTCCCATGCCGGCAATCTGCATCTCTCTTATTTCATGAATGGTGGATCCATAATAACTATCATCAAAAACAGGAGGCATTACAAAAACGGAATCCAGCATTTTAGTGAACTGTTCTCTTCCTCCCATCAGGTCAGACAATCCTTTTATATCGTGGAAAACACTCCAGGAATAATGCCAACTGTTACCTTCTGTAAAGGCGTCGCCCCATTTAAAAGGATTGAAGGGCTGTTCAAAGCTCCCGTCCTGGTTTTTACCGCGCATCAGCCGGGTGGATCTGTCAAAAAGATTTTTGTAATTCTGGCTGCGCGTGGCATATAATCTGAGCTCTTCCGCAGGGCGGTTCAATGCTTTTCCCAACTGGTAAATGCAGAAATCATCGTAGGCATATTCCAGTGTTCTTGCAGCATTTTCATTGATCTTTACATCATAGGGCACATAGCCCAGCCTGTTATAGTATTCAACTCCCCTGCGTCCCGTGCCATGCGGGCCTTCTGTATTGGCGCCATGCTTCAGGGCTTCATACAACGTCTCAATATCATAACCGCGGAGTCCTTTGATATAAGCGTCTGCCACTATCGAAGCAGAATTGTTGCCTACCATTACGGCACGATAGCCGGGACTGCTCCACTCGGGTAAATAGCCTCCTTCTTTATAATCGTTGATCAGTCCTTCCTGCATTTCTTTATTTATAGAAGGATACACAAGATTGAGGAACGGGTACAAGGCGCGGAACGTATCCCAAAAGCCGGTGCCGCCAAACATATATCCCGGCATCACTTTCCCTGTGTAAGGGCTATAGTGCACAATTGCCCCCGAAGCGTCTTTTTCATATAATTTATTGGGAAAAAACACCATCCTGTATAAGGTAGAATAGAAAGTTCTTACCTGGTCAATGGTGCCGCCTTCCACAATAATACGCCCCAGCGTATTATTCCATATATCCCGCCCTTTTTTCTCGATCATTTCAAAGCTGTCTGAGCCGGTCTCTTTGAGATTGATCTCAGCCTGCGCCGGACTGATAAATGAAGAAGCCACTCTTGCATTTACCTGGTCACCACGGTTAAATATTTTAAACTTCACTACAGCGCCTGCATGATCAGTTTGTGTTTCAAGTTTGGTAAGGTCAAGCTTATCCCCTTCAAATATGCCTGCATTTGCGAATGGCTTGTCGAATACAATGACAAAATAATTTTTAAAATTATCGGGCACACCTTTGCTGTTCCTGGTGGAATAGCCTATGATTTTTCTTTCTTGAGGGATGATCTTCACATACGAGCCTTTATCAAAAGCATCCACCACCACAAAAGCGCTGTCTGTTTGCGGGAAGGTAAACCGGAAAGCCGCTGCGCGCTCTGTGGGTGTGATCTCGGCGGTAACATCGTGATCGGCAAGGTATACACTATAATAATAAGGTTTGGCAACCTCGGTCTTATGGCTGAACCAACTGGCCCTGTCTTCTTCCCTGAACACCAGCCTGCCTGCAACAGGCATAATGCTGAATTGTCCATAGTCATTCATCCAGGGAGAGGGCTGGTGCGTCTGCTTAAATCCCCTGATCTTCTCAGCGGTATATTGATACTGCCATCCATCGCCCATCTTACCTGTTTGCGGCGTCCACATGTTCATGCCCCAGGGAAGGGCTATAGCAGGGTAGGTATTACCGTTAGAGAGACCGGGCTTTGAATCGGTGCCCATCAGCGGGTTTACCCAGTCTGCAGGATCTGTTACCTGGCTGACCATCTGAGCGTGGATGCGTGGATGCATCATGAGGCAGCAAAGGATCGCAATATATTTTTTCATACGCATTGAAATTGTATTGCGAATATAAAGCATGCCGGCGGTAAAACAGGAGCAGGGTGCCGTACGTTTTGTGAATAGCAAATAGTGAATGGCGAACTTATTCACCATAGCCCATTCACCCATGCCGTATTAGTTGGCAGTCTTCTTTCTGCAGAAGCTGAAATTCCCTTATTTTTGCGCTGCTCATTTAATACCAACAACAAACTATTCCACCATGTCGGTTTTAGTAAATAAGGATTCCAAAATAATTGTACAGGGCTTTACAGGAACAGAAGGGACATTTCACGCGACCCAGATGATCGAGTACGGGACAAAGGTTGTTGGTGGTGTGACTCCGGGAAAAGGCGGTCAGAAGCATCTTGATCTCCCTGTATTTAATACGGTGGCAGATGCGGTGAAGGATACCGGGGCCGACGTCTCTATTATTTTTGTACCCCCTGCATTTGCGGCAGATGCCATAATGGAAGCTGCTGAAGCCGGTATTGGTTTGATCATTTGCATTACCGAAGGTATACCTGTGCAGGATATGATAAAGGCCAAGCATTACCTGGCTGGTACTGCATCAAGGCTTATAGGTCCCAATTGCCCGGGAGTAATTACGGCTGAAGAATGTAAAGTAGGCATCATGCCGGGGTTTATTTTCAAAAAAGGTAAGATCGGGATAGTTTCAAAATCAGGCACACTTACTTATGAAGCGGCCGATCAGGTAGCCAAAGCAGGGCTTGGCATTTCTACCGCTATAGGTATCGGGGGAGACCCCATTATCGGCACTACCACCCGGGAAGCCGTTGAATTATTTATGAATGATGATGAAACCACCGGTATAGTAATGATAGGTGAAATTGGCGGTGGTATGGAAGCAGAAGCTGCCCGCTGGGTTAAGGAAAACGGCACCAAGCCTGTGGTTGGTTTTATTGCCGGGCAAACCGCTCCTGCCGGTCGCAGAATGGGGCATGCCGGCGCCATTGTTGGCGGCGCTGATGATACTGCCGCAGCTAAAATGAAGATCATGAGAGAATGCGGGATAACTGTAGTTGACAGTCCTGCTGATATCGGCAAAACAATGGCAGAGGTGATAGCTAAAAAAGCAATGAAGCACACAGCTAAGATTTAGCCGGTATTTCCTGCGCGATTATAATTGTAGAAGTAAGCGTAGTTATGTCCTTACCCTACAGCTTATACCTTACACCTCCCTCAGCATACCTGATGTTATATTACCTAACTTTGCGGCGTTAATACAAATTTGTATGCGGCCTGGCTGTTTACTGTTTTTTCAAATTGTATTTCTGCTTGGCGGGCTCCGGGTGCTGGCTCAGCGGAATGTTTCCGCCAACGAACTGGAATCTGCCTACGGTATTTTCCCTGTTATGGAGATCAAAGCAATAGCAGGAGATTTTTACCGGAGCGCTACTGATCCAAAAGCAGTGGAAAAGGTTACGGGTACAGGCAGCGCTGTTATCAGCTATAATCGTTCGGTTAAAGAAAGATTCTATTGGGGGGCTTCTGTATTTTACGACAAAGCTACCATCAATTACCGTAATATGCCGGAGGCAAGGGACTGGTATGTATTCGGACTGCTGCTGAATGCAAAATATAATTATGTTTTTGACCCAAGATTTCACATGTACTCGGGGCTTTCGGCAGGATATGCAGGAAGCCGGACCCAAAAAGCAGGTGTAAAAGATCATCATGATGCAATAGCTTTCCAGGCCAGGATCATTGGTCTGCGTTTTGGCGCTATGGTAGGCGTATTTGCGGAGCTTGGATTTGGTTATGAGGGTATTCTTAAAGCAGGGGTTTCCATACATTTCTGATCTTCATTGCAGGAAAATGCTCCCCCATATTTTTATTTCCGTGCTCTTATCATCTCTCTCTTGCCCGGAGGCCCGGGAAGCTTCTCTATGATAAAACCTGAGCGCTGCATGGTCCGGCGTACCGATCCTTTGCTGCAGTAAGTGACCAGTATACCACCTGGTACCAGCAATTGATACAGCTGGTCAAACACCGCCCTGTCCCACAATTCCGGTTGTACCGCCGGGGCAAAAGCATCGAAAAATATAAGCTGCTGCTTATGCTTTAAGTTATATTCCCGTAGTATGCTCATTGTTTTATATAAGGAAAAGCGCGGCGTAATAAGTGCTTCTTTTTCCCATCTGCAGGCATGCATCTGCTGAAAATAGGGTTTCCAGTCCGGTTGAAGCAACTGATCACAATAATTCAGTGCCTGCATTTCTTCTTTTGTCAGAGGAAATGGTTCTATAGCGGTATATATAATTTCACTACCGGTTCTTTCTGTTTCACCCAGAGACAATAAAGCATTTAATCCTGTTCCAAAGCCAACTTCAAGAATGTATATACGGTTATGTGATTGCAGCAATGGTATCAGCCCGGCTTCTATAAAAACATGCTTCGACTCCTGCACAGCTCCAAATGTGGAATGATAAGTTACCTGCAGCTCAGGTATTGCAATAGTGTGTGATCCATCCTGCGTAAGAATTATTTGCCGGTGCATCTGCAAAATTAAAAGCAATTTTTCACGCCATGCAGACAACTCATCAGACCGCAAGCAAGCAGTGGCATCTGTGCCCCTGCATCAATGCGCAATCCATAATAATATGATGCTTTGATTGTGAGAGTCTGAAATACACCCCTTAGTTCTTAATATTCCCTCCCACCGGTAAGCCGCTGGGCACGGAGGCAGGGATCTTCTTATCATACTGGTCGTCGTTCAGGGTGTTCAGGAATTCTACAATATTATCAAGGTCTTTAAATTCCACGGTCATTATAACGGCGAGGGAGTCGAGCTGTTCTTTGTGCACATGAGGGTTGGGAAGAGGCTTACCTTTCAGATCTTCATAAAAGAACATCACATTGTCGAGGGTGGCTATCTTTCCGTTGTGCATATAGGGACGGGTAAAGCGCAGGTTCCTGAGCGTGGGAGTGCGAAAGGCATAGGTTTTATGGTACCCCGAATCAGAGAAGGGTAGTTTTTCATTGTCAACCACACCCAGCACATGCGGTTTGTAGTCCGACAACATTGGCCCGTTGTGACATCGTGCGCACCCGGTTTTGATGAACAGGTTCATTCCATTGATCTCCCGGCTGGATAATGCTGTTTTTTCCCCGCGCATGTAGCGGTCAAACCGGGAGTTGTTTGCAATAAGCGAGCGCTGGAAAGCTGCGAGGGCACGGCTGATGAGGGTATCTGTGATAGCGGGCGCATCGGGGAATGCCTCTTTGAACAGTTTGCGGTAAAGCGGGATATTGCTGATCCGCCTGCTGACTTCTTCCTTTATATTATTTTCTGTGAACCCGTGACCCCGCATTTCTTCAAAAGTGCTTACCGGCATCATAGCCTGCTGTTCCAGGCTTTTGGCGCGCATGTCCCAGAACATAGGCGCTTCTTCGGGTATATATTTACCGTTTTCGTCAATACCATTGAAAGCCACGTTAAGCAGGGAAGGAGCATTGCGTTTGGTAAAGGGAATATCATTGTTCTTGTTGAAGCTCCTGCGCTCACCCAGTCCTCTTCCATTGACGCCAACAGGCAGCTCCAGGCTTTCGGCATATCCGAATTCGGGATGATGACAACTGGCGCAGGCCACGTCTTTTCCACCGGATAAGACAGGATCATAAAACAGCAAACGTCCCAGCTCTATTTTTTCGGGGGTAGAGGGATTGTTTGCCGGAGAGGTATACTCCAGCGGCAGCGCTGAGATGGTGCCGGGGGGAGGCAATTTTGGCTTTTGTTTAGCCGGAGCTTCTTTTTCTTCCGAAGATCTGCATGCATTTATCAGCAATATGCCGGTGAATAAAAACAGGAGGAGGGGAATAAGGTATCTCATGTGTAAAGGGTTATTTAATAAGTGTACAGATTGGCGGGTATCTCAATGGTGCAATGCGAAAGGCTGTCATCCACGCGCAGATCGCAGGCTAAAACACTCCGGGTGGCGGGGGAATGGCGTTCGCGGATATTCACCCTGCAGGTGCCGCAACTGCCCATACCGCAGCATATCCCAAAACCATCTATCGCAAGATGATCGGCAATCAGTGTCATCACGCTATAATATTGATTGCGGTAAGCGTGCACCTGGTAATCCCGGCCTTTGTATACCAGGGAGAAGAATATTGTATTTTTTTCAGCCGCCATTTTTAAAACATTCAGTGAGGTATTGCTGTAATACAAGCGCCTGGTTGTGTTCCGTATCTTTTGCCGCATATATGAGGGTGATGATCTTTTTCGGGGCATGTGTTGCAACAAAATCGTCCACTGCAGGATTTTGCTTCAGTTCCTTAAGATACTTTGTCCTGAACGCCTGCCATTTTTCAGGATCATGGCCAAACCACGTGCGCAGCGCAGAAGTAGGAGCGAGGTCTTTGCACCATTCTTTGATGGCTGCATCTTCCCTGCGCAGGCCCCTGGGCCAAAGCCGGTCTGCCAGCACGCGGAACCCGTCTTTAGAAGAAGGCTTTTCATAAGCCCGTTTGATTTGTATCCGGGGTGACATAAATATTTTTTTAGCTCACGCTAAGACGAAGATAAAAAAATAAAGGATAAAAACATCTTTTATTGTTTCCCCCTTATATATCTTTGCGCCATAAATCTGAAGATAAAAATGTTTTCAAAAACCTGCGAATATGCCATACGCGCAATGATCTACATAGGACAACAATCCATGAAAGGAGAAAGGGCAGGCATTAAGCAGGTGGTGCAGGGTATTGATTGCCCGGAGCACTTTATCGCAAAGATATTACAGGAGATGGTCAAAAGGGGATTGCTGCTTTCTATCAAAGGACCCAACGGAGGTTTTTACATGGAAAAAACGCAGTTGAAATATACGCTTGCCGACGTGGTCAGGGCTGTAGACGGTGATAAGATCTTTTCGGGGTGTGGGCTGGGGCTGGCGCAATGCTCTGAAATAAAGCCCTGCCCTATACACAAAGAGTTTAAGAAGATCCGGAATGAAGTGCATGATATGCTGAGCAAAGCGAAACTGGGAGAGTTTACCGGGCAGTTGGATAATAATCTCTCTTTCTTAAAGAGATGAACGGAGGATACAAAATATGCAGCAACGAAATGATATAGCTACCAGAAAGGATATTGAACTGCTGGTGGATGTTTTTTACGAAAGGGTGAACCGGGACAGCCTGCTTTCTCCTGTTTTCAATGCAGTTATCCAGGACCGGTGGCCGGAGCATCTCGAAAAAATGTACCGCTTCTGGGAGACCGTGTTGCTGGATGCGCATAGTTATACCGGCGCCCCTTTTTTACCCCATGCCACATTACCTGTGCACCGCGATCATTTTGAAGCATGGCTTGGCTTATGGCATGGTGCTGTAGATGAATTATTTGAGGGAGAAAGGGCAGAAGAGGCTAAATGGCGCGCAGGGAAAATGGCGACAATGTTTCATTCAAGAATTGAGCACTACAGGAACAGTACTGAAAAACCTTTGAGATAATGGTAAAAGTAGAACAGCCACTGGGTATTATCAGCGTGTTTATCTGGGTAGGCATGATCATTGCGATCAGCTTTATGGAGTCATGGCTGAAGTTCCGCGCACCGGGTGTTACGCTTCCTCTGGGGCTGGGCATCGGCCGCCTGGTATTTGGAGCGCTCAACCGGGTAGAATGGGTATTGGCAGTGGTCGTTACGGCAGGCATGTTGTTTGGCAAAAAAAAAATTGTGCGGCAATCCCTCTTCTGCATTGTACTGATAGTCCTTGCGCTTCAAACATTCTGGCTGCTGCCTGCACTCGACAGGAGGGCGGACATATATATCAGCGGACAGACACCTGGTCCATCATCTTTGCACATCTATTTTGTTGTCGCTGAATCACTGAAATTGATTTGTCTCACTATAACAGGAATACTTTTCCTGGAAAAAAATAAAAGTTATGGAAAATGAAAATGTTGAAGCAACCGGGATAGGACAGTTGGTTGCTAAGGATGAACGCCTGGCTGCCATATTCGAAAAGTATGGCATTGATTATTGCTGTCATGGCGATCATACCCTTGCTGATGCTGTAAAACTTGCCGGCGCTGATGTAGCTGCAGTGAAAAATGAAATTGAATTGCTCGCAGCAAAAAAGGAGGGCTCCGCGGCTGCAATAGATTTTACCTCGTGGCCGCTCGACCTGGTGGCGGATTATATTGAAAAAAAGCATCACCGTTATGTGGCTGCTCAATCCCCAGTACTGCAAACTTATCTTGAGAAATTGTGCAGGGTGCATGGACTTAATCATCCTGAGCTTATGGAGATAAGAGATTTGTTCAACCAGAGCGTGGGAGAACTTGCCATGCACATGAAGAAAGAAGAATTAATGCTTTTTCCCGTGATCCGCAGGATGGTGCAGTCTGCTCCTGCCAGCAGCAGCGGGCAGCACGATAATGCCCCCGGTATAAGAGCTGCCATACAGAAAATGACGGAAGAGCATGAGCAGGAGGGAGAGCGCTTCAGCAAAATAAGAGCGCTGACAAATGATTATACAGTGCCTGCCGACGGGTGCAACACTTATCGTATCACCATGGGGCTGCTGCACGATTTTGAAAAAGACCTGCACCGCCATATTCATATTGAGAATAATATCCTGTTCCCGGCAGCGATCGCTATGGAACAAGATCTTAGCAGGTTGTAATTTGGGGGCGACAGACCTTTGGAATATAAAAAAAACTATCATGGATCCCAAACCGATCAAGCGCACTTCCCAGCTCTTGCCTGTATCAAGAGAGCATCACTTCGGGCTACTGTTTTGCTGGAAGATCAGGCAGGGTATTAAGAAATCAATAGCTGTTGAAAGAATGCTCAACTATCTGAGGTTTTTCTTTGATGGGCATTTAAAGGAACATTTTGCGGATGAAGAGCGCCTGTTATTTACAGATCGTGACGATACTCTTGTGCAGTCTGCCATCAGCCAGCACACTGCGCTTCGCCGCGAGATAGAAAGCCTGCTGGACAGTGCCGATACGGTAAAGCCTGAGCAACTGGGCCGGCTGGCAGATGAACTGGACGAGCATATCCGGTTTGAAGAAAGAACATTATTCCCGCATCTTGAGCAGGTGCTTTCCCGCGGGCATTTAGATGAAATAGGGGAAAAGCTGCATGATCACAACCGGATTGCCTTTATAGATATTTACCCCGATGAGTTCTGGCTCAACCAGTCTGCATCACTATAGCAGAAAGGTTTCAGGCAAAGGGGCAAAGTCAGCAAAGGAAATACTTTGTGCAATTTTGTGCCATAGAATCTTTGTGGTTCAGAGCGCAAAGAAAACATCTCTGCGCAGCTCCCTGTCCTCCCTGCCTCCGTGGTTCAAACTCAGATACTCATATAATTATTGTAAAACTCATAGTTCTCCTTGGTAAGGATATCTATCGGCATGAAGGAGATGTTTTCAAAAGATTTCCCCAGGATAAAATGCTGGTACAATTTCATCAGCCCCTGGTAGCCCTGTTCGCCGGGCCGGTGACAGATCAGGATGTCAATGACATCTTTTTTCAGGTATTCAATATTCTTTTCGATAAAGTCGTACCCTATAAGCAAAACATTCTTTTTCCTGGACTTTTCCAGGTATTGCGCCACTAAGAAAACCCTGGAGTTGGTTACAAAGATTGCTTTTATTTCTTCCTCTGCATTAAATGCTGCCGACAGCTCTTTTTCTACCGCGGTATAGCCTGCCGAGGTAACATCAATCTTTATGATATCGTTTTGAAGGCTGTGGTATTTATTATAAGCGCGAAAGCCTTCTTCGATCTGGATAAGGTAGTTGTGATCGTCTACTTCCTTGGAAATATTCAGCACCAGAATGGTGCCTTTGCCATTAAGGCTGAAGTTCAGGAGATGCGCGCCTAAATAACCGCTTCTGAACAAATGGGGGCCTACATAGCACAGGCTTTCCTGGTTGGGAATGTTGGAATCAATTAATACGTATGGGATATTCCGTTCTTTGCAAAGGTTGGTAAAGGCAGCGGCTTCATTGATAAAGGAAGGTGCAAGCAATATGCCGTCGGCATCGCTCTTAAGGATCTGCCGGGTTTGTAAATCGAAAGATCTCCTGTCGTTGAGATCAAATAAATAATAACTCGTTTTGATGCCGTACTCACTGATAGCGGCTTCCGCTCTTTGAACGCCTGCCAGCGGCGCCTTCCAGAAATCGGTTTCATTCGACACCCTGGGTATAAGCACCGCAAAGTGGTATACTTTTTTGGATGCAAGCCTGCTGGCCAGGATATTCGGCTGGTAATTCAACTCTTTAATGATTTTGTCAATCCTGGCTTTTGTTTTGGGCGACACACCATCCCTTTCGTGGAGCACCCTGTCAACCGTAGCGATCGAAACATTAGCTCTTCTTGCGATCTCTCTTACTCCTGTCAGCTCGTTGTTCTTTTTTTTCATAATGATATTTCCAAAATACTTAAAAATGGCTGCAATATTTCGGGTACGTAACCATCAAATGCTTCCTATTATAAGGGCTTTGCCGTCACAAGCGAAAATAGGATATATCAGTCTTTTTATAAAACTAATTGCATGATACTACGTTTACGTAACCGGTAAGGATATTGTTTTTTTTTGATAAGGAGATCCTGTTTATAGATTGGTATAATATCCTAAAACCATTTGCTGTAAAGGTTTTTAGCACGGATTGTATGTGCCGTAATACGGCATCAGCTTCTTTTCTCCATAGCAGGCTTTTATTATTATACCCGATATACCCTTTGCCCGTCATTTTTTTCTGCAATACATTATATACCGGCGCCCCATTTTAAAAAGCACGCTGCAGTGGCAGATGTGCGGATATTAGAGGGGGAAAAAGATTTTTTTTGAAAATAATCTAAATAATTTTTTTTCTAAAAATAAAAGAAATTAAATTTGGGTACGTACACGGAAATTGTTCGAGGCAGTAAAAAGGAACAGAGGGACAGCTTTTAAAAGCGATGGTTGCCTGGGTATAATTTAGATAAGTAGCCGATGCTGCAGCAGCAGGCTGTACAGTGCAACCATTATTGCTCATTTAATCTAATAGAAAGTGAAACAATCTTACAACCGCCGGAAATTTATCAAAATCTCTGCAATGACGGGTGCCGGGCTATCCCTCGCCGGCACCATGCTGCCCTTGTTTGGCAGGAGCCTTCCCGCTAATGGAAAAAGAGTAGGGATCATAGGTCTGGACACATCTCACAGCATTGAATTTGCAAGAGTGTTGAACAGCAGTAACGCCCCCGGTATCTATGAAGGCTATAAAATCGTTGCCGCTTATCCCAAGGGCAGCCTGGATATCGAATCTTCCGTAAGCCGCATCCCCGGCTATATTGAGAAGGTGAAAGGCATGGGTGTTGAGATCGTGGACAGCATTGACGATCTGCTGACAAAAGTAGATGTGGTATTGCTGGAGACTAATGACGGGAGAAGGCATCTTGAACAGGTGATTCCCGTGCTGAAGTCCGGTAAAACTGTATTTATTGATAAGCCCATATCTGCTTCCCTTGCAGATGGCATTGCCATTTTTGAATTGGCCAAACATTATAAGGTGCCGATTTTTTCTTCGTCAACCCTGAGGTTTATGTCCTCGGCACAGGAAGTAGCAAAAGGCAAGATCGGAAAAGTGCTGGGCGCAGATACTTACAGCCCCTGTTCCCTGGAAAAAACACATCCTGATCTTTTCTGGTACGGCATTCACGGTGTAGAGATATTATATACTGTAATGGGAACAGGCTGTAAGGAAGTGGTAAGGGTGCATACGGATAGTACCGATGTAGCTACAGGCACCTGGGAAGACGGGAGGATAGGCTCCTTCAGGGGAACGCGCACAGGCAAGCATACTTATGGCGGCACTGCTTACGGTGAGAACGGCGACGCGGTATTAGGCCCGGTACAGGGATATGAAGCGCTGCTGACTGAGATCGTAAAATTCTTTCAAACCGGCATTCCTCCCGTAAAGGCAGAGGACACGCTCGAGATGCTGGCATTCATGGAAGCGGCGGATGAAAGTAAAAGGAGAAATGGCATACCCGTTAAGCTGGAAGGCATATGGAAGAAAGCTAATGCCACGGCGCAACGTACGTTAAAGAAATTGTTCTGATCAATTCCTTTTGGTCCAGGTATTCCGGTAATCTTAAAAATATTTCATGAAAAATTCTAGAAGAAGCTTTCTCAGGAATTCAATCGGAGCTTCCGCAGCGGTCACGGTTGGCGGAATACTGCCCGGCTTCAGTGCAAAAAGCTATGCGCGTATCCCGGGAGCTAATGAAAGGATCAAAGTGGGGATCATGGGCGTACATGCCAGGGGACTGGCGCTGGCTCAGAATTATGCACAGCAGAAAAACTGCGAGATCATACATATCTGTGATGTGGACAGCCAGTCTGCGGACAAATGCATCGGCATTGTAAACAAGATACAGGGCACTGCCCCTAAAGCCACACCGGATTTCCGGAAAGCGCTGGAGGATAAAGCGCTGGAAGCAATGGTGGTAGCCACCCCGGATCACTGGCATGCTCCTGCAGCCATACTTGCCTGCAAGGCCGGCAAGCATGTATATGTGGAAAAGCCCTGTTCGCATAACCCGCATGAAGGCGAACTGCTGGTAGCGGCGGCACGGAAATACAACCGGAAAGTGCAGATGGGCTCCCAGCGAAGGTCGTGGCCTAATGTAATTGCCGCTATACAGGAAGTGAAAGAGGGCGTGATCGGCAGACCTTATTACGGAAAAGGATGGTATGCAAACAACCGCGAGTCTATTGGAAAGGGCAAAGCTGTGGAAGTGCCCTCATGGCTTAATTATGATCTCTGGCAGGGACCCGCTCCCCGCACCGCTTATAAAGACAATATCCTGCATTACAACTGGCACTGGTTCTGGAACTGGGGTACCGGTGAAGGAGGTAACAATGGCACGCACATGGTAGACCTGCTGCGCTGGGGCATGGGGGTGGAATACCCGGTAAGCGTAAATTCTTCGGGTGGCCGTTTCCGTTATGATGACGATTGGGAAACGCCCGATACGCAGGTAGTATCATGGAAGTTTGCCAACAATACCATGATGGATTGGGAAGGCAGAAGCTGCAACGGGCGTAATGTGGAAGATACCAGCGTGGGCGTATCCTTTTATGGTGAAAAAGGAACCCTGGTCATTGGCGGCGGCAATACATATAAGATATATGACCTGAAAAATAAACTTATAAAAGAAGTTAAGAACGACATTCAAATTGACACTAAAAGCGTGGTAAGCCCATCCCAGGCGCTTGATGCCATTCATATTCAAAATTTCTTTGACGGCATCAGGAAAGGAACAGCATTGAACGCCGAGATAGAAACAGGCTTTAAGAGCACCTTGCTGACGCAGCTTGGTAATATAGCGCTGCGTACCGGGTCGGAACTGAAGATAGATCAAACCAACGGGCATATTCTTGATAATGCCGGAGCCGGCGCTTATTGGAAAAGAGCTTACGAACCAGGCTGGGAGCCTGAGATCTAATCCCTGTATAACGACCGGACCAAAACAAGACTGAAATGAAATTTTCAAAGAGAGCTGCCATATTGCTTTTCCTTACCGTTCATTGTTCCCTCTGTTTAATCGGCCAGGACAATTTAAGAACGAGACAGGCGCATGCCTGGGAAAAATTAGCTCCTTTCTTTACACCGCCAAAGGAGTGGGCGGGGAAATACGGATCATATCGTTCGTCTTTACAATTTTATGACGGGCGGATGGTAAAAACGCCCGGGGACTGGAAGCAGCGGCGCAAAGAGATACTTGCACGCTGGCATCAGTTGATGGGCGAGTGGCCGCCATTGCTGGAAAACCAGGAAATGAAGGTCATTGATTCGGTAAGCAGGGACGGGTTTACGCAATATCGTGTACGGTTTTTCTGGACACCCCAAGAAGCAACAGAAGGGTATTTGCTGATCCCGGGCGGGAAAGGAAAAAGACCGGCCGTTATTACCGTGTATTATGAACCGGAAACTGCCATTGGAATGGGAGAAGCAGATCATTCCTGCCGCGATTTTGCTTACCAACTGGCAAAAAGAGGATTCGTGACCCTTTCGCTGGGCACTACGGCAGCCACAAAAGCAAAGACTTTTTCAATTTATTATCCCGACATTGATCATGCAATGGTAGCGCCTCTTTCCATGCTGGCCTGTGCAGCGGCCAATGCCTGGTCTGCGCTTTCCAAAAGACCGGAGGTAGACTCAGCGCGGATCGGCATTATGGGGCATTCTTTCGGCGGCAAATGGGCCATGTTCGCATCCTGCCTTTTTGAAAAATTCGCATGTGCGGTGTGGTCCGACCCGGGAATTGTATTTGATGCATCGCGTGAGGATGTCAATTACTGGGAGCCGTGGTACCTGGGCTGGCATTCGCGCCCCTGGCGTAAAAGAGGAATGATCACGGAGCAGAATCCGGCAAAAGGATTATATCCGAAGCTGGTGGCCGAAGGATACGATCTCCAGGAGCTGCATGCGCTGATGGCGCCACGTCCTTTCCTCGTATCGGGAGGATCGGAAGATACCCCGGCAAGGTGGATCCCGCTTAACCAGACTATTAAAGTGAACCGCCTGTTGGGATACAGTAACCGTGTGGGCATGACAAACCGTCCTGCACATTCCCCAACGGAAGCATCGAATGAAATAGCTTATTTGTTTTTTGAATATTTCCTTACAGGCCCTCAGGTCAACTAAATTGTATATAGATAAACCGTCGGTACATGAATTTTAATATACTGGACTTAACCGTTATCATTCTTTTCTTTTTAAGCATGTTGCTGGTAGGAGTGTGGTCCTATTTCAGGAGTAAAAGCTCGGAGGACTATTTTGTGGCGGGGGGAAAGCTTCCCTGGTGGCTCGCCGGTATCTCACATCATGTATCAGGACATAGCGGCGCTGTGTTTGTAGCGTATGCTGCCGTTGCCTATACGCATGGGTTCACCATGTATATGTGGTGGGCTTTTCCTGTAGGAGTTGTCATTGTGGCCAGTGCTAAGGTTTTTCCGGTATACTGGGTGCGGCTGAGGAAAAATTTCATGATACAATCCCCGCTGGAATACCTCAAAACCCGCTATGATCTCACTACCCAGCAGATCATGGCATGGAGCGGGGTTGTTTTAAAGGTTTTTGACGTAGGGGCCAAATGGGCGGCGATAGGAGTGCTGCTCAATGTAGTGGGCGGCATACCCATGATGCCGGGCATCCTGGTATCGGGCATCGTTACTTTGGTATACGTTACTTTTGGCGGGCTGTGGGGAGTAATCATTACCGATCTCATACAATTTATCGTTCAGGTGCTGGGCAGCATAGTGATGTTTGTGCTGGTGGTAAAACGGCTGGGGGGGATAGACTCAATAACCGGTATATGGAAGCAACTGCCTCCGGAGCACAGCCAGTTGTTCAACAGCCCCTATACTGCAGCCTTTGTAGGCGTTATGTTCTTCCTGTACTTTTTAAGCTATAACGGGGGAGGCTGGAGCCTTGCAACCAGGTATATTTCTTCTCCATCCGAAAAAGAAGCTTCTAAGGCAGCCAGGCTGTCGGGCATCCTGTATCTTGTCTGGCCGCTGATATTGTTCTTTCCCATGTGGGCGGCGCCACTGATCATCCCGGGGCTTGATGCTCCCAACACTTCTTACGGAAGGCTGATGCTGGAAATATTACCGCAGGGCATGATAGGGCTTGTCATTGCATCATTGTTTGCCGCTACTATGGGTATGACCTCTTCTGATGTCAATACCATTGCCGCAGTGATCACCCGTGATATTCTTCCTGTGGTATCCAGGAAATTTGTAAATGATAAGCACCCGTTGCGCACAGCGCGTATCACCACCTTCCTCTTCACGCTTGCCACCATTGTGGTGGCTTTGAACTACGAACGGTTTGGGGGTGTGCTGGGACTGATCGTTAACTGGTTTGGAGCGTTGCTGGGACCTACGGCGCTTCCATTGTTATTGGGTTTACTTCCCGTTTTTAAATCCAGTGGCCCGGCCGCAGCTATTGCATCTATTGCGGCCGGGATCATCACTTTTGTCATTACCAAAAACATACAGCTTGACAGCCTGGCATTAGAGGTAGGATTGCCTACGATGGTATCTGCGCTGATATATCTTGGCGTTGGGAAGATGACCAGGTCTGTGCCTGACAAGGTTAACAACCTGATGGTTGCATTAAAAAGGAGAACTTAATTTGAATGACTTAATACTATAGGATTTGAAAGCAAAGGAATATATAGAAAACATAATGACCTGCACCAACTGTATAACAGGTAAAATGGAAAAACTGGTCTTTGCAGGAGAAAAGCTGTTATCCGTTGCCGAAGGGAAAGCAGGAAGCGCGGGATGCTTTGTCGGTCCCGGGCTGATTGACCTGCAGATCAATGGCGTGAATGGGATAGACTTTAATCTTTCCACGCTTACCACTGCAGATATTATTAATGCAACGCATTACCTGCTGAGCTGTGGTGTAACCAGCTATTTCCCTACTGTAATTACCAATTCGGACGAAAATATCATCACTATTCTCCGGGCCATTGATGAAGCCTGCAAAACAGATGAGCTTGTCAATGCCTGTGTGACCGGCATTCACCTGGAAGGTCCGTTTCTTTCACCGCTTGAAGGAGCAAGAGGTGCGCATAGCGAAAAATATATAAAGGCTCCCGATTGGGAGCTGTTCAAAAAATTCCGGGAGGCTTCCGGCGGAAGGATCAGGATCGTTACGCTGGCGCCGGAATGGGAAAATGCACCTGCTTTCATATCCGGTTGCAAACATGACGGGATCATTGTTTCTATTGGTCATTCTCTTGCCAACACGCAGCATATCAGCAATGCCGTGGCGGCAGGCGCGGGTATGTCAACACATCTTGGGAACGGCATTCCCCTTATGTTGCCGCGGCATCCGAATGTTGTATGGGATCAGTTGGCAGCCGACGCGCTGTATGCCTGTATAATAGCCGACGGGATACATATACCCGATAGCTTTATTAAGGTGGCGATGAAAGTAAAGGGCAGATCGCTGATGATAGTAAGTGATGCTACCTGCTTTGCGGGTATGCAGCCGGGAGAGTATGAGAGCCATATCGGGGGTATCGTGGTACTTGACGGGAATAAAAGGATATCGCTTAAATCTTCACCGGGATTATTGGCCGGGGCTGCCAAAACATTGCCCGAAAACATAGAGACGCTGGTCCGTCATCGTCTTTGTGCCCTTGGTGAAGCATGGCAAATGGCTTCGGTGAATGTTTCTGCTTTTCTTGAAGCGCATGGAGTGCCTGTGGCAGCAGAAAAGGATGACCTGGTTGTTTTTGAAGAAGACGGAGGATCTGTGATAGTGAAATGTGTGGTAAAAGGCGGGAAAATAGTGTTTGATAAAAAAATGTAACATACTACTATGAGCTATACAAAAGAACTGACAGCGAATAAGCTGAAAGTAAGAATATATGATACAAGGATGGAGATGGGAAAGCATGCTGCTAATGATGTGGCAGAGCGACTCAGGGATCTGTTGTCTGAGCAGGAGACCGTCAATATGATCTTTGCGGCGGCGCCTTCTCAAAATGAATTCCTGGCGGCTTTGTCTGTTGCGAAAGATATAGCCTGGGAGAGCGTTAATGCTTTTCACATGGATGAATATATCGGGCTGGATGAAAACGCGCCGCAGCGTTTTGGTCAGTTCCTCAGGGAGCGTCTTTTTGATAAGGTACCTTTCAGGGAAGTGTTTTATATCAATGGGAGCACCCTCCACCCGTCGGAAGAATGCAGCAGGTATAGTGCATTATTAAAAAAATATCCTGCAGATATCGTGTGCATGGGCATTGGTGAAAACGGTCATATTGCTTTCAACGACCCGCATGTTGCGGATTTCAACGATCATTTGGCCGTCAAGGTGGTAAAGCTTTCAGAAGCTTCCAGGCATCAGCAGGTGCATGATGAATGTTTTGCGGGTATTGAGGAAGTGCCTGCCGCCGCTATCACGCTTACCATCCCAACCCTTGTGAGCGCAAACTTTGTGTATTGTATGGTGCCGGGCGCTACCAAAGCCAGGGCAGTATATCATACACTTCACGGTGAAATAGGGGAACACTGTCCTTCCACCATCCTTAGAAAACATGGCAATGCAACACTTTATCTTGATAAAGACAGTGCATTGGAGCTGAAGTTGTGAAACACCATTGTTTATTGATAACAGTTTTTTTAATCCAAAATCGCCAAACTAATGCTACAGATGCAAGATTGTCATGCGCCTGCTACTGATACCACCTGGGGACGGCAGGCTTTGGGTAGCGAAACTGCCTTTAAAGAAATTTATGCCATGTTCTGGAAAAAGCTGTTTTCCATAGCATACAGCAGGCTGAATGAAAAGCAGGAGGCAGAAGATGTGGTTCATGATGTGTTCGTGAGTCTCTGGATCAACAGGGACAAGATCAGGATCAGATCACTGGAGCAGTACCTGGCTACTGCCGTAAAGTATATGGTGCTGACCAAACTAAAAAAGAAGGAGCATCAGCGCAAATATTGCCGGTCTGTAAAGCACTCCGCCTCTGATGAATGGCTTATAGAAAATGCCATGCATAATAAACAGGTACTGGCAACGGTGAACAGCGGCATAGAAGAGCTCCCTGAAAAATGCAGGCTTATATTTAAGTGCAGCCGGCATGAGGGGATGCCTGTAAAACAAATTGCAAAACAACTGAGCCTCTCTCCTAAAACAGTTGAGAACCAGTTGGGCAAGGCGATAAAGCACCTGAGGCTTGTTACAAAGACTTTTTTTTAGCTTCAGCCTGAAAACATTTATATATGGTTAGAGTCTGTATGCTGATATTGATCTTATTGCATGCTGTGACAGTGATGGCGCAGCAATTTGCCGAAGGCAAAGCTTACAGAATGGACGCACTGACGGCCAAGCTCAACCCCCGGTCAGCAGAAATTGTTTCTGATGAAAGATTGAGTGATCATAAAGGAATAGCGTTGAAGCCCGGGGTCACTGCTACGGTCAATGAAAATACTGCGGATCCTGACATCATCTTTGATATAAAAGCGCCTAAGGCCGGCCGCTATGTAATGACTACTTATGCTGTGACCGATGCTGAGGGCGATGCCCTGATGAAGAAAGCGAAAACTAAATTTGAATCGCTGTTTATAAAGATCCGGATAGACAACCAACGTCCTACCAAACGTGTGGTGTATGTGCCATGGAATATTGCAAAACAGGAATCGGGAAAATTTGAATTAAATGGTAACGATCAGCAGTTGAAGATATGGTTGCCACGCGGGATACGGCTTGAATATGTGGAGTTCACCGCTTACAAACCACCTTCGGTGGCGCCGGAAGTTCAGAAGTATCGCCCTGCGATTGTCCCTCCTTCAACTCATCCGCGTCTTTGGGTAAATCAGCAATCATTGCCGGAGATAAAAGCGCGGTTGAAAAACGGGGATAATCTGCCAGCCTGGAAAAAGATAGAAGCGTCTGCACTTGTCCCGTTCGTTTTTGAATTTGACCCTGATGCAGAAATGTCTTATAACACCAGGCTGGAAAAAGCCGCGGAGGCTAAAGCTTTTTATTATCTTATGACAGGCAACACGGGTGCAGGCAGGGAGGCTGTTCAATTAATGGTGGATTATTTATCGCATGTTGAGTTTGGGAATATCCTGGATATCACCCGGGAAATCGGTAGTGCTATTTATTCTGCTTCTGAAGTGTATGACTGGTGCTATGATCTTCTTGACAAGAAAGAAAAGCAGGTGCTCTGCCATCATTTAATGCGGCTGGCAGATGATATGGAATGCGGCTGGCCTCCATTTAAGCAGAGTATTGTTAATGGTCATGGTAATGAGGCCCAGATTAACCGTGACCTGCTTTCCATGGGCATTGCAATGTATAATGAAGATCCGTTGCCTTATCAGTACACTTCGTATGCCATTCTTGAAGAACTGGTGCCAATGCGCAAATTCGAATATCAGTCGCCAAGACATAATCAGGGCGTTGATTATGGGGCATACCGTTTTGGATGGGATATGCATGCTGCCTGGTTATTTTACAGAATGACCGGTCAGCCGGTTTTTGATGATAATATCAAAACTGTCCGGAAATTTTGGCAATATATGCGTGTTCCTGACGGGCAGATGCTGCATGACGGAGATGGTTTTAGCTCCGGCGTTCCGGGGAAACCTTACTACTGGAAGTCTGCACAGACAATGTTTTTAAATTACACCTATGCTGCTGATCCTGTTTTGAAGGCTGAATTTGAGCGCCAGGGCGGCATACCGGATAACCCCGTATTATTCCTGTTGCTGAATGATCCGGGGCTGAAAGCCGAATACAGTATGGAATCACTGCCATTAACCATGGATTTTGGGCCGGTCATTGGTTCGATGGTGGCCCGTACCGGATGGCATATTGGTATGAACAGCAATGATGTGGTTGCCGAGATCAAAGGCGGAGGTTATCATTTTGGCAATCACCAGCATTGCGATGCCGGATCTGTTCAGCTCTATTACCGCGGTTTTCAGTTTGGCGATATCGGGGAATATAAATTCTATGGCACACCCTATGATTACAATTTTAATAAGCGTTCTATTGCTCACAGCATGATGCTGGCAATAGACCCGAAAGAAAAATTCGGGGGTACCGAATCCAATGATGGCGGCACACGATTCAACCAACGTTTTCCCCAAACCGCTGAAGAAGCGCAAACAGATCCCCAGTTCAATAATGGCAAGGTGTTGTCTGCAGATTTTGGACCATCAAAGCTGCACCCGCTTTTCAGTTATTTTGGAGTTGACCTTACCGGGGCTTATTCTTCCAAGTTAAGCGCTTATACCCGTGCGTTCTGTTTTCTTAACCTGAACAGGGAAGATATTCCTGCAGCGATCATTTTAACAGATAATATGACCACCACTGATCCCGGATTTAAAAAATACTGGCAGATCAATGCATATAATATGCCTGAGAAAACAACAAATGGAATAGTGCTGCAAAATCAGAAGGAAGGGCTAGTAGGAAAAACACATATAGAGATGCTGATCCCCGCAGCGGCAGACCGTCAGATCAATATTTTGAGCGGCAGCGATGCCAATAGCTCTTTTCAGTTCAAATACGAACCGCCATTACCGGATTTGCCAGAAGCTCAGGGGCACCGCATTATGATCTCACCTAAAAAAGCCGGTAATCATAATCGTTTCCTTACAGTTTTTCAAGTGACTGCCGGTGATACCAGGCCGCTCCCGATAAATTATTATAAAACTGCTGTGAGTGATATAGTCATCCTCGCCGACCGGGTGGTGTGTATGAGCAACAGCGCTGATTTTATCAGCAAAGCATTTACGTTTAAGATCCCTTCCGGTGATAAATACCAGGTTGTTATGACCGGCATGAAACCAGGTTACTGGAATGTCAGGAGCCGGAATGGTACAATCAATTTCAATGTTAATGTCACAGCCGGGAAAAACACTATTTTTTTTCAGGGCGGCAGCGGTGAATATAGTATAGCACCTGGCAGGCGCTCCGGAACGAAAACGCTGCCTGCATACGAAGACATTAATAGGGAATAATGGGTGTAGTTCAATTTTTCGCAAGCGGAAATGTGCAACGGATTGAAATCCGTTGGAACAAAATGCTACCGAGCCTACGGCTCTTGCTGTTCCGTATTCCAGAGCCGTAGGCTCGATAACATATATTTCATTGGGATTTCAATCCCATGCGAAAAATTGAAATGCGCCCGGGAATAATGTATGCCATATTAAGAAAATTCGTTAGTTTTATTTACCATACTAAGATGCCGGGAACATTGCCGTACGATATTACAACATTGCTGGAGCAGGTGTCGCAAGACAATGAAGAAGCCTTTCGTAAGGTATTTGATCATTACAAAGCTCCCTTTTATGCAACCGCCTTTAAGATGACGCATGCTGCCGACACTGCTGAAGAAATTGTGCAGAAAGTTTTTGTGATGCTATGGGTAAAAAGGAAGCTGGCGGCCCGGGCAAAAAAACCTGAAGGATATATTTTCACCATCCTCCATAACTGCATTTACGCTCATTTCAGAAAGCTTGCACGGGAAAGACAGTTGAGATCAAAAGTCGGGCAGGCCGAAGATGAAAGTGAAAACCCTATTGAATCCTTATTGCTCGAAAAAGAGCACAGGGGCATCATTGAAAATGTGATCAGCCGGCTCCCTCCACAGCAGAAGATCATATATAAATTAGCCAAGCAGGAAGGGATGAGCAGGGAAGAGATCGCGAGACAATTGAATATTTCTCCCAACACCGTAAGAAATCATCTCACTGCCGCAGTGGTATACCTGCGAAACTCCCTTAAAAAGAATGCCTCCGCCATTATCTGGGCTGTTATCTGGATGCACCTGTAATTTTTTTTTGCTTCACTGGTACATTTTTGTTTTTCATTTCATCATAGATGGTGAAGGAAGGGTATTTCAACTTAAAAAATCAATATGAAATTTTCAGAGGACAGGGTTGCCTACTTGTTAGAGGTGTATTCGGAGGGCAGAGCTACTGCAGCAGAGGAGCAGGAACTTTTTAACTGGGTGGCAAAAGGGAAAGATAAGCCGGTAAAGGAACATATTGAAAAACTGCTATCTTCTTATCATCCTGGAGAAGCGGTGGTGCCGGCAGACTGGGAGCAGTTATATCAACGTATCATAAAAGACAAAAACGAAAGAGATGCTCAACCGGGAGTGAGAAGAATGATATGGTCCTACTGGGCTGCGGCTACAATAGCATTATTGCTGGGAGCATGTTATTATTATTTTGTCTCCCTTCCTGCAGAAGAAAACCAAAAAGAGCTGGCAAATATTGAGCAAATAAATAAAAATGATGTGGCGCCGCCTGCTGCGGTGAATGCAGTGCTTACGCTGGCTAATGGTCAGCGCATCATTTTGGATAGTACTGGCAACGGAATGCTGGCAATGCAGGGGGCGGTGAAAGTGATGAAACTGCCTGATGGGCAGATCGCTTATCGTGGAACAGGAAAGGAAATACAATACAATACGTTGAATAACCCGCGAGGCAGCCGTGTTGTTGGGCTAACGCTGGCTGATGGCAGTAAAGTATGGCTGAATGCGGCAAGCTCCTTAAGATACCCCACTGCTTTTGCCGGTAAAGAAAGAAAAGTGGAGATCACCGGTGAGGCGTATTTCGAAGTAGCGCATAATCCTGCTATGCCTTTTGTGGTGAGCAAAGGTGGCACTACTGTGCGCGTGCTGGGTACTCATTTTAATATCAATGCCTATGATGATGAGCATTCCCTGAACGTGACCTTGCTGGAAGGAAGGGTGAGTGTGGGCACCATCACCGGAGTGCGTCCCCAGGTGATCAGTCCGGGACAGCAGGCGCAGGTGGAAAAAAGCGGGGATATTGAGCTGGTAAATTCGGTTGATCTTGAGGAAGTAATGGCCTGGAAGAATGATTTGTTTTCCTTTAAAGGGTCCGGTATTGAAGGCATTATGCGGCAGGTATCGCGGTGGTATGATGTGGATGTGGTTTTTGAAAAGCAGGTGACCGAGAAATTTTATGCTGAGGTTTCCAAAGCTACTAATGTCTCTACCCTGCTGAAAATGCTGGAGGCTACAAAGGCGGTACGGTTTAATATTGAAGGGAAAACGATCAGGGTGACGCTGTGAGGGAGTAAGGAATAAGGTATAAGGAATAAGGTATAAGGTATAAGGTATAGGAGGGCCCTACACCTTATGCCTGCACCTCCACAAATATTTAACATCATTGAGATCAGTGTAAGAAAAAAGCCAGCTCCTCTGGAACAGGAGCCGGCGGGGTAGCTGAGCTGACTCAATATTAGTATAGAACAATCGGTATTGGTTTACTATTTCATCAACTCAAACTAAGCAAAGTTATGCCAAATGCTTTTCATGGATCGCTATTTTTCAGGCGGCGATCTGTTATCAAAACGCTGCGAATTATGAATTTCCTCACTATTCTGCTTCTTGCGTGCTGCCTGCAGATCAGCGCGCATGTCAATTCACAGGGGGTCACATTGAATCTTAAAAAAGCCCCTTTAGACAAAGTGTTCCATGAGATCAGGGAACAAACCGGCTATACATTTATGTATACCGGAACGATGCTCAAAGAGTCCCGTAAAGTGAGCGTGCAGGTTAAGAATGCCACGCTTGAGGAAGTGCTTGCGCTCTGTTTTGCCAACCAGCCTTTTACCTACAATATTATTGACAGAACGGTGGTGGTACAACCCAGGGAAAATACTACAGCTAATATGGCTGCAGATGGCGCCGCGACTGCCCTGCCTCCGCCGGTTGAGATAAGGGGAAGGGTAGTGAACAGGGAAGGCGAGCCGCTTTCAAATGTATCGGTAATGATCGCAGGAACCAAAACAGGAACAGTTACCGACGACAATGGCTATTTTAAGCTTACCGCTCCTGATAATAAGAATATTTCACTTGTGATCTCAAGTGTGGGGTACCAGGAGAAAAGAGTGAGTGTGGGGAAACAAACAGATATTAACGTGGTACTGGAAGTAGAAGCTTCCAACCTGACTGATGTAGTAGTGGTAGGGTATGGTACGCAAAAGAAAACCAACCTGACTGGAGCAGTAGCTTCCATTTCGGGTAAGGCGCTCGAAAATAAGCCGCTTCCGAATGTAGGCGAAGTATTGCGCGGCGTTTCTCCCAACCTTAATATTAACCTGGGCGCCTATGGCGCTGAACCCGGCGCTACGCTTGACTTTAATATCAGGGGCATGGGATCCATCAATGGTAGCAGCACACCGCTTATCCTTGTTGACGGAGTGGAAATGGACATTAACAATTTAGATCCCGGAACTATCGAAAGTGTATCTGTGCTGAAAGATGCCTCCTCCTCTGCCATCTATGGTTCCCGCGCTCCTTTCGGAGTGGTCCTGATCACTACTAAAAAAGGAAAGAAAGATGAACGGATCACCATCCAGTACAACAACAACCTGATATTTGGAAAATCAATCGGCATTCCGCACATGGAAAATTCATTGATCTTCGCAACGGTGTATAACCAGGCTGCCATGAATGCCGGGAGCCCTCCCCAATATCCCGATGAACAGATGGCAAGGATCAAAGGCTTTATAGAAGGAACTTACAAAACTGAATATAATCCTGATAGACCTACTGCTTCTGTGTTTGAAGGGAGGCGTATAGGTAATGCCAATTATGATTGGCCGCACATCCTCTTTAAGGATCATAAGTTCGACCAGCGGCATAATGTAGCTGTAAGCGGCGGCAATGATAAAACCCAGTATTATGTGTCGCTAGGCTACTTTGACCAGGATGGTTTTTACGGCGTAGGCTATGATAAATATAAAAGATATGATCTTTTGGCAAACCTTTCAACACAGGCTACCGGCTGGCTTAAGTTTAATTTAAGCACCAAATATGCTAACACAAGTACGGATTATCCCATCGGGATAACTACCGTTGAAAGAAGATATATAGGGAACAGCCTGTTCTCTTTTGGTCCCATCCAGCCCCGGTACAACATCAATGGAAGCGAGGCCAACCCGCTGATGAGATACCTCGAAGGATCGGGCAGGGATAAAACAAGCGAGAATAATCTGCTGGTAACCCTGGGCGCTGAAATAGAACCTGTAAAAGGATGGAAAACGAATGTCTCTTATAACTATAATATTACGGGAGTAAACGAGGGAAAGGAATCCATACCGGTTATGGTAGAGCTTGGAAACGGAAAGTTCGGTAATATAGGTAAGCCTAACAGTGCATACGAGTCAACCCTTTCCAGCGCTTCTTATGCACTGGCTAACGTGGTAACTTCCTATGAAAGAAAATTAGGCGAGCACTATATTAAAGTCCTGGCGGGTTATGAGCAGGAGGAAAGAAACTTTAACTCATTGTATGGAAGAAAGGAAAATCTGATCGTTGAGACTGTACCGTCTATCAGCACAGCGCTTGGGGTGTCCACGCTTCGGGATTCCAAGAATGACTGGGCAGCACAGGGCGTTTTCGGTCGTATCAATTACAATTTCAAAGAAAAATACCTGCTGGAATTCAGCGCACGCTATAACGGATCATCCAATTTCGCTCCCGGCGACAGGTGGGGATTCTTTCCCTCCGCTTCAGCAGGTTATCAGATATCCAGGGAAAATTTCTGGGACGCTATCAGACCTGTTGTCAACAGCTTAAAAATAAGAGGTTCTTACGGTTCACTGGGCAATCAAAATGTTGATAAATATTTATATATCCCCAGGATAAAAGTTAATTCCGAAACGCCGTGGATCATTGGTAATGCACGACCTCCATACGCAGTGACACCGAACATCATCAGCGATAGGTTAACCTGGGAAACCATAACCATGACTAATATTGGCATTGATGCCGCCTTCCTCAACAATCGCCTGAATTTGACTTTTGATGTATTCAACAGGAAAACTACAGATATGTTCGGGCCGCAGGCAACACTCCCATATACTTTAGGGACAAGTACACCATGGGCTAATAATGCCTCTTTATCCACTAAGGGATTTGAATTAACATTGAATTGGAATGACAGGATCGGATCAGCATTTTCTTATAACGCACAAATAAGCATAGGAGACAACAGGTCAAAGATCCTGCAGTATAAAAGCCAAAGGGGATTTATTAACGATTGGTATAATGGGAAAAATGTTGGTGAGATATGGGGACTTGTTACCGATGGAATCATTCAGACCGCAGATGAAAAAATGCCGGATCAAACTGCATTTTACCCTACCTGGGGGCCGGGCGATATGAAGTATAAAGACCTTAATGGCGATGGTAAAGTTACCGGGGACTTAGGAACCGCAACGTTGACTGATCATGGCGATCTGACAGTTATTGGCAATAGTACTCCCCGGTATAATATTGGTATCGCGGCCGGCTTTAACTATAGGGGACTTGATTTCAGTATGAACTGGTCCGGTAATCTGAAGCAGGATTATCTTCCGGGGTTTGGAGTGAATACGTTTTGGGGACTGACCAATTCCTGGGCTAATTCCGCCGTGTTTAAAGGCGCGCCTGTATTGGATTACTGGCGTCCTGCTGATGAAACCAATATCCTGGGTCCAAATACCAACGCTTATTTTCCGAAGCCTTATTTCAGTAATGAGACCTTTAAAAACAGAGAGGCTCAATCAAAATATGTGCTTAATGCAGCCTATCTGAGGTTGAGGAATATCCAGTTAGGATATACGCTACCCGATGCTGTTTCCAGGCGGGTGGCTGTTCAAAAGGCAAGGGTATTTGTTTCGGGAGGCAACCTGGTAACCATAAAAAGCCTGCCAAAGGATATAGACCCTGAGCAAACAATTGTCGGGGAAAAAGGGTATAACAACAATGGCTCTTTTTACCCGATGTCGGCAACCGTAACCGTTGGAGTGAACCTAACATTTTAAACGAAAGAAATCATGAAAAATTTAAAGATAATTATAGGCGTGCTGGCTTTCCTGGTGCTGAATGCATGCCGGAAAAATTTTTTAGACCGGAAACCGCTTGATGAGGTAGGAGCGTTAGATTATTTTAAAGCGCCCAAGGACCTTGAAACCTATGTCAATCAGTTTTACACCAGTTCCCTGTTCCCGATCGTGGCGAATTACGGCTCAGACTTTAATTCGGATAATGCGGTGGCTACAAATTTTGATGAAAGGCTGGCAGGAACGCTTACGCTGGATCGCGCCGATGCCATTGATTTTAGCGGGGTAAGAAGTGTGAATTACTTCTTTAATAATTACAGGCGTATTGAAAACTATGCTGCTTTTGACAGTTATAAGCAGTACGTGGGCGAAGCGCATTTTTTCAGGGCGCTTATCTATTTTGACCTTTTACAGGGCTGGGGAGATATTCAGTGGTTTACCTCAGTGCCCGGAACGGAATCCCCGGAATTGCTTCAGCAAAGAGATCCCAGAAATATCGTTGCAGACAATATTATTAAGGACCTGGATACCGCAGCTATGTATCTCCAGGCGGCAAAAACGGATGGCGCTTCACGCATCAACAAATGGATGGCGCTGCTTATCCAAAGCCGGGTAGCGCTGTATGAAGGCACATGGGAAAAATATCATGCCGGCGATCCGTTTGGTATAGCCAGTCCTCAGCCGGAAAAATATTTCAACAAGGCAGTTGAGGCTGCAACACAAGTTATGGAATCGGGAGTGTATACGCTTTATTCAACAGGCTCTCCCAATACGGATTATTACGACCTGTTCTCAAGACAGCGCAGTTATTCCGGGAATACGGAGGTTATGTTTTGGAAAAGCTATGATAATGGTCTGGGAAAAGGTGAAGGCGTATTTACAAGAGACCGGAATTACCGGCAGCGCACGCCTAATGAGCACTCCCATACAAAGGAGCTGGCTGATGCCTACCTGTGCACGGATGGCAAACCCATTTCAGGTAACCCGCTTTTTAAGGGATATGACAATATCAGCCTTGAAATGCAAAACCGCGACCCGAGATTCTTCCAGACTTTTGGCATGCCGGGTTCTCCCTGGGTCATCACCTCCGGGGGCGACGTGACAAATTACGATGCACTGTATGCCATGCTCAACCAGGGACTGGAGCAATATGCTCCCAGCGGATATGTATTGAGAAAAGGCTATGATGACCGGGCGATATACCAGATCCCTCAATACGAAGAAACGCCCGGTATCGTTTACAGGTATGGGGAAGTTTTACTTAATTTCGCTGAAGCCAAGGCCGAGCTGGGTACCATAACACAAGATGATATTGATAAATCCATAAAACTACTCAGGGACAGAGTGGGTATGCCTAACCTTATACTTGCAGCTATTACTGCTGATCCTGAATGGGATTTCCCAACCCTCTCCCCGATCATTAATGAAGTAAGGCGTGAGCGCCGGATAGAGCTCGCCGCAGAAGGATTCCGGTTTAATGATATTATGCGCTGGGCCGCTGCTGATGAATTAATTGTTGGTAAAAGACCTCACGGCTTTAAAGCCGCCCAGTTAGCTGTTAACCCTTATCCTGTTGGTGCTGACGGTTTTCTTGATCCTTACCAGCAAAAGCTTCCTGCAGGATATGGGTTTAAGATCGGGCGGGATTACCTGAATGCTATACCGAAAGACCAGCTCATATTGAACCCGGCGCTGGTGCAGAACCCGGGATGGGAATAGAGGTAAGTGATAAATCGTAAGTGGCATAAGACGTTACATGTTTAAATTACAATCTGAAACCTGTAACCCAAAACCTGAATTAAATTTTACAACAATGAAAAAGAAAGGATTTTCACGCCGTCGTTTTTTGAACACGATCACAACTGTGGCGGTCACCACTGCGGTGAGCAGCCCCTTTGGATCTTCAGCCTCCGGAGTAGAGATACTGAACAGGCGTCATAATACACTAGCGCTTTTAGGTGGCGCTCCGGTGAGACCTTCAGGTCCTATAGGACCGCCGTGGCCTTATGTTGATGAGCAGGTAGTTGACGCTGTTGTGAAGACCACGCGCAGCCGGGTATGGAGCCGGATACAGTCGCCCCATGGTACGGTGCCTACGTTTGAACAATCTTTTGCAGCATTGATAGGTACAAAATACAGCGTGGGCACGGGCTCGGGTACGCAGGCATTAAGCACTTGTGTGGAAGCGCTGGGGATTGGGCCGGGTGATGAGGTGATCACATCACCGTATACGGATTTTGGTACTATTTCATCCATACTTACCAGCCGTGCCCTTCCTGTGCTGGTAGACCTGGAACCTGATACGTATCAGCTGGATCCTGCCGAGGTAGAAAAACGGATCAATAAAAACACAAAGGCGATTATGCCGGTGCATATATTTGGTGTGGCATGTGATATGGAACGTATCATGGCCATTGCAAAGAAGCACAACCTTAAAGTGATTGAAGATGCGTGCCAGGCGCCTTTAGCACGATACCAGGGAAAAGGATTGGGCACAATAGGAGATGTAGGTTGTTTTAGTTTTCAGGCAAGTAAGCCCATCGCGTGCGGCGAAGGAGGGGCAGTAGTAGGCAATGATGAGCATCTGATGGATGAATGCTACACCGTGCAGAACCGTGGCGCTAACCGCAAAGGCAGTAATGCAACCATAGGACCCAAATACCGGATGAATGAATTTGAAGGAGCCGTTCTTATGGGGCAGTTTCCGGGGATAAAAGAACGGTTTGAGACTCGTAATGAAAATGCAAATTATTTGAGGTCAGCATTAAAGGATTTTAATGCTTTAATACCCCAGCGCCATTATCCGGGAACAGAGAGTGGCGCTTATTATCATTTTGCCATGACCTACAACGAGAAAGAATGGGGCGCAGATCGAAGCAGGTTTTTAAAAGCGATTGCTGCGGAAGGAGTTTCTTTAGGTTCTTATATCCCCTATCAGTTACACCATGAGCCCTGGATAGATCATATATTAGGGCTAAAAAGCTATAAAGCGATGTATTCGAAGTCGAGACTGAAAGAGTACAGGGAAGGTATGGATTTGCCGAACTGTGACCGGATAATAAAAGAGACGATGGTCTCCTTCGCAGGTTCAGGCGCATTGCTGGCAGGCCGGGATGAAATGGATAATATCATAAAGGCTATCATGAAAGTGTATGAAAACAGGGAGAAACTGAAGGGGGTCTGAGACAACGTAAACAGCCCCGGCTGCAGCATATAAATCCTGCAGCGCATTTCATATAATGAGAAGGATATCAGTGCACTAATAATTTTTGCATAAAATTTTTGAACAGCAATAGGGGAAGATGCCTTTTGGACAGACATAAACTGCAGGCATCTTCCCTAAAATATAGTTTTTGCCTGTAAAAAAGCGCTTCAACGGCGCGTTTACTGCATAAGGGCAGTTGCCGGATTTATTAAATTCGAAAGTATCAAAACTGTTCCTGCTTGTATACCATTACTTCAAATGAAAAGGATTGGGTGAGGCTTCTCATTGAAGGTGATGAAGCGGCATTTGAAAAATTGTATCGCTTATATAGCGGGCGTTTATTAGCTTATCTTATCAAGCTGTTAAAGGCAGAATACATAGCCTGCGAAGTACTGCAGGATGTATTTATACAGGTATGGAATAACCGCCAGCATATTGATGCAGCGCAATCTTTCCGTTCTTATTTATATCGCATTGCTGAAAACCGTGTTTATGATATTTTTCGTAAAGGAGCGCGTGATAAAAAATTACGGGCGGTATTAATTCAAGCTGCTTATAAAGCTTATGACCCGGTTGAAGAAGCTGTTTGCGCGAAAGAACGGAATCAGCTTCTGCGGGAAGCCATGGATGCTTTGCCGCCAAAACGACGCCAGGTTTTTCAATTGGTGAAAATGGAAGAACGTTCTTATGAAGAAGTAAGTCACATGCTTGATGTATCAATTTCTACAGTTAATGACCATATTGTAAAGGCAATCAAGTCCATACGCGAAAATCTTGAACGATATCATATTACAGTTATAGGCATTATATCTTTTTATTTGATCTCTTAACCTCCTCTGTTTGTTCCCAGGTATGCTTAATTTTTTTTAATGCCGGGCAGATGATAGTTACTTTTTAAGCGTATTAGCTGTCAAATAGTAGTATCTGGGCAACACTGAAAATATAAAAAATTTATTCCGGCGGTTTCTTGATAATAAATGCACTCCGGCTGAAGTGAAGCTGTTGTTGCAATATTTTGATGCCGGTGAGAATGAGCTTTTATTAAGAGAGCTGATAAGAGAACAATCAGAAGCTGTTAGCGGTACGTCACTTTCTCCGGGATCATTAAGACCTTTATTAGATGCTGCTTATAATAATATATCCAACGCCGTTGCAAAAGATATTGAGCCTCCTGCAGCGACCATAGTGCCTTTGTACCGCCGCTTATGGTTTAGGATAAGTGCAGCAGCGGCCGTTGTTTTTTTTATATCAATTTTAGCGCTTTATTTTCCGGGTCAGGATAGTGACAGCGTTACCGGCCAATCGCAAAATTCTTCTCAGGCGGCCGGGGATATTCCTCCCGGCACTAATAATGCGGTATTAACCTTTGATAATGGAACAACGATTGTGCTTGACAGGGCAGCCAATGGCACTTTGGTTCAGCAGGGGAGCATTAAAGTGCTAAAAGTAAACGGGAAAATAGCTTACGACAAAACAGAGAATGCAACTCTTCAGGCTTCGCCGGTTTATAATACCATCACTACTGCACGTGGCAATCAATACCAGATTGTACTGGCAGATGGGTCAAAGGTTTGGCTCAATGCTGCTTCTTCTATTCGTTTCCCTTCTTACTTTACAGGTAATGAAAGGAAAGTGGAAATAACCGGGGAAGCCTATTTTGAAGTGGCTAAAGATGCCGCTAAACCTTTCCGGGTTGAATTTAACAATCAACCGGGAGAAAAGGGTGAAATAGAAGTGCTTGGGACCCATTTTAATGTAAACGCCTACCCGGAGGAAGAAGATGTCAAAACAACCTTAATTGAAGGCTCAGTGAAAATTAAGAGAGGAAGCAATATGCAAATGCTTGCTCCGGGCCAGCAGGCCAGGGTCACCCCGAATGATATAACGCTAAAAAATGATGTAGTGCTATCGCAGGTTATGGCATGGAAGGATGGTTTTTTTGTATTCGACAATTCAGATATAAAAACGATCATGAGGCAGGTAGCAAGATGGTATGATGTAGAAGTAGATTTTGAGGGTGAGATCCTTTCAGAAGGCTTTACCGGTAAGGTTTCAAGAGATGTGCCCCTGTCAAAATTTTTAAAGGTGCTTGAATTGAATGATATCAATGTAAAGACAGCGGGGCGGAAAATCATCATTACGCCTTAAAGAATAAATTAAAATTTTAAAATAAAGGCCATAAAAAAAGCCGGTAGTGCGTGAACACTTCCGGCGGGTATTCAGGCTAATTTCTACGAGAAGGCAGAAAATAAAAAAGCGGATCGTAACTGCTTATTTTTTAACCTAAAAACCAAACAAAGTTATGTTTTTAAAATTAATGCGCTATTCACCTTTTTACCCGAAAAGGTATTTCAAAAAAACATTTCTGATCATGAAGCTTATTGCTTTCTTTCTTTTTGTCGCCTGCCTGCAGGTATGTGCATCGGGCTATGCACAAAAGATATCACTTTCACAAACCAACGTTTCTTTGAAAAAAATTTTCAAAGAGATAGAGCGTCAAAGCGGGTATCAGTTTTTTTACAAAGACAAGTTGTTAAAGAAGGCAGAGAGCGTGAGTGTGAATCTTAGAGACGCTTCTGTAGAAGAGGTGTTGAACCAATGCTTTAAAGAGCAGCCATTGTCTTATACTATTTTGGATAATATTATCGTAATAAAAGCAAAGAAGCTTTATGCCGGGACAATACCTGCTTCCGCTGAGTTGTCAGATGCTCCGCTTAATATTATCAACGGAACTATCAGGGATGCCCTGGGTAATCCTCTTGCGGGGGTATCGGTGGTAGTAAAGGGAACCCGGAAAGGAACCAGTTCAGGCACAGACGGAAGTTTTTCTATTGATGTCAAAGCGGGTGATGTGCTTGAGTTTACAATAGTAGGGTATCAGAAAAAAACTGTGAGTGTGGGAAAGCAGACGGTGATCAATGTTACGTTAGAAGTGAATGTTTCTGATCTAAGCGATGTGGTGGTGGTGGGATATGGTACTCAGAAAAGAAGTTCCGTGACAGCCGCTATTTCAAAGATCCAGAACGACAATTTAAATGAAGTGCCTTCCGGACGTCCTGAAACAGCGCTGATTGGACGAATGGCCGGGGTGGATATATCCCAACGCCGGAATATTCCCGGTTCGGCTCCTGTCATCAGTATACGCGGCACGGGATCTATCAGCGCCAATAACAGCCCGTTGATCGTGATTGACGGATTTCCCGGCGGAGATTTAGGGCAGTTGGATATGAATGACGTGGAGTCTATTGAAGTGCTCAAGGATGCTTCTTCCGCTGCTATCTATGGTTCGCGGGGTGCGGGAGGCGTGATACTGGTGACCACCAAAAGAGGGGCGGGCGGCAAGCCCGTGCTGAACCTGAATGCATACTCCGGTTTTGCAAAGCCCATGGTATTTGATGACTGGATGACGGGAGAAGAATGGTATGATTACCTGGTTAAATATCAAAACAGGGAGTTTGCATGGGCCGGGGGAGATACCAGCCTTCCCATGTTTGGTGATGCAGCGCGGCCAACAACTTACCAGGTAAATCCCCTGACAAAAGACCTGCCCCAGACCATCTGGCAGAATGAAGTGACCCGGACGGCGCCTGTTCAGAATTACAACCTGTCTGTGAAAGGCGGCAGTGAAAATGTCAAATATTATATTTCAGGAACATACGGCAATGAGGGGGGGACAATTAAGACTGCCGGTTATACTACTTATGGTTTCCGGGCAAACCTTGATGTAAGGATCAATAAGGTAGTTAGTTTTGGAATGGAGCTCAGCCCTCATTTTACAAAGCAGAGAGTAGCAGGAAGCAATATGGTGAGCCTGGTAAAATACCCTCCTTTTGTAAGTCCCGAGAAGAAGAACGGCAAATATCCCCGGACATTTGATTATATCCCTACCGGGCATTCCGGCCAAGCCAGCCCGTATACCTTCCTGTACGGCACCAAAAACTATAATAACAATTTTGCAAGCGTGGGAAGAGCCTTTGTGAATCTGAAGCTTATGGAGGGTTTAAGCTTCAAAACCTCTCTTGGCGCCAATATTATTTATAATACTTATAATGCTTTCTCCGGCGGCATAGGAGATGCGCAGGTGAATACCACCGGTAGCGTAAGCCAGAGCCAGGGTATTAATTTAGTAAATGAAAATGTATTAAGTTATAATAAGACGTTTAATAAATCGCATGACTTCAGCGGTATATTGGGAGCTTCTTACCAGCAGAATACTTCTCAGAGTATTGTAATGGCTGCCCAAACTAATTCATTTAACAACGAAATAGTTCAGACGCTGAATAATGCGGTCATCAACCCTTCCGGCTCGTCGCAGTCAAAATCCCAATGGGGTTTGATATCCTATTTTGCCAGGGTAAATTATGCGTATAAAGAAAGATACCTGTTTGCCGCATCTTTCAGAACCGACGGAAGCTCCCGGTTCGGCGCGGAGAATAAGTGGGGTAATTTTCCGTCTGTATCCGCAGCATGGCGGGTATCAAAAGAAAATTTCATGCGAAATGTTCCCGTGATCAGCGAGCTTAAATTAAGGGGAAGCTATGGGGTTACCGGTAACTTTAATATCGGCGACTTCCAGTATTTGGGCGCCGTAGGGAGCGTGCTTTATTCCCCCAACAGCACTACGGTAAAGGGTACGGCCCAGACCTCAATAGATAATCCAAACCTGTCCTGGGAAAAGGTAAAGGGGTATGACCTGGGGCTTGAGCTGGGATTATTCGGCAACAGGGTGAACTTAAATGTGGATTACTACGACAAGCGTACCGACGGTATGTTGTATGCTGTAAATGTGCCGGCGATTACGGGATTCACCAGCACCATAGAAAATATCGGGGTGGTCAGGAACCGGGGAGCAGACATTGAGCTCTTCACAAGAAACCTGGTGGGTGCTTTTAAATGGAATACCTCGTTCAATGTTTCCCGTAATAAAAATGAAGTAGTAGACCTGGGTGGAGTAGATGAAAGGATCAATACCTTATGGTCAATGGGCTTTTTATTAAGAAAAGGAGTGCCGATGTTTTCCTATTATGGTTATAAGATGACAGGCGTATTTCAAAATGAGGAACAGATATCAAAGCTCCCTCATCTGGCGGGGACCAAGCCGGGCAATCCCATCCTCCTCGACGTGAATGATGATGGTAAGATTGATCCGGATGATGACAGGGTCGTCTTGGGAAATGCAATGCCTAAGATAGTATTTGGCATGGCCAATTCATTTTTCTATAAAAAATTCGATCTGAGCATTACCTGGCAGGCGTCTTTCGGCGCTAAAATATTCAACGCCGAAAACCAGTATTATGAAGGGAATACTTTAGGAGCTATGCGCAGATCACTGGCAGAAAGACAATGGTGGTCTGAAAATGATCCCGGTGACGGTAAAACGCCTGCTGCAGCGCTCTCCCAGCTTTTTGCCTTTAACACCAACACAGACTTTTATATTGAGGATGCTTCCTTCTTTAATTTCAGGAACCTGAATCTCGGTTATAACTTATCTGGTCTCGTTCCTGCCAAAGTTTTTAAAAATGTAAGAGTCTATACGTCCATAAGCAATTTGTTTATCATCAAAAGCAAGGATAATCATGCGTATAACCCTGAAGGTACTACACAAGGTAGCATTTCCGGTATAAGCAGCACACCCGGCGTTAATTTTGGATCTGAACCGCTGAGCCGTATCGTCGTCTTGGGTGTAAATGTTGGGTTTTAATTTTTCCCTTACTTTAAAAACTACTGACGTGAATAATAATAAATTTAATATAGCAGTCCTGATATTTGCCTCATTTCTTTTTGGAGCCTGTGAGAAAAAGCTGTTAAATCCTGTTCCTGAGTCTGTGCTAACCACGGCTAACGCTTATAATACAGCGAAGGATATGGAGCTTGCAGTGCTGGGAATATATAACAGCCTGCAGTCCAGGGTGCCTAAGGATTTTGAACTGATGGAAGTGCCATCCGGTAATGTATGGGTGCAATATTTTGCTACAGCCCCCGGCATTGATGAGATCAGCACACTAACCGTAAGCTCGCAAAATGATAAGCTGAACAGTTTCTGGAAAAACACTTACAACGGTATCTTCAGGGCCAATACGGTGTTGGCCAATATTGACAAGCCTACAGACTATCCCGCCTCAAAAAAAGAACAGCTTACAGGAGAATCCAAATTTTTGAGAGCCCGGTTTTATTTTGACCTGGTCAGGGTCTTTGGAGGAGTGCCTGCTGTTACTGCTGTTGTAACGGCCGAAGAATCAAGGAATATTGGCAGGGCGTCGGAGCAGGATATTTATAATTTAATTGTTAAAGATCTGCAGGATGCTGTAAACGCCCTGCCTGCCCCGGCGCAAACGGCATGGGGAAGAGCTTCCAAAGGGGCTGCAGTAGCTTTACTTGCCAAGGTATATGTGTATCTTAAAGACTGGAATAATGCCAAAAAGTATCTTGACGAACTTTTTTCAAGCGAATTTTCCTATGGGTTAGTAACCGATTATGCTGCGCTCTTTAAAACAGAGACCGAGAAAAATAATGAAACGATTTTTGCTGTTGCTTATGCTGCAGGTACTAACGGTCAATCGCTGACTTATGATCTTGCACCTTTGGGTGGCATATACAATGTTATAAATAATGGGAACAGAGTAGTAGGCCCTACGTGGGATCTGCGTAAATCCTTTGAACCGGAGGATACACGTTTTCCGGTGACTATCCGGGAAGACTGGTATCCTTATGCTTACAAACCGGGGGATCCTGCTATTTTCTTCCCTTATATAAACAAGTGGATTGTCCCTTCAGATGTCAGTGGGTCCGGGTTGGATATACCTTTGCTCCGTTTGGCCGATATGATATTGCTCAATGCTGAAACGCTGTATAATTTAAGCGAACCTGATCTGGCGCTGGCAGAGATCAATAGAGTACGTGAAAGGGCCTTTGGTAATGCTGATCATAATTATCAGCTTTCTGATATAGCCACCGATGAAACCTTTTATGATAAGCTCCTGCTGGAGCGCAGACTGGAACTTGCGTCTGAAAATAACCGCTGGTTCGACCTGGTGCGTACAGGCAGGTTTACTTCCGTGATACAGAATGTGGAAGGGCAGTATATTTCCAAGACGGGTGGCGCGGTAATTATGCCGATGCGCGCCCAGGGTTTTATGAAATACTTCCCTATCCCGCTCGAACAGATCCAGCTTGCTGCACCCGGGGTATTGCAGCAGAATGAGGGATATAATTAAATGCTGCAGCCGGGGCTTTATAAGGGGAAAGCATGCGTGGGCTTATTTATGCATGTCTTTTTTTAAAGTATTTGATATTACTGAAGCACATGAGAAAGTTGTTAATTATTCCAGTTTTTTTCCTGGCCTCCGTGCCAGCGTTCACACAGGTTAAAAAAGCAGATTGGGTTAAAGTAACTGACAGCGCCGGCTGGCGCCCCAGGGATTCGCAGGGAGAAATAGTGTATAAGAATCAGCTTTGGATTTTAGGAGGATGGTTCGATTCCTATGAGACCCCTCCGCGTGATGTATGGAGCTCTCCTGACGGCAGGAACTGGAAGCTTGTAAACCAGTTTGCTCCCTGGAAGCATAGTGACCTGGGTATGTCTGTCAGTTTTAAAGATAAGATGTGGATGATGGGCGGATGGTACAATGGAAGATTGGAACATCATTCAGCCAGTAATGATGTATGGTCATCACAGGATGGGAAAAACTGGGTGCAGGAAACGGAAAATGCAGGCTGGTCACCCCGTTTGGCTTCGGCTATCGTTGCGTTCAAAGGGAAAATATGGATACTGGGAGGAACGGAGGATTATTATTTTGGTGATAATAACAGTTATAAGAATGATGTATGGTCATCTTCCGATGGTAAAAGCTGGGAGCTTGTTACATCCCATGCAGGCTGGTCTCCCCGTGCTTATCACCAGGCGGCTGTCTTAAACGGTAAAATATATATTTTCGGTGGAGGTACCTATCTTCCTGAATTCCGTACTGACAACGATGTTTGGAGTTCAGAAGACGGAGTGAACTGGACCAAAGTGTGTGATTCGGTGCCGTGGAACGGGAGATTATGGTTTTCTTCAGCGGTGTACCGAAATCGCATCTGGGTAATGGGTGGATGGTCACAATCATTATATAAAAACTGGGGAGATGTGTGGTATTCTAAAGATGGCAGGCATTGGGAAGAGCTTACATCGGATGTGATGTGGAAGCAACGGCACGAGCCCTCTGTGCTCGTTTTTCAGGACAGGCTCTGGATGATAGGAGGCAAGTCAGGCGCAGGGGCAGGTAAGCTGGTTAATGATGTGTGGTACCTGAAATTGCCCAAAGACTGGTAGGTATGGCGACGGGAGTAAGGCATAAGAGTATCATCAGTTGCCGATAGCTCATAGCATAACCGAATAATTTAATCACTCATGAATATTGACCGAAGAAAATTTGTTAGCCGGAGCGCTGCCGGTGCGGCCGGGATTTTAGTGGGGAGCCGCCTGAAGGGTTTATCTGCACCAGGCAGGTCAGGAGAAGAACAGGATGATACGCTTTCCTCCAGACCGGAGAAGTACAACCTGATGAAAGAAGTAATGAAATACCGGAAGATAGATGCGCATGCGCATATTTATTTTACAGATAACAGTCCCCGGGAGCAATTGGATTTTGGGGAAAGGCTGGGCATAGAGAAGCAGGTGATCTCAAGATATCTCAGTGTGATGCCGGGCACGCCGGAGCAGTTCAGGGAATATAATGACCTGACCATAAAAGCGATCAAAAAATACCCTGATCACCTGTTGGGAGGCTTTGTGCTGAACCCTGCTTATAAAAAGGAATCGCTTGAAGAGATCAAACGTTGTACCGATGCAGGAATGATCGGCCCGGGAGAATTGTATTACCAGGTAAAGATCAATGATCCGTTGTACTATCCCATCATCGAAAAGCTCATTGAACTCAAGATGATCATTTTCTCACATGCCGAATGCCAGCTTGGAGTAGGGGGATATCGCATGAAATACAACGGATATAAGGAGCGGAATACTTCTATTCCCGAAGATTTTGCAGATATTGCAAAAAGATATCCTGAAGGTATGTTCCAGTACGCTCATATAGGAGGCGGAGGAGACTGGGAATATATGTGCAAAACATTACAGCACAGTCCTAATGTATATGTAGATACCTCAGGCAGCAATAATGCCGAGAATATGATTGACTTTGCTGTGGAGCTGTTGGGAGAGGACAGGTTGTTCTTCGCTTCCGACAACAGCTATCATCAAAGTATAGGCAAGGTACTGGCGTCAAACCTGACGGAAGCACAAAAGAAGAAAGTCTTTTTTGATAATTACAATAATCTGCTAAAAAAAGGAGGAAGAAATGTTGATTGATATTAATGCGTATGTAGGTCACTGGCCGTTCATGCAGCTAAAATACAATACCTGTGATGCACTTGGACAGCGGATGGATAAGTTTGGGGTAGATGTTTCCCTGATCAGCAGCCTTAACGGAATATTTTATAAGAATACCCAGTCAGCCAATAAAGAGCTGTATGATGAGATCAGGGCATCGAAGCGCTACAGGGATCGCCTTGTGCCCTTTGCAGTGATCAATCCTATTTATGCAGGCTGGCAGTATGATCTGGAAGAGTGTGTGAAAAAATTTGGAATGAAAGGCGTTCGTGTATATCCCAAATATCATGATTACGAGATAAACGATCCTTCGCTCATTGAATTGGTAAAGAAAGCGCGGGACATGGATTTGCCGATAGCTTTTAATTATAAAATGGTGGACAGCCGCCAGCGTTCCTGGATGGACATTGATTACGTAGCCTATACCCCCAAGCCGGAATGGACATTAAAAAATATCTTCCCTATCATCAAAGAAGTTCCTGATGCCAGATATATGATATTGAATGTTACCAACAGCATGCAGCTTAATGAAGCAGATGCTGCCTTATTCAATAAGGCCAATGTATTGATGGATACTTCGGGAAGAACGCTCTCCGATCTGGGAAGCCTTTTGAAAATACAGGGCAAAGAGCGCTTTGCATTTGGTACCCATTCGCCGATACTGGATTACCTCACAGGAATGCTGCGCATAGAAGCCCTGAGAGAGAATGAAGCCGACGCCGCTACCAAAGAATCATTACGGTCGGGAAATGCAAAAAAATTCCTTGGATTATAGCCTGAATATTAAACCTTAAGAAAGTATGCTGCATAAATATAGCCCCTGTACAACATATGCAGAGGCGGCTGGAAATGTAAGCCGGGTAAGTCTTTACAGGAAAGAATGTAGAAATTTATTTTTGCTGTTTTTGATACTGTTATGTGCTCCGGGATTGTATGCGCAAGCTGCAAAAGATATAACTGCTCCTGTAGTTATAAAAACGCTCACCAGCTTGCAGTATGACGTAGTGAGATTTAAAGTAAAGCCCCGAGAGAAGGTAAAGATCACATTGAATAATGTGAGTGATATGGCGCACAATCTTCTTATTGTAAAACCAGGGACCCGTTTGGAGGTGGTAAATGCTGCGATGCAACTGGCAGAAAAGGGGCCGCAGATGAATTATATTCCCAGGATCAGCGCCGTCCTGTGGTCTATTCCTTTGATCTCTCCCGGACAGCGTAAATCGGTTACCTTCACGGCTCCTGCCAAACCCGGCGTTTATCCTTATGTGTGCACCTTCCCCGGGCATGGCTTTGTAATGTATGGGGCAATGTATGTAATGCAGGAAGGAAATATGCCGGATATTAAAAAGGATATGAACATCCCCGACCCGCGCAGACAGGAAGACAAAAAAAACAAAAATGATAAAAGCCAGGTAAAAAAAAATATGCATGCCGGCAATCACCAGATGGAAGAAAGCCCGCATCCTTATGCCCTGAACCCGCCTTATCTCTATCACGCTTTTATTGACGGGGTAAGCCCGGCGGCCATTGCTGTGCGCCTTCCCCAGCAGCTTTCCTATTGCTGGGATGATGAAGCCTGCCGGTTAAGGTTTGCTTGGAAAGGCGACTTCCTGGATATGTCGGATCTGTGGAAAGGGCATTTTAACGCTTCCGCAGAAATTCTCGGTGATATTTTTTTCAGAGATCATACAGACTATCCCATCAGGTTTGGCGAAAAAGCAATTATACCCACTGATATTCAGTACAAAGGATACCGTCTTGTTGATGAGTACCCCGAATTTCACTATGTCATCAACGGGGTAGACGTATATGAGTTTATCCGGGAGAAGCCTGATGGTAATGGTCTGGTACGCAGCTTCCGCATCCCGGAGGCAACGCAAACAGTGTGGATTTTTGCTAACGCGGAAGAAGATGCCATTGAATATGAATCCTCTGCCGGCAGATGGAAAGACAGGAAGCTGGAACTGTCGCCTGCAGAAGCCAGCGCATTTACTATAACTATGACGAGTTATTATTTGGCGTATAAAAAGAAGTAAGGTATAGGGTGTAAGGAGTAAGGTGTAAGGAGTAAGGTATGAGGGCCTTTTGTCATGTCCTTACACAACAGTTGCGGATGGGTAAAAACTGTATTTAAGCGCTATACCTTATACCCTACACCCTATATTACAACAGTATGCCTGATTCAACATACGATATCATGAAGGATGTCATGAAATACCGGAAAATAGATGCTTATGCTAATGCTTATGCCCGGGATGAATTAGCGGCAGGGCAGATAGCGTATGCCGACAGGCTGGGGATAGAATGGCTTATTCTTTCCGTACCTATTGCAAAGCAGATGGGAAAAACACCCTCGGAATTCAAAGCATATAATGATCTGGTGATCCGTGCCGTCAAACGATACCCGCATCGCCTGGCAGGGCAGCTCACTTTACATCCGGCTTACCTGAAAGAGTCCCTGGAAGAAATAAAACGGTGTACTGGCGAGGGTATGGCAGGCATGAAGCTGTATAACCAGTTTAAAATTAATGATCCTGCGGTGTATCCCGTTATAGAGCAGTTTATACACTATAAGATGATCATCCATGTGCATGGTGAGAGCCAGTTAGGAGTTGGAGGATACAGAATGAAATATGATGTTGATAATACGCCTGCCATATCTGTGCCGGAAAATTTTGCAGCCATTGCAAAACGATATCCCGAAGCGATGTTCCAGTACGCGCATATCGGCGGCGGTGGCGACTGGGAATATGCCTGTAAGTCATTCAGAGCCTATCCTAACATTTATGTAGATACCGGAGGTAGTAATAATGATGAAAACATGGTTGATTTTGCTGTTGAGAACCTGGGAGAAGACAGGGTGTTCTTCGGATGCGACAGCTCTTTCTACCAGGGCGTAGGAAAAATACTGGCTTCGGGATTAACGGAAATACAGAAGAGAAAAATATTTTTTGATAACTATAACAATATGTTGAAAAAGTCCGGGCGGGGTCTTGGCTGAGATTTCATGCAAAGCCCGAAAAGGATCAGCGAACGCAAAGAAAAGCTGCGACAGACGCTCTGCTATGCCGCTGCGGGAAACCGATAAACGTTTTTGAAAAGTGATATTTTGGTAGAATTATAAAAGAAACATAATGAACAGTATACGGCTATATAAAATATTGGGCGCTTTCTCTCTTTTTTTATTCTCCGGCCAGCTTCTCCCGGCTCAAAATACTTTTAAGGAGTCTTACCGTGTGGATACCATTAAAATGCCTGCAGGCTTAACTGCTCAAACCGGGGGAATAGATTTTCTCCCCGACGGGCGTCTTGTAGCCTGCTTCATGCGGGGAGAAGTAATGATGTATGATCTGCATACAAACGAATGGAAACTGTTTGCAAGAGGATTACAACTGCCTTTAGGCATTCTTGCCATGAGCAATTCAGAAGTGCTTGTAATGCAGCTTTCAGAGCTGACACGGATAAAAGATACTGACGGAGACGGGCATGCCGATGTATATGAGAGTGCCGCTAATGATTTTGGTATGTCAGGGAACTATCATGAGTTCAGCTATGGTCCTGCAAAAGATAAAGACGGCAACCTGTACATAGCGCTGAATACCGCTTCGTCTGCCAACGGGATCAGGTCTGTTGTCAGGGGCAGGTTTAACAAGCTGGGAAGAGATGGGATAGACGGGCATAAAGAGATGTTTTCTGTAGTGCCTTACCGGGGCTGGGTGATGGAGCTCACCACTGACGGCAAACTGCACCCCTTTGCCTCAGGCTTCAGGTCGCCCAATGGTATAGGGTATAGCGCCGACGGGCATTTATTTGTAACAGATAACCAGAGTGACTGGGTGCCTACCGGCGCGCTGTATGATGTTCATAAAAATCATTTTTATGGGCATCCTGCAAGCCTTGTGTGGCAAAAAGGCTGGGAGAACAAAGATCCTTTTAATGCGCCTTTGGAAGAGCTGGAAAAAATAAGGACCGTTCCGGTTGTACAATTTCCTCAGGGCATCATGGCCAATTCTCCTTCTCAGCCGCTTACGGATATAACCGGGGGTAAATTCGGACCGTTTGCAGGACAATTATTTGTGGGGGAAATGAACCGCGACCGTATTTTGCGTGTAATGCTGGAAGAAGTGGGAGGGGAATTACAGGGCGCCTGCATTCCTTTTATTGACGGGCATGGATTAAGAGTGGGAAATAACAGGCTGGCATTTGCGCCGGATGGCAGCTTGTGGATAGGGCAGATAGGCTTTGGAGGATGGGTGGGAGAGTCGGGGATACAAAAAATTGTGTTTACAGGAGAGCAGCCAATGGAAGTGCATACCATGAAGCTTACCCGAACAGGTTTTGACCTGACGTTTACTCAACCTGTTGACACTCCAACAGCTACAGATCCCAATAATTATAAAATAAGACGCTATCGCTATGAATATAAAAAGAAGGATATTAATGAAGGAGTGGATATAGCCAACCAGGCAGATCTCCGGGATATTACCGTGACGGGTATTCAACTTTCCGAAGATGGAAAAAGGATTACCTTAACTCTTGATGATCTTAAGCCGGGCTTTATATATGAGCTTAAATTGGGCGATATTAAAAGCACGGGAGGCAAACCTCTTGGGAATAACCTTGTTTGTTATACGCTCAATAAGCTGATAGGGGGAATGGTGAATAGTGAATAGTGAAATGATAAACGTGAGAGATAGGACGTGAAGCGTGTATATCGTAGGCGCAAAGCATGTTTTGCGCTTATGCAGGTGAAACATAAAACATGAAATATGAAACAGCAAATGTAGGAGGTGAAATTCACCATTCACCATTGCCTGTTCATCTGACGCTATAAAATTAAAGAAACATTGTTTACACGAAGAGATTTATTAAAGACATTGATTGCAACGGGAGCAGCAGGCTTTCCGGGTGCCTATTTGGGATCCGGACCCCGGCAGCGCTCTTTAAACAATAAGAATATGAAGAAGATCAGGATAGCATCCGTTGACTGTAACTTTGAACGGGAACCGCTGATCCGCCCGTTTGGATTCAAAGGCGGATATGTAACAGAGCTATGGCAGACTGCCAGCCTTTTACAATCGGAATCCGGTATCAGGAAAGTCGGATTATCCACCCAAAGTGTTTTATGGTCTGATCCCGGGGTGTACACACATCATTCTGAAAGTGGAGGTAACGCACTCATGTATGCATTGACTGAATATGCACTTCAGCTAATCAAAGGGCAAACGTTTGAGGACCCGGTTGCATTGCAGGATCATATACTGGAAGAAGTATACCAATACGGTAGAAAGATCACCGGGAATCCGAAACTGAGAATGACCTTTGTTTTAAATGCGCTGGTAAGCCTTGATAATGCCGCCTGGATGCTGTATGCAGCAGAGAACGGGCTGGCTACTTTTGATGAAATGATCCCTGAGCAATACCGTCCGGCTTTGTCTTACCACCACAGCCGGGTAGCAGGCATCCCGCTGATATCTTATAACAACCCGCCTGTGGAGATAAAGCAGATAGCAGAAGAAGGCTATTTTTTCTTAAAGATCAAATTAGGGCAACCGGGCACACAGGCAGAGATGCTGTCGAAGGATATGGAAAGGATATCTATGATCCACAAAACGCTGCGTAACTATTCCACAACGGACACGGCCACTGGCAGGCTGCTGTATTATTTTGATGCAAATGGTCGCTATGAAAAAAAAGACAGCCTGCTGAAGCTGATTGATCATATCAAAAAAATAGGGGCTTTCGACCAGGTGGCTATTATAGAGGAGCCTTTTCCCGAAGATGCAGACATAAATGTAGGTGATATTCCTTTACGCATAGCAGCCGATGAAAGCGCTCATACGAAGAAAAATGTTGAAGAGCGCATCCAGATGGGATATAGCGCCATTGCATTAAAGCCTATAGCTAAAACCCTGAGCATGACGCTGGGTATGATAAAGGCTGCAAAAGCACACAATATTCCCTGTCTTTGTGCAGATCTTACAGTGAACCCTATCTTAGTGGACTGGAATAAGAATGTAGCGGCGAGGATAGCCCCGTTCCCTGGTCTTACTACAGGTTTGCTTGAAAGCAACGGACCGCAGAACTATGCCAACTGGGCAACAATGGAAAGCTATCATCCCTATCCCCGGGCAGGGTGGACGAAAGCGGTGCGCGGAATATTCAGCCTGGATAAATCATTTTATGATAAAAGCGGTGGTGTTTTGTCAGATTCGGAACACTATATGGAATTATTCAACAGAGATCGTTACGGAGGTCATTGAATTATTCATCAAAATAAATAATCTAAAAATCAAAGTATGGTTACAGGAAACAGGAGTCCGGCTTTATTATTCTTTTTTTCAACGTTGTTGATGGCTTCCTGTATGACGGGTGCTGATAAAGATACAGGTGTTTCTTTTGACCGGTATACCGTTGCTGATAGTTTTGAGATCCAGGCGGCGGCTGCGGAGCCCCTGATCCAGGCGCCTGTTGCTATGGATTTTGACAACCAGGGCAGGATGTGGATCGTAGAGATGCGTGGTTTTATGCCCAATATCGCCGGAACAGGGGAAGATATCCCGAATGGAAGGATCAGCATTGTAGACGGATTTGATAAGCAGGGCAGGGCGCAGAATACCAAACTGTTCCTGGACAGCCTGGTACTTCCCCGTGCCATAGCGCTTGTTTACGGAGGGGTATTGTATGCAGCGCCTCCCAATCTCTGGTTTGTAGAAATACAGAATGACAAGCCCGGTAAACGGGTGCTTGTGGATTCCCTGTATGCAGATGCTTATTCCAACCCCGAAAACCAGGCCAACGGGCTGATGATGGATATTGACAACTGGATATACAGTGCATACTCCACCACGCGGTACCAGCTCAAAAACGGAAAATGGATACATGAGCCCACTTCCTTCCGGGGGCAATTCGGTATTACAAAAGATAATGTCGGCCGGCTGTATTACAATTATAATGAATTGCAACTGGCCGGAGATTACGTATTACCTAATACCGTGATCGATAATCCCTACATGAAACCCAAAGAGGCGCTCAACAAAGCGCTTACCGAAAACCAGCATATATATCCTTTGCATCCCACAACGGTAAACCGGGGCTATGTAGCCGGCATACTTAATAAAGACAGTATCCTGATAAGATTCACTGCTGCCTGCGGGCCGCTGATCTATCGCGGCAACCAGTTTCCTGCAGGGTACAGCCAGAACGCTTTTGTTTGTGAACCGGAAGCCAACCTTATCAAACGCAATGTGCTTGGCTTTGAAAGCCTTAAAACAACGGCAACTCAGGCATGGGATAATAAGGAATTCATTGCTTCAACCGATGAAGGCTTTCGCCCGGTAAATTTATTGAATGGCCCCGACGGGGCGATGTATGTGGTAGATATGCATCGCGGTGTCATGCAGCACAGGGTATCTGCAACGCCCTATTACCGCAATGGTATCACCCGCAAAAAGCTGGATACGCTTTTAAATGCAGGCCGCATATTGCGCATAAAGTATAAATATAAAAAGCTGGGATCCATTCCGGCATTTGATAAAGCTTCGGGTACCGAGCTGGTCTCAATGCTAAAAAGTGAAAACGGCTGGATAAGAGACAGGGCACAGCAATGGCTGATCTTTACACAGCAACGGTCTGCGGTTCCTGATTTAGAAAAGTTAGCGCAAAGCTATAAGGACACTATAGCAGCGATACATGCTTTGCATACCCTGGATGGTCTGGGTGCTTTGTCTTTTGAGCTGTTACAAAAAATCGCCGCTTCAGGAGCGCCGATGTTATCTGCACATGCCCTCCTGCTTTTGAAGCAATATAATACCACTGACCATATTGAGGCAATGGCAAAGTTAGCTGCTGATCTAAAAGCGAAGCATGATACGGTCACTGATCTTTACCTGGCGCTTTCCCTCGGAGCCTGGGCTGCTGTATCGCCCGATACATTTTTGCCTTTGCTGGTACAACTTTCCCGTACCTACCCCGAGAGCGCTGTTTTCCAGGAAGCAGTGGTAAGCAGCCTCAACGGGCTGGAAGAACGCTTCAGGACTTATGCTTCATCTGATGAAGACAGGCATGCGGGGGAGATCATCAATACAATGCTGGATCAAACTATTAAAAACAAACAGGAGGATAAGAAGAATTCAATTTTTGTACAGAGAAAAATACCGGTGCCCGGCTTGCAGAAAGGACTGGTGATCTATCGCAGCACCTGTGCCGGCTGTCATGGCCCCGATGGCGAAGGCATTGAGCACATGGCTCCCCCGCTGATCTCGTCTGAATATGTGATGGGCTCAAATGAGCGGCTGGGAATGATCATCTTAAACGGACTGGAAGGCCCTGTGCATGTACATGGCAAGCTGTATACGTTTAACGGCGCGATGCCCAGATTCCGGGATATATATTCTGATGCGGAAATTGCAGGCATCATGGATTATTTACATAATTCTTTTGCGCCCGCTGATCCAAAGCTCTCCTATGGCCGGCCGCCGGTTAAGCCGGAAGAAATCAGGGCGCTCAGAAACGGGAAACCTTCAGCAACACTTACAGAACACAGTTTGTTGCAAATAGGTGATTAAATAAGCAGGTATATAATACATAACTATGTTTATTCAGACGAGACTGCTTCTGCCAATATTTATTTTCCTGCTCATGGCACAGGTAAGAGCGCATCCGGCTAAGGATACGGTCACTACCATTAGCATCAATGCTATTGGCGGGCTGCAATATGATGTAGTAAGGTTCAAAGTAAGGCCCGGCGCTAAAGTCAGGATTATCTTTACCAATAAGGATGATATGAGCCATAACCTTGTGATCACAAAGCCCGGTGCAAGGATAGAGGTGATAAATGCAGCGCTGGGTTTAGGAAATGACGGACAGAAGGTAAATTATATTCCTCATGTTCCTGCTGTATTATGGTCTGTACCCATACTTGGCCCGGGCGAAACGAAGACGGTTACTTTTACTTCCCCTAAGGCAGCCGGTATTTATCCTTATGTATGCACTTACCCGGGGCATGGCGTTGTAATGTATGGCGCCATGTACGTTACCAATGGAGAGATGCCTGCTGTTAAAGATGATCCCAATATCCCGTCCAACAGAAAAGCTGATGCAGGCGAAAATGATGGTGCGCATCATGATCAGATGACTCCAAAGATAGCGCACGCCTATAAAGAAGAACCGCCTTATGTATGCCGCATTTTTATTCCCGATGCAAGCCCTGCTGCTATTGCGGTAAGACTGCCTCACGAATTATCCTATTGCTGGGATGCCGGGACCTGCCGCCTGCGATATGCCTGGCAGGGCGGTTTCCTGGATAATACCGATATATGGAAGGGACATCATGATGCCTATGGAGTTATCCTGGGGGAAGTTTTTTTTCGTGATAAAACCGCTTACCCGCTTCAGATGGATAAGCCGGGCAATATCCCCTTTATTGCATTTAAAGGTTATCAGTTGATCAAACGATACCCTGAATTTCATTATACCATCAATGGCATAGATGTATATGAATTAATAAAGCCCAAAGAAGACGGAACGGGCCTGGTCCGGGTTTTCAGGATCCCCAAAACAGACAGAACGATCTGGTTTGTACCAGACCCTGCAGATGGAGTAAGCTACGGGTCTTCCGGCGGAAAGTGGTTCAATGGAAAATTGAGAATATTGCCGGAAGAAGCCGGACGGTTTACGATCACTATGACTAAAAATAAACCATGAAATTGTATCTTGCCGGCCTTTTGCTAGGGCTATGCATATTTTCAGATTGTTCAACAAAGGAAAAAGGTACTGCTCCCGCGGAATCTTACAGGGTGGAATCTGTTGTCATACCTGGCGGGCTTACGGCTGAAACCGGCGGGCTTGATTTTTTACCGGATGGCCGGCTGGTGGCCTGCTTTCTGCGGGGTGAGGTGATGATCTATGATCCCGGGACAAAAAAATGGAGCCTTTTTGCTGGGGGATTGCACGACCCTCTTGGCATTTTAGCGGTCAGCGCATCAGAAATGCTGGTGATGCAGCGCCCGGAACTGACCCGGATAAAAGACACTGACGGTGACGGGCAGGCGGATCTTTATGAAACGGTGACTGATGATTTTGGAGTAACGGGCAATTACCATGAATTTAATTATGGCCCTGTGCGCGATAAAGAAGGTAATCTATTTATTGCACTGAACTCGGCCTCCTCCGGCGGTGGTGTAAGACCCGAAGTGAGAGGCAGGCTGGACACCATGGGCCGCAGCGCCGGCAAAGAAATGTTTTCGGTAGTACCTTATCGCGGATGGATCATGAAGCTGACACCTGACGGAAGGCTATTCCCTTACGCAATGGGCTTTCGTTCTCCCAATGGTCTTGGATTTGATCAGCAGGGTGATCTGCTGGTCACCGACAACCAGGGCGATTGGGTGGGCACAAGTAAATTGTATCATGTGCAGGAGGGAAATTTTTATGGGCATCCGGCGAGCCTGATATGGAGAAAAGACTGGAACAAAGGAAATCCGTTTGATCTCCGTGTACAGGCATTGGATAGCATGCGGACTGAAGCAGCCGTGCTGTTCCCGCAGGACATTATTGCCAATTCACCCTCGCAGCCGCTCTGTGATACTACAAACGGTAAGTTCGGGCCTTTCAGGGGCCAGTTGTTTGTAGGCGAGATGAACTCGGGGCGTATTGTAAGGGTGATGTTGGAGCGTGTGGCCGGCGAACTGCAGGGCGCCTGCATTCCTTTCATAGACGGCAAAGGATTGAAAAAAGGAAATAACCGCCTGGCATTTGCACCCGATGGCAGCCTGTGGACAGGCCACGCTGCGTACGGATGGGGTGGAGACAACGGTATTCAACGGATCGTTTTTACCGGTAAAGCACCGGCGGATATATACAGTATGCATTTGACGACCAATGGATTTGATTTGACGTTCACTCAGCCTGTTAATGATGCTGCGGCACTCAACCCGGATAATTATAAGTTCCAGCGTTATTATTATGAATATCATAAAAACTATGGCTCTGCGCGCATGGATGAAAGGACGGTCGCCGTCATTGATATTAAAATATCCGGAGATCACAGGAAGGTATCGCTGGTATTGGATAGCATGCAATCGGGATATGTATACCAACTGAATTTAGGCAACATAAAAACGCAATCAGGGGATAGCCTGGATAATCATCTTATTTGTTATACCTTAAATCATTTAATTCCTGCTCAGGATTAAAAGACATGTTTAAACTATTACGGCATTATAAAATCCTTCAGAAAATTTTAGGTAGCGCTACCGTATCAGTGCTCATTGTTATCGGAGTAGGAGGTTGTAATGAAAATAAAGTGAAGAAAAGTACAGATACTGCTGCTTCAGCAATAGATTCGGTAGCGGGCAATGAAGATGTGGCGCGGTACCTGAAATCTTTTAAAGGACTGGGAGCCCTTTCGGATGCTTCGGCGGCGCCTGCTCCCGGGAAAATGCTGGACAGCTTTAAAATTGCCGGTGATCTTGCCATTGACCTGGTTTTATCGGAACCTGAAATAAACCAGCCTGTAGAGATCAGCTTTGATCATCGCGGGAGGCTTTGGGTGGTACAGTATAACCAGTATCCTTACCCGAAAGGGCTTAAGATAATGAGCGTTGACAACTACTTAAGGGTCACATTTGATAAAGTGCCCCAGGCTCCTCCAGGAGGAATAAAAGGAGCAGATAAGATCACTTTTTTTGAAGATACCAATGGTGATGGTATATACGACAAATCTATAGATGCCGTCAGCGGGCTGAACATAGCAACCAGCGTAGCGATAGGCCGCGGGAATATATGGGTGCTGAACCCGCCTTATCTTTTGGCCTATCCCGATCCGAATGATGACGGTATTCCGGATGGCCCTCCTGTGGTGCATATAAGCGGCTTTGGAATGCAGGATACCCATGCTGTAGCCAATAGCCTGACCTGGGGACCGGACGGCTGGCTGTATGGCGCCCAGGGGAGCACGACCACTTCAACCATCAGTTCATCTGCCGTTAAGGATCTGTTCTTACAGGGACAGGCTATCTGGAGATATCATCCGCAGACGCATGTTGTGGAGAGGTTTGCAGAAGGAGGGGGCAATAACCCTTTCAATATTGAGATAGATGAAAAAGGGCGCCTTTATTCGGGAAGTAATGGCACGGATCGCGGACCTTATTATAAGCAGGGAGGATATTATATCAAAAGCTGGGGTAAACACGGGCCGCTCAGTAATCCTTATGCCTTTGGGTTTTTGCCTAATATGGCTTACCGGGGAGATAAAAAGCGGTTTACACATGCTTTTATTAAATACGAAGCAGGAAGCCTGCCGGCACGGTATGAAGGCAAAATGATTGCCATCAATCCTTTACTGAACTATGTGGAACTGGGGCGCTTTGAACAAAATGGATCTTCCTTTAAAAATATTGATGAAGAGCAAATTGTCCAAACCAATAATCGTTGGTTCAGACCGGTAGATATACAGGCCGGTCCCGATGGAGCGGTATACCTGGCTGACTGGTGTGACAGCCGTTTGTCGCATGTGGATCCGCGGGATAACTGGGATAAGACCAGCGGACGCATCTGGCGGCTCCGTTCAAAAGAGGGCTATGCGCCTCATCCTTCATTCGATCTGAATACTTACTCAAGTGAACAGTTGATAGCATTGTTTTCAAATAAGAATGAATGGTTCCGCAAGCAGGCGCTGCTTCTTTTGGGAGACAGGAAAGACAAGACCATTATTCCGCAGCTGATAAGGCTGTTGAAGTCCGGCGATGGACAGATTGCCCTGGAAGCGCTTTGGGCTATTAATCTCAGCGGAGGTTTTACGGATGAAATAGCCGTAGCAGCGCTTCATCATAAAGACCCGTTTGTAAGAATGTGGGGTGTCAGGCTGTTGGGTGATGCCAATACCGTTTCGCCTGTTATTGCTGATCAGCTTTCCGGGTTAGCCTTACAGGAGCTTCATCCCGAAGTGAGAAGCCAGCTGGCTTCTACTGCCCGGCGGCTTCCTGCCCGGGATGCTATTCCGGTTATCAGGAACCTGCTGAAAAGCCACAATGATACGGATGATCCCGATATACCTTTATTGATCTGGTGGGTCTTAGAGTCGAAAGCAGAGCAGGATAGGGAGGCAGTGCTTGCTGTCTTTAAAGATCGTAGTATATGGGCTGACCCGGTTGTACAACAGGTGATCCTGAAACATCTCATGCAACGATATATCATGGCCGGCGGAGCTGAAAACTATGCCTCTGCTGCCCGGCTCTTAAAATTATCTCCGTCTGTTAAATTATCCAGGCTGCTGGTGAGCGGTTTACAGGAGGGATTGGGCGGGCGGAACATGGAGGAGCTCCCCCCGGATCTATTGAAGCTGCTCAGACCATTCCACGCTGAGTTTGGAGATGCTCCATTAACCCTGGCTTTAAAAACAGGAGAAGGGCAGGCGGTGAACCAGGCACTGGCTGTTATAGCAGATGACAAAGCTGATATTGGCCACAGGTTGTCTTATATCTACACTATGGGAGAGATTGATCAGCCCCGGTCTGTTCCCGTATTACTAAAGATCGTGGAGAACAGCAATACTTCAAGTGCGCTGAGGGAAGCTGCCCTGGAAGCGCTATCCCGGTATGACAAGGCGGAGATCGGCGACCGGGTGGTGAAATCGTATCCTATGTTCCATGCTGATTACAGGGATCGTATGGCGGCTTTATATTTGCTGGCTGCACGTGCTGCATGGGCGCAGGTATTGCTTACCACAATTGTGGAAAGTAAACGGATCAGCAAAGGGGATATCCCGGAAGATATTGCCCGGCGCCTGAAGCTGCTTGGCGATCCCGGTATCAATAAAACAGTTGATCAATTATGGCCGGATACCCGGGCATTGACCTCGTCTGAGAAGGTCACACGGATGAATAAAATTTTAGACCTGGTTAAATCTTCTCCAAAAGGGGATGAAAGGCAGGGGCGGTTGCTTTTTTTAAGCACCTGCGGGGGGTGCCATAAGCTCTATAATGAAGGTGGGAATACAGGGCCGGATCTTACAGGGTATGAGAGAGATAATATCAATACATTATTGATAAATATTGTAGATCCAAATGCGGATATCCGGGAGGGTTACGAAGTGCAACGGATCGTTACAGCGGATGGGCGTACGCTGGAAGGCAGGATCATAGCCCGTAATGGAAACAATATTACCATTCAGCCGGCTATGGGCGGAAGGGAAACTACGGTGGTTGCCAGGGAAGTCAGTGCGAGCCCTGTATCTATTATGCCCGAGCGCCTTTTGGATAAATTGTCTGACCGGCAGACGCGGGATATCTTTAGCTATATTATGAAGAAAAACTGACCGGCAGGGGTGTATTTCAATTTTTCGCAAGTGGAAATGTGCAACGGATTGAAATCCGCCTCCGGCAGGTCTCTACTGTTCAGATCACGCAATAAGTATTATTTTACGCAGTGTGCAAAGAGGTGAAGTCCGCAAAGGAAAATTCGTTGTGAGCGTTGCTTCGCTGTGAACGCCGCGAGAAATTTTCATCTGCCAGTTCATTATTGCCTGCATTTCAACTTATTTTTATAAAATTTTACCCGCGTAGATAGGGGAAGGGGTTTTTTCAACAGACTTAGACTATATGTATCTTCCTGAAGACATAGCTGTGCTCATAGAAAAGTATCTTAAGGGCGCCATCAGCGCAGAAGAACGCTTGCAGCTGGATCAATGGTATAACTCATTGGCAGATGACGAAACGGCATTATCCCCGGGCGGCGAAGAGCGGGAAATCAACGAAAGACTTCAGCGCAGGATATTTAATACTATTACACGTTACAGGAGCCATACACACCGGCTTTTTTTCCGGGGATGGCAACTGCCTGTTATTGCGGCATCCGTGATATTGATACTGGCATCTCTTGCGGTATACTATTACATCTACTCCGGTAAATTGCCGGCCGCGGCATTAGCTCAAAAAAATTCAATTCCTGCTGCAACGGATATTGTTCCGGGGGGCAACCGGGCATTGCTCACTCTTGCCGACGGATCAACCATCGTGCTGGACAGCGCTTCCAACGGGATGCTCAGCCGGCAGGGAAATATTAAAGTGCTCAAATTAGATAATGGCTTATTAAGCTATACCGGACAGGGAGTGAAAAAGGATGCGAATAATGAAACGGCTTTTAATACCATAAGCACACCCCGTGGCGGGCAATACCAGGTTACATTGTCAGACGGCACAAAAGTCTGGCTGAATGCAGCTTCTTCTATCAGCTTTCCTGTGGCTTTCACGGCGGCAGGGCGCAGTGTATCTGTTACAGGCGAAGCGTATTTTGAAGTTGCCCGCGACAGGCACAGACCCTTCAAAGTACAGATCAATAACAGCGAGATTGAAGTGCTCGGCACGCACTTTAATGTAAACGCATACGAAGACGAAGCGACGGTCAAAACCACTTTGCTGGAAGGGAAGATAAAACAAACTACAAAGGGCGGGACTTTTCAAAAAATCTTATTGCCGGGGCAGCAATCCGACATCCGTAAAAATGGAGAAATGAGTGTGAGCACAGATGTTGATACCGAAGAAGCAGTTGCATGGATACAGGGCAACTTTCAGTTCAGGAGCGCCGATTTGCACGCGGTATTACGGCAGGTGTCGCGATGGTATGATGTGGATATAGAATATAAAGGTAATGTAGACCTGCATTTTACCGGTCAGCTGCCACGGAGTGAAAATGCATCCGCCCTGTTTGAAAACCTGGCGCTGACCGGCGAAGTGCATTTCAGGATTGAAGGCCGAAAAGTAATTGTGTCGCCATAACAAATCATCAAAACTGAAATTGTTGTCTTTGCAGTCTTCCGCACAAAGCGCAACCGTACATCCATGTTCAAAGATTAATTACTCCAGACTTTAGGACTGCAATATCCTGATGCAGCTAAATTTTATCTATCCCGGCATAGGGGACAATGCCTTTTCAACAGACTAAGCTATATAATATACTTATCATTATCCCGACAAATCATTATTCATTCAAACGGCACAGAGCTATGTATTTATTAACGCTTTTTAAGTCTGCTATTGCAAGATGCAGGATTGTATTGAACACGGTCAGGGCTATGAAACTAACAATAGTTTTAATAATGGCTGCCGTTCTACACGCTGCTGCAAATGAGCCTTCCCCAAGGATCGCTCTTAAGGAAAATAATTTATCACGGGATGCTGCTCCCATTAAAGGAAAGGTTACCAATGAGCAGGGACAACCGCTGGAAGGCGCTACTGTTTTGATAAAAGGAACCAGCAACGGAACAAAAACAGATGCGGAAGGTAATTTTTCTATTAATGCAGCGCCCGGAGATGTGCTGGTTATTTCACATGTAGGCATGGAGGCATTTGAAATGAAGCTCGGTAACCAAACGAATATTTCGATTACGTTGAAACCGGATATCATGGAAGACAACGAAGTGCTTGTGGTGGGATATGGCACACAAAAGAAAAAAGATCTGACCGGGGCTGTTGTTCGTGTGAATATGGCTGAGAAAGCCAACCAGGCAAATGTAAATCTTTTGCAGGCGCTGGTGGGAACTTCTGCAGGGGTAAACCTTGAAGAAAGAGGCGGCGCATCAGGCGAACCTACACTGTCTATAAGAGGACAAACCTCCCTGTCTGCTTCCGACAGGCCTTTGATCGTACTGGACGGCGTAATCTATAACGGAAGTATCGCTAATATCAATATCAGCGATGTGGAAACAATAGATGTGCTTAAGGATGCCAGCGCCGCAGCCGTATACGGGTCAAGATCAGCCAATGGCGTATTGCTTATCACTACCAAAAAAGGCAAAGCAAAAAAACAAACAGTTTCAGCCAGCGCGTACACCGGGTTTCAGGATATGACCAATAATCCCATGAGAGTGATGAATGCCGATGAATTTGCCGTCAGGCTGGCAGACTATGATTGGGAAAATAAAGTATATGCCTGGTATAAAACCAATCCGACCAGCGCTGCGGGCAGGCCGGTAAGACCTGATGTTACCAACCGGGATATAGTATCTACTTATTTAAAAACATACGAAGAGCAGCAAAACTATCTTGCAGGCAATGAAATTGACTGGGTGAAAGAGGTGTTGCGGAAGTCGGCTCCCATGCAGAATTACAATGTTAGCCTGCAGGGAAGCGCTAATAAAACATCTTACTATTTATCAGGCTCCTATTCCAGGATTGATGGGATCCAGCGGAATGACAATTTCCGGAGAATCACGCTGCGCAGCAATTTGGAAAACGAAGTAAATGACTGGCTTACCTTAGGAGTGAATTTTTCTTACAGCTACAGGGATAATTCAGGTATACCTGCCAGCCTCGCAAACGCAAGAGTGGCAAGCCCCCTGGCTAATAATTACATAGGCAAGCCTAATTATGATATTTACCTGGGAGGCGAGCTGTACCAGCCTTACCCTCTTGTAAACCTCTATATTGATAATTCAGATATAAGCAATGAGTTGTTCGCCGTAGGAAGCGCTAAAATAAATGTGCCGTGGATAAAAGGGTTGAAATATGAATTCAATTATTCCCATGTGTATGCCAATACGAATAATAACACTTTCAATTCAAGCGCTACACCTTCGGGTGTGAACAACCACGGGCTGGCGGTGAAAAGCCCCTCTGAATCGCGGAACTGGAATATCAATAATATTATTACTTATTCACGGGCATTTGGTGAGCACTCGGTAAATGCTACCTTACTTTTCAGCAGGGAACAGAATAAAGGTAATTCCACAACGGCTACTGCGCAGGGATTTGATAATGAAGTGCTGGGCTATAATAACCTGGGGCTTGGCGAAGGAGCAACTGCTGCTTCTACCGCTTATGAAGAGAACAGCCTTGCCTATATGGGGCGTGTCAATTACAGTTACCTGTCGCGCTATATGTTTACGGCTACTGTGCGCCGCGATGGTTATTCAGGATTTGGCGCAGATAAAAAATTTGCAACATTTCCTTCCGCCTCGGTAGCCTGGGTAGCTTCGGAGGAGTCTTTTTTAAGAGATAAAGGATTTTCTTTAAAGCTCAGGCTTTCGTATGGGGAGAATGGAAACCAGGGTATAGGCCGCTATGCAAGCCTGTCGAGAATGGGCACCCGCTATTATGTATATGGCTCCTCTACTGCTATCGGTCTGTATCCAAGCACCCTGGGCAACGCAGATCTTGCCTGGGAAAAAACAGCATCCTACAATGCAGGTGCAGACTTCGGCTTCCTGAAAAACCGCATCACCGGCTCGGTTGATCTTTATACTGCCAACACTACCGATGTGCTGGTGCAAAGACAACTGCCAATGACTGCAGGCTACGCCAGCGTATGGACCAATATCGGCGGGATCCGTAATAAGGGTATTGAGCTTAACCTGAGATCTATAAACCTTGACGGAGCGCTCAGGTGGGAAAGCAATTTTACATTTGCCCTCAACAGGGATAAGATCACAAAATTATACGGAGGAACTAACGACAAAGATATTGGCAATGCATGGTTTGTAGGCGAATCTATCAGCGCAATATATGATTACCAGATGACGGGGGGCGTATGGACAGAAGACGAATTTTTCAAAGGAAAAGTGCTGAGCGGATGGTACCCGGGACAGTTCAGGTATGCCGACCTCAACAGTGACGGGGCTATAGATCCTACCAATGACAGGAAGGTGATCGGGTATGAAGCGCCAAGCTACAGATTTAGTATAGGCAATACATTGACATATAAAAGTTTCACACTTTCTGTATTTATCAATTCCATACAGGGCAGCAAAAATCGTTACCTGGCAGATAATGCCGCTATGATCAATCCCCTTTATGAATTTCCTGAAAGGAAGAATAATTCTGCCATTAATCCTTATTGGAGGCCTGATGCCCCAACCACTAATACGACAGGCATTTATAATATTCCTCTTCGTCAGAGCGGGATTTACCAGAACAGGAGCTTTGTTCGGCTGCAGGATGTTTCGCTTAGCTATACTATAGGAAAGAGTGTGCTGAGTAAATTAAAACTGCAGTCGGCCCAGGTATATATTTCAAGCAAGAACCCGTATGTGTGGACGAAGTGGCAGGGATGGGATCCTGAGATCGGTGTCAGCGATACGCCGCTGATGAGAAACTTTATTGCAGGACTACGGCTTAGCTTATAATAGATGCTGCGGATCATAATTGATGATAATTTTAAAAAGCAAATCATGGATAAGAATATAAAAATACTCGGTCGAAAATATTTAATAATAGCGGTGATGGCACTATGGATATTCAGCTCCTGCAGTAAGAGTGTGCTGGATGAGCAGCCGCTTGATTTTTTGTCACCGGATAATGCTTACCTCACCGAAGCCGGGGCATTGCAGGGCATAACAGCCATACATGATCGCGTACGGTCTGCTTATTATTCCTTTGGGGAATTCGGCGTAATGAACTGGGCTACACATGGGTCAGACCTTGGATACAACGGTGAAGTTCCGGGTCCCGGATCGGGATATATTAATTCATATAAAGATGATCTGACACCGGTTGCAAGAATGGACGTGGATACCTGGAGGGTAGGCTTCCAGATCATTCAGTGGACAAATGTATTGATTGATAAAGTTCAGAAAGCAGATTCAACGGCCTTCCAGGGTGGTGATGCTGGAAAAAACAAATACATAGCGGAAGCAAGGTTTTTCAGGGCATGGTCATACCGGTACCTTGTTTCTACGTATGGCGATATCCCTTTGCTGAAGGAGCCCGTCAACTCGGCAAAAGCAGACTTTCACAGGGATCCTGTTGCCGACATCCACAGCCTGATGATAGACGATTTTAAATTTGCTGCAGAAAACCTGCCCAGGCGCGGTGCGGAAGATGCTCCCGGCAGAATTACCCAGGGACCTGCATGGCATTACCTTGCCGAAACTTACCTGGAGGAGGGTGAGGCTCAACTGGCTGTAGACGCTGCTTCACACGTAATTAATGACTACGGGTATGCATTAATGACCAGCCGTTTTGGAACAGGTCTTGGTAATGATGTTTTTGGATCAGGCGATGCATATTATGATCTTTTTCATTTTGGTAACCATAACCTGCCGGAGAATACAGAAGCCATGTGGGTGATCCAGACAGAGCCTCCTCCAACCACCGGCGGCGGGCAAATAGCAAGCGCTTATATTTTTGGTCCCCGGTATTTTGATATTGGACTTACTCCTGATGGTAAAAAAGGTTTCAGGGGAGAACTGTATAACGGCATATATACGGGCTATTCCGATACGTTGGGACGGCCCACTGCCAACTGCCGTGGCACCAGCCTGGTGTATTATCATATATGGGCGGGCGACTGGAATACGGATGACCGTAATAAGGAGCATAACCTGAAGCGCAATTTCTATTATGACAGCCCCGGATCGGCCTATGATCATCATAAAATTGATTTCAGCCTTTATAACCCGCCACGTCCCAACCCTATAGCAGATACCTGCAAGATCATATTTCCTATTCATATCAAGTTTACTGATCCTTTGCATTATTTTCTGCAGCCCAACAGGTCGGGAGGGGGCATTACCCATAAGGACTGGTATGCTTTACGTTTTGCCGAGACATTATTGCTGCGTGCCGAAGCGTATGTTGATTTAGGTAAGCCGGATCTTGCAGCAGCAGATATCAACAAAGTGAGGGAAAGATCACATGCCACTCCGGTAGATCCTGCAGACGTAAACATTGATTATATACTGGATGAAAGAGTAAGAGAGCTGTATGGCGAAGAATGGCGCCTTATTATCCTGCGCCGCACAGGCAAGCTTATTGAGAGAGTGCGCAAATATAACGATAACCCCCTCTGCCCCGGAGCAAATATTGAGGAACGTAATATTCTCTGGCCGATACCTCAGACCCAGATTGACCTGAATGTAGGGGCGGAGTTCCCGCAGAACCCGGGATACTGATGAGCGGTAAGCGATAAGTGGTAAGATGTTTCAGATTACAGGTTGTATCCAGGTATAAGGGGTAAGGCAAAAAGTATAAGATGTGCCTGAAACTTGTAAGCTGAACCCAAAATACAATAACTATGATCAAAAATAAAATCAGCAATTCCCGTTCGGCAATAATGCAGTTGGTCGTCGTGGTTTTGCTGATTTTATTTTACAATGGATCAGTTGCGGGCACGTATAATGTTAACCGGGTAAAGCAGGATTCCGTTCCTGCCGGGTTGCGCTTATCCACATTTGATATAGACGTTACGCCGCCTGTAGGCAGTCACCTGGCATATGATCCTGAAATTAATAGATGGGATTTGGGATTACGAGCCAAAGGTATTGTCCTTTTAGGCGCCGGAAAACCTGTTGTGATGTGTGCGATAGACTGGATATTAATATCCAACGAGGGTATGGATGCTTTTAAAAATGCACTTGCTGCAGCCGCCGGGACCACCCCGCACAGGGTTGCAGTTCATGTACTGCACCAGCATGACGCACCGATGTATGATGAAGGCGCCGAGCAGATCCTTCTTGAAGCAGGGATTGATCCGGGCCCTAACAAGCCAATGAGTTTTAAAGGTGACTTCGGCAGGGAAACGATCCGCAATCTTGCTGTTGCAGTCCGGAGCGCTCTTGATCATACGCAACCGGTTACTCATTTGGGGCTTGGTCAGGCTACAGTATATAAAGTGGCCTCCAATAGAAATATTTATGGGGCGGATGGTAAAGTCCGTGTAACCCGCTATACTGCTACAAAAGATTCTTCTATACGCGCGGAGCCTGAAGGAGTAATTGATCCTGTATTATCTCTTGTAAGTTTTTGGAATAAGGATAAGCCGGTCGCAATTATAAGTTACTATGCCACCCATCCGCAAAGTTATTACCGTACAGGGGTTGCTAATCCTGATTTCCCCGGCATTGCCCGTTTCTATCGCCAGCTTGCTGTGCCTGATGCGCTTCACATTCATTTTAATGGTGCCGGGGGCAATATTGGCGCCGGTAAATACAATGACGGCGCTCACGAGAATCGTCTCCTGCTGGCCAACCGTCTTGCAGATGGTATGAAACGTGCATGGGATGCGACCAGGCGCGAACCGATATCTGACAAGGATGTGGAATGGATAGTTGAGCCGGTATCTTTGCCGCCCGCCGGGTATTTGTATAAAATGCAGGAAGCGTTATCCAAAGACAATGCCCTGCTGCTTAAAAATAATGATGTTGCAAGGAAAATGGCCTGGCTGAAAAGATGTGAGGCCGGGAAAAAATTAGATATAGCTTGTCTGAAAATAAAAAATGCAAGGATACTGTATATGCCGGGCGAGCTGTTTGTAGAATACCAGCTTGCTGCCAAAGCTGAGCGTCCTGACTTGTTTGTGGCAATGGCTGCTTACGGCGACCTGGGAACAGGATACATTGGTACCGCACAAGCTTATAAAAAAGGAGGATATGAAGTGAGCGATCTCGCGTCAAATGTGGCGCCTGAAGTGGAACCGGTGCTGATGAAAGCAATTAAAACGATTTTGCACAGATGAGCGAGGTAGTGAATGAGCAATGGTGAATGGTGAAAGTGAGACGTGAATGCTGTAGGTGCAAGGTATGCCTTGCGCGTATAGTGAGCTGTGAAAAGTTGCGCAGTGTAGCTCACGTTTATCGGTTGACGTTTCACATTTATTCACGGCTCACCATTGCAGCTTCACCTCTAAATACAATGATCATTATAAAAAATAAAATCAACGAATCCCGTTCATCGGTAATGCAGCTGGCTGCGGTGGTTTTATTGATTTTATTGTATAAGGGATCCTTCGCGGGAGCATATACTGTTTATCATGTACAACAGGATTCAGTTGCTGCCGGGCTGCATTTGTCCACCTTTGATATTGATGCTACACCTCCGGTAGGCAGCTCGCTGGCTTACGACAGGATGATCAATAACTGGGATCTGGGCCTGCGTGCCCGCGGGATTGTATTAACTGGTGCCGGCAAACCGGTGGTGTTATGTGCCGTGGACTGGTTAGGAATAGGCAATGAAGGAATGGATGAATTTAAAAATGCGCTTGCCGCAGCAGCAGGTACTATTCCTCAGCGCGTTTCTGTAAATGTGCTGCACCAGCATGATGCGCCCAGGTATGACGCCGGGGCAGAGCAGGTACTGCTCGAAAACGGTATAGACCCCGTTCCCAACAACCCGGTAAGTTTTGACGGCGATTTTGGCAGGGAAACGATACGGCGTTTATCCGTTGCTGTTAGAAGCAGCCTCAAAAAAGCCTCCCCGGTAACGCATGTTGGCTTTGGAACGGCAAAAGTGAGCCAGGTGGCTTCCAACAGGAATATCTATGGCGCTGACGGAAAAGTGCGCACGACCAGGATGTCATCCACCAAAGATGCTTCACTGCGCGCCGAGCCCGAAGGGCTGGTTGATCCTGTATTGTCTATGGTGAGCTTCTGGAATGGGGATAAGCCCATAGTGGTACTGACTTATTATGCCACGCATCCGCAAAGCTATTATCGTACCGGTGTTGCCAATCCCGATTTCCCGGGCATTGCACGTTTTTTTCGCCAGTTGGCGGTGCCGGACGCGCTGCATATTCACTTTAACGGAGCCGGCGGTAATGTTGCGGCCGGAAAGTACAATGACGGCTCACACGAAAACCGGCTGATACTGGCAGAACGGCTGGCTGATGGCATGAAGCGGGCCTGGGAGTCTACCAAAAAAGAACCGGTTACCGCAGGCGGTGTACACTGGATCACTGAACCGGTATCTGTACCACCTGCTAAATATTTATATGCCATGCAGGAAGAGCTTAAGATCAGCAACGCTTTATTGGTAAAAAACAGCGGCATTGCCCGTAAAATGGCCTGGCTGAAAAGGTGTGAAGCAGGTAAGCAGATTGATATCGGGTGCCTGAAGATAAACAATGCAAGGATCTTATATATGCCGGGCGAGCTGTTTGTAGAATACCAGCTTGCCGCCAAAGCAGAGCGTCCCGGCTCATTTGTGGCAATGGCTGCTTACGGCGACCTGGGCATGGGATATGTAGGCACCGCAAAAGCGTATGAAAAAGGAGGATATGAAGTAAGTGAGCGGGCGTCAAACGTAGGACCTGAAGCTGAACCGGTGCTGATGAAAGCAATTAAGACGATCCTGAACAGGTGAGAGAGGAGTGAGGGTAGGGTATAAGGCCTTACTGCCTTACATGAGACCTTACCCCGTCAAAAAAAATTATCCCTGGGGATAGGGGATGCTTTTTATTCAACAGACTTAAACTATATGTTTTGCCCGGCGGATTGGCCCCAAGCGGAAATGTATTTGTGGTATTTAAGGATCTGGCACTGCCCGGTAAAGCGCATTTCAGGATCAAAGGCAGAAAAGTAATTGTTTCACATAATTAAATTGTTGATGTGATGCTGCAACTCAAATCAAAATTGTTCTACATAAGAGGCGGCTGAGACAGGAGATGTATACAAATGAAAACCGGACTTCGTTTGCGGCGAAATCCGGGTATACATTTGGATTACATAACATATTCATCATTCCGAGACAAATTCATTACTTCACCCAAACGGCGCAAAGCTATGCATTTATTAACGCTTTTAAAACCCTGTTATGAAAACCGCAGGGTTTTATCAAAAACGGTCAGGATTATGAAACTAACAATAGTTTTAATAATGGCTGCCCTTCTCCAGGTTTCTGCAAAAGGTTATTCCCAAAAGCTCAGCTTAGAGGAAAATAATGTATCACTGCAGCAATTGTTTGAAAAGATACGGGCACAAACAGGGTATAAGTTCTTTTATGCCGATGAAATACTGGTCAATGCAAAAAAAGTAGACGTAAAGGTGGTGAACGGCAGCGTTGAACAGGTACTGGATGCTGCGCTTAAAAGCCAGCAACTGACCTATACTATTTCGGAGCGCACCATTATTATAAGAAGAAACCGGGAGTCGCCGGCCGGGGCAACATTAACGCCTCCTCCCGTCGAGATCCGCGGAAAAGTGGTAGATGCACAGGGCGAGCCTTTGGAAAACGTTTCGGTATTGATTGCAGGCACTAAAACAGGGGTTGTTACCGATGCCGATGGCAATTTTACACTGACAGCTCCCGATAATAAAAATGTTGTGCTCGAAATTTCGAGTGTGGGATTCCAGACCAAAAGGGTGGCTGTGGGAAAACAAACAACGATCAACGTAACACTGGAGGTGGAAGTTTCCAGCCTGAACGACGTAGTGGTTGTGGGGTATGGCACGCAAAAGAAGGTAAATCTTACCGGGGCTGTATCTACCGTTTCAGCCAAAGACCTGTCGGTAGTGCCTACCGCCAGTGTTTCCACTTTGATGGCAGGAAAGCTGCCGGGACTGATAGCAGTGCAAAGCAGCGGCGAGCCGGGACTGGATAATCCCAGCCTTTCCATCCGCGGGTTTGGACAGGCGCTGGTGGTAGTAGACGGGATCGTAGGCCGTGATTTCACCCGGCTGGATCCTTCTGAGATAGAAAGTATATCTATTTTAAAAGATGCGGCCTCTGCCGCGGTATATGGGGTAAGCGGGGGAAACGGCGTCATTCTGGTGACTACCAAAAGGGGTACTACAGGAAAGCCGCAGTTCAATTATCAATTCAACTATGGCGCCCAGCACGTTACCCGGTACCCGAAGTTTGTAAATTCCGAACAGTATGCGATACTTAAAAATGAGGCTTCCGTAAATTCAGGAGGCCCTATTATTTATACCCAGGAACAGATTGATAAATTTAAAGCCGGCACTGATCCTGCCTATCCCAATTTTGATTATTACAATTATTTTGTGCATGACTATACCCCCCAGGTACAGCAAAACATATCCGTAAGAGGGGGCAGTAAGAACATAAAATATTATTTCCTGTTAGGTGGTATTTCACAAGGATCTATGTGGAAGGTGAAAGGCGATCCCCAGGATTTTAAGAACTATAATTTTAAATCCAATGTGGATGCAAGGATAAATGACAATCTTGATCTTTCGGTAGATTTCGGGGTGAACAGCCAGTTCCGTAATAACCTGATACAAAGTGCTTACCTGATGGCCTCATGGCTGCAATACCAGTGGCCTATTTTTGCACCAACTACTCCTGATGGAAAAATAGCTTCCACTAATTATGGACTGGCGGCTTACTTAGACAGGGATCTGACAGGTTATAGTAAGAATAACCAAAACACCTTCCAGGGAAGTTTGTCTCTCAATTATAAAATTCCATTTGTAAAAGGGCTGTCTGCTAAAGTTACCTTAGCCCGCGACATTTATTATGTTAATCAAAAAGACTGGATCAAGAAATATCTTACTTATAATTGGGATGAGGCAAATCAGAAATCTGTTGTTGTCGGCTCTCGTGGAACGGATGATTTAACGTTGTGGAATATGAAAAAGCAATTAACGCAGATCCAGGCCTCTCTGAACTATACAAAGACCATTGCAGAAAAACATAATGTTAATGCCTTGCTACTTTATGAAGAAAGCGATTTTGATTCTACTAATTTTAGTGCAAAGAGACAAGGGTACGTGGTTCCCATAGACCAGATCTTTGCCGGTCCGGATCTTAATCAAATTACTGGCGGTGGCGCCGCTGATAATGGAAGACAAAGTTTGGTGGGCAGGCTGAATTATGACTATGATGGTAAATACCTGCTTGAATACAGCTTCCGTTACGATGGCTCCCCCAAGTTTCCCCCGGCAACACGGTGGGGATATTTTTCCGGGATATCCGGGGGCTGGAGATTATCCGAAGAAAATTTTATTAAAGACCATATAAAAGCAATATCCAATCTTAAATTAAGACTCTCTTGGGGAAAATTGGGTAATGATGTTACACAAACTGCCGTATTTCAATACCTGGCTGGGTTTCTTTATCCTTCACAATCTTATATATTGGGAGGGAATACTGTTACCGCGGGAATGATCCCTTCAGTAACGCCTAACCCGAAAATTACCTGGGAAGCCAGTGAAACCTACGATGCAGGGCTCGACATTGATTTATGGGGAAGGTTACTGGGAATTTCAGCTGACTTTTTCTATCGTAAAAGAACGGGTTTGCTTGTAACAAGAGCTTTACAATTGCCAAGCACTTATGGTGCAACGCTGCCGAGAGAAAATTTAAATTCAGATAATGCTAAGGGTGTTGAGTTGGTTGTTACCCATAGCAATACTATTGCCGGGGAAATCCGCTATGACATATCTGCCAATATTAATTATACACATACTAAATGGGATCATGTAGAATCGAAAATATTTGCTTCTGATTACGACAGCTGGAGAAATAACATGAACGGCCGCTACCAGAATATCTTCTGGGGGTATAATGCCATCGGGCAGTTTCAGTCGCAGGAAGAGATTAATGCTTCTGCTGTCCAGGACGGTAAGCAAAATTCTACCTTGAGACCGGGAGATATCAAGTATGAAGACTATAACAAAGATGGTGTGATTGATGGCGACGACAGAAAAGTTATAGGCAAAGGGGTTACGCCTGAATGGACTTACGGGTTGTCGTTCGGGGCAAGCTGGAAAAACCTGAGCCTGGTGTTGAACTGGCAGGGCGCTGCAGGCTTCAATGTGCTGGAAGATTCCTACCTGATCTACCCTTTTAATAACGGCATGAACGCTTATGCTTATTTTATGGACAGGTGGCACCGTGCCGATCTGGCGGATCCTAACTCCGAATGGATACCCGGGAAATATCCCAGCACCATTAATGCCGGTGCTCCCAATAATAAGCTGGTGTCTTCCATGTGGCTTAAAAATTCATCGTACCTGAGGTTAAAAAGCTTCAGCCTGGGGTATACCATTGAGAGCAAAGTCTTTAAAAAGATCGGGCTGGAAAAGCTGGCGGTTGCCATAAGCGGGCAGAATTTACTCACTTTTACGGGGCTTGACTACATTGATCCGGAGGCGCCCAGCGGAAGGTTATCTTACTATCCGCAGCAAAAAACCTATAACGTGGGTATTAATGCAACTTTTTAAAAAAATGATCATGAAAATTCATAAATATATATATATCACTTTTATGCTGCTTTCTGTAGGCTGTATAAAAAATGTGCTGGACAGGAAGCCGTTAAACCTCATTTCCGACAGCGACGTATGGCAGTCGAAGCAATTGGCCGAAGTATACCTGACAGGCTTATATGATGCCCTGCCTATTGGGTTTACTACCAGCCCTGCCGGCTTTCAGACCTATTATACAGATGAGTCTTCTTATCATGAAGAAACTACGGTCACTAAAGATTTCGGCAACCTGTCTCCTTTCCTGAATACAGGCATGTATACCTGGATCCGGACGGCAAATTATTTTTTGGAAAAGATCCAAACGAGCAGCATCCCCGATGCAGATAAGGCTTCCCTGTCTGCAGAGTGCCGTTTCATAAGAGCTTACTATTACTTTGACCTGGTAAAAAAATATGGCGGAATGCCGATCATTGCCCAGGTGCAAACATTTGACGGCAGCAACCTTGAACAAATGCAGGTACCCCGGAATAAAGAAGAAGAAGTATATGATTTTATTTCCAGCCAGCTTGATTCGGCTGCCGCCGCTTTACCTGAAACGCGAGATGCGAATAATGCTAACCGCGCCACCAAATGGGTTGCCCTTGCTTTAAAGTCAAGAGCAATGCTGTACGCAGGTTCCATAGCCAAATATGGAAATCTTCAACCAGACGGGCTGACAGGCATTCCCGCGCAACGGGCAACCGACTATTTTAATCAATCATTAGCCGCTTCAAAAGCAATAATGGATGCGCAGAAATTTGCCCTTTATACCAAAGCTTATGATCCTGTAGCAAAAACAGGAGACCCTGTAGCCAATTATCAAAATATATTTTTCGGAGATGAAAATAACGGGGAGATCATTTTTCAAAAAGCGTATGCTTATCCCAGCAAAGCGCACAGCTATGATAATTTTAATGTTCCCGAAGGATATACCACCAACCAGGGAAGCGCTATAGACCCTACGCTGGAAATGGTAGAATCTTATGAGTATATAGATGGCACACCGGGTATATTGAAAACAGGCAGCGCTGCAAGCCCGATTGAGTATAACAGCCCGGATGAAATTTTTGAAAACAAAGATCCAAGATTTGCGGCATCTGTTTTTCATGGAGGAAGCGTTTTCACACCCCGAAACCTCCAGGTATGGAGAGGCATTTATGATACCGACGGAACCTTATATACCGCTTTGACGCCTTTTTCCAAAGATCCCTCCAGGAACCAGGTGGGGCTTGACGGGCCTTTCGAATCAGGCAATTACAGCAGGACAGGATTTTATATCAAGAAGTATTTAAACACGGCTAAGCTGACTGTAGAGCCTAATCAATCTGATCAGAATTATATTGATTTCCGCTACGCCGAGATATTGCTCAATTATGCCGAAGCTGCGTTTGAAAACACTACTGATCTTCCCGGAGCGCTTGATGCCATTAACCAGATCAGGAACAGGGCCGGAATTAAATTATTGACGCAGCCGGAATTGACCATCGACAGGATACGAAATGAGCGGAAAGTAGAGCTTGCATTTGAGGATAAACGCTTTTGGGATATACGCCGCTGGAGGATCGGCACCCAGTTGTTCCAGAATTCTTATGCAGGCGGATTATGGCCTTATCTGAAATACCAGAATAATGGTTCTTACAAATATATTTATGTAAGAAAGACCGGTTATCCCATTGACGAAGGCCAGACCCGGCTCTTTACAGAAAGAGATTATTACAGCAATCTTAGCGGTTACATCAGCACTAATAACAATATTGTTCAGAACACCGGGTGGTAATCAACTAACAATCAAAAAGAATGAAAATGAAAAATATATTGTGTTTCTTATTGATTTTACTGTCCTTCAATGGTTGTAAAATTGATAATTATGCAGAGCCGGACCTGACGGTATCAGGCAGGATCATTGATTCCGAAACCAATACACCCATCGAGTCGGGTGGAAGCAACGGAGGGGCTATCGTGAAATTCTACCAGGGCAGTTCAGCACAGGCCCTCCTGTTCAAAACATTGCCCGATGGCAGCTTTACCAACAGCCGGGTCTTTGCAGGAAGTTACAGGTATGTTGCCGAAGGCCCCTTCCAGATAGCAACGGATACTCCTTCCATAGTCATTAAAGCAAGTACAGCTATTGATATCAAAACAATACCAAATGTAAGGTTAAAAGCATCGGTTGTCAGCCATACAGATACGACTGCTGTTATAAAAGTTGAATATGAGAAAGTGCCTGCCGGTCAAAAGCTGGTCAGACTTGGCGTGGTATGGAGTAATGTTATCAACCCGAATGTTTTTACTTTTACAGGGGGGAATATTATTACGGAAAATGTGCAATCCCTGAACTTAACAACCGGGGAAAGAGAATTTACCATTTCAAAACTAAAATCCAACACCAAATATTACATAAGGGCTTCAGCTTTGACGAATGCACCGGGAAATTATTATAATTACAGCACACAGATAGAGTTGCAGGAATAAGAGCATTTTTAAAAGCATTAGCCCTGGTACTGATCAAATCGTTCAGGCATGAAAAGAAAAGATAGCTCAAGACGTGAATTTTTGAGAAAGAGCTCCCTTGGAGGATTAGGCGCCTTGCTTGGCACAGGCATTGCGCCTTCTCTCTTTGCCAATGCAAAAGACGGCCCCCTGGCCCGCATGCTGTCTGTGCACCCGCGGTATTACCGCTGGTATGTAGACCCCGGAATAGAATGGCTTGAAACCAATACTGATTATGCAACCCTCAACTGGAATATTCCTGTTTCGCAGGCAGCGCTTGTTCTTGTTGATGTATGGCAGCGGCATTATATCAAAGACACGGAAGCGCGTGCCGAAACGATCATCAATAATAACCTTGTGCCTTTGATAGCAGCATGCCGCAGATCCGGTTTGCAGGTCATTCATGCTCCTTCTCCACCGGTGGCAAAGTTGCATCCCAACTGGGTGAAGCTGGTACCGGCATCCGAAATGAATACAAAGCATGATAGCTGGCCCCCGGCGGCATTCAGGAGTTTAAGCGGATCTTACCAGCAATACAACCGCCCGAAAGAACCACGTGAAGCAGAAAGGCAGAGCCTGCCGCCACTGACCTTTCATCCTAAAATAGTACCGGCCGGTAAAGAAGCTGTAGTGGCTACCGGTGAGGAATTGCACCGGTATTGCAAACAACAGGGGATACTCTTTTTGCTTTTTGCAGGCTTTAATACCAATGCCTGTATTCTCAGCCGTGATTACGGAACGCTCCGGATGAGCAACAGGGGATACCAGGTGATGCTTGTCAGGGATTGTACCACTGGCATGGAATCAAAATATACGCAGGCGAATTTGAGCCAGACCACCGGCGCCATTCTTTTGCTGGAGATGTTTGGACAATATTCCGTAGCATCGGATGAAATAATAAATGGGCTGCCTGGCAAAGTGTGACATATGTTTGTTGTGGGATACTCAAGACGGCAGCCACTTAAAAAGAGCGAGTATGCGATCAAAATATCTAACACTATTTTGTTTAATTCTATTTATTCAACCTGTTTCATCTCAGGATACATTTGATTTTTCAAAAAAAGGCGACATTCATGACCAGGTGATCCATTCATGGAATACTTATTACCGGGATCATTTTGCTTCAGAAATTAAGAGGAGGCTGTTTCAGGATAGTGATGTCTATGTTTTATATGATGTTCAGATAGGAGGGCTGCAGTCTTTTGTAGAAATGACCCGGAGGTGTAAGGATACCCGGCAAATTGCTGAGCTTGTAGAGTTGTTAAGTCCTGTTTTTTCCGCCTTGAAACCTATCCCGGGCGCTGACAATAGCGCGGGTTGGATTTGCTCCGGCGGCAGTATATGTACAGCCTATGGCTTTCTTGGAAAGGAAGTACCTCTTTGCAGCGTACAGTTCCTGGGGCTCATAGGCGCGCTTGCCACTAACATATCCGAAAATATTCCTCCTCCTCAGCAAACAATGGCAGAGAAAGCTTTTCTTACTGAGGCTTTCAATACTATGGCTGTCCAGTTGAATCGCTGGTTTACGACAGACTATTTCACTTCGGTAGAGAAAAGGCTTCATGTTACTGTTACCGATATTGCAGACAGAAGCTCAAGATATTTTTTTTCCGACAAAGATCTCTGGTGTCTTACTGTGCTTTCTGACCTGTCTGAATTATATCAGAGCGGCACGCAACCAGTTGCGGAGGATGGGAAAAAAGCCTTTAATGATCTGCAAAACAAAAAAGACGACATAAAAAAAATATTCGACCTGTTCCTGGCCAGGACTTCTCTGACCAAATGCCCCGAAGGAGTGAGAGCTGAACTGGATAAAGGATTTTGGAAGTATCATTTTGATAACAGATATGCCGGTTACAGTGGAGCGGTGAGCCCCGTTAGCTGGGAGAAGAACAATGATGGAAAATCGGAAATGAAAACCCTGGTTATATGGGATAGCGCTTATCTTGCACAGAATGTGGCATGGGATATCAGTCATTCAAGAAGGCTGGTGCCCGCATTTGAAACTTTTGTAAGAAACAGGGAAAATATAAAAAGAGTTTGGGGTTATGACAATCCTGCTTTTGACCCGGTAGCGCTTCGCGGGGCCTATGCCAACCAGATAGCTGAAAAAATATGGAATGGTAATATGGATTACCCTTTATTTTCTAACTTTTGGAGTGGAGATAACGGCTGGTACAGAGTGGCGTATGCCAATCAGACCGGAAGGCAATTCGTAGGTTATCCTCCTTTTGGGCTGAACACGTCTATGCCTGAAGGCGGCTATCCGGTTTGGGGAGCTTTTCATCCAACGTTGAGAATTATTTTCAGGAATATTTTTAAATTGTTACAGGCTGAGGATGCTAAGGCAAAATCCTTTATTTCGCAGTATTATCAGGGGTTGTCCGGCAAGCGCTCAGATGATACTTCCAAAAAATCAATTCAAAACCTTTCTTTTTTATCAGATATGGTAGAGCTCCCTATTGTTGATCTGAACAAATGAGAAAGGTTTACATTAAAGGAAAAAAGCAGCGGCGTTCCGGTTACGCAGTCCGCCTCCTCAGAGGCAAAGGCAATGAATTAGAAAGAAGGTGTTTATATGTGAGGTCATTTGACCAAAATATCTAATACCGGGTTACTTAATTTTTTTAACAATGAACTTGTTTGAACTTTGGGTCGTAATAGGTTCAGCATTGTATTGATTTATGTTGAAAATCAATCGCCGAAAATTTGTAGCCAACACGGTCAGCTCCGGCGCCGGTATGGTGCTGGGCAGCCGCCTGATGGGATTGACTCGTAAAGAGGAAATGTCTTCTGATGCGGGAGAGCAGAAAAGAAATCTCATGCAGGAGATTTTGAAATACCGGAAGATAGATACGCACGCCCACGTAGATGAAGGCAGCTACAGGCCGGAAGTTAACTTAGATTTTGCCGACAGGCTGGGTATTGAAAAATTGATGATCTCTGATTTCATAAGGCCTCATACCGAAGGCCCCCCCGATGATTTCAGGGCAAGGAATAATTTTGTAATGAAATGCATGAAAGAGCACCCCGGCCGGTTTATCGGAACGGTAGTGCTCAATCCCAAATACGGGAAAGCATCGCTTGAAGAAATAGACCGCTGCCGTGATGCCGGTATGATCGGGCTGGGCGAGCTTTACAACCAGGTAAAGATTAATGATCCTTTGTATTACCCTATTATTGAAAAGTGCATTGATATCAACTGGAATATCATGATGCACTCTGCTATCGGATATTCCAGGGTGGTACTTAACCCGCACGAGCCTCAGAATATATCCCTGCCGGAAGATTTTGCAGACGTTGCCAGGCGGTACCCTGAAGCCATGTTCCAGTTTGCGCATATCGGCGGTGGTATTGACTGGGAGAATGCCTGCAAGGTATTAAAAGATGTGCCGAATGTATTTGTAGAAACATCGGGGAGCAATAACGAGGCCGATATGATTGACTTTGCGATGAAGTACATTGGTGAAGACAGGCTGGTATTTGGATGTGATTACAGTTTTTACCAGGGAGTGGGTCAAATATTTTCTGCAAAGCTGACGGAAGTGCAGCGAAAAAAGATCTTTTTTGAAAATATCAGTAAAAGGTTGAAAAAAGGAGGCAAAGATGTTGATTGACAGTAATGCTTATATGGGTCACTGGCCTTTCCGGCAGTTTAAATATGATACTCCGGATACCCTGTTGGAAAGGATGAAGGAGTTTGGAACAGATGTTTCAGTGATCAGTAATCTTAATGGCATTTTTTACAAAAACACACAGCACGCCAATGAAGAATTGTTTGAGTGGATCAATAGTAAAAGAACGTATAAGGACAGGTTTATCCCGTTTGCTGTGATCAACCCGGTGTACGGGGGCTGGCGGGATGATCTCCATACCTGCATCAGCCGGTATGGATGTAAAGGAATACGCCTCTATCCGAAATACCACAGGTATGATATTATTCATCCTTTTTGTGTGGAGCTTGTAAAAATGTGCCGCGACAAGGGAATGCCTGTTGTATTCTGCCTGAGAATGGTAGACAACCGTACCAGCTCATGGCTGGATATAGAGAAAGAATGGTCACTGAAAGATATAATGCCGATCATAAAATTAGTGCCTGATGCAAAGTATATGATTGTGAATGTTGCCAACAGCACGGCTTTAGGTGAGGAAGATACAGCGCTTTTCAGAACCACGGACCTGTTAATGGATACATCAGGAAGAAATATAACAGACTGGGGAGATTTGTTTAATCGGTTTGGAACAGGCAAATTTTGCTTCGGTACACATTCCCCCATCCTGGATTATTGTACCGGCTTATTGCGCATTGAATCGCTGAGAGAAAATGAAGCCGATGATCAGGTAAAAGAGCTTTTAAGAGCGGGGAATGTGAAAAGGATGTTAGGGATATAGTGTTAAGGAGTGAATGGGCAATGGTGAATTCACTATTCACCACTATGATAGTTCTTTAATAATTCAAAATTCAATTTACAATAATGAAGCAATCCAATAAAAAAGACACGAGGCGGAAATTCATCAAACAAAATTTACTGACCGGCGCCGGCGCTATGCTGGGTATGCATTCGGCTTCGTCATTACTTGCCAGCGAATCACCAAAGGGCATTAATGCTCCTGCTATACCGGACAGTAACGCTCTTCCGGGACAACAAAAGCCCCAATGGCCCAAATGGCCGGTATGGGATATTGCCGCAGATGAGCCGCCGGTAGTGGAAGTGCTGAGAAGCGGCGTATGGTCGCGGGCCAAAGAAGTGGAGCAGTTTGAAGCGGCCTGGGCAAAAACCATTGGCACTAAAAGTTGTGTTACCACTGTCAATGGCACCAATGCCATGATCTGTGCGCTCGCCAGCCTGGAAGTAGGCGGTGGTGATGAAGTGATCATTCCGCCCTATACTTTTATCGCTACTCCGCAGGCGGTGCTGCAAACCGGGGCAATGCCCGTTTTTGTGGATACCGATCCGGAGACTTTTCAGATAGATGTAAAAAAAATAGAAGAAAAGATCACTCCCCGCACCCGTGCTATTCTTCCCGTGCATATTGCAGGTATACCCTGCGATATCGAAGGTATTATGCAAATTGCAAAGAAGCACAACCTTGTAGTAGTAGAAGATGCCTGCCAGGCCTGGCTTTCGGAGGTCAGTCATAAAAAAGTAGGTACTTTTGGCAATGCAGGATGCTTTAGCTTTCAGAACTCAAAAAATATCCCGATGGGTGAAGGCGGCGCTATTGTGAGTGATGATGAGGAATTAATAGACCGGTGCTATTCTTATCATAATTACGGCATTGCCCATGGCAGCATGGTTGCAAAACATGGGGCGGGACTTTCAATGTTCGGAACCAAGCTGCGCCTCACAGAATACCAGGCAGCCATCGGGCTGGCCCAGTTAAAGCGGCTGGAAGCACAAACTACCATTCGCGCTGAAAATGCAGCTTATCTAAAATCCAGGCTGGAGTCCATCCCCGGCATTATTCCCTATAAATTGTATGATCATGTGACGAGAGTGTCTTTCCATCTTTTTCCTTTCCGTTATAAGAAAGAAGCATTTAAGGGATTGCCGCGCGCAGCATTTTTAAAAGCACTGTCAGCAGAGGGCGTTCCCTGTTCCAGCGGTTATATTACTCTGAATACCCAGCCGTTCATAGCCCATGCCTTTCAATCGAAAAATTTTAAGAAAATGTATTCACCGCAACAGTTGGATTACAATAGATACATGGAAAGGAACCGCTGCCCTCAAAATGATATACTGTGCAATGAGGAAGCAGCATGGTTCACACAAAACATATTGCTTGGTTCCCGTGCAGACATGGATTATATTGTTGCAGCCATTGAAAAGATCCATAAAAATGCAGAGACGATAAAGAAGTCACAGGCAGGATGAAGAGGAAACGACAAACGGTAAACGACAAAACACAAAAAAAACAGGATTCCGAATCTCATACGTTCGGGACCCATCAGCCTTTATTCGTAACAACATCAGGAAAGCCATATTTATACAATGACTAAAAGAGTGTATATATTAAGGTTAATATGGACGGGGGTATTACTGGTATCTGCTGCCGGCAATGTATCTGCTACCCGGATATACGGAGGTCATTATTCAGAAGAGCGTATTACCAATCTCAGGAATAATTGCCGCAAATATGAATGGGCGAGGCAACAATTAAATGCGGCCGTTGAAAAAGCAAAGCCCTGGCTTGCCAAAACTGATGAAGCGCTGTGGATGATGGTCCCCGGTCAGGATCTGCCAAGGACGATAGACGTAGCATACTACAAGTTCGCCGCAGGTCCTAAGTTTGCCGGATGTATTGTTTGCGGAGATAAGATTTTCAAATACGGAAATTATCCCTACGACCCGGATTTTGAAAATAAGCCCTGGAAATTAACCTGTCCTTCCTGCGGATCCGTTTTTCCTACCAATGATTTTGGTAAATATTATCAAAGCGCTATTGATGAGCATGGGTTGTTCAATCCTGCCCGGGGCGATACCAGCTTATTGTTTAATACAGATCATCCCGATCCAAAAGATCCTTTGCATAAATTTGGCGTGGATGACGGCTTTGGCTATGTCCACAACGGCCGTGCCTATAAATATATAGGATACTATACATGGAAATACTGGATGTACATCAATGACGGGCTGGCTGCGCTTGCCGATGCCTTTCTTTATACCGGTGATCAGAGATATGCTCATAAGGCAGCAATCCTCTTAGACAGGATTGCCGACGTTTATCCCTCTATGGATTGGAAACCTTATGCCGACCGTGGATGGTATCATTCGGACGGAGGCTCGGGGCGTGGAAAAATAGAAGGGTCAATTTGGGAAACAGGAGTGGTGCAAAAATTTGCAGACGCTTATGATAAAATCCTGAGCGGCACCCAAAACGATCCTTTGCTGTATGCATTCCTGAAGCGTCAGTCTGAAAAATATAAGTTACCTGACGCTAAAGGCACGAGGGACTTGTTTGTATCCAATGTGGATGACGGTATACTGAAGACAGCATTTAAGGCGGTGCTTGCGTTGCAGATCCGTGGCAACCAGGGCATGCACCAGCTTACGCTGGCAACCTGCGCTATTGCGTTAAACACAGATCCTTTCACTTCACAATGGCTCGACTGGCTGTTTGCACCCAACGGCGGCGCTATTGCAGCATTAATGATCAATCGCTTTGACAGGGATGGCACTTCCGATGAAGGTGCGCCGGGGTATGCATTTATCTGGGGAAGACAGGTTTCCATGTTGGCAGCTCTTCTCAGGGATTACCCCGGCTATACCAACCACAATATTTTCCGCGATTTTCCACAATTTAAAAATGCCTATACAGTCGCCTATCGCATGGCAGCCCTGGGTAAAGCTATTCCTAATATCGGGGATGCGGGGTCAACGGGGTTGGTAAGCATGCAGGCAGCAGATCCCGCATTTATGGCCATGGGTTACCTCTATACCCGCGATCCGGCTATTGCTGTTGCAGCTTACCGTGCTAATGGTAATTCGGCGAAAGGGCTTGGCCTGGATATTTTTTCTAATGATCCGGAAGCAGTGAATCGCGAGATACAACAAATCGGTGAAAAGGCGGGACTACGGCCGGCAGCAGGATATCTTATGAGTGGTTTCGGCCTGGCCCTCCTGGAATCAGGCAGGGGCATGTCGGGTATTGCCCTCGCCAATAATTACGGGCGTACTAAAATGCATGCGCACAGCGACCTGCTCAATTTTGATCTGTTTGCTTTCGGGCACTGGCTGGCGCCGGACCAGGGCTACCCTGAATTTGCCACTAATATACCCAGTACTACAGAATGGACGAAAAGCACCATTTCTCATAATACTGTCATGGTTGATCAACAGCCGCAGGTGCCTGTCTGGGGCGGACATAGCCGGCTCTTTATACAGGATAAAGGTTTTGGCGTGTTTGAGCTCGATGGAAAACAAGCTTACCCGGGTATAAAGGAATATACCCGTACTATGTTCCTGATAGGTGGTTCTGGTGTCAACAGCATTGACAGCAATGCTTATGTTGTAGATATTTTTAGAATAAAGGGGGGACATGATCATGTTTTCAGTTTTCATGGGCCTCCGGGCATGATCACCGCTAACGGGCTGAAGTTGCAGGATCAGCGTAAAGGCACATATGCAGGTATGGATATTCCAAAAGGTACAGCCGCCAAAGATTTTCCTGTCGGGTATTCTTTTTTATACAATGTAAAGAAAGATGTGTCTCCTCCTTCTGCATTCGTAATAGACTGGAAGGCAGAGGAAGGATACCGGGGAATAACAGCTACAGACGATATTCATCTTCGTATGCATGCGATGACTTCATGCAATGATATAGCGCTTGCAGATGGTGACCCTCCCCAAAATAAGCCCGGTAATCCAAAGACGCTTGGTTATATACTGATGCATCGTTCCGGCGCAGATCTCAACAGCACTTTCATTTCCGTTTTTGAACCTTACCGGGATAAGCCTTTTATTACATCTGTGCAGCGCCTGGATAAGGGCGATGATGCAGCAATTATAATTAAGGTGGAAAAAGCGGATGGACATACTGATTACCTGCTGTACAATCCAATACCCGGGAATGTGGTCAAGTTGCCGAATGGTATGCTAATGAATGGAGCGATAGGCTACATAGAAGAGAAAGATAATAAAGCTGATAAGGCGGTACTGATCAATGGCTCATCCCTTGTATATGGTAAAATGAAATTAAGATCTGCCGGTGCAATTGAAGGCAAGATCGTGAAGATGGATAAGGGATTTAGTGATGAAGGCTGGCTGTTAGTGGATGCAAAACTGCCTATAGACAAGCGCTCTATAGGAGAACAGGTCACGATTGAAACCAAAGGCGAGCGCGATGCAAGCTACAGGATACGCGACGTTCAAAAGGAAGGAAGGCTGACAAAGATCTTTTGTGGCCCTGTAACATTTGTAAGCGGATCGCGAAAAGAAGAGGGTACAGGCGCAACCGCGCCGGAAAGCAACCCTCAAAGGTATTTATATGATTTTGAAGATGGGGCATCGTTTAAGATAGCTTCTCATGTTGCCTGGGAGGCAGCGCAATAAGGTGTTAGCTATCGGGTATCAGCGATAGATGCTGACTGCGGATACCTGGCCGCTTATAAATGGACCAAAAGAAAATGAACCTATCATGCAACGGAAAGAGTTTTTGAAAACCACCGGGGTGATGTCCCTGGCATTATTCGCTTCGGGAAACAGCGCTTTGGCTGCCAGGGCCAAAAAGTGGAAATACCTTGGTCAGCCCTGCCGAAATTTCAATATCCTGGCCACTACAGTGATCACCGACCCGTTTGATGACAGGGAAAAGCTTGTGCTATCTAATTTTGCAGCGGGCGAGACAGGCAATATTATTTTTATTGACCCGCAAAATAATACGGGGGAAAGCTTTACGCTGCCTGTTGGTGCCGGCGCCTGGGGACTGATCAACTGGCATAATGAAAAGATCATTGTCGGTACCTGTACAGAGCAGGCATACCTCCATGTTTTCGATTTAAAGACAAGAACATTTGCAAAGCCGGTAGTATCCGGAGGAGAAACTTATTTCTGGCAGATGGTCATTGCTTCAGACGACAAAGTATATGGAGGCACCTATCCCGGCTGTACCCTTACTCAGTTTGATCCTAAAACAAATATATTCAGGAACCTCGGAAAGGTCTCTGAAAATCCGAAAAACCTATATAGCAGGACACTGATGGCAGGAACGCCGGGATATGTCTTCATTACCTATGGTTTTGAGGAACCGGGTGTTGCTTACTACGATATAAAAAATGATACGCTGGGAAAATTAGGGAACCCGGGAGATACCATTAAAGAAACAAATGCAGGATTTGTTTGCCTGGAGAATAAAGGAACACTCAGCTTTTATTCGGCAAAGGACCTGTCTCTGATAGAGGATACAGATGGAGCGCTAAAAAAACAGATAGGTTCTTCGCAAAGAAATCCGAACCAGTTGTCAGATGGCAGGGTAGCTGGTGTAAAGGGGCAGGAATATTATGTTTTAGAAAAACAAAGAGCCCTGAACGCGGAAGATCTGAAGCGGATTCCCGTAGACGCAACCCCCACCGAAATTTTTTACTTAAAGCCGGATGAAAAAGGGATGATATGGGGGGCATGTGGTTTTGGAATGACCATATTCAATTATGATCCGAAAAATAAAGAATACTGGAATTCAGCTACATTGAGCAACACAGGAGGAGAGGTGTACGGAATGGTTTTTCATGAAGGAAAACTTTTTACTACAGCGTATAGCGGGGGTGAACATTCTGTATATGATCCCTCCCGGCCCTGGAATGCATTCGATAATATAAATCCCAAAATGTTTGCAAGCGTTAAGCCCAGGCTGATCCGCCCGGTAGGAAGAACTGTAATGGGACCGGATGGAGGAATATGGACCGGGTGGTCTGCAGCTTATGGGGTGTATGGAGGGGGATTGTCGCGGGTGCAACCGGAAACGCTGAAAATGGAATATTGGTATGATCCGGTTCCCAATCAACAGGTGGCGGGGTTAACAGCGGATGATAAATATTTGTATTTTACAACTAATGGCGGCGCCAGCGGGCTTGGCTATAATAATGATATCAATTGCCATTTTGCTGTCTGGAAACCGGGTGTCGGTATCATCAAAGATTTTGCTTTGCAAAAAGGAGAAACGCCCGGTTTCGGGGTTTTAGCGCACAGGAATGTAGTAGCGCTGGTGGTAGACAAAGAGATACGGATATACGATCCCGGCAAAGAAGATTTTGTAAGAACGATATCACTGGAAGGAAAAGGATGCAGTTGGTTGATTCCATTAGATAAAAAACATATTGGCGCTTTTGCCGGAACGACATTGTATGCGGTGGATATTTTTGCCGGAACGAAGGAGGTTTTGTGCGAGCTTCCCGGTACCGTGAGCGCTGCAATGATAGATCAGAAAGGCAGGATTTATTTTTCTGTAAAATCCAGGTTGTATGTGTTGTGATGCAGAGACAAGGCATGCCTTGTCTCTGCATCGTTTTACGGGAACGCATACAACGATAAACATGAAACGCCAAACCTGAAACCGTAACCAACGAACATGAATATAAAAGTGAATCCAGGAAAATGCTATGCCCTTATTGTGGCATCAGCCCTGCTATCTATATGTGTGATAAATGATGCAGTAGCTTCTAAGTTTGTGAGAGTAGCTACCATCGGGGGGCGACCTTCTTTTAATTTCGATAAGATCAAAGGGAGTCAAAGTTCGGTGGATCAGTTGATCGCATTTTGGAAAAACCAGATTGACCAGGTGCTTCCGGACAAGCCCGATCTGATCCTTTTACCTGAGCTCTGCGATGTGCCCAATAATTTACAGCCGGCTGAGTGGAGGGGATATCTTCAGGTAAGGAGTACTCAGATAACGAGCCTGTTTTCTTTAATAGCGAAAGCAAACCATTGTTATATCGCTTTTGGGACGCTGCGTTTAGATGAAGAAGGAAATTTTCGGAATTCAGGCGTGCTGCTGAACAGGGAAGGGAAAGTGGCAGGACTCTATAATAAAAATTTCCCGACTATCGGCGAGATAGAAGATGGGATCAAACCCGGAGATGAAGCCCCCGTTTTTGAATGTGATTTCGGCCGGGTAGCGTTTGCCATTTGTTTTGATTTAAATTTCGAAGAGTTACGTAAGCAATATGAAACGGAAAAACCTGACATCATTCTGTTCCCTTCCAATTATCATGGAGGTATTATGCAGCAGGCGTGGGCTTATTTGTGCAGATCCTTTTTTGTAGGCGCTATCAATGGCGGTGGTACGCCTTCTGAAATACGGAACCCTCTTGGCGAGGTAATAGCCGCCAGCACCAATTATTTTGATTTTGTTGTAACAACTATCAATCTTGACTCCCGCGTAGTACATCTTGGATATAATTTTGGTAAATTAGACGCCTTGAAAAAAAAATATGGCAAGGCTGTGAGTATTACCGATCCGGGCAGGCTGGGCCCGGTGCTGGTATCATCGGAGGTGAGTGAGTATGCTATTGATAAAATCTTAAAAGAATTTGATATTGAATGTATTGATCCGTATTTCAACCATTCCCGGGAAAAAAGGGACGCTGCTTTAGACAGAAGATAATATGCATTACAATTAAACTCAATGCTATTAATTTTTTTAAATAACATTCTGATAGTTCACTCATGAATATTGATAGAAGAAGATTTGTTGCGCGGAGCGCTGCCGGTGCGGCGGGAATCTTAATGGGAAGCCATTTAAAGGGTATGCCGGCGCCAATCCGGCCGAAAGAAGGACAGGAAGATGCCTTATACACTAAACCGGAGAAATATGACCTGATGAAAGAGGTAATGAAATACCGGAAAATAGATACGCATGCACATATATACTGGACGGAAGACAGTCCCGGGACACAGCTCGACTATGGAAGAAGACTGGGCATAGATAAGCAGGTTATCTCAAGATACCTGGATGTTATGCCGGGCACGCCTGATCAGTTCAGGAAGTTCAATGATCTTACGATAAAGGCGATTAAGCAATATCCGGATCAGCTGTTAGGAGGCTTCGTGCTCAACCCTGCGTATAAGCAGGAATCATTAGACGAGATCAAAAGATGCACGGACGCGGGAATGATAGGGACCGGAGAGCTTTACTACCAGGTAAAGATCAATGATCCGAGGTATTATCCGGTCATTGAAAAATTAATAGATCTGAAGATGATCATACATTCTCATGCAGAATGCCAGCTTGGGGTAGGAGGATACCGGATGAAGTATAATGGGTATAAGCAGCCCAATACGTCTATACCCGAAGATTTTGTAGATATCGCCAGACGTTATCCCGAAGGGATATTCCAATATGCACATATTGGCATGGGGGGCGATTGGGAATATGAATGTAAGATGTTCAGGGACTACCCGAATATATATGTAGATACTTCCGGGAGCAACAATGCTGAGAACATGATTGACTTTGCTGTAGAGCACCTTGGTGAAGACCGTTTATTTTTTGCATCCGATAACAGCTATTACCAAGGCGTGGGAAAGATACTTGCCTCTAACCTGAACGAGCGGCAAAAGCAGAAAATATTTTTTGATAATTACAACAATCTTTTAAAAAAAGGCGGGAGAGGTGTTGATTGACAACACGTATGCTCAAGATGAGTGATAAGGATATTCAATTTCCCGGCTCCTACCATTACTACCCGGTACAGGCATGGCAGTTTGGCAGGGAATTGCTGTGGATAGGGACAGGAGGAGAATCAGTGGTGGCTTATTCGCTTAGGTTCAAATCTATGGACGTGAAATGTGAGGTGCCTGAAACCTGCACCGGTTAACTTTTTGTGATTTTTTTTATTACAATAGTAGGGGATATCTTTCTTCTAACAGACTTAAGCTATATGCTTATTGCTGAAGGTATGGGACTGCGCATAGAAAGAATTTGGCCGTTAAAACAGAAGGGAAAAAAAGTAATCCGGGTAAACATTTGGATTACATAATATATTCATCATTACCGTAACAAACCATTATTTCACCCAAATGGCACAGAGCTATGTATTTATTAACGCTTTTAAAACCCTGTATTGAAAGCCGAAGGGGTTTATTAAAAACGGTCAGAATTATGAAACTAACCATGGTTTTAATAATCGCTGCTTTCATCCAGGTCTCTGCAAAAGGTTATTCTCAAAAAATAACCCTTCAGGAGAATAATATGTTGCTGCAGCAATTATTTGAAAAAATAAGGACGCAGACGGGATACAAATTTTTTTATGCCGATGAAATGCTTGCCAATGCCAGTAAGATAAACATGAATGTGACGAATGGCAGCATAGAGCAGGTGCTGGATGCTGCTTTTAAAGGACAGGAGCTGACATACGCTGTTTCAGAGCGCACTGTTATTATAAGGAGATACCGGCAAACTCCGGACGGAGCAACGGCAACAGCTCCCCCGGTCCAGATCCGCGGAAGAGTGGTAAATGCACAGGGCGAGCCCTTGCAAAATGTATCGGTAGTGATAGCAGGAACTAAAACGGGGACTTATACCAACGCCGATGGCTATTTTACAATTACTGCCCCCAATGATAACAATATTGTACTGGAGATATCCAGCGTGGGATACCAGAGCAAAAAGATAAGCCTGGGAAAACAAACACAGATCAATGTGGTATTGGAGGTAGAAGCCTCCAGCCTGGGCAATGTAGTGGTGGTGGGATATGGATCTGTCAAAAAAGTTGATTTAACAGGATCTGTAGGTACGGTAAATGTAACCGATATGCAAAAAGCCCCGGTGAGCTCCTTTGCCCAGGCGCTGGCAGGAAGAGTTGCAGGGGTACAGGTCAACAGTGTTGACGGACAGCCCGGCGGCGGCGTCAATATTATGATCCGCGGGGCAGGCTCATTAACGCAAAGCACTACTCCGCTGTATGTGCTGGATGGCTTCCCGATAGAAAATCTGGATCCTTCTACCATCAACCCGGAAGATATAGAGTCTATCAGCATTCTGAAAGATGCTTCCTCCACCGCTATTTACGGCTCCAGGGGCGCCAATGGGGTGGTGCTTATTCAAACCAAAAAAGGTAAAGTGGGAAAAGCGGTAACCACGCTTGCCGGTTCCCTCGGGTTTCAGCTCCCTCCTAAAGCAATACCCATGATGAGCCCTTATGAATTTATCAAATACCAGCAGGAACTGGAACCGAATGCCTGGATCACTCCAAAGTATTTTGCAGGAGGCAAGACTTTGGATGATTATAAGAAGGCAGAAGGCATCAACTGGCAGGACCAGGTGCTTCAGACTGGAGTTTTGCAAACCTACAACCTGGCAATAAGAGGGGGTACTGAAAAAACCAGGTATTCCATATCAGGGAATGTTTTTGATCAGAAAGGGGTGATCCTGAATACCGGGCTTTCCCGCTATGCCGGCAGAGTAAGTATAGACCAGGCAGTCAGCGATAAGATAAAAGTGGGTATTATAGCCGACTATACCCAAACCAATATGTCGGGGCAGGTGATACGGTCAATCTATGGAGGAGGTAATGCCACTTCTACCGCGCTGGTAAGGGCATGGATGTACCGCCCCATTTCATACGATCCCAGCGAAGATCTTTTAGCGGAGCAGGGAGATGCAGACAATATCACTCCAAGTGATTTCAGGATCAACCCGGTGATTGATCTCCAGAATCAATACCAGCATACCATCACAGGTGTCTTAAAGGCAAATGCCTATGTGAGCTACGATATTACCCCAACGCTTAATTTCAGGTCCCAGGGGGGTATTATGCAGGTAAAGACCCGCAATGAGCAGTTTTATAACTCCAAGACCTCGCAGGGAAGCCCTATCAACCCTGCCAATACAAACGGCGTATGGGGATATCTGGGAATAACTGATGCCAACAGCTATTCTAACGAAAATACGCTTAATTACAAACAGACATTCGGGGGGCATACCGTTAGTGGATTACTGCTCTTTGGCGTGAACAGTTTTAAAACTTTCTCTACCGGCTTCAGGGGCACTAACCTGCCCAATGAATCGAAAGGAATGGACGGATTAGACGAATCCACCACTTCTTCTTTTACAAGTCCAAACATATCCAATACCATCAATACTATGGCCTCTTATGGCGGAAGGATTGACTATAATTACAGATCCAGGTACCTCCTTACTGTCAATTTCAGGGCCGACGGATCATCTAAATTCCTGCAGCACTGGGGCTATTTCCCCAGCGGGGCAGCGGCCTGGAATATGGATAATGAAGATTTCTTCCGGAATGCGTTGCCCTTTATTTCTAATTCAAAGCTGAGGGTAAGCTATGGCGAAACCGGAAATAACCGCGTAAGCGACTTTGCCGCCCTGCCAACACTGGTATTGAATAACACAGGCGGCGGATATAGTTTTAATAATGGGGTCCCTACCGCAGGAGCTTATTTATCTACGCTTGGAAATGCTGCATTGCAGTGGGAAAAAACAAAACAACTTGATATCGGGTATGAATTTGGAGTACTGGACAACAGGATATCGCTTGAAGTGGATCTGTACCGCAGAACTACCGAGAACCTGTTGTTAAATGCACAGTTACCAACCAGTTCAGGATTTAGCACTGCCACAAAGAACGTGGGTAAATTAAGAAATGACGGTATAGAATTTACCCTCAATACGGTGAATGTTACTTCCGGCGACTTTAGCTGGACAAGCAGCTTTAATATCAGCTTTAACCGGAATAAAATTTTAGCATTGAATGAAGGTCAGCCGTCTTTGAGCTCTACTGTTACTTATTTATCCCAGTTCGGGCAGCCCTTGTATCTCCATAAAGTAGGGCAGCCTATTGGCATGATGATCGGCTATGTGTGGGAAGGCAATTATCAGTATCCTGATTTTGATAATCCTGCTCCGGGGGTATATGTGCTCAAAGCTTCTGTTCCCGAAAATGGCAGCGGAAGGAATATCGTTCAGCCCGGGGATATTAAACTGAAAGATATTAATGGCGATGGCACTGTTAATGCCGCTGACCTGACCATTATCGGCCGCGGACAACCGAAACATATCGGTGGTTTCTCTAACAATTTTACCTATAAAGGATTTAGCCTCAACCTGTTTTTACAATGGTCTTACGGAAACAATCTTTACAATGCCAACCGCCTTTTGCTGGAAGGCAACAGCAATAAGTTTCATAGCATTAATCAATATGCGAGCTATGCCAACCGCTGGACCCCGGAAAATCAGACCAATGAGAATTACAGGGCAGGCGGACAGGGCTTTATTGGTTACTTTTCCTCCAAAAACCTCGAAGACGGATCATACCTGAGACTGAAAACCGTTCAATTGTCGTATGCGCTTCCATCCCGGCTTATCAAAAAAATGCACCTGGCCGATCTTGCATTTGACATATCAGCGCAGAACTTCCTCACCTGGACTAAGTATTCAGGGTTAGATCCTGAAGTTTCCACTGCGAATAATGTGCTTCAGCCCGGCTATGATTTTTCGGGATATCCCCAGGCTAAGACAATAGTGATTGGAGTAAAGGCATCATTTTAAACCAAATCTATTCACCTCATTGTATTAATAAAATGAAAAGAATATATTATCTGCCAATTGTGATTTTCTTACTGGGCGCCAGCTCCTGTGAGAAATTTCTCGACACCAAGCCTACTGATTTTCTTAGTACTTCTACTTACTATAATACCGAAGGAGAGTTGCTTTCGGCAAGAGCCGGTGTATATAACAATTTAGCTGCTTCTCCGGTCTGGGGGCATTATGCCAACTATTTGCTGGGATGGCAGGCTGATGAATCGTATATGAACAGGCTTACGTTGAATGGCCCGTTCAACTATAATTATTCCGGGGCGGATCCCTATATGAACGGTTGCTGGAATACGCTGTGGGATGGCGTCAACCGCGCCAATGTACTGCTGGCTAACTTAGATAAAAATCAGGCGATCGCCCAGTCCTTCAGGGACAAAATACGGGGAGAATGCCTTTTTCTCAGGGGATATTATTATTTCCTGCTGGTGCAATACTGGGGTGGAGTGCCTATAAAAACCACGCCTACCGCTTCAGTAACTGATGTGAATATCGCGCGGTCTTCAGTAAAAGAAGTATACGACCAGATACTGGCAGATATGACGGCTGCCGAACCCCTGGTGCCGGGTATAAAAGAGCTTGGTTTTGGTGGCGCTGTCAGTAAATCCGCTGTTCGGGGTATGCTGGCAAGAGTTTGTTTAACAATGGCGGGGGAGCCGTTGAAAGATGTTTCCAAATACCAGGATGCTAAAACCTGGGCCAAAAAAGTAATGGATGATGTGGAAGCCGGCCACAAACTCGCTCCGAGCTATCCCGGCATCTTTATCGGGCTTGCCCAGAACAAATATGATATAGGCGAAAATATATGGGAAGCAGAGTATTATGGAAATAATGTGGATGATTCAAAAAGCTATGCAGAATATACCAGTACCGGATGGATCAATGGCGTCACTTCTGTAAGCGGTTCCATCACCGGCCGCGGGGATGCCTATATGTCTATAACCGCACCGTTCTACAACGTGTTTGAAGACGGGGATTTGAGAAAATGGTGGTCTATTGCTCATTTTACTTATGTTAAAGTCACAGATCCTGCCCAGAACGGGTTGAAATTGATGAAGCCTGTTCCTGCCAGCGAAAAAGACAAATGGGTATACCAGCCGGCTAAATTCAGAAGAGAATATGAGCCGGCATCCTCAAGATACCCCAATTCACCTACCTATAATGCAACGAATCATCCGTTGTTAAGATATTCGGATGTCCTGCTCATGTTTGCCGAAGCAGAGAACGCGATCAACGGACCTACTGCCGAGGCAATTGCCGCTGTGAATAAAGTCAGGGAAAGAGCCTGGTCAACAGGGGTTAAAAGCATAGAGATAACCAACGGCGGATCGGGGTATACCACTCCCCCCACGGTCACTTTTTCTGCCGGCAATGGCAGCACGGCAACCGGGAAAGCTACCATATCCGGCGGACAGGTAACTGCCATTGTTTTGGACCGCGATACTACAGGAGTTACCTTTTATAATGAAGGTAAGTATACTGATCCGCCCACAATAACCATCAGTGGCGGCGACGGGAGCGGTGCTGAAGCCACGGCTGTCATCTACAGCGTTCAGGACGGCGATGTTACCCCGGCGCAATCAGCATCAAAAGAAGCATTTCTCTCTTTGATCCGGGACGAAAGAATGAGAGAGTTCAATATGGAAGGGCAGCGCAAAGCTGATCTGTTGAGATGGGGTATTTTCCTGAAAGTAAACCAGGATGTGGGAAACATTGCACAACAGGACTCTCCCGGATCAGCCTTTGTGCTTTCTTTTTCAAGAGTATCCGACAGGGATGTGCTGATGCCAATACCGGATGCAGAAATGACCAATAACCGGTTAATGACGCAAAACCCGGGTTGGTAATGAGCGGTCAGGTATCGGCTGTCAGTGCAGGCAATTTCACGGTTATCGTCTTGCGTCTCACTATTCACCACTCACCAAAACGCCGGGCTCATTAATTTTAAAAATTAAATTATTATTTATATGGAATTTAGATATCATCTTTTACTGTTCGGATTATTCGCAATGGTATCTTGCCAAAAAAAACTCGTTGTTAAGGATGCTCCTGACTTCAACGTATCTGTAGATGCAGCTACTACGTATAAAGCGGGGACACCGGTTATCTTTAACCTGGAGGGGAACGCGGATGTCATTTCATTTTATTCGGGGGAGATATTTCGCGATTACGCTTTTAGAGAAGGAAGGGAGGTAGATGTGGCAGGACATGGGCTTAACCTGGGCTTCAGGAGTGCAGTCGCTCCCGGTACACCCGCCGGCACACAGGCAAATCAATTCTCTATCCTGGCTTCTACAGACTTTAACGGTAATTATAATGATCTGGCCAGTGTAAAATCTGCCACATGGACGGATATTACCGGACGGTTCACATTAGGCACCTCCGCTGCATTCGTTGCTTCCGGTACACAGGATATCTCGGACCTGCTGGTTGCGGGGAAGCCTATTTATTTTGCGCTCAAATACATCAACAGACCGCAGGTTAACAATGGATTTGCACGCCAGTGGATGGTGGAAAATTTTACGTTAACCAGCAACGACTCATTGAACCAATCGCCCATTACTATATCCGACCAGGTGCATGCGGGGTTCAGGATCGTAGACGAAAATCCCGTCAACGCACCTGCAAGATCTACCATAACCACTACCAGGGTAACGCTTTACGGACCGGTTTATAAAGATTCCACTGATCCGATCTATGATGAGAATAATCCGATCTTTGATCCTAAAAACCCGATTTACGACCCTACAAGCCCTCAGTATGTGTTGGGCGCACAGGTACCGGAATACATACCTTATGATCCAAACAGTCCCTATAATGATCCACAGAGCGAAAACTGGGCGGTATCGGGGCCTGTTCTGGCAGATAAAGTGGATTTTGGGATTGATAAACCTGTCAGAGTTACTTCGGGAATTTATCTTGCAAATCCTACTGTATATAAATACACCTATAATACACCGGGAACTTATAAAGCTTATTTTGTCGGTTCCAACAATACCATTGATGAAACCAAATCAATAGCAAGAGAGTTGAATATTACCATTACGCCATGATGTGATGGTGAATGGTGAATCAATTCACCATTCACTGTTCACCACAGGACAATGCGGCATATTATAATTGGCCACCAGCAGTCAGACAGGTCATAAATGAATTTTAAAATGAAACGGTCCCCACAATTTACGGTTATAGTATTTCTTCTGATGCTGACTTTATTGCGTACAACTGTTTCCGGACAGGAAGGAAATTACAAAGGCTGGAAAGCAGGAGTGGCAAGTGTGATAATTACGCCTGACCAGCCGATCTGGATGGCAGGGTATGGAGACAGGGATCGTCCGTCAGAAGGAAAGATAATGGATATATGGGCTAAAGCCCTGGCTCTACAGGATGCTGATGGCCGGCAGGCTGTGCTGGTGACAGCAGATCTGGTGGGCATTCCGAAAAGGCTGTCTGATCATGTGCGGGACCAGTTAAAAGCAAAGTATAATTTATCCAGGTCGCAGATTGCCATCAACACTTCTCATACGCATACTGGCCCGGTATTATCCGATGCTCTTGTGAGCATTTATCCGGTAAATGCCCGCCAGCAAAAAGATATTGATCAATACACTGATCAGTTAGGTGAAAAGCTGGTGAGTTTAGTGGGCAAAGCCCTTCGCGCCATGCAGTCTGCGCAGCTCTACTCGGGAAACGGGGTCACACGCTTTCAGGTGAACAGGAGGAATAATGCTGAAGCAACATTATCTTCACAGGCTGATTTAAATGGGCCGAATGATTATGCCGTTCCCGTTATAAAAGTGACGGATAATAATGGAAAACTACTGGCGGTGGCATTTGGATATGCCTGCCACAATACGGTGCTTGCAGGATATAAATGGTCAGGCGATTATGCCGGCTTTGCGCAGGCAGAGCTGGAGAAAAACTACCCGGGCGTTACCGCGCTTTTTTTGCAGGGATGTGGCGCTGACCAGAACCCTTTGCCGCGGCGGACAGTGGAGCTGGCACGGCAATATGGAAAAGAATTAGCTGCCGCTGTGGGAAGGATACTTAGTGAAGATATGAAGCCGCAGCCTGCGAGGTTAACCACTTCCTATTCAGAAATAGCATTACCGTTGTCTGATCTTCCCGATAAAGCAGCATTGTCTGCCATTGCAGAGACTTCCTCCGGGTATAAAAAGCGGTGGGCAGATAACCTGATCACCCGGATTAATAATGGGCAGGCACTCAGCACTTCCTATCCCTATCCGGTTGAAGTATGGAAGATCGGAGACCAGCCGGTGATCATTTTAGGAGGTGAAGTGGTTGTAGGATATGCTGTTGAACTGAAGCGGATTTTCGGTCAGGATATATTTGTTTTGGGATACTCAAATGATGTGATGGCTTATATACCTACAGCAACTATATTGAGGGAAGGAGGTTATGAAGGAGCTTCATCGCAAATGGTATATGGATTGCCCTCTCCCTGGAGAGCGGATATTGAAACATTAATCCTGCAGGAGGTCCTGCAACTGGCAAAGCAATCGGAAGTTCCCATACCGGGGTCAAAAATAAATTAATCATTTAAAATCATTTTATTGGTCTGATATTAAAAACCGTATCAAATGAAAAGATCAGAATTACTCTTAGCTATTTATCTTCTTGCTGTTTTAAGCAGCATTTCCTGTTCGGGAGGATCAGCTGTTTCGTCATCAAAAGAGGTAGCGGCATCCGCTCAGCCGGATCTGCCTGACAGCGGTTGGGTAAATTTATTCAACGGCAAAGATCTTTCCGGTTGGGATCAGGTTGAAGGTACTGCAAAATACACGGTTGAAAACGGGGAGATCGTAGGCACTACCGTTCCCGATAACCCCAATGGCATCTTATGTACAAAAGATACCTTTAGCAACTTCATATTAGAGCTGGACGTGAAAGTAGACACGGCATTAAATTCGGGCATACAGATCAGGAGCCATACTATGGATGTAAAGGGTAATAAGGAAGTATATGGCTACCAGGTAGAAGTAGACCCTTCCAGCCGGGCCTGGAGCGGGGGCATTTATGATTCACGCCGCAGGGGATGGCTGGCAGATCTGAAAGATAAGCCCGCGGCTCAAAAGGCATTCAGGAATGAAGCATGGAATCATTACCGGATATCTGCAAACAGAGATACTATTAAAACATGGATCAATGCTATACCTGTTGCCACCCTGGTTGATTCGCTGGATGCAAATGGATTCATTGGTCTTCAGGTGCACCAGAGTGCAACGGATAAACCGCTGAAGGTACAGTTCCGGAATATCCGTATCAAAGTATTGGAATGATGCTAAGGTTGTGGGCTGTCAGCTATCGGCGCTCACTATTTACTAATAATCGCTTATAAAATCAAAAGATGTTTATTACTATTATTCAGGAAAGAAAAAAAAATCTCTTACTGCTCATTTGCTTTATCTCGTTATGCAGCATAATGATCAGCGGCTGTCACCCGGAGCCGTCTTCGCCCTTCAGCGCGTCCGCTGTTAATGACTTATCCACTTTCCAGGTGGCGGATGGCTTTAAAGTAGAATTAGTAGCCAGCGAGCCGCTGGTGCATGACCCCGTTGATATGATGATAGATGAAGAAGGTCGCATGTATGTGGTAGAAATGGCTGGTGTGCCCTTCAATAAATCCGGCGTGGGAAAAATAATGCTGCTCTCAGACAGGAATGGGGATGGCAAAATGGATTCAGCTACTGTATTTGCAGATTCGCTCATCCTGCCTTCAGGGATCATGCGTTGGAAAAAAGGAGTGATTGTAACAGACGCACCTGAAGTATATTATATGGAAGACACCAATAATGACGGGAAAGCCGACATAAAAAAAATAATGCTTACCGGCTTCGATACGTCCAATCTTGAAGCGAACGTAAACAATCCGGAATACGGGCCCGACAACTGGGTGTATCTTGCCGATCTTCCGGTGGCTAAAGGCGATATTCACTATCCCGATGATTCTTCGGCTCCTCATTTACCGGAGAGCAGTCTCCGCTTTCAGCCCGGTAGCCGCCGGATGGAGGCTTTATCGGGGCAAACACAATTCGGACTGACGTTTGACGCATGGGGACGTCTTTTTATGGTGAATAACAGCAACCATATTTTTATGGACGTAATCCCGGCCCGCTACCTGCAGCGTAATCCAGGCATGGTAATAACAAGCGCCGTAGAAACGCTTGCAGATCACAAAGATGTGTTTCCCACAACCAAAAACCCCGAATACCAGATGCTTACAAACATCGGTATATTCACCTCAGCCTGTGGTATTACGGCTTATCTTGGAGGGGCTTTTCCAAAGGAATACGATGACAGCGTGACGTTTGTTTGTGAACCGGTCAGCAATCTCGTTCATGCAGACCGCCTGAGACCTAACGGTATTACTCCTAAAGCAGAGCGGATACTGGAGCGGAAAGATTTTCTGACTTCCACAGATCCCTATTCAAGACCTGTAAATACTTATACCGGTCCCGACGGCGCATTATATGTAGTGGATTTTTACCGGCAGGTGATAGAAGGACCTGAATTTATGGCAAAAGAAGTGCTGGATACGGTAGACCTTTATAACGGAACCAGGAAGGGGCGGATCTACCGCATAAGCGCTAAGGATGCCGATCCTCCGGGATGGACCAAAGGGTTGCACCTTGGTGAGGCTGCAAGTAACCAACTGGTAGAAAAGCTGGCAGATAAAAATATATGGTGGCGGCTCAACGCCCAGCGCCTGCTGGTGGACAGGAATGATGAAGCAGCCGTGCCTGCCCTGGAAAAAATGATACAAAATACTTCGTCCCCATTGGGAAGATTACATGCGCTGTGGACACTGGAAGGCATGCATAAGCTTAGTCCGGAAATAATTGAACATGCATTGAAGGATTCCGAGCCGGGTATCAGGGAAAATGCCATCCAGCTTGCCGAGCTTCATATCAATGACGATCCGGCACTGAGCGCAGCTTTGCTGCCATTGCAAAATGATCAGGATATGAGAGTAAGGTTCCAGCTGTTACTTACATTGGGATATATACACAGTCCTGAAGCAGATAAGGCGCGCCAGGAACTGCTTTTTAAAGATATTAATGACAAATGGGTACAGGTGGCTGCCTTAAGCGCCTCTTCCTCACAGGCTATGGCATTGTTAGACGCAGTACTGGGCAAATTTGAACCGGGCAATGCAGCCTATGCTTCACTGGTGCAGCGGCTGGGCACTATCGTTGGCACCAGCTACCAGGCTGATACTGTTTTATATTGTATCCGGAAAGCTTCCGGCGCTGCCTCTCAACAGGAAAAATGGCAGGCTGCACTGCTGGAAGGCGTATCGCAAGGACTGAAGAGCCGGGCGTCATTACCGGCAGGTATGCAGGAAAGCCGGGGAATACTTTTACAAAACTGCCTCGAAAGTCCTTCAATCGCTGTCAGGAAAGCATCCCTGCAGTTGTTGCAGACCATTGGCCTTGGAGAAGGCGGTCAGAAGAACCTGGCTATGCAGAAAGCCCTTCAACTGGCAAAAGATCCGCGTTTGCCGGAAGACCAGAGAGCATGCGCTATTGATCTGCTGGCATTGCAAAACCCTCTTCCTTATCTTTCTTTTCTTAAAGGGCTGGTGGACCCCCGTGAGCCAACGCAGATACAATTATCTGCGATAAATGCATTGCAGGAGATCCCCGGCACCGGCATGGCTGAATTTTTTCTTTCAAAATGGAATGCTTTATCTCCGGGAGTAAGAGGCGCTGCCATTAATGCCTGCATGATGACTGACGAAAGAACGGCGCTGTTGCTGGATGCTATTGAAGCAGGGAAAATAACCAGGGGAGATGTAAACTGGTCTCAGAGTGTGCGGCTGCGGTCGCTGAAAAATATGGGCCTCCGGATGCGGTCAAGAGATATTTTTGCAAAAAAAGATGATAAGCTCAAGCCTGTCATGCAGGATTACCAGGCTGCCCTTACCTTGCAGGGAGATGCATCAAAAGGCAAAGACATCTTCGTGGCTAATTGTGCCGTGTGCCACCAGGTAGGGGGCAAAATAGGCAGGGCATATGGTCCTGATCTCGGAACCGTGCATGCCTGGGCGCCTGCAGATATAATGAGCAATATCCTGGACCCCAACCGCTCTATTGCGCATGGCTATGATACCTGGGAGGTTACGATGAACAATGGCGAAACAGTGCAGGGGATCATTTCCAACGAAACGCCTACTGCTGTTACGGTGAGCGATGCTAATTTTAAGACAACCAATATAGCACGGCAGGATATTAAATCATTAAAGGCACTGGGCATTTCAGCAATGCCGGTAGGCCTGGAAGAAAAGATCAGTAAGCAGCAGATGGCCGATCTGCTGGCATTTTTGAAGCAGGGGGAATAATGGAGAGAGGAGTCAGCTATCAGCTATCAGCCGTGGGTAGGGTAGGCGAGACCAGAAACCTATATTATTTAATTAAACCATATTAGCATGAAGTCAGCATCAATGATTGTCTTAACCCGGAAAAGCGTTTATAACCTTTGTATTGCCTTAACTTTTGTAGCCGTTCTCCTGCCGGGAAAATTTTCTTTTTCCCGGGAAAAAACAAATAAGCCGTCAACGGTGGACGCGGGCGTTGCCAGTATAGACATCACGCCGCAATTTCCTATTCGTATGGCCGGCTACGCAGCCAGGCTGAGCACAGAAGCCGACAGCGTATTGCAGCCTATATCGGCAAAAGCGCTTGCGCTTGGCAACGACGGGCAGCATCCTTCCCTGCTGATCACGGTAGACCTCGTAGGCATACCGTGGCGTATCACAAAAGAGGTTGTTGATTTTCTTTCCAAAGAAAAAGGAATTGATCCTGCACAGATCGCCATCTGCGCTTCCCATACGCATGGCGGGCCGGAAGTAGGCAACCTGATCAATATATTACAATACCGTGACGGCAATTTCTCTGATTCGCTTTTAGCGCTCAGCCAGTTGATACATATTGCACAATATACCGAGCAGCTTACCCAAAAATTAAAAGACGTGGCGGTAGTTGCTTTAAACAACCGGAAACCTGCTATTATATCCTGGGGACAGGGTCAGGCGCTATTTGCAGCCAACCGCCGTACAAAAGGAGGTCCCGTGGATGTGGCCCTGCCTATCCTGAAGATTACTGATCCGGATGGTACTCTGAGAGGTGTTTTCGTTAATTATGCCTGCCACGGGACAACCCTCGGAGGTGATGTGCATAAAATTCACGGCGACTGGATCGCTGAAGCGCACCGCGTCATTGAAGCCAGGCACCCCGGCGCAACAGCTTTAATTGCTCTGGGCTGCGCAGGCGATGCCAACCCTTCGCCAAGGGGAACGATGGAGAATGTTCAGCAGCATGGGAAAGAAATTGCAGATAACGTGGATAAATTACTGACGGCTCAGTTGCAGCCATTGAATGCTCCTCCTGTGGGAAAGATGAAATGGATCAGGCTGCCGTTTTCAAAAGTGCCGGATGTGAATGAGCTGATCGCCCAGACAAAAGATGAATCTGTAAAAGGATACAATGCCCGTCTTGCGCTTGAAAGAGTGGAAAGAGGGGAAACGATCCCCTCAACGCTTGACTATCCCGTGCAGGTGTGGAACTTCGATAATAAGATGGCGATGGTGAACCTGGGCGGCGAAGTAGTAGTGGATTATTCCATCCGGCTGAAAGATGAGTATGGCGCTGAGCAGCTTTGGGTAAATGGTTACTCCAACGATGTTCCCTGTTATATTGCTTCCCGCCGTATAATAAAGGAAGGCGGTTACGAAGGCGAAACCAGTATGTACTGGTACAATAAGCCATCGCCTTTTGCACCTGAAGTGGAAGACCTTATTATGAATGCAGCGGGCGAGCTGATGCCTTCCGCATTTAAGGCAGAAAGGCCTGCTGTCAATCGCCGGGAAGTCATTCAAAAAGATGATGACGGATCATATCGTCTGGTCTCCTGGCTGGCCGGCACGGCGGGAGAGCGCATCAAGTATATGCCGGAATGGAAAGCCTTTGGCTGGTTTGATGCTAAAGATCAGGCATTGTGGAAAGCGAATATAGAAAAGGCAGGTAAGTATGATGTGTATATTGAATATTCCGTGTCGGATAAAGAAGCAGGCAAAACTTTTGCGTTGCAATATGGCAATAAAAAACTAAAAGGAAAAACAGATAAGACGGGATCATGGTTTACTTATAAAACAAAGAAAATAGGCACCATCCGTTTATCCGCAGGAGAATTGGACTTTACTTTGGGATCAGGCTCCGGGAAGGAGAGTGGTTCTGTCTTTGATTTGAGGGAAGTGAAGCTGGTACCTGTAAAGTAATGCATTCAATCATTTAAAGTTAAAACCCGGAGAATGAAAAGGGAGCCTCAGTATATAAACCGCCGGTCGTTTATAGGAACCGCCGGTACTATGGCGGCAGGTTGGGTCATAGTTCCTGGTACCTTTATCAGCGGATTTGAAAAAACTCCCGGTGATCAACTCCACGCAAACAAGTCGGGAGAGCGGTGGTGGGAAAGAGAGCCGTTGAGGATCGTTGAATTGGAAGAAGGATATGCATTTGCAGAGAAGGCGGAGCTATTGAATGATCTGGGCGCCAACATGGAGCACCTTACCACCTTCACCGGTACTTCGCCGGGAACATCTTTTTTATCTAACCACAACCTTTTTACAGGTAAAGAAGTCAATTTTGATACTTTAAGAGATTACCTTGGTGAAGCGCATAAAAAAAACATCAAAGTAATCATTTATTATAATGTGCATGCCATCGCATCTTCTTATGCGCACCTGCATCCGGAGTGGCAGCAGATCCAGGACAATGGAGAGCCCATTGAGCATGTTTACGGCATAGATTCTTCCTTTTGTATCAACAGCCCCTGGAGAGATGAAGTGTTCACCACCTTAAAAAAGCTGGCTTCCTACGGGATTGACGGGGTCTTCTTTGACGGTCCTATATTTTTTTCTAACACCTGTTATTGTGACCACTGTAAAAGGCTGTTTAAGGAGAAATATAAAAAGGAGATCATCTCCAAGACACAATTGTCTTCTATCCGTACCGGGGCTGACTGGAAAGACCTCCTTGAATTTCAGTCAGACAGCATTGTGCGTTTCTTAAAAGATTCGGATGCCATCCTGAAGGAAGCCAATCCGGAGCTTTTGTTTTATATGAACAGCAGCACGCTGGGCGCTACCTGGCCTACGGGGAGGGATAACCGGAAAATTATTAAGGAAAGCGATATACTGGGAGCAGAAGGAGGATTTTTATACGGAGCATTATCCGAATCAATTTATAAGCCGGGTGCAGTGGCCAGGCTGCTGGAGACCCAGGCAGGAGGAAAGCCAACGGTGATATTTAACGCGGCAAAACAGGGGCCCTGGGCGCGGTCAACGCTTGCTTCCGGGGAGATCAGCATACTTTACAGCCAGACTATTACCCACCAGGCAAACGTGTGGCTTGCAGTATGTGATGAGCCACGCCTGCATAAAGAAGAGATGGGTATAATCAAAAAGTACAATGACTTTATTAAAAAAAATCCCGACCCTTTTTTTAAAACAACATCTGCGGCGAGGATCGCGCTCCTCTGGCCGCAGCAGGCAAGTAACTATTATAAAGGCTCTTCTGTTCCCCTCACTGACTTTACCAAAGCGATGAGCGCCGAAAGAGGCGGCAACCTCGAAGAAGAATTTTATGGATTTTACGACGGGCTTTCCAGGAATCATTTTCCTTTTGATGTGCTTGACGAAGCCTCCCTGGAAAACGACCTGCATAAATATGACCTCATCATTTTTCCCAATGCCCCCTCTTTTACCAAAGAAGAAGCGGATAAAGTAAGAGATTTCGTAAGTAACGGCGGTAACATCATTGCCACTTTTGAAACATCTCTGTATGATGAAAACGGGGAGAAGCTTGATGATTTCCGGCTGAAAGATGTTTTCGGGATAGAAAATACAGGAGATGTTTTCGGACCGCTTAACTACGATTATGTTTCCCTGAAAGATGCTGAACATTTTTTACTTGCCGCAATACATCAAAACTTTACTTATGCTCCCACCTATGGCTTGAAATTAAAAGCGCAGGAAAAAGCAAAAACACCTGTCGTTTTCTGTAAGCCCCTGGCAGGGAGCTATGCCGGTAAGCCGGAAGCCTCTGATGTTCCTTTCATCATAGAAAATAATTACGGGAAAGGAAGATCAGTTTATTTTGCGGGCACATTCGGCGGTTCCCTGGATAAATTTCATTTTCCTGAATATTACCAGATTGTTTTAAATCTTGTTGCCCGGTTAAGCAGGCCGGTGGTCAGTATCGGGAATGCTCCTTCTTCCATAGAAGTGAATGTGAGAAGAAAAGGGAACACTGTTTTTATTTTTCTGATCAATTTTACTTCCAGTATGGTGAGGCCTATTCAAAAAATTATTCCCTGTACCAATATAAAGATCGAATTGCTGATGGAGGAAAAAGTAAAAAGTATAAAAGCCCTCTGGCTTGAAAAGAGTATGGCATTTGAGCGGAAAACAAACTCGGTTTCTTTTACCTTGCCTGTTATTAAGGAGTATGAAGTAGTAGAAATAAAAATTTAAATTTCCGGGAACAATGAGCAATCTTAACAGACGGGGTTTCACTGGTGTAATGTATGTGAGCGCACTTGCCATGGTATTGCTGATGCCGGCCCTGTCTTTTGGAAATATTAAAGAGAAAGCAGACAGCTTACCGGGCGCCGCTTTGCTTTCTTATATTGATAAAGCCGGTGATACAAAGCCTGTTCTTACTGCAGAGGAATGGGGGATCAGGCGCCTGCAGGTACTGGACAGCATGCAGGCTGCTATGGGCAGGCTGCCTGGAAGAGATCATTTGCCTCCCTTCAATATAGAGGTGCTCGACAGCCTGAGCACAAAAAATTATACCCGCTATAATATCCGCTTTACGGTAGCTGTCAATGAAACGCTACCTGCTTTTTTATACGTTCCTGTGCAGCGGGGTGAGCAAAAAAAGCTGCCCGCCATGCTTGCGCTGCATCCTACCGGGGAGTTGGGGAAAAGAATAACGGATGGACAGGGATCCTTGTCCAACAGGGCTTATGCCAAAGAGCTTGCTGAAAGAGGGTATGTGGTGATAGCCCCGGATTACCCAAGCTTCGGCGACCTGAAAGAGTATGATTTTAAGGCAGACCGTTATCAATCGGGCACCATGAAAAGCATATTCGACAATATGCGCTGTATTGACCTGCTTCAGTCAAGACCGGATGTTGATCCCGACAGGATTGGTGTGATCGGTCATTCCCTCGGAGGTCATAATGCAATTTTCGTTGGCGCTTTTGATACCCGCTTAAAAGTGATCGTATCCAGTTGCGGGTGGACTTTAATGCATGATTATTTTAATGGAGATACTGCTGCTGCTCAAAAGTACGGTGGCAAATTATGGCCCTGGGCACAGGAAAGGTATATGCCGCTGGTAAGGGATAAATATGGACTTGACCCGGATAAGATCCCTTTTGACTTTGATGAAGTGATAGCAACGCTGGCCCCGAGAGCATTCTTTTCCAATTCACCTGTAAATGATGCCAACTTCAATGTGTCCGGTGTAAAAAAAGCGATAGCCCGGATAACGGATGTGTACGGTTTGCTGAATGCGCCCGGGAATATCCAGGTGCGTTACCCGGACAGTGAGCACGATTTCCCCCTCCGTACCAGGTGGCAGGCCTATCATTTCATTGACAGTATATTTGGGCTGGCTCCTGAGCCAAAGGCGGGCTATTCTTTTTTAAGCAATCCGCATTATTTCAAAAGGATGGAATTATTCGCCTTGCAAAAGGAGCAAAAGAATATTGTGATGCTTGGCAATTCACTGACAGAGGGAGGCCATTGGGATACCATATTGAAAAGAACAGATGTAGCCAACAGGGGCATCGGCAGTGATGTTACGGAAGGCTATATCAACAGGGTGAATGATGTTTTTGACCTGAAACCAAAAATCTGTTTTATTGAAGGAGGAGTAAATGACCTGGCGCGTAATATTCCCCGGGAGACCATTATCAGGAACCTTGCTGTGCTGATAGATACTTTACGCAGTGAAGGCATAATACCGGTGCTGAATGCAGTGACCTATGTTGCTGATAATTACAGGGCGATTGACCCGGCAACATTTAACAGCAGCATTAAAGACCTGAATATTGCCATCGGCACTTTGGCAAAAGAGAAGAACGTAATGCTGATTGATCTGAACGGGAAGATCACTGACGGGGAATACCTTTTGAAGCAATATGCTGTCAGGGACGGGATCCATTATACAGCGGAAACCTATTCATTATGGGAAAAAGAAATTGTGAAAATATTACAGCCGCAACATGGAGGCTGGGTGCTTGAGCAGCCGCATGCGGCCTGGCAGCCGAGGGATTCGCAGGGAGAAGTTGTCTTTAAGAATAAGATTTGGATCCTCGGCGGCTGGTTCAATTCTTATGAAGCGCCGCCGCGGGATGTATGGAGCTCTGCCAATGGAAAAGACTGGGAGAAAGTTACAGACAATGCGCCGTGGTTACACAGCGATCTGGCTATGTCTGTGGTATTTAAAAAGAAAATGTGGATGATGGGTGGCTGGTACAAGGGAAGGCTTGAAGGGCATTCGGCAAGCAACCATGTATGGTCGTCTAAAGACGGCAAAAAATGGAAGGCAGCAACCGGTGCGGCGGCATGGTCGCCACGGGTAGCCGCCGCCGTGGTGGTATTTAAAGGGAAGCTGTGGTTGCTGGGAGGAACGGAAGATTATTATTTTGGCGATCAGAAGAGCCTGAAAAATGATGTATGGTATACATCGAACGGGAAAGACTGGAAGCTGGCAACGGCTGACGCCGGGTGGCAGCCACGCGCATATCACCAGGCTGCAGTGCTGAATGGAAAAATATACGTATTTGGCGGGGGTAACTATGTTCCCGGGTATTTTGCATTGAACGATGTATGGAGCTCTGAAGATGGCGTGCACTGGACCAAAGTTTGCGATGCAGCGCCCTGGCATGAGCGTATCTGGTTTTCCAGTGTAGTGTATCGCAACCGGATATGGGTAATGGGAGGCTGGTCGGGTAATCCTTATAAGAACTGGTCAGACCTGTGGTACACCGAAGACGGAAAGGAATGGAAGCAATATGCTTCGTTCCCGGTATGGAAAGAGCGCCATGAGCCTTCGGCATTTGTATTTAAAGACAAAATATGGGTAGCAGGAGGAATGACGCCGCCATTGGTAAATGATGTATGGTCGCTGCAATTGCCGGAAGAGGGAGATAATGGTAAATGGGGAAAAGGGAGAGATGAAACGTCAAATGATAGGCGTTAAACGGCAATACCAGAAGAGAAAGGCTAACCTGTAACCTATCATAAACCAGATTGTTCATTTTAAAAATAAATTGATGAGTAAAGTATCCCATAGCAGTTCCCGCCGCAGGTTCCTGACACGCACAGGCATCCTGGCTATCGGAAGCGCTGTGCCCTTTGACATTATGGCTGATGCGGCGGCAAAGAAAAAAGAGCCGGTCATTGATATCCATCAGCATATTCACTATCACTCACGGACAGACGAACAGATGGTAGCGCACCAGGAGGCGATGGGCATCACCACTACTATCCTGCTTCCTTCGGGCAGGCCTGCCAATACTGCTTCCACGCACCAGGGAGTATCCAATGGATTGCAGGCGCAGGCGGGAGGCAATGCAGAATGTTATTTGTTTGCCAAAGAGCATAAAAAGCATTACAGGTTTGGCGCCTGTGCCATGCCGGATGCATCTGATGCTGTTTACGAGATTGAAAAATACCTGAAGCTGGGCGCCGTGGTAATAGGTGAATTGAAATTCGGCGTGGAGTGCGATTCGCCTGAAATGCATAAGATATATCAATTGGCGCAGCAGTATGATGTCCCTGTATTAATGCACTGGCAGCATGGGATGTACAACTACGGGTTCGACCGTTTTTACAAAATACTGGAACAATATCCCAAAGTGAATTTTATCGGTCATGCGCAAACCTGGTGGGCCAATATAGATAAAAACCAAACTGACCAATCCGTGCTCTATCCCAAAACCTCGGTTACTCCCGGTGGTATTACCGACCGCTATCTGAGCGATTATCCAAATATGTATGGTGATCTTTCTGCGGGATCAGGATTGAATGCCCTTACCCGGGATGAAGCGCATGCCAGGGCTTTCCTTGAAAAGCACCAGGATAAGCTGGTATACGGCAGTGATTGTGAAGATCCTTTCGGAACAGTGGCATCGGGCAAATGTACCGGCGCCATGGATATACAGACCATCAGGAATTTTTCCGGCAATAAACAAATAGAACGAAAACTTCTTTATGAAAATGCAAAAAAACTATTTAAACTATAATATGATGATCAATTCTTTCAGAGACGCATTAAAGAAAAGCTTATATGCAACAACTGCCACAGCGCTGATTGTTCTTATTTCATCCTGCGGGCAAAAATCAAAATATCCGGGGCCTCTGTCTCCTGAAGAATCCATGAAGACTTTTCAGTTCGCTGAAAATTTCAAGGCAGAGATCTTTGCTACCGAGCCCCTGGTAGTGGATCCTGTAACCATGCAGTTTGATGAGGAAGGTAATGCCTATGTTGTTGGAATGCTGGACGCCTATAAGCCCGATTCCGTGAAAGGGAAGGGAAAGATAGTAATGTTGAAAGACCTTAACAACGATGGGCGTGCAGATACAGCCATCGTGTTTGCAGACAGTCTCAGGGAAGCGTCAAGTATCCTGCCATGGAAGGGCGGGCTGCTGATAGCCGCTGCTCCTAATATTATGTACTATAAGGATACGGATGGCGATGGCAGGGCTGATCAGAAGGAAATTGTTTTCTCCGGGTTTTTCACAGGCAATGAAGAAGCGCAGATCACCAACCTTACTTTTGGCGTGGATAACTGGATCTATGCCAACAATACCGGACAGGCAGGCGAAGTGACCTTCAACCGTATGCCGGGCGCCCCCAAATTGAAGATGCAGGGCTCTGATTTTCGCTTCAGGCTCGACCGCAACCAGTTTGAGCTTACTACAGGCCCGGGTCAGTTTGGACTTGCTATTGATGATTGGGGGCATCGGTTTTTCACCGCGAACTCTCTTCATATCCGGCAGGTGGTAGCTGCACGGCGATATATAGACCGGAATCCATACCTGCCTTCCGACCTCAGGGCCGCCGTCTTTAATATTTCCGATCACGATCCTTTGATGTACCAGGTATCAGAAACCCCGTACTGGCGGCAGGTGCGTACAGACAGGCGTAATAAAGACTACCAGGAAAATCATCTCGACAGGGTAGAGTATGCAAGAGATCATTTTACCGCGGCCTCCGGGGGCACTTTTTATGGCGGAGACACTTTCCCTGAAGAATATTACGGGAATATCTTTACCGGGGATGTTTCAGGCAATCTTGTACACAGGGATATTCTTGCTGAAACCGACAGCACACCTTACTATATTGCAAAACGGCCTGAGCAGGAAAAGAGCAAAGAGTTTCTGGTTACTACCGATACATGGTTCCGCCCCGCAAATTTTTCAGTAGGACCAGATGGTAATCTTTATGTGATAGATATGTACCGCCAGCATATTGAAACACCGGTTTCTATTCCCGATGATCTTGAAACCGATATGGATTTTAATGCAGGCAATACCATGGGGCGCATTTACAGGATAGTGCCACAAAGCAGCAATGGAGCCAAGTGGGTGAAACCGGATCTGAAAAATGCGACAGGGGAACAGCTTGTAGCTGCCTTATCTCACAAAAACCAATGGTGGCGCATCACTGCACAACGGCTACTGCTCGAACGGCAGGACAAAACGGTGATACCCCAGGTAAAGAAATTGTTTGCCGAAAGCAATGATCCACGTACGCGGCTGCATGCATTGTATGTGCTGGAAGGAATGGACGCGCTGGATGCGGCTATAGTGAAGGCAGCGTTAAAAGATGCTGCTGCAGGCGTAAGGGAAAATGCAGCAATACTGGCAGAAAAGTTCCCTGCCTGCCTTGCTTCGCTGGAACAGCTTACAGAAGACAGTGCCATAAGAGTGGCATACCAGGCAACCTTTAGCCTCGGGGAATATAAAGATAAAGGTATTATTCCCTGGCTTTCAAAAACGATCCTCCGGCATGGGCAGAGCAAATGGTTCAGGGCTGCAGTGCTGAGCTCGGAAGCCGGTTCTTCGGTAGAGCTGCTGGATGCGCTGGCAAAAGGCGGATCTGCTGATAAGGCTGAAGACTGGAAAACGGATTTTTATAAAGAGCTTGCCGAAACGATCGGCGCCCGCAATCAAAAAGCGCAGGTCACCAGCCTGTTGCAGCGTGCAGCACAGCCTGCTATGATCAAAATACCGGGTGCTCAGGCCGCTATAGTAAAAGGGCTTGGCGCAGGGCTGCAGCATATAGAAGGTGTGAATGATGAGATAAAGGGAAAATTAAAAGCTATTACAGGCGCTGCCGGTAATGATGCCGCAAAAGCTTTGGGAGATATTAAAACATTATATTCAGAACTGAACGGAAAATAAAATATGGAGGCAATGGAACAAAAAGAATATTCAAGAAGAAAATTTATTCACCAGTGCGCAGGATCCGGTGCAGCGCTTTTGGGCACGTTGTTCCTGCTCAACAGTTGCGGAAGCAATGAGAAGCCCGCAGAGCCCGCTGCTAACAAGGAAGCTGCTGCTAAGCCGGCAGATCCCTGCAGTGATTTCAGTGGTGTGAGCGCTGAAGAGCTTGATAAACGAAAGAACCTGGGCTATGTAGACCAGTCTACGGTGCCGGGGAATTCCTGCGGCAATTGCGGACTGTATATACCTCCGGCAAATGATACGGCATGTGGGAAATGCCTGCTTTTTAAAGGCCCGGTGCGTGCGGAAGGCCATTGTGTGCAGTATGTGGCAAAGACAACATAGCCGGAATTTTTTCTGACTGCTAAAAGCTGCTTTTCTATGTCACGAATGCATGAATAGATAGCCGAAAAGAGATTTATTCGTGCATTCGGGACATATTTGTTGTATCCAAAAATCACGTCCTGGCACAGGTTTGCAATACCCGGCGTTGTGTGATAGCCGGCCTGCTGCCTAAACATTACTTATTTTGTAAAAAAACGGATAAGGTTATTGTAGCTTAATGAAGCTCATTTA
>CAYWVB010000007.1:0-142086 GCA_964461595.1 uncultured Terrimonas sp. | reverse complement strand
TTGAAATCAAAGATAACTATTTTTTATATTAATATTATTGATAACGGCTTATTATAAGTCTTACAAATAACTCTTCGCTATACCATTTTTCTTCCCGTGTTTTATGAATTATTTCTGTATGCTGCCTGGTACCGTAGGCAAATGCCTGCATGTCTTCCATTGCATTCCAAATGCTGAATGTTGCCTGTTTTAGAAAGGGGATCTCTCCAATGCTCACAGAGGTGAGTAATCCCTTTGTTGTTTTCAGCTTTTCAGCTACGCCGTCAACATGCTCCCAGAAGCGTTTTATTTTTTTAAGCCGGATGGTAGCTCTTGTCAGTACTGCTACCGGGGATACCGGGCTGTTTTGAGATGAAAGCTCTCCGAACGGCTGTTTGCCATCCCAATAGCCATGGCCTGATACAGGCTCCAGCAATATTGTCCTTACCTCGCAGCGAAAAAAATGATACCAGCCGGCAATAAAATTTCCATATAATTTTTTTAGCAACTGTTCATGCCGCATATTGCTGAAATCAATCTGTTCTCCTGAAGTAAGTATAGCCCATTGCCGCCAGTCGGGCCGCCTGCTGAAGCCGCCGCCTTTTCCGCAACCCAGTAATTTCCAGAAGTGAATGCCCCGGTTTGCCATCAGCGGCAGCCGGTGTATTGCCATTGCGGGCAACGCAAAAAAAATAAACAGCCTGGGATATTTTATTATCGTTATGGATACTAATGGAGGCTTGCAGGTGGCTGGCATATTGCAAACCTACGGTGAAATTTTTCCCGCTGTTACACATATTAACGGAAATGACCTTACATTTACGATCTTGTTTAAAACGGTTAACGATTCCACAAATGAAAAAATTACTCCTTCAACTCTTCCCTGTTGTTCTGATCCTGTTTTTATTTTCCTGCAATAAGCGAAGCGGCAATCCCAGGGTGCTTGTCTTTGCAAAGACGGCAGGCTTTCATCATGAGTCCATAGCAGTGGGCATCCCGGCCATTCAAAAGCTTGGACAGGAAAATGGCTTTGACGTAGACAGCACTACTGACGCCTCCATGTTCAATGAAGACACCCTTAAAAAATACTCCGCAGTTGTTTTTCTCAGCACTACGGGCCCTTTGCTCAATACACATGAGCGTATTGCGCTTGAACGGTATATACAGGCCGGTGGCGGGTATATGGGCATACATGCCGCTGCAGATGCCGAATATGACTGGGGATGGTACAACAGGCTGGTAGGCGCTTATTTCCTGAGCCACCCCCGTCAGCAGGAAGCGAAGCTGATAGTGAAAGATAAAACGCATCCTTCCACTAAACACCTGCCTGACGTATGGACCCGCAAAGACGAATGGTATAATTTTAAAAAGCTCAATAAGGATGTGCATGTGCTGATCAGCATTGATGAAAAGAGCTATGAGGGAGGAAAGAACGGCGATGACCACCCGATGGCATGGTACCACGACTATGATGGCGGACGGGCTTTTTATACAGAGCTGGGGCATACAGATGAATCCTATAGCGATCCGCTATATTTACAGCATATACTCGGCGGCATTCAATATGCGATAGGCGATAATAATAATCTTGATTACAGCAAGGCTACGGCGCAGTATCCCCCGGATGAAGACAGGTTTACCAAGACGCCGCTTATCCGGGGAGAATTTTTTGAGCCCACTGAAATGACCATTCTTCCCAATTTTGATATCCTGATCACACAGCGGAGGGGGGAGATCATGTTGTATAAAAATGAGACAAAGACATTAAAGCAGGTAGGCTTCCTGCATGCCTATTTTAAAACATCCGATGGCAAAGCCAATGCGGAAGAAGGAGTATTGGGTATTTCTAAAGATCCCAATTTCAGCAAGAATCATTGGGTATACATTTTTTACAGCCCTATTGATACATCGGTGAACAGGTTGTCACGTTTTACTTTTGAAAATGATACGATTGATATAAAGAGTGAAAAAGTAGTTCTCCAGTTCTACTCCCAGCGGGAGATCTGCTGCCATACGGGCGGCTCTGTAGCCTTTGGCCCGGATGGTTTATTGTATGTATCGGCAGGCGATAATACCACTCCTTTCAATGAGCCGGGGCAGACCTACACCAGCAAAGGCTATGGGCCGATAGATGACCGTCCCGGTCATTTACAGTATGATGCCCGCAGGAGCGCGGGGAATACGAATGATCTCAGGGGTAAGATATTGCGTATACGTATTAAAGACGACGGCACTTATGAAATCCCTGATGGTAATCTTTTCCCGAAAGGCATGGACAGCACACGGCCGGAGATATATGTAATGGGCAACAGGAACCCTTACCGCATTTCTGTGGATCAAAAGAACAGCTTCCTGTATTGGGGAGAAGTAGGGCCGGATGCCGGTGAAGACAGCATAGGAGTGAGAGGTCCCCGTGGATATGATGAGCTGAACCAGGCGCGCAAAGCAGGCTATTTCGGATGGCCGCTTTTCGTAGGGAATAATTATCCTTATAACAGGTACGACTATGCGACCGGTCAGTCAGGTCCCACTTTTGACCCCGAGCATCCTGTTAATGAATCGAAGAATAATACAGGTTTGAGGAATCTGCCGCCGGTAGCTCCTGCGTTCATCTGGTATCCTTATGCCCCTTCTGCCGATTTCCCCCAGGTGGGGACGGGCGGTCGTAATGCCATGGCAGGCCCTGTATATTACACCGATATGTTCCCTAAAGCAACACGTTATCCCGACTATTATAATGATAAGCTGTTTATCTACGACTGGATACGCGGCTGGATGAAAGTCATTACTATGCTGCCCAACGGTGATTTTGATATGATGGAGCCTTTTATGGAGCATACTAAATTCCATAATGCCATTGACGTGGAAGTAGGGCCGGATGGACGACTATATGTGCTGGAATACGGTACCGGCTGGTTTGCAAAAAATGATGATGCAGGGTTGAGCCGCATTGATTATAATGCAGGTAATCGTCCGCCTAAAATATCGGGTATAAAGATGGACAAAACTTCAGGCCCGGCGCCATTGGCGATAAAAGCTTCTGTCGAAGCAAAAGACCCTGAAAACGATAAGCTTACTTATATATGGACTACCGGCAACGGGCAAACGAAAGAAACTGCTGAGCCTGCTGTGGAGCTAACGCTTGATAAAGCGGGCGATTATGCTGTTTCGGTGGAGGTAAAAGATGATAAAGGCGCTTCAGCTAAAAGCGATGCGGTGAATGTATATGCCGGCAATACGGCGCCACAGGTTTCAGTGCAGGTATCAGGCAACCAGCAATTTTATTTTGCCGGTAAGCCGGTAAGCTATACCGTGATGATCCATGATAAGGAAGATGGCGAAAATGTAGATGACAGGAATCTGTATGTTACTGCAGATTATATGGAAGGTAAGGATAAAGCTTCCATACCGCAGGGGCATCAGACGGCAGTTGCCGCCATGAATGGCAAGACAACCATGCTCTCGCTTGATTGCAAGACCTGCCACAAAATTGATGAAAAATCTATCGGGCCTGCATTTACGGAAGTGGCTAAACGTTACCAGAAAGATCAGAAGGCGATGAGCTACCTTACTAATAAGATCATAAAAGGAGGTGGCGGTGTATGGGGAGAAACGGCAATGGCCGCGCATCCTGATCTTGCGGAAAGCGATGCCAGGCAAATAGTGCAGTGGATACTTACGCTTGCTGACCAGTCATCCCTGAAAAAATCACTTCCTGCCAGGGGCAATATTCCCGTTAAGGAAGCAAAATCGAACGAAGCATTATATATATCGGCTACTTATGCTGATAAGGGAGGAGATGGTATAAAAGCGCTTACCGGTAATGGAGCTGCTGTTCTGTTCAGCAGCAAGTTTAACTTCAACGATGTTACCCGTATGGAGAAATACAGTAAGGTTAAACTGGGAGGCAGCCAGGTGATGGCAGCGCCGGCAGAAAATGCCTGGTTTGCTATAGACAGCCTTGATCTGCAGGGTGTAACCGGAGCAGAATTGACAATAGGCTGGAAGGATGCACCTGCAGGAGCCTATATATTTGAGTTGCGGCTGGGCGCTCCAGATGGAAATAAATTAGGCGAGGCGGTGCTGAATGCACCTGGCAATTCGAATCAAAAAATAGCAAAGCTTCGTGTGCTTTTTAATGCAATACAGGAAAAGAGCAGACAGGATCTTTATATAGTGAGCCGTGCCAAAGATGCATCGGAAAAGAACCAGGTAGGGGTTGTTAGTATAGAGCTGTTGGCGAAATAGTAGGGGGAAGGTGTGGGGTGTAGTAAGGTATAAGGCATAAGGTGTAAGGCATAAGGTATAAGGTATAAGGTATAAGGCATAAGGTATAAGGTATCATGTATAACTATGCAGTAGACGCATGGCATGCCATGCATTGCGTTTATGAGGCAATCTGAAACCTGCGCAACCTGTAGCCTTTATATAAGCCATTTGAAAACAGTGCATATTTCAAATCCTCTTATGAACCATATCACCAAAAAAAGCATTGACTCGCTGGGATATAATTTTATCACTGCCGAATATTTACCGGAGGGCAAAGACGAATATCATCTGCGCAATATTCAAAACCGGAGTGGTATTCAGTATCGGGGATTAACTGCCTGGGAAATAGAGGTGCTGGTGCGCAACCGCAATACCTCTGATAACTGGAATAAGATACTGGTAGGAGATAATTTCAATCCCGAACTGGTAAAAAACTGCAAATTCTTCGGGCTGGTCCGTATAGGTAAGCTGGAATCCTGTTTTTTAGAATATCATAACCTGCGGATGCCCGTGGGTTTGTACAATAGTACTATTATCAGTTGCGATTTTGGCGATAATGTGGTAGTGGATAATGTTAATTATCTTTCTCATTATATCATTGGCAGCGAAGTGATACTGGTGAATATCAATGAACTGGCCACCACAAGCACTGCCAAATTCGGGAACGGGATCATTAAAGAAGGGGAAGCGGAAGACATAAGGATATGGCTGGAAATATGCAATGAGAACGGCGGACGGAAAGTCATCCCGTTCACACGGATGCTGCCGGGGGATGCATGGTTATGGTCGAAATACAGGGATGACGATGTTATGCTGGAAAAGTTCAGGCAGTTTACTCAAAAAGAATATGATGTGCAGAGAGGCTATTATGGAAAGATCGGAGATCGTACTATCATCAAGAACACAAGTATCATCAAAGATGCGTGGATCGGTACTGATGCCTATATCAAAGGCGCGAACAAGCTGAAAAATATTACGGTTAATTCCTCTCCTGAAGCGCCTTCGCAGATAGGAGAGGGGTGTGAAATGGTAAACGGTGTAATGGGGCTGGGATGCAAAGCATTTTATGGAGTGAAGGCCGTAAGGTTCATTATGGCAAGCCATTCACAATTAAAATATGGCGCCAGGCTGATCAATGCTTACCTGGGAAACAATTCTACGATATCGTGCTGTGAAGTATTGAATTCTTTGATATTTCCTTCGCATGAGCAGCATCACAACAACTCTTTTCTGTGTGCGGCAACGGTGTTGGGACAAAGCAATATGGCAGCGGGAGCTACTATAGGTTCCAATCATAATTCGCGTAGCCCCGATGGTGAGCTGATTGCAGGGCGTGGTTTCTGGCCGGGGTTGTGTGTCAGCCTTAAGCACAATTCCCGTTTTGCCTCTTTCAATATAATTGCCAAAGGCGATTATCCTGCAGAGCTGGATATACCTTTTCCTTTTACACTGATCAGCAATGATGTGGCAAATGACCAGTTGTTTTTGATGCCTGCCTACTGGTTTATGTATAATATTTATGCCATAGCCCGAAACGAATGGAAGTATAGAGACAGGGACGCAAGAATTGAAAAAGTGCAGCGGATAGAGTTTGATTCCCTTGCCCCGGATACCATCAACGAAATATTGCAGGCGCTGCGGCTGCTTTGCCTGTATACGGGGAAAGCTTATGCCCGGTATGAGAAAATGCAGCAAACATTATCTGATGAACAGTATGTGCGGACGGGGAAAAAGCTGCTGGAGAAAAATGAAGCATTGATTGACCGGCTGGAGATACTGGCAGAGGGAGTAGAAAACAGCGACAGGAAATGTGTTATCCTTAAAGTGCAGCAGGCATATATCATTTTTAAAGAGCTGGTCAGCTATTACGCAGCAGTGCAAAGCATACAATTCATTACTGCGAACGCCATAAAGACTTTTCCTGCTTTCTTAAAAAAAGTCCCGCGGTCGGGCAGTGCTGTAGCATGGATAAATGTTGGCGGGCAACTGGTAGCTGCACCGGAGCTGATGAAATTCAGGAAGCAGATCCATACAGGAAGGATCAGCAGTTGGGATGATGTGCATGCATTTTACAGGGAGCAGGGAGAGCAGTATGACAAATTGAAATTTGAGCATGCCATGGTTGCCTGGCGTATAGTAAACGGCGTTCCTGCATCTAAATTTACAAAAGACCATTTTACAGCAATGCTCCGTAAGTCCGTTGATACCAAAGAGTGGCTTACGGAAGGTATTTATGAATCCCGTGCAAAGGATTACAGCAATCCATTCCGGTTGATGGTATTTGATAATAAGGAAGAAATGGAGAAGGTGTGGGGAAGGCTGGAAGACAACAGCTTTATTCTTATGCAGCAGAAAGCGCTGAAAGCTTTTAAGAAAAATGTAAATGCTGTGATAGGAAAACTGAATTTATAGCTTCCTTTATTATATCGTGTGTCGGCTCGGTCAATTATATATACCCCTCTTTGCAAAAACGCCGGTTACAAAAACAAAACACCCTTGCCCGTCTCTGCGCTTCGCCAGAACGGAAAGGAGGTGGATAATTTTGTAACTTCCGGGACAATCCAGGCTTACAAATAATCCATTCTTTCGTTGAAACCTAATGGGTATACCTTATGTTTTGCAAGCGCCCCTGCCCGGCTAATTTGAAATACTCTTCGGGTTAAAATACAACACCCGGGCGCCTCAAAATATTAATTAACCCAACAGCCATTAGATTATTGGATAAAATACTAATTTAGGGCACACTTTTAAAGAACTTTTAATTTTAATTTTTGCTATGGGAGATTTCCAGATCAAAAAGAACCCAAAGAATTATGATGTAGTTATTGTTGGCTCGGGAGCAGGAGGAGGGATGGCTTCCTATATCCTGGCCAAGGCCGGCTTAAAAGTTTGTCTCCTGGAAGCCGGGGTGCTGTTTGACCCCAAGAAAAATGTTACCCAGTTCAAGTGGCCTTATGAATCACCCCGACGTGGCTCAAGCACCCGCTATCGCCCCTTCGGCGATTTTGACGCCTGCTATGGTGGCTGGGAGATAGACGGTGAACCATATACCAAAGCTTCAGGCACAGAGTGGGATTGGTTTCGTGCCCGCATGATGGGCGGCCGTACCAATCACTGGGGAAGGATATCCCTTCGTTTCGGCCCCAAAGATTTTAAGCGAAAAGATATTGACGGGCTCGGTGAGAACTGGCCAATAAGTTATGATGATATCAAGCCTTTTTATGACAGGGTGGATAAACTGATCGGCGTATTTGGCACCAATGAAGGATTGGAAAATGATCCTGACGGATTTTTCCTTCCGCCGCCCAAGCCCCGACTTCACGAATTATTTATTAAAGATGCCGCTACCAAATCGGGAGTAAGAGTGATCCCCGGTCGTCTTTCCATGCTTACCAAGCCAATCAATGACGAAAGGGGAATCTGCGTGTATTGCGGACAGTGCGGCAGATCCTGCCAGTTTTATGCAGATTTTTCCAGCGGATCTGTTTTAGTAAATCCTGCCATAGCCACAGGTAATATTGATGTTATCGCTAATGCCATGGCGCGTGAAGTGCTTACGGATGATAGCGGCAAAGCGACCGGCGTATCGTATGTAAGCAAAGAAGATATGGATGAGTACCAGGTGAATGGTAAGGTGGTGATCCTTGCTGCCAGCGCCTGTGAAACGGCCCGGCTGATGCTCAATTCCAAATCAAAGGCGCATCCCAACGGCCTTGCTAACTCGAGCGATGTGGTGGGTCGTTACCTGCATGATTCTACGGGCGCAGCGCTCGGCGGGTATCTTCCGAAATTATTTGGCAGAAAGCGCTATAATGAGGATGGCGTGGGAGGTATGCATGTATACTCACCCTGGTGGGGTGATAACAAAAAGCTGGATTTCCCGCGTGGCTATCATGTTGAATACTGGGGCGGAATGGGAATGCCGGCATACGGTTTTGGCATGGGTATAGAAAGCCAGAACGGTGATTATCCTGTTAATGGCAAAAAGAAAGAAGCCGGGGGCTATGGTGCATCGCTGAAAGAAGACCAGCGCTTCTTCTATGGAGCAGGTGTGGGAATGGCCGGCAGGGGAGAAGCAGTGCCAAGGCGGGACAACTATTGCGAAATAGATCCTAATGTAGTAGATAAATATGGTATACCTGTGCTTCGCTTTAATGTAAAGTGGAGCGACTATGAAGTAAAGCAGGCGAAACATATGAAAGAAACCTTCAAAGAGATCATGCACAATATGGGCGCAGTGATCACCTGGGGTGGCAATGACGGGCCTGAAAATAAATACGGGCTGGAAGCGCCGGGACGCATCATACATGAGGGAGGCACTGTCAGGATGGGCAGCGATCCCAAAACATCAGCGCTTAATAAATGGAACCAGGCCCATGATTGTAAAAACCTTTTCGTCGTGGACGGCGCAGCTTTCACCTCGCAGGCAGATAAAAATATCACCTGGACAATACTGGCGCTCTCCATGCGCGCCTCTGAATATATCATTGATGAGCTGAAAAAACAGAATATCTAACGTTATTGCATAACCGCTTCCGGCGTACAATACCGGAAGCTCAAAAACACAATACACTATGGACAGAAGAAAATATTTAAAGATCATAGGCGTAGGATCTGTATCCTCCTCCGTTTTACTGGATGCCTGTAAACTATCCGATAAGAAAAAAGAGGAAGCAGCTCCTGCTGCGGCCTCCTCTGCGGATGCAGCAGCAGGGCCTGCACGGCAGCCGGAAGAGATAGAGCATTATAAAAACGTAATTTCCACTACTTTTTTCACAGCGCATGAAATGGCTACTATTGCTGTTCTTGCAGATATCATTATTCCTAAAGACGAGGTGAGCGGCAGCGCTACAGACGCCAAAGTGCCTGACTTCATAGAGTTTATCGTGAAAGACATGCCGGACTACCAGGTGCCGGTGCGTGGAGGGCTGAGATGGCTGGACCGCGAAACGCAACTGAGATTTCAAAAGAATTTCAAAGATTGCAGCAATGAAGAGCGTATCCGGGTGGTTGATGATATCGCCTATCCGCGCAAGGCAAAGCCTTCCATGTCGCAGGGGGTGTCTTTTTTTTCAACCATGCGAGATCTGACCTGCACCGGCTTTTATACTACTAAAATGGGAATAGAAGATATAGGCTATGTGGGTAACCAGCCTAACCAGTGGAACGGGGTACCGGATGATGTATTGAAGCAATATGGCATTGCCTATACTGAAAAAGAAATGAAAGAGTGCGCCAGCTATTAATTGTTGTAGCGTGCAGATTAATTTTTTAAGTAAACCCTGTTTCTTCTATGTTAAAATATTTTTCGCTGCCTGTAGGAATACTGATCATCCTGTCAGCGGCATGCAGCAGGAAGTATAACCCTGCAAACACACCTTTTGCCATTTATCATGCTATACCTGAAGATAATGTGCGCAAGCTCGAAAAAGGCATCACCACACCGGCGGACGTTGTAAAAATGTTTGGCGACCCGGCCAAGAACAGCATCAGCGACAGGGGGGAAAGATATGTATACGGCTATCTTGGCGATACCCTTACTGTGAATTTTGACAGCTCAAAAACGGTAAGCAGCTTCTTATACCGCCCGGAAATATTTACACCGGTATCGGGCAATACCGACAACAGCACCAAACGTCTTAAAGAGAGCCGGATAAAAAAGATAGAGGTATACAACACTTCAAAGTTCACCCTGGAAAAATGGTTTGGACCTGCCAGTAAGAAAGAAACCGGCGCCAACAGGAACCGCTATACTTTTGACCGGAGGAACGGCACCCTTGTGGTGTATACACTTGCCAATTATGAAGAGCGGGTGCTGAGCTACAGCTTTGAACCGAAAAATTAGGCAGGGAGTTGAACCACGGAGACACTAAGGCACGGCGCTACACGGAGAAAGTGTTGGATTTGAAATGTATGGTTTAGAATTAATATCATGATAAAATATTTACTGTTATCCCTGATCCCCGGGCTGTTGATTATACCGTATGCTTCAGCCCAGTTGCATGGAAAAATAATTGAGCAGAATACGGTGGCAAGCAAAATACTAAAACGGGACGTAAAATACAGCATGTATTTGCCGCCGGATTACGACTATTCACAACGCTCATATCCTGTGGTATACCTGCTGCATGGCTATACGGATGATAATACGGCATGGTTCCAGTTTGGAGAAGTGAACCGCTATGCCGACAAAGCTATTGCCGAAGGAATAATCCCGCCGATGATCATTGTAATGCCCAATGGCGATTCAAGCTGGTATATCAATGCTTATGATGGTAAAGAAAGTTATGAAGATTTTTTCGTGAAAGAGTTTATTCCTGCTGTTGAAAAAAAATACCGGATAAAAAGTACTAAACAATTCAGGGGTATCGCCGGGTTATCCATGGGCGGCTACGGCACCATGATCTACGCTTTGAAATATCCTGAGCTTTTTGCTGTAGCCGCGCCGCTGAGCGCCGGCATTTTCAGTGATGAGGAAATGCTGATGATGCCTGATGGGCAATGGAATACCATTTTCGCGCCTTTATTTGGGAAAAACCTGAAAGACAAAGACCGCCTGAATAAAGCATGGTACGACAATTCTGTTTTGCATCTTGTAGAAAAAAAATCAGGCGCTGAGCTCAATAAAGTACGCTATTGGATTGATTGCGGTGATGATGATTTTTTGTTCAACGGGAATGCACTGTTGCATATTGCTTTGCGCAAAAAGCTGGTGAACCACGAATACCGTGTAAGGGACGGCGCGCACAATTGGGAATACTGGCGCACGGGCATCACGGATGCGTTAGCATTTATTGGCAAGAGCTTCCACCAGTGATCATGACTACTTTTTTTTCTTTGCTTTTACCGTACCGGGTATATGCTTTTATAAGCATATACACCTCCTTTCATCCTTCTCCCGTGCAAAAGATACAGTTATCCGGTTATGCGCAGGGCACTACCTGGCATATTACTTATTATGCAGCGGACAGCATAGTCAGGAAAAGATCTGTTGACAGCATACTTTCAGTGCTGGACAGCTCTATGTCTATATACAAGCCCTACTCGCTGATCAGCAGGTTCAACCGTGCGAAGAAGGGGATCACGCTTGACAAACATTTTGAAAAGGTGATTGCAAAATCAATTGAAGTATGGAAGGAGTCGGGAGGATTATTTGATATCACTGTAATGCCGCTTGTAGAGGCCTGGGGGTTTGGCGCCAAAAAAGTCAGCCGATACCCTGATGCGGCAAAAGTCAGGGCACTGCTGCAATGTGTAGGTGCTGACAAGCTGCGGCTTAAAAATAATTATCTTTTTAAGAAAAAGTCCTGCATCACTATTGATGTGAATGGGATTGCGCAGGGCTATAGCGTGGATGTGGTGGCGGGCTTCCTGGAAAGCAGGCAGATCACTGATTACCTTGTAGAGATCGGCGGGGAGATAAGAGTGAAAGGAAGGAAGCCCGGGAATGAAAAGATGAAGATCGGCATTGAGGCGCCCGGCGATTATACGGTGGACATACCGGTCGTGCAAAAAGTGATCGCCCCCGACAGCGGTGGCATTACTACCTCAGGAAGCTACAGGCAATACCATGAAAGCAATGGCAAAAAATTCAGTCATAATATTGATCCGCGCACGGGCTACCCTTCACAAAATGAGCTGATCAGCGTAACCGTATATGCTGGCGATGCCATGACTGCCGATGCCTATGATAATGTGCTGATGACCATGGGGCTTGAAAAAGGGCTGCAGTTTGCAGAGGGAAGAAAGGACATAGCGGCATATTTTATTTATAAAAAAAATGATGGCAGCATAGCTGATAGTGCAAGCACTGCTTTTAAGCGGCTTACTGAATAATAAGGTTCCGGAAACAAGACCGACTCTACAATCTGGGTATAAGTATAATTGATTTGAGCATTGAGTATAGCGCAATGCATTATCATGCACAATAGCGCAAGGTTAATTTTCTTCATGGTTAAATTGATTTAAAGATTAGAATATTAAAATAGAGGGAAATCCGTTATACAAAACAGGGTCACTATTAACAAAATGGATTATTTGTAAACCTGAATTATCACGAAAGTTACAAACTTATCAACCCGTTGCCCGTCCTGGCGAAGCGCGGAGGTATTGCCCCGGCACCAGCCGCCAGTTAATGCGCTGAAGACATCCTCGTGCAGCTACCCTTCTGCCAACTGCGAGGGCTGCTTCACCACTTTGGAGGCACCTCTCACAATTAAGGATTCTATACGTGGCTCGCAGCGACGGCAGGTATGTGGATGATTTACGGGCTTGCATTACCTTGAAAGTTACAAGATCATCAACCCGTTACACGTCCTGGCGAAGCGCAGAGCCATTGCCCCGGCACCAGCCGCCACTTAATGCGCTGAAGCCATCCTCGTGCAGCTATCCTTTTATCAACTGCGAGGGCTGCTTCACCACTTTGGAGACACCGCTCACAACTAAGGGTTCTATACGTGGCTCGCAGCGACGGCAGGTGTAGTGGATTATTTGCGGGCTTGCTTTACCTTGAAAGTTACAAACTTATCAACCCGTTACACGTCCTGGCGAAGCGCAGAGCCATTGCCCCGGCACCAGCCGCCAGTTAATGCGCTGAAGCCATCCTCGTGCAGCTATCCCTCTATCAACTGCGAGGGCTGCTTCACCACTTTAGAGGCACCGCTTACAATTAAGTGTTCTATACGTGGCTCGCAGCGACGGCAGGTGTGTGGACTATTTTCGGGCTTGCTTTAGCTTGAAAGTTACAAAATTATCAACCCGTTGCACGTCCTGGCGAAGCGCAGAGATATTACCCCCACGTCAGGCTCCACTTAATGCGCTGAAGCCATCCTCGTGCAGCTCTCCCTCTGCCACTGCGAGGACTGCTTCTCCCGCAGCAACAGTCTTTTTCACAATGAAGACTCCGAGAGCCGGCTCGCAGAGACCAAGAGTGTTTTGTTTTTGTAACTGGCGTTTTTGCAAAGAAAGGTATATATAATTGGTCGGGCAGTCTCGCCTGCAACTGAAGCGAACCCTTTGTTGCAAAAACTAAATGATTTGATATTTTTGCCGGATGATCTCACTTACAGAAGAAAATTACCTGAAAGCCCTGTACCGCTTATCGCAGGAGAAGCAGGAGATAGCGGTAAAGGATATTGCCGACAGCCTCAGCATTAAAATGCCAACGGTGAACAGCATGGTGAAAAAGCTGGCCGAAAAAAAGTTCATTAAATACGAAAAATATAAAGCCATAGAGCTGACAGATAAAGGACGGAAGCAGGCGCTTACCATACTCCGCAAACACCGCCTGACAGAGCTGTTCTTAACTAAGGTGATGGACCTGGGCTGGGAAGAAGTGCATGATATAGCCGAGCAGATAGAGCATATACAATCGGACCGTTTTTTTGACCGTGTGGATGAAATGCTCGGGCACCCGCAATTTGATCCTCATGGAGAGCCTATACCCGATTCTGATGGCAAGCTCCCTGTATATAAGTCAATACCGCTTTCGGAAGGGCAGCCCAATAAGCCCTATAAGTTGGCGGGGGTAGCTAATCATGATCCGTCTTTTCTCCAGTTTCTCGACGCGCTGCATCTTACACTTGGCGCCACCATTGAGATAAAGGAAATACAGGGGTTTGACAGATCCATGGGGGTAAAACTGAATAACAAACAAAAAACAATATTCAGCTATACGGTTTGCCGCAACCTGATGGTTGTATAAAAAATGCTTAAATTGCAGGTAATACAAGGAGGGATGAGCTATTGATATGCTACACCGGTTATTAAGAATCTCCTGCTTCCCGCTTCAATAATTTTACCTCCGGCATTGTGTATCTTGAAAAGGAGTAGTTATGTTAGGGTATCGCTTTTCTTTATTTGATCCGGCACAAAACGGCAAGTCTAAGTTTGAACAGTTGCTCGATTTATTCATGCAACTGCTCACCTATACCAGCGGCGATGTAAGCGAAGCTTTGAACTGGCTGACCCAGTTGGATAAGCAATACCAGCTCACCGGTGAAGACTATGGACTGGGGGATTTTATTGACGAGCTGAAAGATAAGGGGTATCTGGATGAAAATAACCAGACCGGCGAGATCCGCATTACTTCCAAAACGGAAAAAGGTATCCGCAAGCGGAGCCTGGAAGAAATTTTCGGTAAGCTGAAGAAAACAAAACAGGGCGAGCACCGTACCTATAAGCCGGGGCAGGGAGATGAGATCAATCCCGAAACGAGACCATTCCGGTTTGGCGACATGCTGGAACAGATAGATTTTGTAAGCTCTATCCGCAATGCACAGATCAGTCATGGCGTGGATCAGCTGCAGATGGATGAAGAAGATCTTGAGATCAGGGAAACAGATTTCAAATCACAAACCTCTACCGTGCTGATGATAGATATATCGCACTCCATGATCCTCTATGGAGAGGACAGGATCACTCCTGCCAAGAAAGTTGCGATGGCGCTGAGCGAGCTCATCACTACAAAATATCCCAAAGACACGCTGGATCTCGTAGTATTCGGGAACGATGCATGGCCTATAGCCATTAAAGATATCCCTTATCTGCAGGTAGGTCCTTATCACACCAATACTGTGGCCGGGCTGGAGCTGGCTATGGACCTGCTGAGAAGAAGAAAAAATCCCAACAAGCAGATCTTTATGATAACGGATGGTAAGCCCACCTGTTTGAAGATCGGGAAGAAATATTATAAAAACAGCTTTGGGCTCGACCGCAAGGTGATCAACCGCTGCATCAACCTGGCAGCGCAGTGTAAAAAGCTGAAGATACCTATCACTACGTTCATGATCGCCACAGACCCTTACCTGCAGCAGTTTGTGCAGGAGTTTACGGAAACCAATCACGGCAAGGCTTACTTTGCATCGCTGGATGACCTGGGAAGCTTTATTTTTAAAGATTTTGAATCGGGGAAAAGAAAGACGGTGTATTAGAGTGGTAAGGGATAAGGTGTAGGGTGTAAGGTATAGGGGTAAGGTTGTTTTGTCCTGGTTTTTCGTTGCGGGGAAGAAGATAATGAAGCGGAAATACAGAAAATAATTTTAAATAGTTGTATAAAAGAACAGCAATACAATGGACATAAAGGATATAACCACATTAGGCGAATTAAAGGCTTCGGGGTATAAAAGCAAAACGGTAAAAGAAGAGATCAGGCACAATCTTATTCAAAAGCTTAAAGCGGGTGAAGCCACTTTCCCGGGCATTGTGGGGTATGAAGATACTGTTGTGCCGGATACGGAGCGGGCACTGCTTTCAAGGCACAATATATTATTCCTCGGTTTGCGCGGTCAGGCAAAAACGCGTATGGCGCGGCAAATGATCAGCCTGCTTGATGAATACATCCCGGTCATTGCGGGAAGTGATGTTAACGACGACCCGCTTAAGCCTTTGTCGGGATATGCCAGGCAACTGATCGCAGAAAAGGGCGACGATACCCTTGTTGAATGGATACACCGCAGCGACCGCTACGGGGAAAAGCTTGCCACGCCGGATGTAAGCGTTGCCGATCTTATCGGCGACATAGATCCTATTAAAGCTGCCAATCTCAGGCTCAATTTTGCAGACGAACGTGTGATCCATTACGGCATTATACCAAGAAGCAACCGCGGTATTTTTGTTATTAACGAACTGCCCGATCTCCAGGCAAGGATACAGGTAGCGCTGTTCAATATATTGCAGGAAGGCGATATACAGATACGCGGCTTTAAGCTGAGAATGCCGCTGGATATCATGTTTGTATTTACAGCAAACCCGGAAGACTATACCAACAGGGGATCCATAGTAACGCCGCTGAAAGACAGGATAGAAAGCCAGATATTAACCCACTATCCAAAAAATATTGAAGATGCTCTTGCCATCACTGAGCAGGAAGCCGATATTATTGAGGAACAGACAGAAAAAGTGAAGGTCAGCGACCTGGTAAAAAGACTGATAGAGCAGGTGGCCTTTGAAGCCCGCGCCAGCGAGCTGGTAGATCAGAAAAGCGGTGTATCTGCAAGGCTTCCTATAGCCGCTTTTGAAAATGCGGTAAGCGCTGCTGAAAGGAGGGCGATCATCAATAAAGAAAAAGATACGCAGGTATGGATATCCGATCTTACCGGCATCATTCCTTCCGTTACCGGAAAGGTGGAGCTTGTATACGAAGGAGAACAGGAAGGCCCCTACCAGGTGGCTTTCAACCTGCTCAATAAAGCCATCCGCACCCTGTTCGTGCAATATTTCCCCAACCCGGATGGCCTGAAAAAAAGAAGGACATCACAAAAAGAAGCTGCAGCGCCTCACAATCCTTACCGCCCCATTATCACCTGGTTTGACAGCGGCAATGCACTGGATATTTTGTTTAATGTGAAGGACAAGGATAAGATACAACTGCTTTATAAAGTGGAGGGGTTGTATGGTTTGGTTAAAAAGACTTTTCCGCATGCCAATGAAAAGGAGAACGCGTTGTTGATGGAATTGATACTGCATGGCTTATCCAGTTATTCCCTCATCAGCAAAAAAGTGCTGGACGGCAAAATTGAATTTAAAGACCTGATGGGCTCCATGCTGAATATGGGCAGGGAAGCTTCTTCCTTCGAAGATGAAGAGGGTTTCGGGCAGGAGGGATATTAATGGTGAATGGGCAATGGTGAGGCGATAAACGTGAAACGACAAACGATAAACGTGAGAGGTGAGCATCTCGCATTTCACTTCTCACGTCCCACTGATGGGAAATGAGACCTGAAACATTGACCATTCACCATTCACCATTCACCTATTAGAGCGCAACACTAGAAATCAAAATATACATTACAACCGTATGTATTGAACTTTTCCTTTTCCAGTCCTTTCTTATAGAATAACCCAACAGTTATTCCATGACCATTTTCCCTGTTGTGGGGAGTGGTAAACCTGAACCCGGCGCGTACCATAGGACCATAAGTTGCCCCGGCAAAATCTGAATAACTGCTCTTCGAGATAGTAATACGATAGTATCCGAAGCCGGCGCCCAGATAACCTCCCACCCTGTTGTCGTTGTCCGGAGTGGATTTATAGCCAAAATTATAATCAACTACAGCAGGAATATCAAATGCAAAAGCTACGCCATAGTCACTTAACCCATTATCACTGAATCCGACACCTGCTCCCAAAGGAAGCCCTATACTTACCGAAGCATTATCAGACTCAGCAAAATTATATCTTGGGAAATAAGAAAAGTTGGTTTGCATGGTAGAAATGCTATAAGAAGATCCCCAACTGTCATGGATCCTGGCGTCCATAATGGATATGGTAGCGCCAATGCTGTGCATAAAACTTTGTGCCGGGAGCCAATTGCAAACAAATATTAAGGCAATGCAGGTTGAAATGTGTTTAAGCATAGAAAGTGTTTTACTGGTGTGCTATGCAGAACGCCTTATTCCGTTGGTTATTACTTATGCTCCGCATTTTTTAAATTAGGTTTCGCCCGCCAATCAGCTTCAGAGCCAAACCTTGTATGTATATTTTTTCTTTTAAGATCCGGTTGGTCGTATTGAGGGTAGTGATATATCCACCGGTTGGTAAAAGTAAATAATGTGGCTGCTATAAGCATGGAAGCCGCCATTATTCCCAAACGCTTTCTTAAAAGCGGCTTGTAGTTTTCTTCCACAACAGGTAGTGGTGACACATTTTCTGAAGGTAAAATAAGAATAAGCGCCGTGGCGAGAATGGCATTGACAAAGATGACCCATTCGGTCAGCATGCGGGCGGGATGCCACCCCGCTAATGCTCTTTCAAAATTAGCAATAGTCATTATCCACAGCAAGAGCAGAAAGACCAGTTGCCCTTTTCCCATATCGCCGGAAGGTATGAGTGCAACAGGTGCGCGAAAATGTTTACGTACGATGCATACCACGGCAATAATAAGTAATACCCATGTCAGCGTAAACCAGCCTTCGGGAGAAAGATGTAAAAAATCCAGCCCGGGCAACCTGCCTAAATAGGGGAGGTCCCATTGAGCCGGTATGGTTGTTTCAGTGCCATCAGGCTGCATTATTTTTTGTTTCCATACAGCAGGATCAAGCTGGTCTGACCATTCCTCTACATTTTTGACAACATTGAAATATGTGAGGCCAAACAATATGGAAAGGGTAGCCAGCGCTCTTGTCCATCTTCCCCTTACAACAATGTTATTTCCGTTGCTGCTTACATTTTCATTCTTTATCCACGAAGACAGCAAAGCCATTGCCACGGCAATAGCGATACCATTTACAAATCCATAGCCCTGCTCCAGGAAGCTGTGCCAGTTCTGCGCCTGCCATTCGGCCCATCTTGTAGTGATCGTAATATATTCAGGAGAGCCAGGCAGCATACCTTTGTTCGTAAGTATATCGGGGTTCCCGAAAGACATCAATATCGTTTTTATCCACTGCACACCTGAAAAGCCCAATCCGCCGATAGTGCCACAAATAACAGCGGACCATGCCACAGCGCGCAGGTTGTTTTTCCAAAGCCATACCACCGCACCTATAAACAATCCCAGTATACCTGCCCAGTCATCGCTGCGTGGCGGCGTCATACGTATACCTCCATACGAAGTAAATAATTTACTCCCCAACACCGGGAAGGCAAGAAAGGCGATCAGCCATCCCGTTGCCATATATACAATTAATGAAGCGCCGTTCTTAAACTTCCCGTATTTAAAAAAGTAAACTGTTGCTCCTGCGATCCCGCCTATCACCCAGCCTATATGCTGCGGGTAATCACCAAACCATTGTGGCCAATTGTTCAGGAGATTTGTTGCTTCGTATGCCGGCAGTCCGGTATCAGGACTGATATAAGAAGGATCGCCCTGCAGGTAAGTAAGCGAAGCGGCAAAGCTTTCTTCTACGCCTGCTTTCCGCATCAGCAGTTGAAGAAGAAAACCGGCCAGCGCTCCTATGATTAAAAACAAAGGAAGCAAGCTGCGGTTCTTTTCCCCACGCCGCTGCCAGAGATCATAGAGACCAATACCGGTCAGCGCTGAAAATGCCGGCAGGTAGTATGCATCAAACCAGTATAAGGGGTTTTTATGTCTTGATGCTGTCTGGTCAAAATGAATACCTGCCTCCATCCAGCGGGCCACCGGGTCTTCAATGACACCGAGCACTATCCGTGCGCCCAGCACAAAGAGCAGCGGTATAAATAATTTTATTATCCTTTCCCTGTCCATTGCCGCAGGCAGTGCTGTGCCGATACCACCGATAGCCGCCCATAAAAAACCAATGATAAAGAGGCAAACAAAACCATACCATTGCGACAGGGCATGCCCGCTTTGTGTATAGGCAATGACCTGCATGTAAGACATGGATGCGCCAAAGCCCCAGCCTATTGCCCCGAAGAGGGCAAAATAATGTACTTTATTTCTCCAGTCTGCCCGCCCTGATAGTACAGCCACTGCTATGGCAGCAAGACTCCCGGCAAAAGCGGCTCCGTACTCATGCCCGAAGTTGCCCCGGATGCCCCATCCGATGGACAGCGATAAACCAATTAAGAAGAAAGTACTTAATTTCCTCAATGGAAATTGCGGGTTGAAAATTGCAGGCATTGATGCTGGGTTTATACCGTGAAAGAGAAGAAAAAAGCAATGTTATACCCGGGGTAGTCAGGTATCAGGTGTTAGCTATCAGCTATCAGTGTCATGTGTCTTGTCCTGAAAAAAGCAGACAGATACCTGAAAGCTAACACCTGAAAGCTAACACCTGAAAGCTCTAATATACATTCACTTCCCGTTCCAGTTTAACTCCAAACTTATCCTCTACGCTTCGCATTATCGCTTCACTCAGCGCATAAATTTCTTTTCCGGAGGCATGGCCATAGTTTACCAGTACGAGCGCCTGCCTGGCATGGCAACCGGCATCTCCCACACGGTACCCTTTCCAGCTTAAGCCTTCTTTTGGACCGCTGTGCTCTATCAGCCATCCTGCAGCAAGCTTTACTGTACTATCAGGATTATCGTGCCCAACTATTGCAGGGAACCTTTCTTTCAGCCGCAGATAAGCAGCCCTGTCTATGGAAGGATTTTTAAAAAAACTGCCTGCATTTCCGATGACTGCCGGGTCAGGCAATTTGGAAGATCGGATATTGATGACTGCCTGTGCCACAGCTCTGATGCTGAGCGTGGTAACACCCATTCTTTCCAGCTCTTCGCGGATAGCCCCATACCCGGTATGGAATACCGGATCTTTGCGTAAACGAAAGCATACGCGCATGATCACAAACTGGTTCCTGTATTTTCTTTTGAAGACGCTTTCCCTGTAGCCAAATTCACAGTCGCCCGGTGTAAACGTGTGAATAGTTTTATCATGAATGTGGAACGCAGTAAGACTATTGAATACTTCTTTTACTTCCACACCATAGGCCCCGATATTCTGCATTGGTGAAGCGCCTACATTGCCGGGGATGAGCGAAAGATTTTCCAGTCCTGCCCAGTTGCGCGATATACAATGTTGCACAAACTGGTGCCAGTTTTCGCCTGCTCCTGCTTCCACATATATATAACGTTCATCCTCCCCGATTTCCTCAATGCCTTTCACCTCATTTTTCAATACCATCCCGTCAATATCTTGAGTGAGCAGTATATTGCTGCCGCCGCCAAATATAAAAACGGGAAGCGATTTTGTATTATCCAGCAATGTTGCCAGCGCTTCCATAGTGGAAAATTTTCCAAAATATCTTGCCCGGGCTTCAATGCCGAAGGTATTATATTGCTTTAGCGAAATATTTTCCTGAACTTGCATGAGTCAATCTCCTGCACAAAATAACGAAAAACATGCAAAGAAAAATTGAACGCACCCAAACACGTGTATTTCAATTTTTCGCAAGCAGGGCGGGCATCAATCCTTGAGAGAAATGATCCTGATTGGAAAGATTTGTGGGATAGCGCAACGGAACGGTAAAGTATGCAGGTGGATTTTTGGGGTAAGATCAGCTCAATAATAATTGGTTTTACGCGTATCTTATGTAGAAAAACAATACAAGCGCTGTAACGACAGCCCACCATATAAACGGATTACGCAGGAATCCCTGTTGCTCACGTTGCCCGGGAGGAAGGGAGAGGCTTTTTTTATCCCATATCAGTCCTTTGAGTTCTTCAGCCGGCTTTGATTTTGTCAACAGGCTCACTGCACCGCACACAGCCATGCAGCTCCAGAATACAATACCGGTACGATTAAGGAATGGCATTTGCGGAAATGAAAATTCCATGATAAATGATAATGGAATGGTTAAGATCCCGGCAGCCAAAGCTCCTGCATGAGTGGTCCGTTTCCAGAGTATACCCATAAGGAACATAGTGGCAATGCCTGGCGTAAAAAGCCCGTAGGCATTAAGAAGGTATAAGAATACAGGCTTATCTGAATAACTGATCAAAAGAACGCTGCTCATAATTCCCAGGATAATGATCACTATCCCTGCCCGTCTTCCAAAACGGACAGACTGAGCTTCGGTTGCATTTTTATAAATGTATGGCAGATAAATATCCATGGTCAAAATGGTAGTGCTTGAATTAAGCGCGCCGGAGATATGAGACATGACAGCAGATACCAACGCTGCCATTACCAGACCCACCAGACCTGAGGGCAGCAGGTGCTCCACCAATTCCACAAAGAGAAGATCCGGTTTCTCCAGGTTCGGAAACAGTTTTATGGAAACAAGTGCAGGAGCAATGATCAGGACTGGAGTAAAGAATTTAAGGAATTGGCTAAAAATCACACCCATGCGCGCATGCCATTCATTCTTGGCTGCTAATGTCCGTTGAACAATAAACTGATTGGTAGCACAATAAAATATGCTGATACATAAGGTACCGCCCAGGTATTGCGTCCAGGGAAAGTCGGGGTCATTGGCAGGGAGAAATATTTTCCAGTCTTTAGATGTTGCCATGAGCGCGGAAATCCCACCTGCGGCATTGATGGTAGCCACTGATAAAGTTACCATACCAAGGATCAATACACATATCTGCAACATCTCTGTCCACACTACAGCCCGTAAGCCGCCGGCAATGGTATAAATCCCGGTAAATACGGCAATTATCAATATACTTGGCATCATTGGAATATTTAATAATTCGTGCAGCGATATAGCGCCAAGGAAAAGCACCGCACCGATCTCTACAAAAATGTAGGTCATCAGCACTAAAAAAGAATAAGTTGCTCTTGCGGCGCCTCCAAACCTTTTTTGTAGAAATTCCGGCATGGTATAAAACCCGTTTCTCAGGTAAAAAGGAAGGAACACCCACAATAAAACATTAAATCCGATGAGGATGGCGCCCCATTCAATAACAACAGCTACAAATCCGCGGCTGTAAGCCACACCCATCACTCCCACTATTTGATGCGTGCTGATGTTTGCAGCCAGGATACTGCCTCCGATCATCCACCATGGAAGCTTATCCCCGGCCAGGAAGTAATCTCTCTTTGTCTTGCGCCCCTTACCTGAAGCGTATATTCCTAAGGCTAATACTCCAAGTATATAAGCTCCAAAAATAATAGCATCAAATGTTGTAAGATTTGAGTTCATCCTTCTGCCGGGATTAGCTTTGTTTTTGGGTAATTATTTCTGTTACAGTTTCTATTGCCGTTTTGACTAATAATTCCAGTGAGCCGGCAGCAAAAGGAGTCTGCCATTCCTGGTAAATATCTTTGTTATACAATTCCCGTGGAGGAAGATAGCCTATGCTTCCATTTACCATATTCATAACAGCAACTGCATGCGGCGATAATTGTCTTCTTATCTCTCTTTGAAAATAAGAATAGGCTTCATTGGGTTGGCCGATCATAAAGGAATCGCCAAGGCGCCAGACCCAAAGCGGTATCGGGGCTGTTTCACCATCACCAACAGCCTTCCGGATACTGCACTTCCTGGCAAGCCTTTCTTTCATAACCCGGTCTTCACAATCCTGGTGTTGCTGCTCAAGTGTTGCAAGCGAGGGCAACGGCTTCAGATTGAATGGCACTTCTGTCATTACGGCCGAAAGCAGGATAGAAGGTTGATAGCCGGTTTGTTTCCAGACAGCCAGTGGAGCTCCTGATTCAACAATGCTGCTGAAAGAAAGCTCCTTCCCCGGCGATAACATGTTTTCGAGAGTAGACATTACTGCATATCCCAACCGGCGGCCATTTTTGTCCGCTATTTTTGTATCGCCCACATATTGTTCTGCCGGTGCCAATTCTCCTGAAGCTCCCTGTAGAAACAGGCAGGGCGCCTTTGTGCTTGATTCTACTATTTCACGCATAGCGCCTGCATAGTCGGGAGAAATAAGCCGGTTTTCCCAGGCTAAAGTGGTAGGATGGCAGGCATAGTTAATAACAATACCGATTATACGATGTTGCTCATCAGTTATCCGGCCAACCAGTAATGTATCATCAGCTTCTTCGCCTGCATTAAAGCCTACCACAAAGCGGTTTCTGTCTGGATCGGGCAAATCTCGGTTAGTGGCTAAATTACATTTTCCGTAATGCCATGTCAATACTGACGGGACAGCGGACAGCAATGCCTTGCGAACCGCTCTCACCGTTGATTCGTGTAGACATTGAAAATAAGTCTTTATATGCTCACCGCCGGGTTTTGCTGAGTCGCCGGGAGAAAGTACGGGACCTGCATGAGTGTGCGATAAGCAAAACATCAGTTGCCGGGGTTCGATGTCCAATGCCTTTAATAGCTTACTCCGAAAGAGAAATTCATCCGCCGAATTTCTCCACCATCCCAGATCGGCAGATATTAATATCAATGGTTTTCCCTGCTTGCCGGATTGAAAAGTTATGCAGGTAAGCATAAGGGGACGGTGAACCCCTTCTGCAACATCATATTCTGAGGCCCCCCAATTACGGGAGTATATCCCTGCAGGCGGCGTAATATCCTCCTGCGCTACACCGATCAGGCCGGCAAAAGAGCTATGCTTAAAAGCCGGATAAGACGGATGACCCATAGTCTGCTTGGTTAAATTAAATGGTTTACGAAAGAAGCGACAGCCCTCCATCCATAAGGATCGTACTGCCAGTCATATGCCCGTTTTGTGGGTGGCACAACATTACCACCTGGTCAGCCACTTCTTTGGCAGTGATCAATTTATGTACCGGTACTTTTTGCTCTGCCTTCTCACGCATACCGGGATTTTCTTCAAAGTTGCGGCCGCTGAGACCTGCATCCACAAATCCGGGAGCTATTTCATTTACGAGTATGTGGTGAGAAGCAAGTTCCAATGCCATGCACTTACAGAGCATTCTTATGCCGGCTTTAGAAACGCAATACGCCGGGATATTGGTGTGAACGGCATGAGCTGCCCAGCTTCCCACAAATACTACGCGCCCGGGACGCTGATGATAAAGCAGGCGTGCTGTTGCACTTTGGGTTAAATAGAAAGCTCCGTTCAGGTTCACGCTAAGCTCCTGCGACCATTGATCGGGTGTTATTTCATGTATACCTGCAAAAGTTACTGTAGCTGCATTTGCTATAATAATGCCGGCAACTCCCAATTTATCTTCTACATTCATTACCCATTTCCGGATAGCATTGGCATCGGTCACATCTACCTGGCTGTATGCTGACTTAACTTCATATCGGGAGAGGCTTTTGAGAAAATTCCGGGCATCTGATGCAGCATATATATCGCATAATGCTATGTTTGCCCCGCATTTTGCAAATTCCAATGCTGTAGCGCGGCCGATATCTCCGAGCCCCCCACTGATAATTACTGTCTCATTTTTGAATAGCTCTTTCATTTTTGGATGGTTATTATATTACCAATCTCCCACACTTCCATCTTTATAAAATGTGCGTTGCAATATTTCCTGTTGGAACGGATGCTTTTTCAACGCCTGTTCGTTTATTTCAATACCGAGCCCGGGGCGTTCGTTAGGCAGCACAATCATGCCTTTTTTTTCAATGGTAAAACCTTCGCTCACTACATCCTCTCTCCATGGGACATCATTTTGAACGCTTTCGCAAATAATATACGATGGAGTGGCGAAGCCAAATTCTATGGAAGCCGCAGTGCTCACCGGTCCCTGCGGATTATGTGGCGCCATCGCAACGCGGTATGCTTCAGCCAGCACTGCAATACGCCTCACTTCGCTGAGCCCCCCGCAATGGGTAATGTCGGGCTGGATAACGCTCGCGGCTCTTTTTTCTAACAGATCACGGAAAGCATGGATGCCTGTGAGGCGCTCTCCGGTGGCAACCGGTGTTTTAACTGCACGCTGGATCAATGCAATATCTTCCATTGTTTCAGGCCAGCATGGCTCTTCAAAAAAGTACAGTCCATAAGGATCAAGCGCTTTTGCAAACAGGAGGCCCATCCGTGGACTTGGCCTGGCATGGCAATCTACCATGATATCAATTTCATCTCCCACAGCTTCCCGCATGGCCCTGACACATGCTTCTGCATAATGAACCGGCTTCAATCCTTCTAAAGGCATTGTTTCCGGTACTGCCATTGACTTGAAAGCGGTGAAACCATCTTGAACAGCTTTGCACGCTAATTCCCCGAAGCGCTTTGCATCATCGGGACTGGTCTGGTAAAAGTCTTCCATTCTGCCGCCACCCAAATGGCAATACAGCCTTACATAATCGCGTACACGTCCGCCCATTAGCTGGTGGCACGGAATATTATGGATCTTTCCTGCAATATCCCACAGGGCAATATCAATACCTGATATAGCAGTGCTTCGCACAATACCGTTGCCATGCCAGAAATGCTGGCGGTACATCATTTGCCAGAGATGTTCTATCCGGGTAGGGTCTTCACCTATCAATAACTCGGCAATATCTTCAATAGCTCCCACCACCGAGCGGGTATGCCATTCAAGCGTGGCTTCGCCCCAGCCCCAAAGCCCGGGCTGATCGGTCAATATTTTAACGAAAACCCAGTTACGCATTCTTGCATGGCAAACCATGGTCTCTATGGAAGTGATCTTCATCTTTGTTCTTACTGATTATAAATACTGTTTCAATTTATTATTTTGATAAGCTAAGTTTACCATCAAACAATTGCCTGGTCACCAGTTTAGTTTTTTCAAGGGTTTTTTCAATATCCTCAATGCTGTGTGCAAAAGATATGCTTCCCTGCTTGATGGGTAAAGGAAAATTAAAGATACCGTTCTCAATAAGCCTGTGACGATACTCCTTATCAAATGCAAAGTCATGATGCGCTGCGATGTCATGAAAATCCACGGGTGGATGATCCATGAAATAAACACAAAATGCAGAGCTTTGACGGGCAATATAAAACGGCCGGTCATATGCTTTAAGAATTCCATTTAACCCATTTTCCAAAACCTCACCCAAATGATCCACATGCTCATAAACTTTATAGCCTGTTGACGAGAGCTTTTGAAGCGTGGCAATAGCAGCGGCCGTAGTTAAGGGATGGGCGTTAAAGGTACCGGCAATTAATACGCGTCTGGATCTGTCGGGGTCAATAAAATAATCCATGTATTTTGCTCTGCCCCCGATCAACCCCATGGGATAGCCATTTGCTACTGCTTTTCCAAATGTACTAAGGTCGGGCGTTACACCACAAATACTTTGATAGCCTCCTAAAGCATGGCGAAAGCCTGTTTTTACTTCATCAAAAATCAACAGGAACCCAAACTCATCAGCAAGCTTCCTGAGCCCTTCAAGATAACCCGGTCGGGGTTTCACAATGCCAATGTTTTGTAAGATAGGTTCGAGAATGATGCAGGCAACCGGGAACCGCTTTAAGAGATATACAACGGAATCCAGGTCGTTATAGTTAATAACGTGAATTAAAGAGCTATGATTTTCCGGGATCCCTGCCGAGATAGCGTCAAAGGGATATTCGCCGGGGCTTATCCTGCTGCCGATATCCGAAAGATTACTGATCACATTGCCGGCAACGTCATTATGCCAGCCATTATACCCTCCCTGCATGATAATAACGTGATCCCTCCCTGTGGCTGCACGGGCAATCCGTATGGCATGGTAAGTTGCTTCGGAGCCGGTAGTAGTGATCTGTATTTTTTCAACTGTGGGGACACATCTGCAAAACAGTGCGGCGAATTTTCCTTCAAGGTCAGTAGGACCGGCCCCCATAAGAATTGCTTCATCGTTGACAGACTTACGCACCGCATCATTTACATCGGGGTCATTATGTCCTAGGAAGGCAGCGGCAAACCCGGCCTGGTAATCAATATATTCATTGCCTTCCAGATCCCACACATGCGATCCCTTCCCCCGGGAAAAACAAATATTAGGTTCGGACTTACGGTTTAATGATACTACACCACCAGGAATGAATTGCTCATTGCTTTTTAAAATTGCTGATGATTTTGGCCAACTGTTCATATTTATTATTTAAAACTTTATACAGGCACAATTTGTTTGTTACAATAGTAGCTTGCTTTGATATAAATCCTGTTAATCAAAATCGGGTATTTTCAAGGTCTCTCCGCCTTTGAGCGCGGATTGATGGGCAACGATACCCGGAGCAGTATAGGCAATAGCTTCATGGATGTTCACTGCCGGCTGCCGGTTATTAATAAGGGCGTCAATAAACTCGTGTGTTATAAAAGTATGGGAACCACCGTGACCGCTATCATGTCTTAACGGCTTTGGCAACATATCGGTTTTCCACCAGAGAGGCTGCTGGTAGGTTTCAACAATATTAGCCCCCTGTACGAACCCGCCATCATCATGGCCGGTTTGGTCTGATACCCTGACTATCGTAGAGCTTCCTCTTTCCTCATGGGGAGAAAAGAAGCTCATTTTTGAACCCCGCCATTCCCCTCTTTCCATTCCCCTGTATGCTCCCTTCCAGTTGACTTCCACGCGAAAAGGTCTTCGCCGGTTAGTTTCAAAAAATGCGGTTTCGTTCCAGAAAGGGTTTTCATAACTATTATTTTTAAGTATAGGGCTATCGTCCCCCCATCCTATACAACTCACGCTCGTCAGTCTTTCACCTGTAACTGCGATAAGGAACGAAGTGCAATGAGTCGGGTAATTCATTGGAGGAAAGCCATGACGCCAGGTGGGTGCGCCATTGCTTTCAAAGAATAAGCTTTCAAGCCCGGGATGATTATATTCCGCTGCAGCGCTGATGAGCTGGCCAAATTTCCCTTCTTTAAAAAATTTCCTGACGGAGATGGTATTTTGCCTGTAATAGCTGGTCTCAGCCATCATGTAAGTAAGCCCTGTACTTTTTACCTTATCTCTCAATGTCTCACAATCCTCAAGCGTCATCACGCAGGGTACCGCACACAGCACATGTTTGCCTGCATCAAGTGCAGCCATTACGTGGCGGTGATGGTTCGGCGCTTCCGTCGCTATAAAGACGGCATCAATCTTCGGGTCAAGGATCAGCTTCTCCAATGATGGATAACTTTTAGCACACTTATAAACCTGCATAAGATGCTCCCGCCTGTCATCACGAAGGTCGCTTACTGCTTCTACAATGCATTGCGGGTGCTCATGAAAAAAGAAACCCGCACCAAATCTTCCGCCGATGATGCCAATCCGGATCCTGCGTTCCGGGTTCAGTTCTCCGGCAAAAGCAAACCCGGGTGATATGGTCATTGCCGCAGCGCCCATGCCTAATGTATTAATAAATTTACGGCGGTTAAACAACCGGTTTGGAATTTCGCTTTTCATGTCCATGTTTTATTTATAAACAATCATAAATATGGTTATAACAATCTTAATTGTACAGCCCTGTTTTATTTAAGTCAACTCCATCATACGATCTTCCGGGTGTTACAAAGTATTCATCTCCCTTTCCATAAAAGTACATAGTGTTCTTACCCGGAATAACTTTTAAATTTAAGTTTACTCCTCCATTACCGTTTTTAACATTCCAAAACCCGGGGTTCATCCCCATTAAAATAAAATGATAGTTTAAGCTGTCCGGTGCATTAAGCGTAAATGGTTCGTTAATCAGATTTGTACCTGAGCTCAAGCAAATTACGCGGTCGGCAAGCGTTACTATATAGCTTTGGCTCGTTTCATGAAATGAAACAGGTAAAGGTTGGGTATTTTCTGAAGTCATTTGAAACACAGTCAAAAAGCGATTACGCCTTTCTGCTGTCCTGGGCGAAATCATGATCCGGTATGCATGAGCTTCGGGCTTATTTGAATTTAGTTTGTACTTACATTCAAACGTACTGTTAGCTTCTTGGCCACTCAAAATATCAACCTGTTGTTCACTCACAGAAGGAATTAACATCTGCACATGTGTTTTTCCAACAATACTATCTTCCTCATTATGTAAGACAATACCGGAGTCTGCCTGCACAGGTTTTTTTAAAGTATTTATTTGCCAGTATTTTTTAAACTCTTTTTTTGAGGTAGTCATATCATCCGTTAAGACAATTGCGGCCGGTACATCCTCCCTTTCCAGGTTGAGAAAACAAAAGCCGCGGGAATAGCTGCTGATCTTTGAGGTGTAAGCGCCTGTCAGATCAGCCTTGAAGTAGCTATATAAAGGCTTCTGCCCTGAAGGCCCAAAATCAGCAGATAATACCGTTCCATTATCAAACCAGGGATCTGATATGGTTTCGTGTGGTGTTACAGGAAATCGTTGGTTAAAGCGCGCACCCCCGTCATTAGCTTCTGTCCGGGCTATTAATTTTTCATGAGGGTCTCTTGCAAGCATCATGCTGTGCGCAACAGAACGTTTATTAAAATTGAAATCATAAGGGTTTCCATAAGATAAATACAATCCGATATCCCCCACCTGTATGCCGTGATAATAAATTTGCAAAGCCCCGGCATCTGCATGTTGATGATTGCCGAAATGGTAGCCGCCTCCTTTGATCTCCGCAATAACATCATTGCTGTTAGGCTTGTTATCCCAGCCGGTACGTGCAATGACGGAGCCAAGAACAGTTCCGAAATCCTTAGTTAAGGGAAGGCTATCTAAACTTTTCTGCGCTTTTAAATCAGGATCATTTAATAATAAAAATAAAACAGGATCACCGGGCAAACCGCCTTCTCGTTCAAACTCTCCCTTTATCAACGGATCATTAGCATAAGCATAGCATAAAAGCATAGTCTGCGGCTGTTTCCAGTAGTAGGGACTGCCATTTTTATTTACATTAAACACATCGCCATCTTTTAACATCAGCCCATTGGGAAGGCGCATGTACAGCCAGTATTGCGGCAGGTTCTTTATATTATCATCAAATACCTGTAACCCCGACATGCGATAAAAGAGCCAGGCTGCATGCATCTCCCAGCCAAAGCGGTAAGCACCATAATCCACACCCTGGTTGTGCCGGGGCGATTGATATTCAAATTTTCGCATGGGTACCAGTTGCTTCAGGATCTCATAGGCGGTATATTGGTAGGGCTTAGGATCTTCGTTATAAACAGCAATGCTCATTGCCAGAAGATCCCGGTTCACCTGTGCTTCATTGCCATGACCGTTTATGATGCTGTCATCAAAAGGCGGCCAGCCAATCTCCATTTCCCTTGCCAGCCGCATCATATTGTCGTAAAGTATTTTTCTGTCTTCTTTGCCGGCAAGATCATAACACCAATCGTAAACCAGGGACGCTATATAGATAGCACGCCCAATCTCCCTGGTGATATCTCCATATTTTATATTGCCGAACTCAAGTACTGACAAATAGTGTATCATAAGGTGCAGCGCTTCATTGCCTGTCTTTTTGTTGCCCGTCATCAGGTAATAAAAGGCTTTCACTTTTACAGCTTCTTCCAGATCTTCACGGTAAAAAATTTCTTTGGCCGGATCAAATTTAAAATTGAAAGGCGCTAATGCTGCTGCACTGACCCTGGCCCATACTGACCGGTTTTCGCCTTTGTTCAGGCGCGCCCTTATTACCGGCAATGTTTGCGTATTTACCCACAGGCGCGGATGACTTTGGGGGGGCACGATCTCCGGATCGTAGTTCCTTACTTCCACCGGTACTTTTGAAGGATTATAATTTTTCCATTCCACATATCCCAACCGGACTCCTTCAGGCAACCAAAGTTTCACCTGCTGGTCTTTACCTGTTAATTCAAATTTGCCGCTTACCTGGTATGCACCTGCGTGGGTATCATATAGTATCCGTCTTGTCGGCCGTTGGTCCCCTATCTGAATTTTAATAAATGAGGTTCCTGTATTTTCTGCAGGGCTGCTTTTTGATTGATTACCGTTGCCGGCAGTCACTGCATAGGTTTCCATCTGGTAGGTTCCCGCCTCAGGTACTTTTATGTGAAATATAATATCGGGCTGAGACAGGGTGCTGTCTACCTTTGAGGTCACATTCTTTTTCAGGGTTAACCATTTATTATTGCCGGCATAAGCATCTGATATTATTTCAGTAGTTTTTATATTTAACCGGGCCTGATCTGCATTCAGCCTGTATACATATTTGTCTCCAACGATATACGGATGGGCTTGCGGGTAAGCCGTCAGCGTAATAATATTCAATAAGAATCCTAAAGCGTATGCTTTTTGTTTTATTGACTGAAGTATCCCATCATTCATGATTCTATGTATAACAGCATTGTCATTTAATGAATATCAGGTATTCTAATTCCATCCCGGGTTCTGGACTAAATTAGGGTTTATATCCATTTCTGTTTGCGGTATAGGCCATAGATAAAAGCGCTCCGGAAATCCTCTCTGGCGGATCTTGACTCCGGTAAATTCAGTCATCCATACCCCGTCCACAACATCCTTTGCTATATGCCATCTGCGGATATCAGAATAACGCTGCCCTTCCCCGCATAGCTCTATCATCCTTTCATGCCGGATCCTCTCGCGCATCTGATCCTGATTTAATCCATCGGGAATACCCGGCATACCCGCCCGTTCTCTGACCGCATCTATTGCATCATATACATCTGAATCAGGAGCAGCAAGCGCTTCATTTCTTGCTTCAGCATACATCAATATGACATCAGCCAAACGAATAAGTGGAATATTTATAGGCATATTATTCTGTAGCGTATATGTGGAACCCGTCTCTACAAATTTTCGCCACGCATAACTTCCGTTTACCCACACCGGAACGTATGCTGTCGGATCTGTCTTATCTACCGGAAATTTATAAAGAAAATCAATTCCGCCTTTTCCGTTGAAAACTGACCAGGGTACAACAACTGACATATTCATACGGGAATCCCTGTTTTCAAAAAGCTTTCTAACCGAAGTCTCATCTTTCCAATCGTTAGGATTACCAGGGTTAAATGTTTCTCCATTTGCATTACTGAAATTATTAAAATCAAATGGAGTACCATCTTTCATTTCATAGGAGTTCACTAATTTAGGGGTAGGCCTTGTACGCTGGGAACCTGTTGTTGCACCCATTGCATTACCATAATTCCTGTCCGTTGCTACTCCATACCCATCTACCGCCAGGTATTGCACGTCAAAGATTACTTCGCTATTATTATTACCCGAAGCATGAAATAAAGATTGATAATCACTGACCAGTGTTCTGTCGCTGTTATCCATGATCTCTTTGAAGTCGGCTGCTGCCTTTTCATATTCCTTAGCCCAGAGGTGCGCCTTCCCGCGCATGGCTAATGCAGCCCATTTGGTTGCGCGCCCTTTATCCGACTGTCCGTAACTTCCGGGTAAAAGATTATAAGCGTCTGTCATATCCTGTACAATGAACTGATAAACTTCCTGGTCAGTATTACGTGGCTTTAGTGCATTTTTAATATCCACCGGTTTATCATAAAGAGGAATGCTGCCGAAATAGTCCCATAATTTAAAATAAAAATACCCTCTAAGGAACTTGGCTTCACCCAGCATGTGATTTTTTGTATCTTCATTCATCTGGATACCTGGCAGTTTATCAATGGCTGTATTTGCTCTGTTGATCCCTTTATAAAATACTCCCCATGAATTGGCATAAAATGATGCGCTGGCGGGGTAGCTCCCGGTCGTAAGGCCGGTGGAGAAGGATTGATAAGAGATGTCGGTAAAATCGTCCATCATCCCGTAAATGACTATGCTGTTCGTGAATTCCCGGTTGGCGTCATAAATTGCGTTCACTCCCATTTCCGCATTCTGCTGTGAATTCCATATAGCATTTTCTGACAAGCCTACCAGGGAATTACGATCCAGGAAATCCTTGCTGCAGGAAGCCAGGCTGCAAATAGCCGCAGAAATTAATATTAGTTTGTTTATTTTTTCCATTACCAATTTTCTTTAAAAAGTTAGGTTTAAACCAAATACTATCTGTTTCATTAATGGGTATGCCATGCTGCTGTTTTCAGGATTGTACCCGCTGAATTTTGTAAATGTGAAATAATTTTCCAGCTCCGCGTATATTCTTAAATCGGAGATACGCGCTTTAGTAATTAAAGCCTCCGGTAAAGTATATCCGAGCTGTAAGGATTTAATTCTGAAATAAGAAGTGTTATATAACCAATAGTCGCTATAAACTGTATTGATAGCAGAGCCGGAAGTGCGTAAGCGCGGGTATTGGGTTGATTTATTTTCCGGGGTCCAGCGGTTTAATATTATACTTCTTTGTAAGAACCCTTCATTGATATTAAAAGTATTAAAACCATCGTTGCCCCAATATCCTTCAACGCCGCCGACACCTTGTCCCATCACATTGAGATCAATACCTTTGTAGGCTACATTCAGGTTAAGTCCGTAAGTGAATTTTGGAAGTGGTGAGAATTTCTTAATTACACGGTCTTTGTCATCAAAAACCTTGTCTTCGTTAATGTCTTTATAAAGGATATCACCGGGGCCGGGCTTGCCGCCAACATATGCGCCAAAGCTATAGCCATCCGATACTAGCTTGTCAATTTCTGCCTGATCCTGAATAATCCTGTCAAATTCAAGCACGTAAAAGCTATTGAAAGGATTTTCTTCTAAAGTAATATTCGGCCCGTTAATTGATTTGTTCCCATTGAATTTTAAAACTTTATTATTTATCGTTGATATGTTTCCATTAATCCCATAGGATATCTTTTCTCCGATCCTGTCATGGTATGTTACCTGTAATTCAATGCCTGTGTTTTTCATTTCAGCAATATTTTGCCAGGGCGGCAGGAAGTTGCCCATTACTAACGGAACCGGGATCCTGGTGAGGATATCGCTTGTTACTTTATCAAAATAGTCAATGCTCAACGACAGTCTGCTGTTCATCATGCTCAGATCCAACCCAATATTAGTGATCCTTGTTGTCTCCCATTTAATATCTTTATTTGCCAGGTCTTTAGGCCCTACTGCCTGCTGTAACTGTCCGCCGAAAGGATACAGGATGGGACCGTAAGTGACCTGATAGGTGTAATCGCCAATCCTGTTATTACCAAGCGTACCCCATGAAGCTCTTAGTTTAATATTGTCAAATATTTTATTTAATGAGTGTGCAAATTGCTCCTCTAGTATTCTCCATCCGGCAGAAAAGGATGGAAAAAAGCCCCACCTGTTATTGCTTGAAAATCTTGATGAACCATCATACCGGGCATTAGCTTCGAACAGGTATTTATTTTTGAAATCATAGTTTATGCGCCCAAAATAGGACCTTAAGGCATCATCGGTTCCCGATCCGTCTATTGATTCCATGTTAGTTCCCGCGTCCAGTATGTAAATAACATCATCTCCCAGTATATCATTCTTCCTGGCATCAAATGCATCCATCCGATTGTATTCCTGGCCGAATCCAAGCAATGCAGACAGATTATGTCCTCCGGTAAAGCTTTTATTAAAACGTAAAAGAGAATTATAGACAGTTGTATAATTTCTTATGCTACCATTAAACAGGCTGCTCACATTAGGTCTCATCGGGTAATTAAAATCATTCTGAAAATTCCAAAGGGAATAGGGTCTTGCATATGTCCAGTTCCGCCTGTTTCGATAATTTAAACCAAAGTTATTTTCCCATTTAAAGTATTTCAAAAAGCTGATCGTTCCGAAAAGCTGAAGATTTAAATTTTGTTCTTCAAAGTTTCCGCGAATATTATCAATATACGCCCGGGGATTATTCCCTTCGGGCAGACCGTTAAACATTTCCCCGCCATACCTGCCATCAGAATATTTAGGTATTACTCCCGGAGTGGTATTCCTGATGTTGCCGAAAAAGGTCGGCATGTCTATGGGGGCCCTGTTTGACCATGACCCGAAAACTTTTTCTCCGATGGACAGCCAGCCTGTAGGTTTGGCTTCAGAATTTAAACGAAAAGAATAAGACTTAAAGCCTGAGTTATCTATAACGCCTTTGTTGTCCAAATAACCTAAAGACATGTAATAATTAATTTTTTCTGCTCCTCCGCTTACAGATAAGTTGTGTTGTTCCAGGAAAGAGGAACTCAGCATTTCTTTATACCAGTCAGTATTGGGATATAGAGGATTGCCTGCTTTCGATTCATTCTCCCAATTCTGAATCAGGTCAAGGGGGTATTTATCAAAACCTTCAGATTCATTTACCAATTTCATGTGGGTTGCCATATCGGTTATAAAGCTGATGTTTTTTGCGGTGCTTTGCTCTCCTAAATATGTATTGTAAGCCACTTTCATTTTTCCGCTGCTCCCTTTCTTTGTCGTAACTAAAATAACTCCGTTAGCCGCCCTTGAACCATAAATTGACGAGGAAGAAGCATCTTTAAGGACAGTTACGCTCTCCACATCATAGGGAGGAATACTATTTAATGCGCCAGGCACACCATCAATCAATACCAGGGGGGATGCATCATTCATCGTGCCCTGGCCCCTGAGTAATATATTGAAGCCCTCGGCCCCGGGTGTTGCTGATGATTGAGAGATATTTAATCCCGGAACTAACCCGGTTAATGTGGATGATAAATTGAATGCAGGGCGGCTTATGGTGCTCTTATTAAAATTGACGCTTGAAACTGCGCCTGTTAAATTTAGCTTTTTTTGTGTGCCATAGCCAACCACCACCACTTCGTTTAACCCCGTTGCAACAGGGGTTAAAACCACGCTTTCTGCTTCACTGGCCGTTACTATCCTGGGTTCATATCCGATCAGTTTAAATTCGAGCTGATCCTCCGGCTCTCCGGATATCCTGAAAGATCCGCCTGAAACCGTTACAGTGATAGCATTTGTTTTTAAATTCCTGACCTGCACGCCTTCAAGGGCGCTGCCATCCGGCCCGGATACTGAACCGGAAATAATATTTTGAGCTGTGCCGGGTATAGCTGCTTTTCCATTAAAAGATAAAAGAGAAAACACAAGTAATAAAAATATGTTCCCTAAAGGGGTTAGTTTTTTGCGCAATCCTGCATACATATAATTCAATGTTAGTGAGGCCAAATGTATGTATGAAGAAGAGCAGGTGCCTTACGCAATTTGTTCAATCTTTAAGTTATTTTATCCAATTATAGATTCGTCCTGTAAGCCGATGGAGTGGTTTTGGTAAATTGCTTAAAGTTCTTATTGAAACTTGTAAAGTTGTTAAACCCGCATTGAACAGATATTTGGGAGATATCTATATTCTTGTTCATAAGCAGCTCACAGGCGTAGTTTATGCGGATTTCATTTACAAAATGAGTAAAGGTTTTATTGGTTTTATTTTTAAAGTACTTACAAAAGGCGGATGGTGTCATATGTGCAATTGAGGCAACATTATCCAGTGAAATTACTTCTGTAAAATTCTCCATCACATATTTATAAACATCATTGATCCTTTTGATATCATTTTCGCTATAGGTATTAGAGTATCTTGTGCTTGCCAGGCAACTATAATCATTGGATACTGATATCTTATACAGTATCTGGAACAGGATAGTAAAAGATTCCAGTCCGTCTGTATTAGGAAGCTTTAGCAGGAAATCCTTAACAATATCGTGCGTTCTGCCTTCAATTTTAATACCTCTTTTAAGCTGGTTCAGTAATTTTCTCACAGGAGTGAAATCTGTAGAGTTCATATGATACTCAGTTATCCAGTCGGGGTGAAAATACACAACTATGGCATGGACTTTAGTGCTGCTTTCTATTATATGATATTTCTTATCAGAATAAGAGGCATGGGCTATATTGGGCCCTAAAATTATTAAATCACCATTGGAGAAATTATCAACATTATCTCCTACTATTCTTCTTCCGTTTCCCTCTATGATCAGCGCTATCTCATATGCATTGTGAAAATGAAATTGATCGCTTAGCTTATCAGATATGATCTCCTTGGTATAAATGGAATTCTTTAATAATGATCTTACATCAAAAAATAAGGGTTTCATATACAATGCCGGAGTTTCCTGAAAAATGTGTCCGTTTTTATAAAATGCAGTTGTAACATTTATATGAGATCATACCATGCCCGCAGGAGTCCGGTGCCAAAGGTATTATATTGTTTTAGCGAAATATTTTCCTGAACTTGCATGAGTCAATCTCCTGCACAAAATAACGAAAAACATGCAAGGAAAAACAGCAGTATTACTCGGGGCTACGGGATTAACAGGCAACAGGCTTTTGCAAATGCTTTTGGATAGTAATGAGTATAGCAGGGTGAATATACTCGTGAGAAAGCCCATTGGTATCGCTCACCCTAAACTGGATATACATATTACTGACTTCAGCAATGCTGACAATTACTATAATGCATTGGGCACAGGCGATGTAATATTTTGCTGCATCGGTACCACTATGAAAAAGGTAAACGGCAATAAAACGCTTTACCGTACCATAGATCATGATATACCCGTAAATGCTGCGAAATGGGGAATGGAAAAAGGATTCAGCCATTATTCTTTTGTTTCGGCAATTGGGGCAGACAGTAGATCATCTAATTTTTATCTCCGGCTGAAAGGAGAAGCAGAGGATAAGATCCTGTCGTCAGGTTATAGATCGGTTGACATTTTTCGCCCTTCTCTTTTATTAGGAGACAGGCGGGAAGAAAGAGGAGGGGAGCGTGCAGCACAGATCATTTTTCCCGTTATTTCGTTTTTATTTGCGGGCGGATGGAGAAAATACAAGCCCGTGCGGGCGGAAGCAGTTGCCTGTGCCATGCTGAAAGCATCGCTGGCGGATAACAGCGGCAGCAATATTTATGAGTACGATCAGATAACAGCGCTTAATGCATAAAATCATCGGGGATGAATAAAACAATCAGGTGGGGGATATTAGGTTGCGGGCGTATTGCAAGGAAATTCGCATCTGACCTACGTTTGGTGGACGATGCGGTGCTTGCAGCCGTTGCTTCGAGAGATAAGCTGAATGCCGGCAGCTTTGGCAAAGAGTCTGGCGCAGGCCAGGTATATTATAATTATGAAGACCTGGCAAATTCAAAAGATACAGACATTATATATGTGGCCACTCCGCATGGACTGCATTTCGAGCATGTGATGCTTTGTTTGCAGCATGGTAAAGCGGTATTATGTGAAAAGGCTTTTGCCATCAATGCAAAGCAGGCAACAGTTATGATAGAAACAGCAAAAAAGAACAAGTTGTTTTTAATGGAAGCCCTGTGGTCAAAATTCCTTCCTTCCTATCAAAAGATGATACAGATGATTGAAGAGGGGAAGCTGGGAAAAATAAATAATGTATTGATCAACTTCGGGTTTATTCCCCAGGCGCCTGTGGCAGCCCGTATTTTTGATCCTGCGCTTGGGGGAGGCACATTGCTTGATATAGGGGTATATAATGTATTCTTTGCGCTTGCTGCTTTGGGGAAACCCCATAGTATAGAAGCATCCATGACGCCTGCAGCTACCGGGGTAGACGAGCAATGTGCTATACTATTCCGCTATAACAACGGGTCAGTTGCCCAGCTTTTTTCTTCCTTTTCCTCCCATCTTCCTACCGAAGCCAATATCAGCGGTGATAAGGGAAGACTTTTACTGGGGCACAGGTTTTATGCACCGGAGAGCATACTCGAATATTACCCCGGGCGATATGATACCAAACAAATAGTAGCAGTAGAAAAAGTAAAAGGGTGGGGATATCATTACGAAATTGCTCATGCAGGCGAATGCTTACGTAAAGGGTTAACCGAAAGCTCCGTTATAACACATGCAGATACGCTCCTGCTGATGGAAACGCTTGATGAGATCCGGGAGAAGGCCGGGTTGCGGTATCCGGCAGATTAAATATTCGTACTTATCAGCTTTTTGCGTAAGACACTTCAGCGGGGAACTTGGAGTCTTTTTCATTGACCTTCAGTTCTGCGGCTGCGGCATTGCTGATACGGATCAGCAATCCGTCATTCTCTTTTCCCGGGGGTAATTCTCCCAGCACTTTTGCAAAAATTATCCTGCTGTTTACCGGGTTGGTAATGCGTACAATAGTTCCCGGTGAAATATTATTCATCAGCACGTAATATTTGGCATCCTGCCACCCGCTTGTGCTTTTAAATATGGAAGCAGAGCCCATTTCGCTTCTGAAAGCGCTGTTTGATAATGCCTGTTGCTTATACAGGTTTTTAAAAAAGCCTGATCCTTCAGGGGAAGTTTTTGCCGTATTGATGTCTGCCGCATTTTGCTGGGAAGGAGCGGTGGAAGCGGATACTGCTACAGGCTTTGAAGACTCTGTAGCTGCCGGTACCTCGGCGGTTTCTGCTTTTACCAGCGGCGGAGCGGTCTTTATAGGGTCACCTATACGCCTGATGCCATTTGCTGCAAGCGCCGACTGATTTTTCTTTACTTTTAAAAATCCTACTACTAATTGCTGCTCTACACTGATAGTTTCAGCGCTCAGGTTGTTCCATTTTTTTAGATTGGCTATCGGGACTTTATCAAAATGCTGGCTTATCCTGAACAATCCTTCTTTCTGTTCTACGGTGTGATACAGCGGAACAAAAACCTCGTCTGCAGGCGCTACGCCCTGTTGCGCAAAATTGGTTTTTGTCAGGGGGATCTTAAGTTGTTGCCCTATTTCCAGCCCACTGTTCAGGGTCAGCCTGTTCAGAGGGGCTATTTCCCTTGGGCTTACATTATATAACCGACCGATGCTATACCAGTTTTCTTTTGCTTCCACCGTATGATTAAGATACAGCTTCCCATTTTCACTATGAATGGTAAGATCGGAGGTCTGCGCAGCAAGCCCGGTGGTGATAAGCAATGAAATAAGTATGTATCCCAATTTTTTCATCAGATATCATTTATTTTCAGCACATACGAAAATAAGTAAAAAATGCGGATCGGGTATATAACGTGAAAGTCAATGTTTTAATATACGCATTGCCTGCGGATAATAGTTGTTCATCCTGTTGGGCAATGCCTTTACCCACCCCAGGGGAAAGCCTTTGTAAGTTACCAGCAACCACCCTCTGCCTGTGTTTTGAAAAGGAAAATCGGCCTTGCGCAGGTATTGTAATGCAGCGTCCAGGGAAAGCTCCAGCGTGCGCACCCCGGCTGACAGGATACAGCTAAGCGCGAGATCATGCGACGGCACCAGCTCATCACGAATGAGCTTCCCTGTATTAGTTCCCATTTTTTTTATATATAATGCTGAAAAAATGACGGACAGCTCTTCCAGCCACCTGTTGTCAATAAGCGTTATGGTATCTTCAGTGTGAATGGCAGAACGCAGTTCAATGTTTTGAACAGCATCTGCGATAATATTGACGGATGCCGCAGGGGCATGCATGAATTTTTTAGGTTTTATGGCAGATGCTGCCGCCGCATTTTTTTTCCGCAGGCAACTGATATAAAAACCTTCTCCATATACTTTATCAGGATAAAACCTGTATCCCCGGCAATGCCTGTTTTCTGTAAAGGTTTCCGTTATACCCTGGTTTTCGTCAGTCCGCAGGTCTATGCTCTCCACCTCATATTCACCAGCAAGCCAGTCTACAATGGCTTCGTCTTCTTCTTTTGAATAAGAGCAGGTGCAATATATAAGGACACCGTTTTCTTTGAGGCAGGGCCATACGTCTTCCAGTATCCGCTGCTGGCGCCTGCTGCAATGCGCTACATGGCGGGGCGACCATTCTGCAATGGCATCAGGGTCTTTCCTGAACATACCGCTGCCGCTGCATGGCGCATCCACGAGCACCATATCAAAATACCCTGGTAGCTTTTTGAAATCCGCCGCGTCATTGCTTGTCACCACTATATTATCAAACCCCCATTTCACACTGTTTTCAGTAAGAATACCTGAGCGTGTTTTGATCACTTCATTGGCCACAACAAGTCCCTGTGGGAACAGAGCTGAAAGATGGGTGGATTTGCCGCCGGGAGCAGCGCAAAGGTCCAGCACACGGTAAGGCATAACCGAATGATCGGGAAGACAGCTTCTGACCGCCTGCTCCAGGAACATGGAGGAAGCCTCCTGCACGTAATAACACCCGGCATGAAACAACGGGTCGAGTGTAAATGAAGGGCGTACGGGCAGGTAAAAGCCATTAGTGCACCAGGGCACCTGTTCGCATCCCGGGAAGTCTGCGCATATATCCTCCTGCGCTGCCGGCGTCCATTCACCATCTGTCCACTTTTTTTTAAAAGGATTCAGCCGGATGGAGGTGACCTGTTCACCGGCGGCATGGAGGGCAACGAAGGCTTCACGGTCAAAACCTTCCAGTCCCTGTAATGCGTCCAATAATGCCTCGGGAATTTTCAACGCTGGCTTTTATTTTTTGCGAAGATAATTTATAAGGATTTTATTTCGGTGATCAGGTCTTGCAGCACTTTTTTGGCATCCCCGAAAAGCATGGAAGTTTTAGGTTGAAAAAACAACTCGTTTTCTATACCTGCATAGCCTGGCTTCATGCTGCGTTTGTTCACGATAACGGTTTTGGCAAGCTCCACGTTCAGCACCGGCATACCGTATATAGGTGAGGCGGGATCCGTTTTGGCAGCAGGATTTACCACGTCATTAGCGCCCAGCACCAGCACTACGTCGGTGGCGGGAAATTCTTCGTTTGCCTGCTCCATTTCCAGCAGCTGATCGTAGCTCACGTCTGCTTCCGCCAGCAGCACATTCATATGCCCGGGCATACGGCCGGCCACGGGGTGAATGGCATATTTTACCTCAACCCCTCTTTCCGTCAGCAGCTTTTCCAGCTCATGACAGGCATGCTGCGCCTGGGCTACCGCCAGCCCGTAACCGGGAACAATAAACATTTTATTAGCGTAATTCATTACTACCGCCGCATCGCTGAGGGATATCTCCTTGTAGGCGCCCTGCTGTTTGCCAGTCGCACCATTTTGTGCATTTCCGCCAAATGAACCTATCAGTACATTCAGCAGGGAACGGTTCATAGCCTTGCACATCAGTATAGTAAGCAGTGTGCCTGCTGCGCCTACCAGTATACCACCGGTAAGCATTGCCTTATTGTCGTAGAGGAAGCCGCCGCAGGCGGCAGCAACACCTGTAAATGAATTGAGCAGCGAGATCACTACCGGCATATCAGCGCCTCCGATGGGGAGCACGAAGAACACGCCGTAAATAACAGACAGCAACAGGATACAATAAAAGATCATTAAAGGGTGATCTGAGATACCAGCTTCTCCTTTCCCGGAGCTGTATATCAGCCAGGCTGCGGTGCAGCCTATGATCAGCAGCAGCAGCAGGTTAATAACATGCTGACCTTTAAACGCAAAATCTTTTATGCGCCCGTTCAGCTTTCCCCAGGCTATCATGCTGCCGGTAAAAGATATAGTGCCGATAATAAGCCCCGATAGGATGATCAGCAGTTCCCCCCTTGGGATCGCGCCATCTGTCGCACGGAGCACAAGATGATTGTATTCCACTATACTGATCAATGCTGCGCAGGCGCCTCCCATACCGTTGAAGAGGCTTACCATTTCCGGCATGGCGGTCATCTTCACTTTTTTAGCAACAAATACTCCTACTGCTCCCCCAATGGCTATTCCCCCGAATATCCAGCCATAGTTGTGCAGCGCATTCCCGTTTTCATCATGATATAAAAAAATGGTTGCAAGCACTGCCAGTGACATACCTCCTGCCGCTATCAGGTTGCCCCTGCGCGCAGTGGCAGGATGAGACAACATTTTAAGCCCGAGAATGAATGTAACAGAAGCAATAATATAACAAATGGTGAGCGTACTTTCCTGCATGATATGTAAGTGTAGCTTAAAATTCCAATAAATACGTTGAATTTCAAATTTTACGGGTCACTAATAATTATTTTATCTTTGCGCCCTGTAATCATGATTGCTGCCGTTACTATTGGTAATGACAAACAGCAAACAATATGAATCTTACGCTTTCCTTTCCTACACAACGCTATTACCGCATAGGAGTAAGTACTTTTTACTTTATACAGGGGCTGAGCTTTGCCACCTGGGCCAGCCGTATTCCCGATATTAAAGATGCCCTGCATCTCAGCGACGGGGCGCTGGGGGCCATACTTTTTGCGCTGCCGCTGGGACAGTTAGCGGCTATGGCGCTTTCGGGCTTCCTGGTGAGCCGGTTTGGCAGCCGCAGGATATTGTCTATCGCCGCCTGCCTGTATCCCGCGGTGCTTTTGCTGCTGGGCAGCGTTACCACGGCATGGCAACTGGTATTGGCGTTGTTGTTCTTTGGCATTTGCGGTAATCTTTCCAATATATCGCTCAATACCCAGGGCGTAGGCGTGGAGCGGCTCTACAGGCGCAGTATCATGGCATCTTTCCATGGCGTGTGGAGCATGGCAGGGTTTGCCGGCGGAGTGATAAGCACTTATATGGTAGCGAAACATATTCCGCCATTCACGCATTTCTGCATTATTTATGCCATTGCCTTCCTGCTGATGCTGTTTGCAAGAAAATTCATGTTGCCCCGGGACGCTCATTCCGGCGAGAAAGAAAAAAAGAAAGTGTTTGTAAAGCCTGACAGGTATATTATCACGCTCGGCATTATAGCCTTTGCCTGTATGATATGCGAAGGCACTATGTTTGACTGGAGCGGTATCTATTTTGAAAAAATAGTGCAGGCGCCAAAAGATATGACACGTCTCGGGTATGTGGCTTTTATGTTTACCATGACGGCAGGGCGCTTTACCGCCGACTACCTGGTAACCCGCTTTGGGGTGCACCGTATATTAAGGATGAGCGGGCTTTTCATTATTACGGGCATGATGCTTGCCATCTTATTTCCTTATGTGTCCACGGCAACGCTCGGCTTTCTCATTGTAGGTATCGGCACTTCATCGGTGGTGCCAATGGCATACAGCCTTGCCGGCAGGTCTAAGAAAATGCTGCCGGGTGTGGCGCTGGCGTCTGTTTCTTCTATCGGCTTCCTGGGATTTCTTATAGGTCCTCCCATCATCGGATTTATTTCGGAGCTGAGCAACCTGCGGGTATCTTTTGCGCTGATCGCCCTGCTGGGACTGGGTACTACGATCATGTCGGGAAGGATCAGGCAATAATGGGAGCTAAGATTGACAGAAACACTTATAAAGAATTTTTTGTTAATCCTGCTGAAAAAATTTTTCATTTACAATTAAATAACAAACTTTACGGCTTCCATAGAGCCTGATCTATTGCTTTTAACAATCTGACTAAACCTCACCAGCAATGCTAAGCCATTTAAAAGGACATCCCTTTACCAGGAAAAAATTTTTCATTTTCCAAATGTGCAATGACCTGTTTCCTTTACCTGAAACAGGGGCATCCTCTCCCAAAGCTACCTAATACTCAATACCTCCGGTCAATTTGTTCTATCGTCAGAGGTCTTCCTTATCGAAACATTCCATTCTTGTTATGTTGAGCCGTGGCCATGTACGACGAATAATTTACTTAAATCCCGGACTCCTGATATAAACGCTCTTCAATACTATAACCGGCTATTAATTAATTCATAAAAATATTGAAGCAAGGGTTTAACGGATCGCTTAAAATAGGATAAAATGTCAGCGTTAGGAATAGTGGCGGTGTTCAATTTAAAAAACAAATTTTAAAACCTCTAAACCAGAATTATAATGAAACATTTCATCAGCCTGTGGTTATGCCTGTGTATAGCCATTGCAGGAACAGCTCAAAATAACCAGGCTTTATTTATCGGTCCCGGATTTGGCTTCGACCATGGCGGCATAGGTGCAAAAGCGGAATTTCAGCCGGTGAAATATATCGGTGTGTTTGCAGGTGCCGGGTACAATCTTGCCAATGTGGGCGCCAATGCCGGTGTGATCTGCAACGTATTGCCTGATAAGAGAATTACACCTGTAATTACCGCTATGTACGGTTATAATGCCGTAATAAAAGTAAAATACCTGAACGGCACTGATTATGGCGTTTATAGCGGACTGACGGTTGGCGGCGGCGTTGATTTTAAGCTGGGCAGAAGTGAAAAAAGTAAGATCAATGTAAACCTGCTGGTACCGTTCAGGAATTCCTCGTTCTTTAAGGAATATAATAATATACGGCAGAACGGCGTGATAGAACAGGAGATTTATCCCATTGCGCTCAGCTTTGGGTGGAATTATAATATCCTGTATCGCAGGTAATGCCTTACGCCAGACTTCTATATACGAAAAGAGGCTGTCTCAAAAGTAAGAGGCAGCCTTTTTTTCATTTTGGGCTTTTTGAAGATTTTTTTGGATGAGCGTTGATAAAATTTCTGAAGAAGTTTTTGTTTACTTCTTTTCAGGTTATTTTTTTTCTAAGATTGTGCGCAATGGCTATGAACTGCGTCTTTTGCCTTCTTTACCCCTTTGCGTGAAACAAAAAGCTGCTCCCTGAAATTTTTACCAGAACCTCACATATATGGCTACCAGTATCATCAGCATGATCACTATTAAAGTAAGTGTTGCGGGTTTTAGTTTAAACATTTCCTTATCGAGCGCAAATGCTTTCGGATTGATCTTAGGTCCAGCAAGGCTTAGCACTACCATCACGGCAACGGTAAATATAAATGACCATCCCATGCATATCAGGAAGGGTATCCGCCACACCTGCTGGCCGCCTTCCATGGTAGGGAAAGCGGTATACAATAAGGTTTCGTGCCCAAACCAGGAGGGTGCATAATTGTTGAATATCACAGCCATTACCAGCCCGGTGATCAGCCCTGCTATTGCCGCAGTACCTGTAGTGCGTTTCCAGAACATCCCCAGGATGAACATGGCAAAAACACCGGGGCTGATAAACCCGGTATATTTCTGGATGAAGGTAAAGCCTCCCTCACCGCTGATGCCCAGCAGATCATTCCAGGTGAAAAGTATTGCCACCAGCATGGCGATGATAATGGTAACCCTGCCTGTCCAAACCAGCTTTTTTTCATCGGCCTCTTTACTGATATATTTTTTATAAATGTCGAGTGTGAAAATGGTGGAGATGCTGTTGGCTTTACCTGCAAGAGAGGCAACTATAGCAGCTGTTAACGCTGCTATTGACAATCCCTTAAGCCCGTTGGGAAGAAAGCTTAACACTGCTGCATAAGCGCCGTCCTTGCCCCCCTGCAACTGGGGAAGATGCCCGTTTTTATGCAATACATAAGCGGCAATACCGGGAAGCATCACTATAATGGGCATCATCAGCTTGAGAAATCCTGCAAACAAGATACCGGTACGGGCAGTCTGAAGATTAGCGCCTAAGGCGCGTTGGGTGATATACTGGTTGCATCCCCAGTAGTTAAGATTTACGATCCACTGCCCGGCAAAGTACATTGCGATACCGGGAAGAATAAGGTATTTATCAATTTCTATTTGCGGCGAATCCGGTGTAGGCTTTTTGAATATCATGTGAAAATGATCGGGGGCATCTTTAAGCAGTGTTTTGAAGCCGTCAATGGCGCCTGCGCCCATGCCTATCTTATCACTCACTATATTCAGCGCCAGTATGGTAGTTGCCAGCCCCCCGATGATCAGCACCGATACCTGTATTACATCGGTATACCCAATCACTTTCATGCCTCCCAGCGTGATGATGATGGCAAAAACAGACAACACTATCATTATCGCGTGCAGGTATTCCCCGCCGAGCAGGCCATTGATCGCGAGAGCCCCGAGATAAAGAATAGACGTGAGATTGACAAACACATACAGGAACAACCAGAAAACCGCCATGATCAGCGAAACGCTTTCATTATATCTTGTCTTAAGGAACTGCGGCATGGTATATATCTTATTCTTGAGATATACCGGCATAAACCACACGGCAATAATGATGAGCGCCAATGCAGCAAGCCATTCATACGCCGCCACGGCTACACCCGCAAAAAAGCCATCCCCGCTCATCCCGATAAATTGTTCGGCCGAAATATTGGAAGCGATCAGTGAAGCGCCTATTGCCCACCAGGTAAGAGACCCTTCTGCCAGGAAGAAATCATGCGTGTCGGTTTGCGCTTTCTTTTTTTTGCGGTAGATCCAATAGCCATAGGAAGCCACCACTATAAAATAAATAAAGAACACCAGGTAGTCAGGGAAAAGCAGTCCATTTTTCATACAAGTCAATCCTTAGTTTTATCAAATATATACTTTTCACTGTTTTTATTGAGAAATAACGATAAGGCTATTGTATTGCCGGCAATGGCTGTCAGTTCATCTTCAATACTTTCTCAGTCAAAATTTTATTAATATACAATAACCTGACGAAATAAATGCCGGGAGGTATATTGGACAGATCAATACGGATAGTGGTCATAGCCGGTGCGGAGCCATAATCACTTCTCCATACCATTTGCCCTGTGCTGTTGAATACGGTTATGCCTTTTAATGAAGCTGCCGAAGGATAATGCTGCAATGTGAGGAGACCTGTGGTGGGGTTGGGTGTCAGCAGGTATCCTTTGGCTTTAAGCGCAGGGGGAAGCGTTATTGTTTTAATATTGATATCATCAAGATAGACATTGTTGCCAAAGCCATTGATATTGCGGAATTGTACAATGATATTATCGTATTTCCCCGCCACATAACCGGTAAGGTCCGCTGTATCTGCTACCCATTGGCCGGCGGATGGAATAAATTCTGAGGCGGTGAGCGTTTCCGTAGTGCGTAACGAGGCGCCCCCTTTTTTATAAGCTGATGTAAAAGTCTGCCCGCAATCAACAGAATACAGGATCTGCAACGTGTCGGACACATTGGCGGTAGCCTGCGCAGCCGCCCTCCAGAATATCACTTTTACAGAGTCGGCATGAATGGGAATGCTTGTTGCAGGAGTACTCAGCAACGCATGTTTGCCAAATAACTGATAGTTATGATTATCAAATTTAAGCGAGGCTGTGCCGCTATGGGCAGCGGCTGTTGTTCTGACCGGGTTATACTCACTGATGTCGCTGGTATTGGCTATTCCCCAGCCTGCAGGAGGAAAAATGCTGTTTTCAAATCCTTCGGTCAAAGGTGCGGCGGCTGTTCCAGTAGCAGAGAATATGGTATTGACGGTATCATTGGCAGGATGCCCGTCTGCAACGCCATTAGGGAGGGAGGTATACATTTTTACCGAATGATAGCCCGGAGTAATATTGATAGCGTCGCCCGAAATGGTGACAGATGCCAGGGAAGGTAAGGACGGGCTGACCGTAGTTGTAACCGCTATACCTCCATCTATACTAACGTTCAGGCGCACACTATTTAGCGTTTGCGTGCCGATATTTTTGATCAGCAACCGGGGGGTGACAGCGCCGGGGCAATAAAAAATATTGTTGGATGGGTTGATTGCCTTCTGTACTTCCACATCGTTTGTATAGAAGGTAGGAGGTATACACCCGTTGGAAGAGAGCAGGGGGGTGAGCTCTGGGAAAGAAGTGAGCGCTGTCTCCATGCGGTCGGCCTGCCCTCCTGTAAACATGCACATGGTTGCATCATCTGTATAATCCATGAAGTTCATGAACATTACACCAGGCGCAACTGAAGTGCATGCATCTGTTTGTGGAAAGGTAGGGATTCCGAAAAAACATTTATCCTGGTTAGGGGTGTCGTCAACATTATCAGAATCGGTGCAGGAGGAGCTACAATCATTCGCTCCCCATACATGCTGCAGGTTAAAATAATGTCCTATTTCATGGGTTGCCGTTCTTCCTTTATTATAGGGAGCTGTTGCTGTGCCGGTAGTGCCAAAAGCATGATAGGCGTTTACGAACCCTATTTCAGCGGAAGCAATGCCAAGCCCCGGCATAAAGGTATATCCCAGGTCTGTAGAATTACTCATTTTGCATACCCAGATATTCAGGTATTTTGTTACGTCCCAGGCGTCGGCGCCACCCTGTGAAGCATATTTAACAGGGTCGTCCTCTCCTGCTATAGAGGTGGTAGAAGAAGCAAGACGGGTGATCCCATTGGCAGGGTTATTTTGAGGAGTGCGTTGCGCCAGGCAAAACCGCAACTGGCTTTTGCCGAATACCGATTTAAATGCTGCCGGTATTTTAACAGAATCTGCATTCATGCCCGAATAATCTGCATTCAGCACATCTATCTGGCTTTGCACCTGGTCGTCGGTAACTATGGAAGGATCCGGAAGCACAATATGCACTACTACGGGTATAGTTACTATACTGTTGAGCCGTTGCTGCACTGGAATACCCCGCCGCTGTCTTCTCACCAGCTCATACCGCTTTTGAAATTCGGCTTGCCGCTGTTCAAATACCGTTTTTTGAAGGGGGTGATTCTTAAAGAATTTTTCCATTACACTGCCGGTAGCACACCGTTCGGGGCGTACCCCGGTATTATTTTGTTGCGCAAATGATACAGCGCTATATAGGAAAAAAGACAGCAGCAGGCCGCTGCGGGAAAATAATGGCATGTTCACAAGTAATAAGTTTAGACGTGCGCCAGGCATATATATTAAGACAAACTGATGGAAAAATAAACACTTTTATCCATGTAGCCAGTTATAACAAAAAGAAAACGCAAACCGGCTCTTTAAGGTATACGTGTTAACCGGTAATTTGGTTTGAAGGAGGATATTGTACAGGTTGAACAGCAGGGCTGTTATTCCGTCAGCATACCGGCTATACATCCGCACATCAGGCAGGCTATCGTTCCTCCTATGAGCGCCTTTATTCCCAGCTCGGTAAGGTTTCTGCGCTGGTTGGGCGCTAACTGGCTGATACCGCCGATCTGGATGCCAATGGAAGCAAAATTGGCAAAGCCGCATAGTGCATAAGTGGCTATGAGCAGCGATTTGGGATCGGTTATTACATTTGCCGATTTCATTTTCCCCAGGGAAATATAGGCGACAAATTCATTGAGTATTGTTTTTTCGCCGAGCAGCTGCCCGATGGAGATCATGTCGCTGCCGGCCACCCCGATAAGCCAGGCAACAGGAGCAAATACATAACCGAATATCATCTGAAGGGAAAGCTCATTGTAACGTCCATTGGTAATTGCAGCGATCCCGCTATTGATATGTGTAATATTCCCCGCCCAGCCAAGCAGTGCATTTACCACCCACATCATGGCCGTAAATACTATAAGCATTGCGCCCACATTTACTGCCAGCTTTAGCCCGTCAGTGGTGCCCAGCGATAAGGCATCCAGGAAATTATCGCCGAGCTTCTCCTTTGGTATAGTGAGCTCTTTGGAGATCAAATGATGATCCGTTTCAGGGAAAAGCAGCTTGGAGCATACAATAGCCGCAGGTGCGCTCATGATGGACTGGCTCAGCATATGTAATGCAAAATAGTTTTGCTGCACCGGGTCGGAGCCGCCGAGGAAACCTACATACGCTGCCAGCACGCTGCCTGCAGTGTTGGCCATTCCACCCACCATGATGCATAAAATTTCACTGCGCGTCATCTTTTCAAGATAGGGTCTGATCATCAGGGGGGCTTCTGTTTGCCCGAGGAAAATATTGGCTGCGGTGGAAAGGCTTTCTGCCCCGGAGATATTCATCTTGTTGAGCAGGTAGGCAAATACGTATACTATCTTTTGCAGGATTCCCAGGTAATACAGTATAGAAGACAATGCAGCAAAAAAGATGATATTGGGCAGCACCTGCACTGCAAAGATGTACGCCCATGCCTGCTTATCATCTGCAAGGCTGCCAAAAAGAAATTCCGTGCCTTTATGGCTTAGGTTAAGTAATTCCACGAATGCCGTAGATACTCCTTGAAGAAATGTCTTGAATATATCGGGACTGCAGGTTTTAGTATAGATGGAGAGGCAAAGTATGGCGAGCGTGGCACGAATACTCCATTTAATGAGCTCAGTATATTTTGGCGAAAGCCATTTAATAATGAACGCAATCAGTATCACGCTGACCAGGATGGCTATACCGGGATTAACGAAGGCTGTGCTCCTGATCATCCCGAAGAAGAAAATACATTGCCATGCTGCTGCAAGAAATAGTGCCGTCGGAGCAGTGGGTATGGCAGTTGCCTCACCACGCCTGATTTTTATGATCTTATTTATTATATTATAAAGAAGGATGATCCCAGCGCATAGCCAGAACACAGGCTGCCCGGAAACCCTGGTGTTTAATACACCCATAGCAAACATTACCTGCGCAAAAATGCCGATGGCAACCAGTTTCCAGTTGATTGCTTTTTTGTTATTGCTCAGCAGATAACAAACTAATACAAGGAAGCACATGCCCAGCGCTCCTCTCCCGATATTCTCCATGGATGATGCCATTGTTGCAACAGCAGCCGTTTTAAGTGTTTGATACAGCAATATACAACTTTCCGGTCGGTGAGACCCGTCCGAACGATGTTCAGTCGGGCGGGCGCCGACCAGTAGCGGTTCTACAGACGGGTGCCACAACCCGCCTGCGAAAAATTGAAATACGCTCACTGTAAACGGCAATAAAAAATCCGGAGATGAGATGTCTCCGGATCAGATCAAAACTTTATCGCAAACGGATATTAAACTATATGTTGCTCTATCTTTTTTACAAAATTGCCTTTGGGCTGTGCTCCTACTAATTTATCCACTACCTGCCCGCCTTTTAAGAATAAAATAGCCGGGATAGAAGTAACGCCATAATTGATAGACAGTTGGGGATTGTGGTCAACATTCACTTTGCCAACATTCACTTTGCCATCATATTCTTTGCTCAGCTCTTCGATTACCGGCCCGATTGCGCGGCAGGGTCCGCACCATTCTGCCCAAAAATCCACCACTGTAAGCTTATCGGAAGACAGAACCTTTTCCTGGAAGTTCGCATCTGTAAATTCAATTGCCATAGTTAAATTTTATTTATTGTTTTTGAATAGTAATCTTCAAACCAAGGTTGAAAATTGAAAGAATCACTGTGAACCTGCAAATTTAAGTCCATTCAGGGAAATAAGCCTATCTGGCATTATCCACATTTGTGCATTAGACAAATTGGCTTCATCACTTATTATCATAAAGTGGTCACATTCACTTCTATATCAGGATTTTGGTCAAGAAAGGCAGCCATTTCGTCATTCATCTCAAACCCTTTTTCCAGCGTATACATGCTTACTTTGTAGTTTGACTTCGGTTCACACAGTACAAATTTTATGCTCGACTTCCCGGGATTAGTGCGCACGTTATTATCAACGAACGTTACCAACGCCTCATTTACCAGCTTTGGATGCAGCCCGATCTGCACCTGGCGCGTTAACACTCTTTTCACTGTTTCCAGCAACATTACCCCCGACAGCTTGAATTCAAAATCCGTTGTACTGTTCCATCTTGCTTTGAAGTTACCGGTAACAAACAATACATTCCCGAGGCTGAAATGGTCTTTGAATTTAACATAGTCTTCACCAAACAGCGCTATTTCGGTCTTGCCGGAATAATCTTCAATATGGAATACGCCAAACTGCTTTCCATTACGAGTGGTGCGATGCTGGGCATCAGCGACAAGGCCTGCTATTTTGAGCGTGCGGAAAGGATTGGGGTGACCGGTAACATTTTCTCTGAGCTCATTAAATTCCGCAATAGTGTTGATGCCGTAATGCTTCATTTCAAACCTGAAATGATCCAATGGGTGGCCGCTTAAAAAGATACCTGTGATGTCTTTTTCATGATCCAATAGCTCGGTGAGCGTCCAGGGCGGGCAATCAGGCAGTTTGGGAACGGTTATTTCAGGCATCTGCAAATCGCCAAATAATGTGTTACTGGTGCTTGCCGCCTGGCTTTGATAGATGTTTCCAAACCTTACGATCTTCTCCATGCCGGTGGAGGTATCGCCCGGCGGTGTAAAAAAATACTGTGCGCGGTGTATATCTGTAAAGCAATCAAAAGCGCCGGAATAGGCAAGACATTCGAGCGACTTCTTATTCACTGCACGCTGGTTCACTCTTTTTATAAGGTCGAAGACAGAAGTATATATTCCTTTCTTACGTTCTTCCACAATAGCCTCAATGGCTGCTTCGCCTACGCCTTTTAACCCTCCTAATCCAAAGCGTATCTCTCCTTTACGGTTTACGGCAAATCCTTTCTGGGATTCATTGATATCAGGCCCTAATACCGGCAGCCCCATACGCTTGCATTCCTCCATGAAGAAGGTGATCTTTTCGATGGCGCCGGCATGATTGAGCACCGCCGCCATATACTCCGAAGGATAATGCGCTTTCAGATAAGCCGTTTGGTAAGCTACAAATGCGTAGCAGGTGGAATGTGATTTATTGAATGCATACTGGGCGAATGCCTCCCAGTCGGTCCATACCTTTTCGAGGATGACTGCATTATGACCATTCTTTGTTGCGCCGGTAATAAACTGTGTTTTCATTTTATCCAGCACAGCCTTTTGCTTTTTACCCATTGCCTTTCTCAGTACATCGGCATCGCCTTTACTGAAATTTGCCAGCTTCTGCGACAGCAGCATCACCTGCTCCTGGTATACGGTGATGCCATACGTTTCTGCAAGTATGTCTTCCATCTCCGGCAGATCGTAGGAGATAGGCTCCCGCCCGTGCTTGCGGTCAATGAAGTTGGGGATATACGCCAGCGGGCCGGGGCGGTACAGCGCATTCATGGCTATAAGGTCATCGAACTTATCCGGTTTAAGCTCGCGCAGGTATTTTTGCATGCCTACGCTTTCAAACTGGAACGTACCATTGGTATCGCCTCTTTGATATAACTGGTAAGTAGCTTCATCATCCAACGGGATATTGTCGAGGTCAATATCCTTGTTATGATTTTGCCTGATCAGTTGCAGCGCTGTTTTTAAAATGCTCAGCGTCTTCAGTCCCAGGAAGTCCATCTTGATAACACCGGCTTCTTCTATCACGCTTCCTTCAATCTGGGTGACCCACAGGTCGGAATCCTTGGCTGTTGCCACCGGCAGGAGCTCTGTAAGGTCTCTGGGGGCAATGATAATGCCTGCAGCATGTATGCCGGTATTGCGTACTGATCCTTCCAGTATTTCGGCTTCATGCAGCACTTTTGCCTGCATATCGGTGCCGTCGTAATATTGTCTTAATCTCTTTACATTTTCCAGGTCATCAGGGGTAAGTCCTTCTTTTTCTTCAAGCGATTTTTCCCCTTCTTTTAAAGTCAGCGGCGCATGTAAAACCCGTTTAAGGGAGATACCGGGCTTCTCGGGCACCAGCTTAGCCAGGAAATTGGAATCGGAAAGCGGAAGATCCATTACACGCGCCACATCTTTAATGCTCATTTTAGCGGCCATAGTACCGTAAGTAATGATCTGCGCCACCTGGTTCTTGCCGTATTTTTCTACCACATAGTCAATTACTTTTTGCCTTCCTTCATCATCAAAATCCGTATCAATATCAGGCATGCTCTTGCGGTCGGGATTCAGGAATCTTTCAAAAAGGAGGTTATATTTTATGGGGTCTATATTCGTGATGCCAATACAGTATGCCACTACCGACCCCGCGGCGGAGCCGCGCCCGGGTCCAACGAATACCCCGATATCTCTTCCTGCTTTGATGAAATCACTTACGATCAGGAAGTACCCGGCAAAGCCCATTGACTTTATGGTAAACAGCTCAAAGTTGAGCCGTTCTTCAATTTCCGGCGTAAAAGGGTCATAACGGCGATGCGCACCCTCAAAGGTCAGGTGCTTCAGGTATTCCCATTGATTCAGGTTACTGTCCTCATGCACCTGGAATGCTTTGGGTATGGGAAAGTTGGGCAGTAAAATATCCCGTTTCAGGTCAAGCAGATCAATCTTGCCTGCTATTTCATTGGTGTTGTCAATGGCTTCCGGCAGATCATGAAATACCTGCTTCATTTCCTGGGTGGTCTTGAAATAAAACTGGTCGTTGGGGAATGCAAAGCGTTTATTCCTCACCGATACATCATCATCTGAAAATTCCCGCAACGCAGGCGTGGTCTGTTTTTCACCTGTGTTGATGCAGAGCAGGATATCGTGCGCGTTAAAATCCTGCTGGTCTATATAGTGGGAGTCGTTGGAGGCAATGACTTTGACATTATATTTTTTTGCAAACTTCAGGAGTATATCATTCACTTTTTCCTGTTCGGGTATGCCATGCCGTTGCAGCTCCACGTAATAATCCTCCTGGAAAATATTCAGCCACCATTTAAATTCATTTTCCCCTTCTTCTTCTCCTTTCTTTAATATGGTTTGCGGCACCAGCGCACCGAGGCAGCATGTAGTGGCGATCAGCCCTTCATGGTATTTATGGATCAGCTCTTTATCTATACGCGGATATTTACTGTACATGCCTTCAATGAAGCCCATGGATGTCAGCTTCACAAGATTGCGGTAGCCGGTCTCATTTTTTGCCAGCAGCACCTGGTGATGCCGGGGGTCTCTTTCTTCCTTGGAAAACACTTTGCGGTGACGGTTTTCGGTGATATAAAACTCGCACCCCACAACAGGCTTTACTTTTAAAGGACTTTTCTTATCATCAGGATTTACTTTATGCTTATAGGCTTCCGCCACAAAAGAAAATACACCGAACATATTGCCGTGATCTGTAATAGCCAGGGCAGGCATACCGTCTTTGATCGCTTTTTGATAGAGGCTGCTGATAGGGGCGGCGCCATCCAGCAAGGAATATTGCGTGTGAACGTGCAGGTGGGAAAATGTAGACATGCTGCAAATTTCGGAAGTTGAGCCAAGATTAAGTAAGGCAATTTTCCACAACTTATCGTTAAGATTTCTGCCTCTTGCTGCCGGAAGACCGGAAGTAGCTTGCTGGTCTGGTTTTTGAGGGCTATCTTGCGCTAAAAAAATCTGAAGGGTTTGCGCTATTTCTTTTTTCTTTTTGGAATGGCTGCAATGGCAAGCAGTTGCAGCAGCCTGAGATCTGCTACGCGCTCCGGAAAATCCGCCTCGGCTGATGAAATGCTGTCGAATACTAATGCGGTTACCTCCGGATCACAGCGTAACAATGAAGCCCTTCCCGTGGTGCCTGACGTAAAAAATGCTCCTAAAATAATTTTTCTCAGGCCTTTTAATATTGAAAAGGGAGACCTCCTACAGTTCAAATATGCGATAAAGATGAATGTAGAGGTAGAGCGATTGGTGAATGCTGATCTTTACCGTTTCATAGACAACTGGTGGGGCACGCCCTACAGGATGGGCGGCTCCACACAAAAAGGTGTAGATTGTTCGGCATTCACACAAACCCTGATGTCCGTGATCTACGGGCAGGAAATTCCACGTACTGCCCAGGGACAAAAAGATTTTTGCAGCATGATTGACGTTAATGATCTGCATGAAGGCGATCTTATTTTTTTTAATACCCGCAAAGGGCGTGAGATCACTCATGTGGGCATATACCTGCAGGATGACCAGTTTGTGCATGCTTCTTCTTCCAACGGAGTCATGATCAGCAGCCTGAGAGAGCCTTACTGGGACAGGCATTTTGTGAGCGCCGGCAGGATAGTAAATGAGAAGGTTGCTGCTGTAAATAGCGGGAAGTAATTCCTGTGGGAGTTTTTTCTACTCAACGACGAGCCTTAGACTATCTGCATGTACACGTTCTTTCAGCCATTGAGCCATCCGTTTTCGTTCATTTTTAGGGAACGGCTTACTGAAGCTCCCAACAAAAAGTGTAAGCGTATCTTTTCTGGCAGAATCAATAGCGGAAAATACAGTATTGGAAAAGCTGAATGTTTTTAGCGTCGGATAAAGAGACTTTAATTCTTTTTCAATATCCGGGACCGGAGTTTCCAGCTTATTGATGATTGCAGGAGTGTTTTTGGACGGACGTTCTGTAGCAAACACTTCTTCAAGTACACTGGCTTTTATAGCGTTCAGATCAATTTGTTGTTTTGCATCCATTCCCTGTCGTATCACAAGGTCTGTATGCTGTAATCCGTATGCGGGAAGTTTTATTTTGATGGAATCAAGTATGTCTTCGGGCAGCTCCTGCCCAACAAGCAGCAATTCAATGCGTTTTTTATTTCCACCATTGTATTGATAGTTGTGCGTAACCACCTGCGTTTTTGCAAAATGAAAATTGGATTGCACAAATTTTTCCGCATTGCTTTCAAAAATACTCCGCTGTACTATTCGATATGCAAGATATATGCTGGGCAGGATCGTTACAATCATAATGATCAATATGTAACGGGATACTTTTTGTTCCGTTTCAGGCGTTGTAAAAGATATTTTCCGGAATTTGAGTCGTTTTACGATTAGAAAAGTAGCAATTGAAATGAAAAAGCTGTTTATAAAGAAAAGATAGGAAGCACCCAAAAAATACATCCATTTTCCCGTTGCGAGCCCATAGCCCGCCGTACAAAGCGGCGGCATTAATGCTGTAGCTATTGCCACACCTGGTATTACGTTGCTTTTTTCTTTGCGTGTTCCTGCTACAATGCCTGCTAATCCTCCGAAAAGTGCAATAAACACATCCCACACGGTGGGGTTTGTTCTGGCAAGTAGTTCTGAGCTTGTTTCGTTCAGCGGGGAAATGGAAAAATAAAGAGCAGAGGTGGTAACGCTGATAACAGCCGCGATAATGATATTTTTAGCTCCTTTTTTTACGAGGTCAAAATCATTAATGCCAATACCCAGGCCTATTCCCATGATGGGCCCCATTAATGGTGAAATGAGCATAGCGCCTATTACTACTGATGTGGAATTAACATTCAGCCCGATCGAGGCGATAAAAATGGCAAATATCAGTGCCCACAGATTAGCTCCCTTGAAATGAACGTCTGTTCGGATCCTTTCCACAATCATCTGTTCGTCAGCTTTGTCTTCATTGAGGTTGAAACGCTTAACAACGAACTCTTTAATGATAGTTATTATTTTGTGATTCATATAGATTAGTTTATGAATATTTTTGAGATAGCTGGTTTAGCGCGAGTATAGGTAGAGCTATCGAGACATACCTTGCAATAAGCGCCGCTGCAGCCTTGCCTTTATTACCGGTAACTATAGCTGCAACTGTCATGGCAGGAGCGCAGGATACATGGATAATATCTGCAAAATAACAGCCCGTCACCGCCGAAAGCAAAATGATAATAGTAAGGAGGTGGTGGAAGTTCAATGAAGTAGTTTTATCAAAAATAATGATTAATGATTTTATAGCTGATTTTCTGTTGGTCGGCGAAATAAGGGCTACAAACCGGGGAAGAGAGGTAAAAGCATCCGGTCAATATGATTGATTGCCGGATGCTAAATGCAGGGATTTTATAAAAATGATGAAGATAGGTATCCCTTTTTGCTCTCTTCTTTGTTTAGAAAAAGTGTTTGGGTAGGATATGCAAAGTCAATGCCTCTGTCATTAAATGTTCTTAAAATTTGCCGGTAAATCTCCTGCTGTTTTTCCATGAAGACATTATAATCAGAAGAGAGTATATAATATACGAATTCGAAGTTGAGGCTAAAATTTCCAAATCCCGAAAAATGTCCTCTGTCGTAAGTGGTGTGCTCCGTTTTGGCAATGATATTTCTAACGAGACCAGGAATTTCTTCAATCATGTCAGAACTTGTTTGGTAGGTTACGCCAAGACTAAAAACAATCCTTCTTTTTTCCATCCGCTTATAATTATGTACCCTGGAGTCTGTAAGATCTTTGTTAGAGCATATGAGCTGCTCGCCCCCTAGTGTACGTATCCTTGTGGTTTTTACACCGATGTATTCAATAGCTCCGGATTTGTCGTCAATAATAATGAAATCTCCAATTTCAAAAGGACGATCAAAAAGAATGACGAAATAGCTGAAAAGATCGCCAAGGATGGTTTGGGCGGCAAGTGCTATGGCAATACCTCCAATGCCGAGGCCGGCAATAATAGTAGTGACATTATACCCCAGGTTGTCAAGTATAAAAATTACCCCTAGTATCCAGATAATGGCTTTTACGATCACAATCAAGCCTCTTGCCTGCTTTTGTTTCAGGTCGCCATCATCCTGCATTTTCAGAATGCTAAAGATGAAGTATTGTATGGCAGAGGTAACCAGCCTTAATATGAAGAACGTGCCGGAGAGCAGCATAAGGATATGAGCGATTTTTTCTCCTTTAGACGGAAGTTCGAGGGTGTTGAATGCCAGATATACCCAAAGGAAGTAAAGAAATGGTATAACAGATTTTTCAAAGGATTCCACAATAAAATCATCCAAAGAATTTTTGGTTTTTTGAGACCACTTCTTCAGATATATGAGTACAGCATACCTGGCAACACGTGTGGCGATGAATCCGCCTGCTATAATTATAAAAAAAATAAGCCATTTTGAAAGAGGATTTCCTAAAAATATATTGTTCCAAAAATCGTTCATAAACTTTTTGCTTTTTTATCTGGTTTGTAATTATCCGGGTCAATATGCTTTTTATTTTAGCGCTTAATCAGATGGCGTTTTTCGGCAGGCTATATATCAAAAGGCCTGGCAGTCATCACTGTCAGCCCTGAAGTCGGCACAATGAGATCGCAGATATGCTTATTAAATAATGCACTGACCCTTGTCTCTGTATAGGGATTTGCGAGGATAAGGTCTGCATTTACCCCCCGGGCGTAATTGAATATACCCCGGGCAAAATTATTATCCCGCAATTCTTTATGCCTGACAGGGTATTGAAATTGTTGGGTAATTGTACGGTAGGTATCAATAAAAACATTTGTATTGGTATACGCCTTGCTGTTATCGGAAGGCGTTACCAGGTGGATCAATGGTTTATTTTTTCGCGCAAGTGCTGAAAGCAGTGCAATTTTTCTTTGCGGCAGGAAGGAACGTATGGGTATAATTACGGAACTTATTTTCCGGATCATTGATCCTGGCTTTGCTGTCAATACCGGAAAATTTGTTTCCCGGGCAATGATATCCGGGTTTACCGTTTTGAGAAATGGAAACCATGGATGGTTCTTTGTTTCACCAATGATGATTAACTCCGGCTTTATTCCCTGAGAAAACCGTATGATTTCCTGCTGCACATCTGCAGCCCCTTTAATATAAGTAAACACATTGCTTCCCGGCAATGCTTTTTCTACCGCTTCTCTTATTACCGCCATTTTAATTGCGATACCGGTCCCAATATTTCCCCTTTGAATAGATGGCGTGAAGAGAATGCGCTGTGCTATGCCCCCTACTATTGATAATGGCGGATAGTATATATGAAGCAGATGTATGGCGGGCTTTTTTTGCCCGGCAAGCGCTACCGCTTTTTTAACCGCAACTTCGGTATTAATGGAAAAGTCAACCGGAATTAATATGTTTGAAAAAGAATTGGTCATTTTTAAATTTTAGCTGCTGAAATGACGGAAGGTATAGTTCCCGTATTAGCTAAACATTAAATGAGCATTAAAATAGCATTAGAGTTATGAGAGAACGATTATGCAAAAAATGCTTTGGTTTATGGAAGAAAGAAGAATTCTGATAGTTGAAGATGAGAAAAAAATTGCCGATACGTTAAAGTTCGGACTGTCAGAGCATGGCTATGCAGTAGAGGTTGCATACGATGGTACCATTGGAAAACGAATTGTGGATGCAGTGCCCTTTAGCCTTATTATCCTTGATCTTAATCTGCCAGGTATAAACGGATATGATCTATGTAAATATATACGCAGGCAAAACCCCTTTGTGCCGGTTATAATGTTAACGGCTATGGGTGCGCTTAATGATAAAATAGAGGGATATGATGCGGGTGCAGATGATTATATGGTAAAGCCATTTGAGTTTAAAGAGCTTCTGTTGAAGATCAGGGTACTTCTTAAACGAACGATGGAACAGCATTTCCCTTCGGGGAATATGCTTCGTGCGGGAGATCTTGAGCTTAATCTTGACAGCATGCAGGTGAAGCGGGCGGGTAAGCAGATTAATCTTACTGCCAAGGAGCTGCAGTTGCTGGAATACCTGCTTCGTCATAAAAATAAGGTATTGTCAAGAGCGGATATATCGGTAAATGTCTGGGATATATCATTTGATACCAGCACTAATGTCATAGATGTCTATATTAACTATCTTCGTAATAAAATAGACAAGCCCTTTGAACATAAACTCATTTATACCCATGTAGGGCTCGGTTATATTCTAAAAGATTTATAAGATTGATGCCAGTAAGGATACGGATTACAATATTTTTTGCTGCGATTGTATTTTGTATACTTTGTCTGGTATGCAGTTCTATATATTATTTCTCTTATGCCAACAGGCAGGAAAATTTTAATATACGCCTCCTTAACCGTGCCGTTACAACCGCAAGATTGCTGGAACAACCTGATTTGTTCAACCGGGAACAGGTCCGGCAGATTGATTCCGCCACCGCCGCGGCTATGGATAATAAAAGTATCCAGGCGTTTGATCAGCAAAACAGGCGTGTATATGCCTATGCAGACAGACAACAGGATATCATAGCGATAGATGCGAAAACTCTTGCCGAAGCCAGACAAAAGAAATTCGTGTGGTTTTCTGTAGATAACAAGGATGCAATCGCTTACTACTATGTGGAACCCGGTAACAAGGTAGTGATTGTAGCTGCAGCTTATGATAAGGTGGGAGAATCTAATCTGCATCAGCTACAGGTTATTTTATGGATATTTTTTGTTGTAGGGATGTGCGTTGCTGTTGTGGGAGGTTATTTTTTTAGCATAAGTCTGTTACGGCCCATTCGCCGTATTGCTGACGAAGTGAATGATATCTCTATTCAGAATCTTTCACGACGTATGCGTATTGGCAAGAGTAATGATGAATGGGCGTATCTTACACGTACATTAAATCAGTTACTCAACAGGCTTGAAGAAAGTTTTGCAACGCAGGGAAGATTTATTTCTAATGCATCGCATGAACTTTCTACTCCGCTGACGTCTATCTCCAGTCAGCTTGAAGTTGCTCTTCAAAAGGAAAGGAGTGCCGGGGAATATAAGGGTGTAATGCAATCTATTTTGCAGGATGTGCGTCACCTGGGAAGGCTTACGCAAACTTTGCTACAGTTTGCCAAAGCTTCAGGCACGGTTGGCGGGCTTGAAATTAACCTTGTGCGTGTTGATGAGATTCTTATGCGCATGCCACGGGAAATGTCAAATCTGGGTAATGGCTTTTCTGTTCAGCTTTCATTTGACGATTTGCCCGAAGAGGAAGAAAGGCTGTTGGTCTTTGGAAATGAAGATCTTCTTTTTAGCGCTATCAGGAATATTATTTTGAATGCCTGCAAATATTCCGGAGATCATGTGGCAATGGTAGGGCTGACTGTAAAAGAAGATGAAATTGTTGTGCAGGTAAAAGATGAAGGAAAGGGTATACCGGAAGATGCCCTGCAAAGCATATTTCAACCGTTTTTCAGGGTTGATGATTTGCAGGAAGAAGCCGGCTTCGGGCTTGGATTATCATTGGCGGGCAGGATTATCAAGTTACATAAGGGTCGTATAGATATAAGATCACAGGTAGATAAGGGAACCGAGATTACTATATTTATTCCTGTTGCAGGTGCAGGACGCATGGCATCGCATTCATCATGATTTTTTCCGTCATTGTTTCTGATCGCTATCCGTTTTTGAGTATAAGGCTGCAGGTTTCTGCTTTCTAATTCTTTTCTAATCTTAGATTAATTGTCAGCTAATTATGCTGTATTATATTGCCGATGTTAATGAATATTAGCCAAATAGCATGTATGGGAACGATAGAAAGCAATAAAAAAATAAGCGGGAAAATTACGCTCAGGCTGCTCACAAAAGACGATTTTGAAAGAATAAAGGAAATCCAGGAGGATTGTTTTCCTGCCATGAAACCGTGGAGCAAAGAACAATGGGATGCTGTGATAGATAAGTACCCGCAGGGACAGATTGGGATTGAAGTAAGCAGAAGACTGGTAGCTTCTTCCTGCAGTATGCGTATTTTTTTTGATGAGTATTCTGCACGACACTCCTGGAATAGTGTTACGGGAAATGGTATGCTAACTACTCATGAAAGTAATGGCGATACATTGTATGGTATTGAAATAATGGTAGATCCGGAGTATCAGAATTTCAAATTAGCGAGAAGGATTTATAATGCGCGGAAACAACTGGCAAAGGATGAGAATGTAAAGCGTATCGTCATTGGAGGGAGAATTCCCAACTATCATAAGTATGCTAATAAATTACTGCCAAAAGAATATGTAGAACAGGTTACAGATAAGCGTATCAGTGACCCTGTACTGACAATGCAGTTGTCAAATGGATTTAAACTTAAGCGAATAATTAAGGATTATCTTCCCAACGACAGGGACTCCTGTGGCTTTGCAACCTTTATGGAATGGGTAAACCTTGATTATCAGCCTGACGATTTTGAGGTTCAAACCATTAATCAATATGTGCGCGTATGCGCTGTGCAATACCAGATGAGGATGATAGATAATTATGAGGAATTTGAAAAACATTGTGAATACTTTGTAGATGTAGCTTCAGACTACCGGTGCGATTTTGTTTTGTTCCCTGAGCTTTTTACAATGCAGCTAATGTCGTTTATGCCGGGAAACAGGCCGGGAAAGGCTGCAAGATTGCTTACCCAGTTTACGGAGAGCTATATTTCTTTTTTCTCCGGTATGGCTGTCCGTTATAATATAAATATTATAGGAGGGTCACATCTTACTGTAGAAAATGATGAGCTGTATAATATTTCTTTTCTTTTTAGAAGAGATGGTACTTATAGCAAGCAATATAAGCTGCACATCACGCCCCACGAAAGGAAATGGTGGGGTGTGAAACCCGGGAAAAAGCTTGAGGTGTTTGACACTGACTGCGGGAAGATATCTATTCTTATTTGTTATGACGTAGAGTTCCCGGAACTGGCACGACTAGCCGCATTGAAAGGAGCCCGTATATTATTTATCCCTTATAATACTGATGAACGCAGGGCTTACCTGAGGGTAAGATATTGCTCCCAGGCACGAGCTATAGAAAACCAGCTCTATGCTGTCATGTCGGGGTGTGTTGGCAACCTTCCCCAGGTAGATAATATGGACATCCACTATTCTGAATCAGCCATCCTTACGCCATCTGATGTTGAATTTCAGAGAGAGGCGTTAGCAGCGGTTGCTGAGCCGGGAGATGAAACGCTTATCTTCCAGGACCTCGATATGCAGTTGCTTAAGCGAAATATTGAGTATGGAAGTGTACAGTTGTTGAAAGATAGAAGAACTGATCTGTATTCGATACATTTCAGGGAAAATGGGGAAACAATTGTTATTTAAGATTTCCCGCTGCCTTGATCTCTGATTTTTGGGATGTGCGGTGCTTTACTGTTAAAAAACAGAAGGCAATTTTCTGCCAAACTGTAATAATATCCGAGCTGTTTTGGCTGGTTATCGCCTCTTTAGTTAAAACCATTAAATACCACCGTGCATGAGTGTATCCAAAAAGCTCTCACAGCTTCCTGCAACTGCTATTTGCGGAAATGATATCACTTCTTCTTGCTTATATGTGTCTGCGCTTACTATTGTATATGCCGGGCAGTATGCCTGGCTGGCTTTACTGCTTGTTGCAGGTGTACTGTTTTTATTTAGAAAAATATATGGAGAAGTGGTGGGTGCGCTGCCCCTGAACGGGGGCGCTTATAATGTGCTGCTGAATACTACCAGCAAAAGCAATGCTTCTATTGCTGCCTGTCTTACCATATTATCATATATGGTTACTGCTGTTATTTCTGCCAGTGAAGCAATGCATTATTTGCATAGCCTTTTCGCACAAATAAATGTTTTTGCGGCAACTATTGTATTACTGTCTTTTTTTCTCATGCTGGTACTGCTGGGAACCACGGAATCTGCTGTGGTTGCCACTGTTATTTTTATGGTGCATTTGTCTGCCATGCTGTTGCTGATAGGCAGCGGAATGTGGTTTGTACTGCAGCATGGTACTGACATTGCTACGTTGAATTTTAAGACGCCTGTGCAGGGCGGGATATTCAAAGCGCTCCTGCTTGGCTTCAGTGCAGCCATGCTGGGAATTTCAGGCTTTGAAAGCTCGGCCAATTTTGTAGAAGAACAGGCGCCCGGTGTTTTCCCGAAAACGCTGCGTAATATGTGGGTAGCCGTATCTGTTATCAACCCTCTGATGGCGCTTACAGCTATTTGTGTATTGCCTGTAAGCGAAGCAGTAATGCATAAAGAAGCGCTGTTATCTCATCTTGGTTATACTACGGCGGGCAACTGGCTTGCTACGGTGATATCTATTGATGCCACACTTGTATTAAGCGGTGCAGTGCTTACCTCGTATGTGGGAGTAGGAGGGCTGATGAAACGAATGACGCTTGACAGGATCTTGCCGCAATGGTTGCTGAAAGAGAATAAAAAAGGCATTTCCCCGAGGATCTTTATTTTGTTTTATGCATTCTGTCTTTCCATCCTGTTCATAACAAATGGGCGTCTCGGACCGCTTGCGGGGGTATATACCATATCTTTTCTGCTGGTAATGGTATACTTTGGATATGGGAATTTTTTATTGAAGATCAAGCGAAGCCGGTTGCCGCGCCCCGAACATGCCTCCTCCTTTGTGGTGGCTGTCGCAGTATTTGCAGTATTGATTGCGCTTTACCAGAATATAAAGTTTCACCCGGAGCACCTGGTCATATTCTTGCAGTATTTTATTCCCGCCGTAATAACTATTTACATATTGCTTAACAGAAAACAGATCATGCAATACCTGCTGATTGTTGTTACAAGCTTTTTTGATATAGTAAAACGTCTTGCAGCAGTGAGCCGTTTGCAAATAGCCAAATACATACAGCGGCTTTCCCGGCAGGAATTTGTTTACTTCACAAAAGGCGATGATATTTCAATATTGAATAAGGTGATCATTTACGTTCAGGAAAATGAGATCACTACCAGGCTGAAAATTGTAACCGTGCTGAAGAATGATGAAGAAGTGTCGCGTGCTTTTTTGTCAGACCTGGAAGTGCTCGACAGGGCCTATTCTGAAATAGATATTGAGTTCATTCAACTCAGGGGTGTTTTTGGCCCTGAATTAATTCATTTTTTGAGCAAACAATGGAATATCCCCGTGAACTTTATGTTTATCAGCGCTCCCGGTAATAAGTTTCCTCACAGTATATCAGATCTCCACGGTGTAAGGGTGATTATTTGATTGGCTGAGGGGGGATAAGATGTCTTTTACTCTGTTTTGTCAGACAATTTTTTTCGTATAAAATATGATTGCCCGATCCCGGAGCCCGGTCTTTTTATTTTTGGTATGGTTTTATAATCAGTTCTTATAAAACTATTCCATATGTCAATCAATTTAATTAAGGTATTGGCCCAAAAACAAGGTCAGCCGGACTTGCCCCCGGTTGACCCCAATACGCAGGATATATCCGCTGCTTCAGGCACTTATACAGATAAGCTGGTGCAGGCTGCTATCCCGGTAGTGCTGACAGGAATGTATAAGTACAGCAGGGATATACACCAGGCTGATCAGCTTATTGATGAAAATTTTGGCAGGCAATGGCAGGATAAACTTTTTGGAGAAAGCAGGGAATTAATTACAGCGGAAGTAGCGTCTTATGCCGATGTATCAAGAGAAGAGGCGGATGCTAAGCTTAAAGAGATATTTTCCCAGGCGGTGGAGGTTATAAAAAGCAGTACAGGTAACCCGGATGCAAATACAATCGCAGGTTTGTTTACCGCCCAGCGCAATAATATCCTCACGCATCTGCCTGCAGCAATTGGCATAGGCGGGTTTCTTGATGATGACAGCCTGGACGACCGGACAAACAAAATGCACGGGCCTGCATCAAGCTTTATGCATACGGTAGAGAAAGTATTCTCTTCTTCTGAAAACCCCGAAGATTTGCCGGGAAAATAATTACATGACCTTTTCACCGTATCCGGTGTAGAGAAAAGAGAACAAATGTAGACCGGATTGCACACCTGTTATAGCACTGTTATGTGAAAAAGACTTATTGACAGGTTGTATTGCCGGTCAATAAGTCTTTTTTCAAAGACAACATATCTTTGATTTCCCAGGCGGTATACCTGTCTTTCAGCCAGGTAAAGCCTCCTGATATTCCCAGCCCTTTTACAACGCCGTTCTGCAGCTCATACGAAAGCCATGCATTAGTGGTATGTTTGGCATAGCCAATATCCCCTTCTTTGTAAGTGGTTGTGCCATGGGCAACTTTAGTGATTTTTGCTTCTGTAAGTGCATAGTTTGCCATTACTTAAAGCTGCGGACTACTGTTCCCCTTACATCCAGTTCAATACCCCTGGCTTGTTTTTCGCCCGGTACAATGTTTGTTGGCGTATTGGGATTGGAAGCAGGAAAAAATGAGGCTTGCTTTACATCTGTTTATATTCGGCAGCGCCGGTTTTGAACGGAGCTTTTTGCATATTGCGGAGGCTGTTTATGCCAAAGCCATTATTATAAAAATGAAAGGCCAGGAGCAGGAAGGATGCAATAGCGAACACCGCGGCCCAAAACCACCATTTGTGAAATACATTTTTGCCGGAGAGGGCAATTTCATCAGGAATATTTGCCGGCAGGAAGCTTCCGCTCACTTCCGTATCTCCTCTTAATATAAGATGGCTGGCATCTGCCCGTATCACGCGAACGGCAGGGACAGGCTGCATAAAATTGTAAGATATAGTTTGAGAATCTAATATTATATTCCCCGCATCATCATAAGACAATATGCCGATCTTATGCCATTCAAAGGATTTTTTTTCCTTCAGCCGGTTTTTCAATTCGTATGCAAAATCATTTATCTTTTTAATAGCTTCCCATTCTTCAATGCCCATTTTTGATGCCACATACGGAAACAGGCTTTTCCCGGGAGTATCCTGCATATCATCAAATATTACCTTATGCATGGGCGGAAGGATCAGATGGTCGGAAAAATTGCTTATGGCAGGTATGTGCTGCAGTTGCAGTGTGCCAAGCCCGGGCAGGCTCAGTGATTTATTTTGTATCAGGTATTGATGCAATACTTCCAACATGCTGCCTTTGGATGATTTGGTAGTTTGCTAAGATAGATAATTTATGGTATCAGCTGATAGCCGATACCTATTTGGAGAAATTAAATACTATACCTCCAAGTATATTAAACCCGTATACATTATACTGGTTCCAGCGCTGGTAGGTATTATTGAAAATATTGTTAGCCTGAAGCCATAAATTAAGCTGTTTTGTTATCCGGAATTCAAGCCCTGCATTCAGGTCTACCGGGCTTCTCAGGCTTTCGGTACGACCATCCCGGGTACTGTATTTTGCTCCTTCGAAAAAGAAGAGATCGCTTTTGAACCAGAGGTCTTTTAATATTTTCCACCTTAACGAGGCGTCAAATTCTCTGGGTATGATGCCCCATGCCGGATAAGGTTCATGTTTATTGAACAGCAGCCAGTTGAATTTAGCGGTCAGCGAAAAATCTTCAGCCTGCACCACCCCGGCTTCTCCGTGAAGCTGGAAGGCATTAAGCTTTTCTTCTCTGAAGGTGGCAAAGCTCTTACCGTCCTGGAAGCCGGTAATACCATAATTATTTACAAACAGCGGCATGTTGTAAAACTGTACGAGTCCTGCTTTTACATTATAAAAGAAGCGTTCGAGGAAGGTACCCTTGATGCCTCCGTATGTTTCGTGGATACGGGTGTTAAATAAAGTGTCAGGTTGATCTATATACGGGTTCATCGCCGCCCAGCGCTGGTAAGAACCTTTGTCATAGTGCATCAGCCATCCAAATTGAAGTATGGCTTCTTCACCGCTTAATTTTACATCAGCCATAAGATCGGGCAACAGCTTGAAGGAAGAATTATCCCATGAAGGAATTATACCCCCGTGAATGTCCAGCAGGTCGTTTTTATATTGTATAGCTACCGGTACAGTAAACAGTGTATTGTTGATGGATTTCAGGGATTTTCTTGCCAGCTGGGTATAATCCCCACGCAGACCCAGCTTTATGCTGAGCTCATCATTAATAATTTTTTCCAGGGGAACATCCGCTACGGCATTAAATTCACGGGCGCTGTGATTATCATTAAAGAACCCGATTTTTACGTTAGGATCATATTTGAGCCCGAAGCCGGTGAGCTCGGTATTCCTGAAGCCTACGTTGGCATCAAAGCCCAGGTATCTCTTCAGCAAGTCACTTTTGGAGTGCTCAAATGCATTGTGATCATAACCGTACATATAGTATGCTTCATTGCTGAAGCCAAGGCGTCCATATAATTCCTGCTTACCGGCATTGGTGGTGCTGCCGTAAACATCAGCGCCGGCTTTAGTATATTGCTGGTATTCTATTGCACTTCCTTTGGAAGAAATAAAGTTGCCCAATATGTTCAGGGTGGAATTATAGCCGTTGGTAAATGTCAACCCTGCCTGGGCAAAAGGAGTTTGAAAGTTACCATATCCCAGCTTTACAAAATTTGATGCAGACCATTTTGCGGCAGAGTCAATGTTCAGCGCTACAGTGCTCACTGTTGCCGGCTGGTATACCAGTGCAAGGCTGTTGACCGGAATATTATATTTAAAAACAGGCCTTGATGAATCCGGTACCGGCGGAGCTGCATTAAAATTGATCTTAGCCGCTTCTTTCAATGAAGGCTTGAAAGAAGAGGTAATATCAATAGTTTCCTTTTTCAGACCCTCCTGGGCACTACTGCCTGCAGCAATGCATAATGACAGTATTGTTAAAAAAGCAAAATGCCTGAAAGTTGAAATGCGCCTGGAGGTTATTTTGTTTTGCATTGTCATCCCGGTTGAGTAATGTTCTTTTATAAAACGTTGAATGCCTGCTCTGTTAAACCCTGGATCTCCATCCTGTGCTTAAAGATCTTATCCGCCTATTTTACTGTCTGTTTTTTCTGCAGCTATCACCTGCTGCAGCTTCCCGTTGGCTTCATCTTTAAGCTCGGTGATCTTACTGTTGTCTACTACGCTCTGCAAAGTGGCTTTGGCATTGAAGTAGTCTTTTTCTTTCAGAAAAATATCTCCCAGCAGGATGTAGGCTTTAGTGATCCAGTAATCGTAGGAACCAGATTTGTTGATGGTTTCGAATGCCGCCTTATCCGCGTTTTTCAGGTCATTCAATGCGTAATAGCAACTCGCTATCTCATACCTTGCTTCCGCACCAAAAGACGCTTTATTGATGTTGACCACATTTCTGAAGTTTTGGATGGCTTCGCTGTATTGTCCTTTATCCTGCAATGCCCGCGCAGTGACCATATATGCCAGTACCTTATCGTCTATGCTGGTATTTTTTTCTTTCAGCAGTTCCTGCGCGTTGGATACTGCATCTGCCCATTTCTTTTGCTGGTACTGGCTGCGCAATAAGCCGCGCATGGCTTCCAGTCGGTTTTCCCCTCCGGCAGACAGCTCTTTCAGCCTGGTGAAATATTGTTCGGCTTTTGGATAATCCTGCAGTTCAAAATAATATATCCTTCCGGCCTGCGATGCTGCCATTTCCGCGTATTTGCTCTGTCCTTTGTCTGCTACTGTAGCATATCCTCCCGCCGCATTCTGCCAGTCTTTTCTCTGGTTGTATATTTCACTGCGCAGGAACCATGCATCCAGCGCATGCTGTCCTTCCGGGAATTTGGCGAGGTAATTATTAAGAGATGTGAGCGCGCCGGTGAAGTCCTTATCTATATATTTATTCTCTGCTGCTTTATAGGTGAGGTTATCTTCTTCATTTACCGTCACTGACCTGCCGATACTGTTCATAAAGCTGATGTATTCATCTGTATTTCCTCCCGCTGAATAAATAGCTTTTACGTTGTCAATGGCTTCATTGGCTTCAGGGGCATTGGGGTATTGGGCTACCAGTTTTTTAAACTGTGTAAGCGCATCGGTATTATTGTTCAGGTTGTAATAACATAAGCCGAGCTTCAGCTGGGCTTCAGGCTTCAGGTTGCCTCCCGTGGGAGAGCTGATAACGTTGTTTAAATAGGGTACGGCGTCGCGGTACTTTTCGTCTGCAAGGTATGTTTTTGCAATTTCAAGATTTACGTCTGCGCTTAAAGGCGAGCCCGGGAATTTCCTGTCAAAGCTTTTTAAGAGATTGATCTTTTCATTGAGGCTGCTGACACCGGTGATCATTGCATTCTGGTAAGTAGCATAATCTGCAGCCGGCCAGGAATTGTTGATGACAGTATTGTACATAGACTTTGCACGGCTGAAGTTCTTACCCATGTAGTAGCAATCGGCGGTGCGCATATAGGCGTCCTGTACCAGGGGCTGGGCATTGACCGATGGATTTTTGCCCACCTGTTCAAAGAGAGGCAGCGCCAGGTTGTAATTTTCTTTTTTATAATAGCAATAGCCAAGGTTATATTTTGCATTTGCCGGCGCCACCTCGCCTTCAGGCGTGCCGGGATGGCTCAGGTAATCATAATAATAGCGGATGGCGTCATCAATACGGTTTTGCCTGTAAGCGATCTCTCCCTGCCAGAAGCTTACCATCGGCGCCACTGAGGCATTATAGGGGTCCTTGGCTGCTTTATCGAGCAATGATTTTGCAGCATCCAGGTTTTGATCGTTGATGAGCTCCATAGCTCTTCCATACATCATCCTGGGAAACATCTTCTTTACCGATTCGGAAGGCGATTGTATTTTTTCGAGCGTATTGAGCGCTTCCCGGTAGTTGTTGGTATTGGCAAGTAAGCCGGCCGCTATTTCCGCTGCTTCCTTCTGGTAAGCAGAGCTGGGATATTCGTCGAGGAATTTTTTAAATTCAGTAAGCGCTATATCCTGGTAGCCGAGCTCGTAGGATAATTTTGCATAGTTGAATTTTGACACTTCCCGTTGGGAAAGATTTACATTATTGGTAGCTCCGAACGAAAATGCATTTCTTGCATTTGCTTTGTCGCCTAATTTCAGGTAGGCATCGCCAAGGATATACATGGCATTCTGGCTCAGGGAATCTTCACCGCCGCTAAGCTGTTTAAGGTTTTCTACAGCATTCCGGAGATCATTGGTCTGGTAGTAGCAGTAAGCAAGCTCATATAATGTTTCCCGGCTTACTTTTTTTGATTTATTGACAAAATTTTCAAGATAGGGCAGCGCTTTTGCATATTCCCTTTTTTCAAAAAGAGCATGCCCCATCAGCTCTCCCATCTGCACATCATTTTGTCCCTTATTTTTTTTCAGGGCTGCCTCTCCGTAATCTACCGCTTTTTCTTTTTGCCCCTGGGCATAATATATGTTAGCTATATAAAAGGGCACTACTGATTTATAGTTCGGGTCATTCTCTATTTTTTGAAAAGAGGGTAAGGCTCCCTTATAGTTTTTCTTAGCGTAGGTAAGCACACCGTAATAGTAGTTGGCGTCCTTATAATTAGGGTCTGAAGGATTTTTGGCAATGCTCTCCAGCAGGGGGGCAGCCTGGTCGTATTTCTGCATGCTGAAATAGGCATATCCCTGGTGAAATTTCATGTCCGCTATCTGCCTGTTGCTCAGGTTTTGGACGCTTGTTTGTTCATAGTAGGCAAGGGCATTCCTTAGATCATTTTTTCTGAAATAATATTCTGCAAGATAAAAGCTCAGCCTTTCGGTAAGAGAAGGATTATAGTTCAGCTCAATAAATTGCTTTGCATCTTCTGCCGAAAAGCTTTCATTTTGCTGCAGACCGCAGGCTAATGCATAAAAACTGATGTCGTCGCGGGCAATGGCATCGTTGGTACGGTCGGTAGAGCGCGAAGCCTGCCGCAGCGATCTGAACAAAGGATAGGCAAGGCTGAATTGCTCATTTTGAAAAAACTCTTTTGCCTGCTTGTATGTTGCCTGAGGGTCGGTATAAATAGCGGATTGCTGAGACATTGCTGTTGTAGCAATACAAGCCAGCGTGCATGCTAAAAAAATAGATTGTATGCGCATAGGTATGTAATAGTTCTCCTGCAATGATGCTGTGACTGTTGACATGGCACGAAGTTCTCCTGTCTTTTGTTACAAATTTCTTAAAGTACAAACACCCGCAAGATACACTGTTACTCTTTTTTACAATAACCATTCCAGATCGTATGTGGATAAAAGGTTGGTATCGCTTAATTTTGCAGGTTAAACCGCAAGAATGAGAAAACTGTTATCAACGGGTTATACTGACTGGGCTTTTAATATTGCATTATTTGTTTTACGTGTTTCGGGCGCATTGATGATATTGCCCCACGGGTATGATAAGCTTATTCATTTTGCCCAGAAGAAGAATACATTTATTGACTTTCTGGGAATGGGAAGCACGGTATCTCTTTGCCTGATCATTTTTGCCGAATTTTTCTGTTCCATATTTGTTATCATGGGCCTATTTACAAGGTTTTCGGTATTGCCGCTTGTTATTGCCATGGGGGTAGCTTTGTTCAAGGGGCACCAGGGTACCATTTTTGGCGCCGGTGAAAAAGCAGCGCTGTATTTTGCCATATTCTTCTGTGTTTTATTGGTTGGTCCTGGTAAAGCCAGCGTGGATGGGATGATGGGGAAATAAAGATCCGCTATTTCAACACATCCAGCACTTTATACATTTTTCTTACCAGTTCATTGGCGGATCCGTTATAGTTGTTGACCAGGAAAGAGAAGATATATGTTTTCCCGTTCTTCGCTGTATGATAGCCTGCAAATCCTTTTACGTTCCTGATCGTTCCGCTTTTCATGTGCATGTTGTTGTAAATGGGGAGCGCGTCAAAAAATGAAGGGAACCACGGTTGCTGTCTTGCAAACTTCAGTACTGTTGCCTGCGCATGAGTAGTTACCCTGTTGAGAGGTGAAAGCCCCGATCCGTCCACGATGTTCAGCTCATCGGGGTCAATGCCTTTGCTTTTCCAGAAATCTTTTATTACAGCTACCCCTGTATCGGTGACGCCATGACCCTTTTGCCCAAATGCCATGGTTTTTATCAGGGCTTCCCCATAGAGATTAATGCTTTTTTTATTGAACCAGTATATCAGTGAATCAAGCGGCGGTGATTGATGTGTAAAGAACAGGATACTGTTATCATTGGCGGTGCTGCTGTCTCTGAGCATTAAGCTCATGAGATGGCTCCCTTTACCAATTTGTATAAGCGTGTCCTGCAGCTCATGGATAAACTGTGCTGCGCCGGAAGGGAAGGCGCCTGATATAATAAAATGTTCCTGGTTTACGGGTATTGTCCCTTTGATCGTTGCGGTATCGCCTGACAACGGGAAATAGATATAGGCATTGTCCCCGCTCCCCGAGCGTGCTGCCTGCAATTCAGATCTCAGCGAATAACTGCTGAGCATGTTGGGGCGTGTGCCTGTAATAACTACATGGCTGCCTGACCGGTTTCCTGACCGCAGGATAATGTCATACTGGTTTTCGCGCCAGTTCATTTTCTCTGCGCCGGCTCCGTAATAATTGCCAATATCCTGCCATATCCATCCGTCCGGTATATCCCGCTGCTGCCATCCGCTGTTATCAACCACAATGCTGTTATAATGCTTAATATCTCCGGGGAGCGCCGCAACAATTTGTTCCAGCATATTGTTTGCTGTAGTGCTCTCCCACCTGGGGCTGCCGAAAGAGGGATCGCCGGAAGGGGTGATCACTATGGTTCCCTCGCCGGGGAGATCTTTATTGCGGATAATGCTGAAAGCTGTATTATAGCGGTATGTTTTTCCCAGCAGCTCAAATGCGGTGACACTGGTGATTATTTTTTGTGTGGAAGCAGGTGCCAGCCCGATGCGGCTGTTTTTTTCAAATACTGTATTACCGGTAGCGGCATCCATTACATAAAGGGAACTGATGGCATATTTTAACCGGGGATCGTTTTCGAAAGCTTTAAAAGCGTCGGAAAGCTTCCGGGGTATAGTTTGTGCCTGAAGGTTGCTGCAGTACAATAGGATTGATAAAACGGCATAGGTATTACGGTATAGCTTGCGTAGCATTGTATACAGATACATCATTAAATTATTTTTATCCGCTTGTTTGAATTAAGTAAATTTACAGCATGGAAAATGAAGTTAGGGAACCTGCGCCCAAATACAATTATATTTCCCGGGAAGATTACCTGCAACGGGAGCGTGCATCTGATTTGAAGCATGAGTATTTTGACGGGCATATTATCGCCATGTCGGGCGCCAGCCTGAAGCATAATGCTATTGCAATGAATCTTTATTCGGACATTGGAACTTTCCTGAAAGGTAAAAGTTGCTCCATGCTGCCTGCAGACATGCGCGTTAGCAATTCTTCACAGGACGCTTACATGTACCCGGATGCTACCATTGTGTGTGGTGAACCTGCACTGGTAGATGACAAATTTGATACGCTTACTAACCCCTCGGTAATTTTTGAGCTCCTGTCTTCGTCTACTGCCGGGGTTGATAAAGGCAGAAAATTTTTCTTTTACAGGGAGATCCCTTCCCTGAAGGAATATGTCATGATTGATACCACGCTAAGGTACATTATTGCCGCCCGCAGGCAAAGCGATGATTCCTGGTTATTCGATAATATTGACGACAGCCGGGACGCTCTCACTGTTCAAACCATTAATTTTACTATAACCTTCCAGGAAATATATGATGGCACAGGTCTCTGACGCTGCAAACGGCATTCCCCAAATATTCGCATCCATTATTACTATTGGTGATGAACTGCTGATAGGGCAGGTGGTAGATACCAACAGCGCCTGGATGGCGCAGGAACTCAACAAATCGGGTATATGGCTACGGCGCAGGGTAGCTGTCGGAGATAAGCGGGAAGAGATCATACAGGCGCTGGACGAAGAGAGCCGGCAGGCGTCTATAATACTGATAACGGGAGGCTTGGGGCCAACGGCTGATGATATTACCAAGCCTGTATTGTGTGAATACTTTAATGGTAAACTGGTGATAGATGATGGCGCCCTGGCTAATGTGGAGTCCATTTTTGCCCGGCTTAACCGGCCAATGATAGAACGTAACAGGAAACAGGCGGAAGTGCCGGATACCTGTACCGTAATTCCTAATATGAGAGGAACCGCTCCGGGGATGTGGTTTGAAAGGGATGGCAAAGTATTTGTAAGCATGCCCGGGGTGCCTCACGAAATGAAAGGCATGATGACGAATTATGTCATTCCAACATTGCAGGGACATTTTACTTTCCCCTTTATTGATCACCGCACTTTGCTTACCGCCGGCATCGGTGAATCTTTTATTGCAGAAAAAATAGTGGAATGGGAGCGCGTGCTTCCTTCCCATCTCAAGCTCGCGTATTTGCCCAATTACGGAATGGTGCGGCTTCGCATTACCGGAAGTGATGCTGACAACGGACGGCTGCAAGCCATTTTAAATGAGCAGTTCGGGCAATTAAAGCTGTTGGTGAAAGAATGGATGGTGACGGATGAAGACATGCCGATGCAGCAGGTTGTCGGTAAACTTTTAAAGGAAAAAAATGCTACTGTGTCTACCGCTGAAAGTTGCACCGGCGGGTATATTGCGCATCTTATCACCTCGGTGGCGGGATCGTCGGAATATTTCAAAGGCAGTATAATAAGCTATGCCAACGAGGTAAAAGAGCAGGTGCTGGGCGTATCTCATGAAACATTAGCAACCGCCGGTGCGGTAAGTGAAGAAACAGTGCGGCAGATGGTGGGAGGGGCCATGTCGGTATTGAATACCGACTATGCTGTTGCTACGTCCGGTATCATGGGACCTGATGGAGGTACTGCGGACAAGCCGGCAGGTACTGTATGGATAGCTGCCGGCAGCAGGAGCCGAACGATCACTGAGCGTTTTCATTTCAGGTACGACCGCTCCAGGAATATTGAAATGACGGCTGCTTATGCGCTCAATATGCTGCGTAAGCTTATCGGATCAGTATAAGGGTTGTAAAAAATGAGGCATCATTGTAATAGGCATTGCTTTTATACGAAAAATTTTTGTGCTACAACGCATATCTGTTATAGCTGCATGCTTTATGAAGGTCTGTGAATATTTTTTTATGTGATGAACAATATACATTATAAAAGGCCGTTTAGATGGTTTAAATAAATATTTAAAACCTCTAAAATTAAATCCATGAAAAAAACTGCCTCTTTATTTTTAATTGGCGCAATAACGATTGCCGCCTTCGGGAGCTGCAAAAAAGACAAGAAACCTGATTGCGAAGCAATTAACAAGCAAGTAGTTGATGCCGGAATGGCCTACGCAAATAATATGAATGCAGCTAACTGTAAGACGTATAAATCGGCTTTGCAGGATTTGCTGAACAGCGACTGTGCCGGGTCATTGAGCGAGGAGCAGAAAACCGGGTTTCAGACTGCGCTCAACGGATTGACTTGCCAAGAGTAACAGCAGTTAAATCTTCTAAAAGGGCTATCAGGAATGATAGCTTTTTTTATGCCATCCTGTAGGAAATTTTCCCCATTTTGGAAATTTCTCCGCTTTTATAAAAACTCTCGTGCCTATATTTATAGTTGATATATAAACAGCATACTTTTTGTGTATAGATTATTCTGTCGTTACATTAAAGAACCTGCTTAATGTAAACGCCTGTACAGTGATCAACCAGCGTTAATGAATACTACACTTTGTCAAACCCCTGCATATTTTTTTTTGGGAGGAGGAGAAATGGGAGAACTGATCCGGAACAAAGACTGGAGCAATACGGCTTTAGGATGTCCGGAGCAATGGTCGCAAAGTTTACGCACCATGCTGAATGTGATCCTGCATTCCAAACTCCCTATGTTTATATGGTGGGGACCGAAGCTGATCTGTTTTTACAATGATGCGTATAGCCCAAGCCTTGGTATAAACGGTAAACACCCGTCAATACTTGGTATGCCGGCACAGGAGGCATGGCCCGAAATATGGGCGGTGATCAAACCACTTATTGACCAGGTACTTGCCGGAGGAGAAGCAACCTGGAGCGAAAACCAGTTGATCCCTATCTGCCGTAATAACAGGCTGGAAGATGTGTACTGGACTTTCAACTATAGCCCTATATACGGGGATAGCGGCGAAATTGCAGGAGTGCTGGCCATTTGCCAGGAAACTACCCGGTTTATGCAAATCTTGCAGATGCTTGAAAGCTCTGAAGAACGTTTCCGTAATATTATTCAGCAAACCCCTCTGGGCATTGCCATACTGAAATGCCCTGATTTTGTGATCGAGATGACTAACCAGGCTTACCTTGATATTGTAGATCACAGGGAAACAGAACATATTGGTAAAAAACTGTTTGACGTATTGCCTGAAATGCAGGAAGCGGTGAGCCCCTTACTGACAAAAGTGAGAGACACAGGCAACCCCTTTTATGACGTGGAGTTCCCTGTGGATATTATCAGGCATGGGCGCAGGGAAAAGTCTTATTTCAATTTTGTATATCACCCGCTAAAGGAAAGGGATGGTGCCATATATGCTATAATGGTAGTAGCTTCCGATGTTACTTCTTCGGTAAAGGCCAAACGGGCATTGGCCGAAAGTGAAAAACAGTTCAGGAATATGGTAATGCAGTCTTCTATCCCAATGGCAATATTCAGGGGGAAGGATTATGTTATTGAAATGGCCAATACCATAATGTTTGAAAAGATATGGCGAAAGAAAGAATCGGAAGTAATTGGCCGGAAAATAGTAGATGTATTCCCGGAATTGAAGAAGCAAAAATATCCTGAACTCCTGGATAAGGTATATAATTCTGCAAAGCCTTACCGCGAAAATGAGGCTGTTGCGCTTGTGGAAGGTAATGATGGTATAAAAAAGTTTTATCTTGATTTTGAGTATGCTCCTCTTTTTGAGCCGGGGGGAGCAGTGTCAGGTATAATGGTGACAGTGAATGATGTTACGGAAAAAGTGCTGGCCCGGAAAAAGACAGAAGACAGCGAGCAGAGATTCCGGAATATTGCCGACAGGGTGCCGGTATTAATATGGATGGCAGGAACAGATAAGCGCTTTAACTTCTTTAATACTGCATGGCTGAATTTTACCGGGCTGACCATGAAAGAAGAATTGGGTAACAGATGGATTAAAGGTATTCACCCGGAAGACAGGCAACGTTATACAGATATCTACCCGGCTTCTTTTGACAAACGCGAAGAGTTTCATATAGATTATCGTCTCCGGCGGCATGACGGTTTATATCGCTGGGTATCCGATCATGGCGTGCCGAGATTTACCAATGATGGTTTGTTTGAAGGATATATAGGTGCATGTATGGATATTCACGATGAGCTTTTATCTCAGACGGCTCTCAGGGAGAATGAAGAAAGGCTGAATATTGCCATTGAAGCAGGAGAGCTTGGAACATGGGAACTGGATATGGCAACCGATGCCATTATTTGTTCGGAACGGTATACAGATATCTTTGGCTATCCAAAAGGAACTCCACTGACCTATACACAAATTTCCGGGCAGATCTATCCTGATGATCTGGCTAAAAGGAATGAAGCATTCCGGGAAGGGTTGAAAAAAGGAATGATCCATTATGAAGTCAGGATCATATCGCAGGATAATACTGTGAAATGGATAGAAAAAAGAGGGAAAGTTTTTTATGATGAATCAGGCGAGCCCAAAAAGCTGATCGGGACGCTCCGTGATATTTCGACGGAAAAAAATTACCAGGAAAAGCTTCGGGAAAGAGAAAAGAAATTCCGCCTGCTTGCCGATGCTATGCCTCAGATGATATGGACCTGCGATCAATATGGCAATCTGAATTATTTTAATCAGTCCTTATATGGTTATTCAGGGCTTAACGAAGATGAACTCAGGCAGAAAGGATGGCTGCAAATTGTGCATCCCGATGAGCGGGAGTCAAATCTGCAGCAATGGGAGGCCGCTATAAAAAGTGGTCGGGATTTTATTGCCGAGCATCGTTTTTGCCGTTCCGACGGAGTATACCGCTGGCAGCTCACCAGGGCAGTTCCCCAGAAAGATGCGGCAGGTAATATCGAAATGTGGGTGGGTGCAAGCGCTGATATAGATGAGATCAAAGAGCTTGATCAGCAAAAAGATTATTTTATCAGTGTGGCAAGCCACGAATTAAAAACTCCTGTTACCTCCATCAAAGGATATGTACAGCTTTTGCAGGATAAATATGAATCTGCTGAAGATCCCTTCCTGAAAAGTGCGCTCAGCATCATACACCGGCAGGTAGACCGCCTTACCCTGCTGATTTCTGATCTGCTTGACCTTTCGAAGATTAAATCCGGAAGCCTTTCGTTTAGTGAACAACAATTTTATATAAATAACCTCGTGGGAGAAATTGTAGATCAGATAGGCCACATTTATCCTTCGCATAAGATCAGCTTTGTAAGAGGCGGGAATGTGCTGGTATCTGCCGACCGGGAACGTATCGGGCAGGTATTGGTTAATTTACTTACGAATGCAGTAAAATATTCTCCCGGCGCGGAGAAGATAAAGGTGGAGACTATGATAGATAAAGGATGGGCTGTTATCTTTATTGAGGATTATGGTGTGGGCATCAGCAAGAAAAACCAGGAAAGAATATTTGAAAGATTTTACAGGGTAGAAGGAAAAAATGAAAAAACTTTCCCGGGATTTGGTATCGGGCTTTTTATTGCTTCGGAAATCATACGCCGGCACAATGGGAAAATCGGAGTGATGAGCGAGCCGGGTAAAGGCTCCGTATTTTATTTTTCACTCCCGGTGCATAATGTCTATACAGAGTGAAGATAGAAATAAGCGATAAGATACCGCAGGAAAGGTGGGCATGAGAGGCGAGAAGGGGCTCAATTTTATCACCTTATTTTGCCGGAGTGATGATGATATTCCTGTATGCTATCGGCCCATGATCTCCCTGGATAAGCAGTGGCCCGGGTTCTCCTTCATTGCTGTTGATAGCGCCGCCGGTAATGCCGGGGATCTCCCTGTTGCAAATGACAGTCTTACCGTTGCAAACCACTGTGATCATCCTGCCTGTCAGTGTAATATCGTAAGCCTGCCATTCTCCTGCATCTTTTGCAGGAATCTCCGATGGTTCGATGAACCCATATATAGCGCCAAGCAAATCTTTTTTCGGCTCCATTCCTTTGCTGTCTGTTACCTGCACTTCATAGCGCCCCCTGAGGTATACGCCGCTGTTGCTTTCTTTGGGATAACGGAATTCTATATGCAGCTTAAAATCGGTAAAGGTTTTATCTGATACAAGATTAGATCCCGAATGCGGGCTTTTGAGGATGCCCCCCGGCTCTACAACCCATTGGTTATCGCCGGTGGTATGCCATCCGCTCAGGTCCTTGCCGTTAAACAGCCGTACCGGTGTTCCCCATACCGGCTGTTTGGTTCTGCGTAGCAGCGGCGCTCTTACGCCTGTCCAGGTAAACGTTTCTCCTTCGCATGAGATCATAGTGCCTGATAGCTTATCTCCTTCCAGCGCGCCTTCCACACGCAGGTCTTCGGTGCCCTTATCCCATTGCGGCGGGATGGCGAAACTCATTTTGCCGTCTTCAAAATTTATTTTCGATATGGGTCTTGCACTGCCTACTATGCCAACATATTGCCCCACAAGCGTGCTCGTTCCGGAATGGCTCACTTCCAGCCATGACGGGAAATCTTTTCCATTGATATGAAGCGTCAGATCCCATCTGCCTTCGAGAGGAGAAGCATAATAGGAAACGGCAGCAGGATCTTTTGCCTGTACGTAAAAAGGGATTACGGCCAGGAAGGCAAATATTACTATTGGAGCGGTTAACCATGCTGTCTTGTGATAACTATATTTTTTCATACAGACCATTTTACTGGCGTTAAATGTACTTAATAAATAGAATCATCATTACAATTATTAGAGTTTCTCTACTTTTGAGACATCATGGCGGTATTTTTTGCATCTCTTAATTCAGGCAGCAACGGGAACTGCTATTATATAGGTAATGCCGAAGAAGCAATACTTGTAGACGCCGGCATATCCTGCAGGGAGGTTGAGAAAAGAATGAAAAGGCTTGGACTAAGAATGGAAATGATAAAAGCCATCTTCGTTTCGCATGAGCATTCGGATCATATTACCGGCATTCCTGCTTTATCAAAAAAATTCCGGCTGCCGGTGTATATAACAAAAGCAACATTCCGGTCTGCAGGCATACCTGTAGAAGAACATCTGGTCACCTCTTTTAACCCCGAGCAGGATATACAGATCGGAGATCTCTCTGTCAGGGCATTTGCAAAATCACATGATGCCAGCGATCCGCACAGCTTTATGGTATCCTGCGGCGGGATAAATGTGGGTGTATTTACTGATATAGGCAACGTATGCCCCACAGTGATCCGCTATTTTAAGCAATGTCATGCGGTATTTCTCGAATCGAATTATTGCCCTGATATGCTGATCAAAGGCAATTATCCCTATCATTTAAAAAAACGTATCAGCGGGGGCAACGGGCATTTGAGCAACCAGGAGGCGCTGCAGTTGTTTTTGCAGCACGGCTCAACGCAATTGCGACATCTTTTGCTTTGCCATCTTTCAAAAAATAATAATGATCCTGCGCTTGTTGAGCAGTTGTTTCGTGATAAAGCAGGAAATACGCATATTACTGTTGCATCCCGGTACAACGAAACGCCTGTATTTCAAATTGAGGGAGAAGGTTGTAGTCCGTTAAAGCGAAGCCCCGTATATACTCAATTACGGTTCTCCTTATTTGAATAAGATAACATCTGCATCATTTTTTTGCTTCATGCCTTCTGTACTCCTGCCATTATTGACACATTCCTGCGTTAGCGCAAGCAGTTTTTTTACAATCTCAGGGTGTTGTTTTGCCTCATTGTGCTGCTCCGAGATATCCCTTTCCATGTTATATAATTGCACTGAAGGAAGTGCCTGTATCCTTGCTTCCGGCGGGGTAGGATGACTCCATCCTCCCGACCCGGGACATATATCAAGCTTCCATTTTCCCCGGCGGATAGAAAATGAACCAAAAACAGAGTGATGTATAGTAAAATGCCTGCCATAGTTCGTTTTTGAGCCCGGTATTAATAAAGGAAGGAGAGAAAAGCTGTCTTCACCGGCATCTTCAGGCAAAGGATAATGTAAGATAGCAGCACAGGTTGCCATAAAGTCAGTCAGACAAATGGTAGTATCACACGTGGAGGCTGGTTGTATCTTACCGGGCCAACTCACTATAAATGGTATACGATGTCCGCCGTCATAAATGTCAGCCTTTGTACCCCGGAATACATAGCCCGGATTATGACCGAGGTCCTGCAATTCCTTTAAATCAGCCATTGGTGAAAATCCATTATCACTGGCAAAAATGATAATGGTATTTTTTTCAATACCGTTTTTCTTCACAGCCTCCATTACCTGTCTCACTACATCATCCACCATCAATACAAAATCTCCGTAAGCGGTGGTTTTGCTTTTACCCTGAAATGCTGTCGCGGGCAGGATAGGGGTGTGCGGTGCAGGTAGCGGGAGATAGAGGAAAAAAGGTGCGGTTTGTTTGGATTGTTCTGCTATATATGTAACAGCTTTTTGCGCCATGCGGGGCAGCACTTCTATATGCCTGAAATCATTGCCGATAGGGCCTTCCCGCCAAAAGCCTTTGCCTGTAGTGCCGGCGATAGTGTCAATGCTGGTTGCTGTGATCCTGTCGTTCTGAATATAGAAATAAGGAGGTATATCCAATGATGCGGTAATGCCGTAAAAATAATCAAAGCCGAGCGTAACAGGACCGTTAGTAATGGGTTGTTTAAAATCTATTTTCCCGGCAGCGTCTTTAGCCCAGCCTAACCCCAGATGCCATTTGCCGATGCAGGCAGTATTGTATCCGTTTTTTTTAAGCATGCCTGCTACTGTTAAACGGCTTTGGGGTATAAGCGCTGTATCATAACTCCATAATACGCCGCTCTGCAATGAAGAACGCCAGTTATATCTTCCTGTCAGTATCCCATATCGTGTGGGCGTACATACGGCAGAGCTGCTATGCGCATCGGTAAATTTCATGCCGCTTGCTGCAAGCTGGTCAATATATGTGGTATGTATTTTAGATTTTTCATTCATGCAGCTTGCATCACCATATCCCATATCATCGGCAAGCACATATATGATATTGGGCTTTCCCGATTGTGCATGCAGGGTGCATAAGCCTGCAAATGAAAACAACAGGATGAAGCTTAAAGCAGCGGTAAATATTCTTTTCATATTAAATGCTTTAGTTTAATGCGCTACGGGAGCAGGGCACTCATCTGCATGTTTTCTGTAACTCCTGCTATTCTAATTTTCATTCCAGTATGTTTTGAATATTTCCTGCAGATGCAGGTATCTGTCATCGTTATCTCCTGCTTTTGCTTTCTCTGTTTTTAGCTCTGTCTTCATGGCTTTGATGATAGATTGATATTGCGGATCATTTATAGCATTATGCAGCTCATGCGGATCTTCCTGTATATTATAAAATTCCCATGCGGGAGGGGTGGGCTGCTTTGAAACGTCTGTCATATCGAGCGGCAGTCCATAATAGAAGATCAGCTTGTATTTATCATTCCTTAAGCCAAAATGCCCGGGTATCTCGGGGTAATGCTGCCAATAGCGGTAGTACATTGATTTCCGCCAGTCTTTAGGCGTCCTGCCCTGCAGGTTTTGCCTGAAGCTCCTGCCCTGTATAAAATCAGGTTTTTTCACGCCTGCATAATCTGCAAACAAAGCCGGAAAATCTATATTGAGAATGATATCATCAATGCGGCTGCCTCCTTTGATCTCTTTGGGATAGCAGATCACGAAAGGCATGCGGAGCGATTCTTCATACATCATCCGTTTATCAAAGAATCCATGTTCTCCTAAAAAATAACCCTGGTCGGAAGTGTAAATTACTACGGTATTGTTTGCCAGTCCTGATTGCTGAAGATAGTCGAGCACCCGCCCGATATTTTCGTCAATGGCGGCAGCGCAGCGGAGATAGTCTTTTACGAATTTCTGGTATATCTTTCTTCTTGCCTGTATGCTGTCCAGTCCCTCTATGGAAAAAGGCATACCGGGATAGGTGGTCCAGTAGGTGTCGGGATGCTTCTGGTATGTTTCCCACCGGGCCTCCATATTTTCTATTGGTTGTCCCTTAAAAGACCTCCCGTTGGTCTCTGGTCCAAAATCAAGTATAGATTCGGGCTCCGGGAGGGTGGTATCGTTATACAGGTCTTTCAGCCGGTCCGGGTATTCAAAGGGCTCATGCGTGGCTTTGAAATGCATCATCAGGAAGAACGGTTTCTCCTTTTTGCGGTGTTTGATCCAGTCAATAGAATAATCAGTTACCACATCTGTATTATATCCGGGATATTTTTTCCCGGCAGGAATACCATCATCCTCCCAGTTGTCTTCTGTTTTGAAAACAGGATCAAAATATACACCCTGACCCGGCATCACCATAAAATGGTCAAACCCTGAAGGTCTTTTTTTGAGGTGCCATTTTCCTATGAGCGCAGTTTGATAGCCTGCCTGCTGCATTACTTTGGCAATGTTCATGCTGTCGGGGTTCAATGCATCGGCTAAGGTATATACACCGTTGAGCTGACTGTATTGCCCTGTCATAATGGTGGCCCGGCTCGGCACGCATAGAGCATTGGTACAAAAAGCATTGTTGAGCACAGCTCCTTTTCGTGCCAGCCTTTGAATGTTCCCGTTCCTTACATAATTTTTTAACACACCACCGTATATTCCCCACGACTGGGATGTATGATCATCTGCCATGATGAAGAGGATGTTAGGGCGGTTGCCTGTTCCGCCGGCTTTTTGTTGTGCGGCAGCCGGGAAACATATTAAGCCACAGGCTATAATTGTGATTGGTAAGAATCTCATTATATTCATAATATTAAGGTATGGATAATTTTGGACTATCAGTGAGAAGGCAATGGCTGAGTCATTGCGCCCAGAAGATCTCTTTAATTGCCGGGTCGCTTTTTAGTTCGCTTATTATATCTTCAAATTTGGTGATATCGGCGGGAGCAAGCTTCAGTTGGAAAATAGATCCGTCATCTTCTTTATCAAGTGTGAAGGTTTGAATTTTCAGGTCGGGCTTACTAAGCAGGAGTTTAAGCATTGCCGTATTATCTGCATCGGGCCTGGTAACAATCCTCAGGGTCTTTTGCTTGAATTTTTTAGAATAGATCTGTTCTAACGGCTTCAATGCCCAAAGGATGATCAGCGCTACAATGGTTGTGGTTCCTGCGGCAAAATACAATCCGCTGCCTGTTGCCAGCCCTATGGCTGCAACGGTCCATAAGCCGGAAGCGGTAGTCAGCCCACGGATAGTTCCCTGTTTTAGAAACAGGATCGTCCCTGCGCCAATAAAACCTATCCCGCTGATCACCTGCGCTGCTATTCTTGAAGGATCAAGCACAACGTGATCGGTTCCTAAGATGTCAGAAAATCCGAATGCTGAAACCATCATTGTCAGGCAGGAACCCACGCAAACCATCATGTGAGTCCTCAAGCCTGCCGTCCAGTCTTTCCTTTCCCTTTCCAGTCCGATAAGCGCTCCGAATAAAGAAGCGAGGGACAAACGTATCAATATTTCACTCCAGCTAAGCATTTCCTCAGTTTAAATATGCCATAATATTTAGCGCTGCAGCATGCGGTAAAATCCCAACCTGCCGGGCATTAGGAAAATGTCCATCCCTAAAGCCGGTTAAAATTACAGAAGTTCGGGTTGAATTACGTTCTCATGCAAACAATACCCCATGTGTAGTATATTTGTTTGAACCCAAAAGAACTTACTTATGCATCGTTTTTTCAAAAGTCTGGCATATAGCGTACTGGCTACGGTAGTCTTTGTTTCATTTGCATTTGCACAACAAAAAAAATATCAGCCGCCTGCGCTTTCAGATCCCAATGCATGGACCGTTATTATGCTCCCGGATCCGCAGAGCTATGAGAAATTTGCCCGCAATCAGCCCATTTTTGAATTGATGACAGCGTGGATAAAAGATAATATTGAGAGGCTGCATATCAGGCTGGTGATCTGTACCGGCGATCTTGTTAATCAAAATAATATGATAGATCCTGACGGTATTGACGGCGATCAGCCCAGTAAATCGCAGTGGGAAGCGGTGTCGAACGCATTCAATTGCCTTGACGGGCGCATACCATATATCCTTACCACAGGAAATCACGACTATGGGTACAGTAATATTTCGATCCGGCATTCTAACTACGATAAATATTTTCCTGTAGATAAAAATTTTAAAACCCAGGAATTATTACAGGAAGCATCATTGAATGCAGAAGGTATTCCCACCATGGAGAATGCCGCTTTTGAATTTAGTTCGCCCCGGGGCAGGAAGTTTTTGTTGTTCAATCTTGAGTTTGCACCGCGCGATACTGTCCTGGGATGGGCAAAGAAGATGGCAGGCAGAGAAAGGTATAAAGATCATACCGGCATTGTCCTCACGCATGCTTATTTAAACGCAAAGAATGAACGGATAGCAAAAATGAATTATCCTATCACTGACGGCAATTCCGGAGAGGATATCTGGCGTAAGCTTATCCAGCCTTCTTCAAATATACAAATGGTATTTTCCGGTCATATCGGAGCTCCTGATAATGCAAGGGAGCATGTCGGGTTCAGGCAGGATAAAAATACAGCCGGCAAAAAAGTCAGCCAGATGGTGTTCAATGCCCAGGCTATGGGCGGCGGCTGGAATGGGAATGGAGGAGATGGATGGCTCAGGATACTGGAATTTCAGCCGGATGATAAGACCGTAAAAGTAAAGACCTTTTCGCCTTTGTTTGCCATATCTCCTTCCACACAGGGGTTAGCATGGAGAACAGAGGATTATGATCAGTTTGATTTTCAGATAGACTGATGGAACAGACCTAAATAAAAAGAAGACTGCGCAAAGCAGTCTCCGGTATAGATAAAGGTTATGATATTGTGTCTCCTATGCGTTGGCGATCAGGGTATAAACCACTAATATGGCAAGGATGATGATCCTGACGGCAACAATATGTGAAGTAAAGCTTTTTCTGAGAGCGTTCATATGGATTGTGTTTTAGCTGTTGTAAAAGTTATATAAGTGTGCCCCTGAATGTTAGAATCTCATAGGGCATGCAATTTCCCCCGAGCTGCCTCTTCCCAGCCGAATACTTAACTTAATAACCCCTGAGTAATAAGAGTCGTTCCTTGCGCCGGTACCCCTTTTATCGCCTGCATTATAAGACGGGATCCTGACGCCGGGGCTCACCTGTTGTGCCTTATTGGCCATTTGTTTTGCAATGGCGGCTGTAGCGGATCCTGCGCCAAAATAATTGTCAAAATCGGCGTCGGATATATAGTTCTTACTGATATCATCAATATAGTCGGTAAATGTTTTCCGGTTCACCAGCTCAAATGAAGCGCTTACAACATCTGAAAAATAATACCTGACACCCACCCCGTAAGGAATATTGATCTGGGTGAGGCTGTATGGTTTGCTGCCGGGATATTGCGGCATTCCCTGTCCTTCAGTTCTCAGGGGCTGTAGATCTACCATCATTGCAGAGCCATCAGGAGCTGTATACTGCCCGCGGGGGTTAAAATGAAAAACGCCAATCCCAATCACCCCGTATGGGCGGAATTTATGCCAGAGATCCTTGTCATCCTCTTCGAACAGAACAGAGGGATATATTTCCGTTGTTAAAGTAGCTTCTTTTATAGGTGTGCTTACAGAAAGATTCCTGTTCTTCCTGGCCGCTTCAGCTCCTCCTTTATTTTTTATAATGCTGTCCGCACCCTCAAGCGTAACAAAGCCCGCTGATAATGTGAATCCTATAAACTCACTGGGACGAACGGTGATGTTCAATCCCTTCATGAGCGTGGTCATTTGAATATTATTATCTTTTATAAAAGTAGTGCCTACGCCAGGGTTTCCGCCAAGATCTCCAAGAAGGTTTGCCGGTCCTGCGCTTATGCCGATTTCGTACACAGGCTTTCCAAAAAAGTTATATTGGCTGTAAGATGATTGCAGGGATAATAAACCGGCTACGGTTATTATGCAACAGCGCAGAAGTTGGATAGGTATACTTTTATTCATGAGACCGGATTTTTTTGTGCTTTCAAAAAGTATTGGACTGCACAATTAACGGAGGATAATGCAAAATATTATCAACCATCAAGGAATTGCCTTGCTGTAAACGGGAAACAGTATTGACAAATGATAAAATTTAGAAAAGGATCATTTTGATATGGGGAATATCATCTTCGTGGTATATGTCACTGTTCTTTCTGAAGCCAAACCCTTCATAAAATTTCTGCAGGTAAAGCTGTGCGCCTATCTGTATTGATGTTTTTCCAAATAGCTGATATACCGCTTCAACAGATCGTTGCATCAATTCCTTTCCGAGCTTTTCCCCTCTTACACTTCTGGCGGTCAGCACTCTTCCTATTGAAGCTTCCATATAAGATATTCCCGGCGGCAGGATGCGGCTATAGGCAACAAGACTATCGCCATCCCAACCGCACAAATGCCAGGCCTCACGGTCCTTATCATCAGCATCCTGGAAAATGCAATGTTGCTCTACTACAAAAACAGCAATGCGCAATTGCAGTATTTTATATAATTGATCTATGGTAAGTTCCAGAAAAGGTGTAAGTGTCCAGCGTAATGACATAATAATTGATCTATGATAATTTAAGAGTGATAAGTGGTAAGAATTCCAGGTTACAGGTCACAGGTCGCAGGTTACGAGTTTCAGGGAAAACCTGCAACTTGTAACTGTCTTTACGACTTGTGCGCTTCTTACCTTACTCCACTTACGTCTTACCACTTACCCCTCAATACCCGTATTTATCTTTCCACAGGCCTTTCAGCCATTTTCTCAATTCTTCTTCTCTCGCATTTTTTCCGGGGGTATAAAAAGTTGTTCCCTTTATGGCGTCAGGCAGATATTCCTGCGGTGAAAAGCTATTATCAAAGTCATGCGAATACTGATACCCCTTTCCATAATCAAGATTTTTCATAAGGCGGGTAGGCGCGTTCCTTATATGAAGCGGCACAGGCAGATCGCCATGCGCTTTTACGGCGGCAAGCGCATTACTGATAGCCATATAAGAAGCATTGCTTTTGGGAGATGATGCGAGGTATGTGGCGCATTGCGCTAATATTATTCTTGCTTCGGGATAGCCTATTTTATTTACTGCTTCAAAAGTGGCATTGGCCAATAAAAGCGCGTTGGCATTAGCGTTGCCGATATCTTCGCTTGCCAGTATCACCAGTCTTCTTGCAATGAATTTTACATCCTCACCCCCCTCAATCATTCGCGCCAGCCAGTATACGGCTGCATTGGGGTCGCTGCCGCGTATTGATTTTATGAATGCAGATATGATATCATAATGCTGCTCCCCGCTTTTGTCGTAAAGCGCAATCCGCTTTTGCGCAATATCCATCACCACATCATCGGTGATGACTGCTTCTTTTCCACCAGGTATGGCATCTGCCACGATCTCCAGCAGGTTCAGCAATTTCCTGGCATCCCCACCGGAGATATTGATCAGGGCTGCCGTCTCTTTCAGCACAATACTTCTCCTGCTTAATACTTCATCATGCTGTATGGCAAATTGCAGCAGCCCGTTAAGCGCCTCTTCGTCAAGCGGCTTTAATACATATACCAGGCAACGGCTTAACAGGGCAGCATTGACCTCGAAAGACGGGTTTTCGGTAGTGGCGCCTATAAGTGTAATAGTGCCCTTTTCCACTGCACCCAGCAAGGCATCCTGCTGCCCTTTGTTGAAGCGATGGATCTCATCAATAAATAAAATACTTTCCGGCTGAAGCTTTGCTTTTTCTATCACTTCCCTTACTTCTTTTACGCCTGCGCTGATGGCGCTCAGGGTATAAAAAGGCACATGAAGGGTATGCGCGATGATATTGGCAATAGTTGTTTTGCCAACGCCCGGAGGACCCCACAAGATCATGGAAGGAATTTTTCCCTGCTCTATTGCTTTACGCAAAACACTGCCCTTGCCTGTTAAATGCTCTTGACCGGTTAATTCATCTAAAGAAGTAGGTCTTAGTCTTTCCGCTAAAGGAGCTGCCATAAGCGGCAAAATTAAGCGAAAGTTGAATTGGGGCTGATAGTTTTGTTGCAGCCCGGTTTATAAACAAATATGCGATCAGACCGCTCAGCTGTGTTCTTTTTTAGTAATGATATCTATAAAACCTAATAGTAAAACAATACCAAACCAGGCAAGAGAGAACCATTCATTTTTGCTTAGTTCGTTAGAAGCAAGCGGGTTTGCTCCACGGAAAAAAGATAAAGCCGTGTAGGCATAAGGGTAATAATAAACCTTATCCCAACGAAGTATGATTATCCCGGTAATGAGTAATGCAAGCCCTATTCCTAAAGGCGCTATATAATTCTTTAGCCTTAAGCTAAGCCAATACTGTATAGAAGTAATAGCAAGTGATGAAAGATAAAGCTTTGCACTAAGAAGAAATAAGTTATGAAATGGAATGGGTTTCTGGATGAAATGATATTGTGCATTAACGAGAGCAGCGGCGAACCCTGATATGATCAAAAAAATATTGAACAAAAGAAAGCAGGAGAGTACCATCGCCTGAATTACCACGAATTTTGAAAAATAAATATCCGCATAGGACCGGGGCGATGAATATACCTGTTTCCATGTATTGTTGCGGTACTCAATCTGCACAATAAGACTGGTTGTTAAAATTACATACATAGGTAACAGGAAAACCGATGCAGACTGCCAGGATTGATAAAGATGAAACTGCCAGGGGTCAGCACTCAGTTCTTTAACAAAGTGATCAGGTTTAAGAACATATATAAGGAAAAACAGGATGGGAATAAAGGCTGCTCCTGCTAATGTAAGCCACATGGCGGCAGTGCCTTTCGTTTTTAACCATTCTGCTTTTGTGTTTATAAAAAAAGACGAGGGCATACTAAATAGATTGTAGGTATTTGGCAGTAATTATATTTTGGAGCTTTATCACCGATTTTTACAACCCCTTGTCCTAAAGGAATCGTAGTAGTCAAAATCAAGAATGTCGAAATAATAATATGCTTCATAATGCTTTTTAGTATAGCTAAACCCTGATATGTATAAGGAATGTTAGTATGGATGCTACTGATGATTGGATGTAATATGCACAAACATGGTTTCCAGATCGTGTTGTTGAACTTGTATCTGAAATATTTGTATCCCCGCATGAACAAGTAGGGAACATAACATAGCTGTTTTTTCTTTGCTTTCAAATGCTATGTCAAGCTTTACTTCATTTACGATTTTAATATGGCAATGGTCTTTAAGCATTTCTGCCGCTGAGCAGGCATCATTTACTTCCACCTCAATAACAGATTGGCGGGATTGCAATGATTTTAATTGCGCTAATGAACCCTGAAAAAGTAATTTTCCTTTATGAATAATGCCCACATGAGTTGATGTTTTTTCAACCTCACTCAGTAAATGGCTGGAAACAACAATTGTTTTCCCTTCATTGCGATTCAGGTGTATAATTAATTCTCTTGTTTCTATAATGCCGCTGGGATCTAACCCGTTGGTGGGTTCATCAAGAATAAGCAATTCCGGCTCGTGTAAAAGAGCGATAGCTATAGCCAGCCTTTGCTTCATGCCCAGTGAATAAGCTTTTGTTCGTTTATTGGCAGCATGTTGCATGCCAGTAATATGCAATACTTTGTCGATGTGCTTAGCAGATAAGCCGTAAGTAAGCCTGTATAGCTCCAGGTTTTCTTTTCCGGTGAGATGCCCGTATAAAGAGGGCTGTTCTATGAGTGATCCGGTTTTTTGTAGTATCGCTCTACGCGCCTCATTAATCTTTTTATCAAATACTGAAATACTTCCGCTTTCTATTTTTAATAACCCTAAAATTAGTTTAAGGGTAGTTGTTTTTCCGGCTCCGTTGGGGCCAAGAAAGCCATAGATGCTGCCTGCCGGTACGGCAAGATTAAGATCATCCAGTATCTTTTCCTCTTTGCGGAAATGATAAGATAATTGCTGTGTGGTGATAATGAAATTATTCACTTGACATTGATTATTCACAAGAAATATTTTATTCTAATAACCTCAGGAATAACGGCGGAAGCTCCCTGCCGCTTTTGTGTATCGAAAAGGTCTCGCTGTTGTCTCCAGTCACCTCATGTGTTACATGTGTTTCAGAATGCAATTTGTTATGCAATACGATTACCAGTAGTGCTATGGCAACCAGCATAATAAAAGATGGACGTTTTATTTTCATAAATAAAGTATTAACAGGTGGACTATTGTTTTAGCGCGGTGTTTGAGTTTTGCAGCAGCATCTGCATAATTTTACCTCCCACATTCAAAGCAGCGCTGTCTCCCAGCTTAATCTCACCTAGCCGTGTTATCACTCCGTGCATATTATTGAAGGTAGCTCCGTTTGATAGTTGCAGATTAAGGGTGTCAATCATAGCCGTATCTTCAAATGAAATATTTGAACCTCTTTGCCCGGAAAGTGTCAGTTTGCCTGCTTTTGCGGCGAAGTGCAGGGAGGTTTCTGCACCTGCATCAATCCGTGCATTTGCCAGATGCATAGCATCTACAAATACTTCAAGAGAATCGAAACGCAGCGCGGAGAATGTTGGACAGAATACTGTGAGGAAATGATAATTGCCGCTGCCTTTATTGGTTTTTAGCATCAGCTTATTTCCCTGTTGTTCAACATTGATATTCTCCTTCTGAGATTTATCATAATGTATATAAAAACTATCACTGTATTTAATCTCTACTCTTCCATTTTTATAAGCGCTAAGATCAATGTCTGAGAATGGAGCGAGCTGGCTCGTAATCCTGTTTTCTTCCTGTGCCTGCTTTTCCGTTATAAAGTCGCCGTTCTTTATTTTGGCGTGTAAGGTGAGCATAATAAGAAGAACCGTAATAAAAGGTAATAGAAATAAAGCGAGTAATATTTTATTGCTTGTTTTCATGATTATATATTATGCTATGAAAAATTTTGTTTAACGAACTTTTCAAAACGGGGTTTTAATTCTTCCATATCCATACCAAGCAGGTAGATATTTCTGAACACGCCGGGTAAATCTTTTTGGAGGAACTCTTCTTTACGATAGTTAAGCGCATTGGTATATGCTTTAGCTGCAACAAAGTACCCTATGCCGCGCTGGTTATAAATGATTTCTTGCTGTTGTAAGAAATCAAATGTTCGCATTACGGTATTAGGGTTTACTTCCAGCGATATGGCCAGCTCTCTTACTGACGGAATGCGATCTTCCGATTTCCATTCTTTCAGTAGTATCTTCTCGCAGAGATAGTCGGCTATCTGGAGATATATAGATTGATTATCTTTAAACTGCATAATTTAAAATTTTCTTTTATGCTAAATCTCTTTTTCTTTCAGCCTGAAATAAGCAACGGTTAAAAACACGGGGACCCAAATAAATTTGGCCAGCGATTCTATCAGATCGCCTATCCAGCCTGCCAGGCGATATATCCTGGACCCTTCGTAATTGTCATCGTACACCCTGAATTCTGAAAATCCTCTTGCCCCAAAATTGCGTGGCAAAAGATTATGCCCTAAAAGCATAGTGAACATTATGAACAGGAAGCCGATGAACAGTATGATAAGTACGGTTTTAATAAAAGAGAATTTTTCAAAATAAACCGACCCCAGCATAAACAAAGCCTGCAGTGCGAAGAAGGTATACAGAAGATTAGGCGTTACCACTCTTTCAAAAATGTCATTCTCGCTTGTTCTTATCAACTCATTTTGGGGGTTTAGTTCAATTAAAAGGAAGGTGATATGCTTTATAAGCCAGAAGCTTGCTATATACAGGGCTATGAAAACGACGCAGGAATAGAAAAATCCGCACACCAGTTTTTCCAGGGTGGTTGCCGGAACGCCAAGCCAGTAAATGCCTTTAGCTTTATCGCCCAGCATGGCAAATGTGGTACTTGCAAACACCAGCCCCGATACAAATAATACTATGAGAAAAATAATATTGGTGGATGCTTCGGTAAACCGGTAGTCGTATTTATTTACCAGCCACCATATAGTAAAGATGAGAATGAGTAAACCGATGAGTGCCAGCGCCGATAATATATATAGCCTGCTGTTGTCATACCATTGTTTTTTTATGAGCAGCCCAAGTCGCGAAAAACTGAATATATTGTCCATAAGAAATTCTTTAGTTAAAAGCTGATTGAATATTTGCCCTGTTTGTAATAATTCCTTTGTATAGCATTTCCAGGTCGAGTTTGGTTTCTTCGCCATCGGTATTCCGGGCAATAATGGTGTGTCCCTTCAGTGTGCTTTCACTATATAAGGCTTCCTGAATTTCATGCTGGTCGAAGGAAATTTTGAACTGAAGTCTTTGGGTGATCTGCGCTATGGTTTGATCGAACAATATTTTGCCTTCATCAATAATGGTAATGCGATCAATCAGGTTTTCCAGGTCTTTTACCTGGTGTGTGCTGATAACAATGCATTTGCTTTCATTGAGCGATCCGGCGATCACTTTCCGGAACTGGCTTTTGCTCATGATGTCCAATCCATTGGTGGGCTCGTCCATCAGCAGGAGAGAGGTATTGCATGCAAGCCCGAAGCTGATCAATACTTTTTTCTTTTGCCCGTAGCTCATATCCTGTATGGTATTGTCAGGTGGAATATCGAACTCCCCGATATATCTCCTGAATTGCTCATGGCTGAATTTGGGATAGAACGGGGCATTATGCTTAACCAGCTTATCTACCGAAATATTAGGCAGATAAAACTCTTCTGCCACCAGGAATACTTCCTGCAAAAATGAGGGACGGCGGTTACCGGGAATCTCTCCGGAAACGGTAATGCTGCCGCTGTCCGGAAAAAGATGCCCGGAAATATTGCGAAGGAGGGTTGACTTGCCTGTGCCGTTTTTTCCTAACAACCCGTATATGTAGCCAGGTTGCAGCTCTAAGCTCAAGCCGGTAAAGATTTTTTTACGCTTGTAAGCAAATTCAAGATTTTTTATTGAAATCATATTCAGTGATTTAGTGTACTATTGTATTAGTACACTACAAATATATAACTGATTTTCAGATTTCCAAATATTTTTTGGCGCATTTCAAATTAGCCTGGCTGTTGAACGGTAAAACATGAAAAATTGAAATGCATCAATGCACCTGGAATTTAAAAATGACCTACTTTTGCAACACGGTGAAAAAGACCCTTGCTTCAATATTGCTCCTTGCTCTTTTGGGACAAACCTTTAACCAGGGCTGGTATTGTCTTGGTTACCTGGCACAGCAAAAGGAATATATGAAACAATGTATCAACCGCTACCGGCCGGAAATGCACTGCGATGGAAAATGCCTGCTGATGAAAAAAATAGAGGCACAGGAAAAAAAAGAGAACGGCCAGGCGCCTGAAATGAAGTATGCCGGTAAAATAGAAGTGCTCTCCTCAAAGTCTTTCTTTGTACAGTCGTTCTCCCTGCAAATAATAAAAGATACTTACTACCGTATACCATCCGATACAGGAGACCCTGTTGATCAGCCTTCTTCGGTGTTTCATCCTCCCACCATTGCTGCATAGCATATCGTTTTTCTTCTAACTGACAGGTGTGCAGTGTGCGCAGTATCATGCAAAAAGCGCCGCTTATTCCAGTCACTATTATTTTACCTAACTAAATATATATGAAACAGATTTTTGTGTTGTTTCTTGGTATGGTATGCTGCTCCGCCTTATTCGGGCAATCCCGAAAAGGCAGGGTATACGATGCGGATACCAGGGAACCATTGCCCGGCGCAACAATTAAAGCAGGCAACTATACCTCAGTGTCCGGCGCTGACGGATCTTTCTCAATACCAGCCCATACCGGTGAAATAGAAGTAAGCTTCTCCGGGTATTTTTCACAGAAAGCAGCACCGGATCATCTCAGTATCGCTCTGAAAAAAAATAACAGCAACATGCAGGAGGTGGTGGTGAGCGCCAACCGCACAGCGCAGAAAAGGAGAGAGGCTCCTGTTGCCATTGCCACCATTAATAAGCAGGCAATGGAAGATACCAAAGCGCAGCGGCTCGATAACCTGCTCAATAAAGTAAGCGGGGTATTTATGGTAAACCTGGGTAATGAGCAGCATGAGATGAGCATTCGGCAGCCCATGACCACGAAGAGCCTTTTTTTGTATATGGAAGATGGCATCCCCATCCGTACTTCAGGCGTATATAATCATAATGCTTTACTGGAGATGAACCTCCCGGCTGCCAGATCAATAGAAGTCATTAAAGGGCCTTCTTCAGCCATGTATGGCGCCGAAGCTATCGGCGGAGCAGTGAATGTTATTACACAAAGCTCGCCCGCGCTTGCCGGTGGAATGGCCAGCCTGCAGATGAATGATAAAGGATACAGGCGTGTTGACCTGCAGGCCGGAACGCCGATGGGAAAATGGGGCGTTATTGTAAGCGGTTATTATGCCGGGAAGAAAGACGGGCCGATCGAATACAGTGATTTTGATAAAAAAGCTATTACTGTCAGGACTGATTATCGTGCCGGGGAGCATACGAGCTGGACCAACACGTTGGCGCTGGTAGATTACTCCAGCAATATGTCGGGATCAATAGACAGTATAAAATTTGCAAACAAAGATTATACTTCCCTCCAGACTTTTACCTACCGCAATGTGTATGCGCTGCGTTATAAGTCAATGCTCAATCACCGGTGGAACGATAACAGCAATACCAATATAGCTCTGCTTTACCGTAATAATGCCGTGCAACAGAACCCTTCCTATTCCATAGCAAGCACTCGGGATCCGGAAAAATACAGGGGACAGATCAATGAGAATGCTTTCAGCACTTACGCGCTGTTTGTGACACATTCTCAAAAGATTCCCCGGGTGAAGAGTAAAATTATAGCCGGCGCAAGTGTTGACTACAGCCCGCAACGTTATTATGCAAAATTCATTTCCATTCATAAAGACCTGTCTTCCGGGAAGTTTACAAGCTATGATGCTCCTGCTGTGGATTCGTTCCTGAGCAAGTACAATACCGGTATTGTCAACCTGGCAAGCTATATTGATTACGAATTTTCTCCCCTGCGGAACCTGAAGGTCGTTGCTGCATTGCGATATGATGCATTTAAGTATTATTTTATCAACAATGCGCCGGCTTCCACCAGTGTAAGCACCGCCTCAACAGTCAATTCCTTTGGAAGGGTAACCCCCAAGATCGGGCTTACTTATAATTTGAAGAATACCGGGTTTTATGCCAACTACAGCCAGGGCTATGTCCCGCCGCAGCTTACTGATCTATACAGCAGTATCAAGGAGGCGCCTTATCTGCTGCCGCAATCGTTTTTCAATTATGAGATAGGTGGCTGGGCTTCGCTGATGGAAAATAAAATATATCTCGACTGGAGCCTCTACCGCCTGAATGGCACCAATGAGATCATTTCAGTAAAGCAGCCCGATAACTCCTATATCAATCAAAATGCGGGATCCACAAGGCATACCGGTATTGAATACGGCATTACTTACAAACCGGTCCCTGACCTGTCTGTGCGTTTCAGTGCAACCAATGCCAGGCATGTATTTGTTGACAATATTGTGAAAGGTGTTGACTTCAACGGGAAAGAAATGAGCGCAGCCCCAAGATTTATGGCAAATGCCGAAATAATGTATAAGCCCTCTTTTTTGCAGGGGTTCAGGATCAGCGCCGAATGGCAGCACCAGGGCAGGTACTTTATGGACGACCTGGATAATTACAGCTATGGCGGTTTTGATATTCTGAACCTGAGAACCGGTTATCGTATAAAAGGCTTTGAGATATGGATAAACGCGTTGAATGCCACCAATCTTTATTATGCGGCACTCGCCTCCAAAAATGCTACCACTAACGGGAATGCCGCGTATTCTTATAATCTCGGCGACCCGAGAGAAATAACATTCGGGCTTGCATACCATTTTGGGAAAAAATAAAATACAGGCAGGCGTGTTGCGGCATGCCTGCTTTTTTAAATTCACGTCATATGCGAAAGAAAATGTATAAATGGCACAGGGTGCTTTCGCTCATTATTGCCTTGCCGGTATCATTATGGGCAATCAGCGGGTTTATGCACCCGGTCATGACCAATATCAGGCCTGCCATAGCAACGCAATTCCTGGCTGCTCCGGGGATTGATACTGCACAATTGAATATTTCATTGAAGAAGTGCCTGCAACAGCATCATATTGATTCGTTCAGCAACATGCATATTGTGCAGATGGGAGGGCAGCAGTTTTACCAGGTAGCTCTTGATGATGAACACTTAGATATCCGTTATTTCAGTACCCGCGACGGGAAGCTGTTAAAAGGCGGAGACCAGCTCTATGCCCGCTTTCTTGCCAAAACATTTCTTGAAGGTAATACAGGAAAGGATGAGGCCGGGCAGCATATATTTACGGCTTCTATGGCTATGCCGGTACACGATTGCTGCATGATGGCTACCATGAATGTCATGAACAACCATGGCGCGAAGATCACCGGCGTAGAGCAGATCACTCATTTTGATGACGAGTATAAATACATTAATCGCCTGCTGCCGGCGTATAAGGTTTCATTTGACAGGAGCGATGGTATACGAATATATGTTGAAACATTTTCCGGGAGGTTTGGATATGCGGTAGACAACAAAAGATCCGCATTCGATACTTTTTTTGGGATATGCCATACCTGGCAATGGATGGATGCTTTGGGAGACACGAAGTATTATTTCATGATAGCGCTCACATCGGCTGCCTTCCTGACTACTGTTTTAGGGTTGTATATATTCTTTACAACAAAGACAAAAAGGTCGGAGAAGCCGGTGATGAAAGTCAGGCGCAGCCATCGCTATACTTCGCTGGTCGCTTCCCTGTTCACGCTGATGTTTACCTTCAGCGGCGGATTCCATGCCCTGGAGAAAGTATTGCCACAGGAAAAGCTACCTGCTTATGTACCATCAAAGTTTTCCGGTGAAGATGCGGCTATTGATTTTGCCGGGATTGACTCACTGGCGGGTGGCAGGAAAATGCAAAAGATCTCATTATGCAGGATGGATGGAAAGACTTACTGGCAGGTTTATCCTGAAGCAAACCTGTCTAAAGCAGAGGGCAGGACTGACCTGATGAAAAGTATGTCGGCACCGCAACAGGATGTACTGTATATATCATCCGGCGACTGCAGGGTATTGCATGAGGGCGACAGGCAATATGCCGCATGGCTTGCTTCCGGCTTCAGCCGGCAGGCGCCATCGGGTATTGTTCCGGTTACAACATTTACAGATGAATACGGTTTTGTAAATAAGCGGCTGCCGGTATGGAAAGTGAGCTATGCAGCCAATGACAATGAGCGGTATTATATAGAAACTTCAACAGGTGTGCTTTCCACGAGGGTGCGGGATAAGGATCTTGCGGAAGGATACAGCTTTGCATTTTTGCACAAGCACCATTTTATGGACTGGGCCGGCAAAACGGTCAGGGATATCAGCACCATGTTTGGAGCTGCCATGCAGGTGGCAATGGTATGTATCGGGCTGCTGTTGTATTTCGGGTATGTCCGCAGGAGACCATTATAGCATCCAGGGGTTATTATTGTAGTGCTTCAGCGTTTGAAAATGATGGAGCGTTTGCTCGGTGGGATCGCCAGACAGGGGCGTGATGGATAGTGCCAACTACAACAATCCCAGGGAAAAATTATTTATTCATATTGACAAGCCGTATTACCGCCTCAGGGACACGCTCTGGCTGAAAGGATATATTCTCACAGCTTTTGATCAAGCTCTCAATGACAGCAGTAAAATAGCCTGTATAGAAATTATAGATGCAGCAGGCTTTGGTTTACTGCTGCCTGCCGGGGGCTCGTATTTGCAAGAGGCAGGATAAGGCTTAAAGAAACGCCCTATCAGTTAAAGCTGAAAAGGAGTGATCTGCCATCTGGTATAATGATCTGCACCGTATATAATGAACAACTGCAGAAGCTGTATTGAATTTTTATACTTCCGAAAGTCATAGTGACTATATCATGCTTATACAGGGCATTGATCTGAAGGGAAGCATCGGGGTACAATATGCGCCGCTTATGGTAAAGTAAGTGCTTTTACTCCGTGGTAAAGCCATATTTTCGGTAGATCGCCTTTGCCGTTTCGCTTTGCAGGAAGTGCATGAAATCTTTTGCTGCTTCCGGGTGCGGTGCGTTTTTCATTAACCCGGCCATATATGTTGCCGTTATATTTTCTTTATCAGGAATAGCGATCATTTCTATGGGATGGCCGATCATCTGCTGGTAATATGCTTCAGAGTACCATACGGGGCCGGCATCGCTCTGGTGGTAGAGAATGCGCATGGGCGTTTGCCGGTGGTGGATCTGGGTGAGATAGGTGCTGCTGTCTTTCACCTTGGTTTGCATGATCGTGTTTTTCAATGCTCCGCCGCCTGCTTTTACATAGGCTTCTTCTATGCGCTTTGCAATGCCTTCCCAGGCAGGGTTGGGCATGCTGACCTTTATATCTTTCCTGCCAAGATCCCTTAATCCTTTTATTTTTTTCGGGTTACCCTTTTGCACCATTATTGCCAGCTTGTTATAAGCATAGGCGGCGGTATCGCTGAAGAGATCAGTCATTTGCACGATCCGGGATTTGCCGGCCGTATATACATCAGGCTGAAGGGTAATGCGCATATTGCCAATGGTAATGCTGCCTCCGGCAATTTGTTTGGCCAGTATACCCGGAGGTAAGGTCTCGGCAAAAATACGCTGGTATTGCGGGTATGCTTTTTTGAAAGCTGCCAGCAGGTCGTCAATGCACATGAACTGGTTGCCTGCAAAGAAGATCACCAGCTGCGGGTCATTGATATCTCCGTACAGGTCAGGCACATTGTCTATCCCGGGAATAGTGAACATTACTTTACTTTCAGGTGCTGTATTCCATGGCGGGTCAAAACGGTGATCCTGTGTGTATGCGGCTGTAGCAGCCAGGATGATGATTATAAATGCGACGATTTTTTTCATTTGTATGATTTTAGCGTTGTCAGATTTTTTTATTACAGGCGGTACTGCAAATTATATCATTATGGTTTTATGACAGCCCATCCTTCCGCCTGCCTGATGATGAGCTCGCCATTACCGCTGGGCACTATGGCAATAAAGTCATACAACTGGTCGCGGCTGATCTTTCTTTCATGCAGCGTGTTATTGCATTGCGCTACGATCACTCCTTTTTCTACTAATGCTTTGAGATCCGCTTCATATTTCCCGCCTTTTATAAAGGCATCAGTCCCGCCGCTGAAAGCTATCAATTCGATTTGGATTTTACCGGTAAGCCTGGGATCATTGAGCGCATTATTAATATTGCGGATAGCTTTTTCTATGACTTTCGGATCGTTTTTGTCTAACTGGTAAATGGCGTGGTATATTTTTTGAGAGGCTTTTGCCCCGGTAAATGCTGCATTTTTTTGAAGTGCATCAGTACCGGTCTGTGCCGTGGCCGTAACAGTAAGGAACGCAATGCTGATGAGAAGAAAAGATAAATTTTTCATGTGCTTATATTGTTTGTTGTTATAAAATCGCCTGGTTTTATTGTTGCGCATTTTTAATGGGTTTAAAAGGTCCGTACTTATGCTGGTGTTCTGAAAAAATATCTGAGTAGGGCCCGAAGGGAAAGTCAATAGGTTTCTTCGCAAGATCCTGCCAGTCGGCAGCCTGATCTTTATGTGGTCTGGGCTCGCTGTTTACAAAAGCTGCTACATCCCAGGCTTCTTCATTGCTGAGCTTCGGGTGGTGATAATCTGTCCCAAAGGGCATATTGTTTTTTACAAACGCTGCAAAGCTGCTGAGGCGGTAGAGCCCTGCTCCGTCATTATAGCTGTGCGCTCCCCATAGTGGCGGATAGGTATAGCCGGTGCTGTCGGGCTTCAGTTGCCCTTCACCGTTAGTACCATGGCAGCTTTGGCAGTTGGCTGTATATACCTGTTTCCCTGCAAGAGGGTCTGCAGCCCGGTCTAAATAAGGCAGCTTCATCAGGCTGGTGCCTCCCCTGGCAACGCCCTTCGGAACATCTTCGCCCAGCCATTTAAAGTAGGCATATATTGCCTGCATTTCGCGTGTAGCGGTGTCCATGGTTTTACCATTCAGGCTGCGCTGCAGGCAATCGTTGATGCGGTCATAAATATTTTGTATGCCGTTGTTCCTTGCACGGTATTTTGGATAGGTAGCATATACTTTCCCGAAATTATTTCCATAGGGGATAGTGCCTCCGTCGAGATGGCAATTCTGGCAGTTCATGCCATTGGTGATCTGTGCTACCGTGCCATTCGGACCCAGGTAAAAAGAAGTATTGGCAATCAGCTCATGCCCGTACCATACCAGGTTGCCTTCATCAGTACCCACGGGTATCTGGTATTTGCTCCAGCCGCGCCATACGGTATCTGTGGCCCGGGCTGCCGTATATGCTGCCATCCTGCGGGCTATGCTTTTGCTTTCTTTATGGCCGGTGATGCAATTGACAACTATTACTATCACAACGATGATAATCAGCAGGAGGGGAAACCAGTTTGCTTTCAGATGCGGCGATCTGCTTTGGTCAGCCCCCGTTAGTTGTTGTTCTTCTTCCATTAACATGTCTTTGCTTTTGATGCTGCAAAGTTGCATTATGGAAAAATGAGCAGGAAATTGCTATTGGTGATCTTCCATTACCTGAAGTTATAATGTCCGGCAAATCTCATAAACAGGCCTGCAAGCGATGCTGCCTGTCCGTGCTGCTGTATAAAATAAAAGCTTCTTTCAATATCCAGGCCTTTTACTTCTATAATAGCGCATTCCCTGTTTTTGAGCTCATTCAGTACGGCATGTATGGAAAGAAAAGCCATGACATCAGCATTGAGCAGGTAGCGCTTCATGCTTTCGGTGCTGTCCAGTTGCATTTCTACCTGCAATTGTGAGATTTTTATGCCCAGGGGTTTGAGCGCATGTGCGATCACCTCCAGCGTTCCTGATCCGGGTTCTCTCAGGAGCAGCGGGATTTTCAGCAGCTCTGCGGGTTTGATGCTTCCCTTCTTTGCGAGGGGATGATTGCTGCCGGCTACCAGTACCAGCTCGTCTTTTACGAACGTGGTGTATTTAAAAAGATTGTTTTTCGACCTGCCTTCCACAATACCAAGGTCAATATCATGCTCCTGCAGGGCATGCTCCACCTGCTCGGTATTGCCGGTAGTTAATGTGATTCTGGTGTCTTTAAATTTTTTGTGAAAGGCGGAGAGCACCGGCGGGAGTACATACTGAGCTGCGGTGGTGCTGGCGCCGATCCGTAACATACCGGCATGCTTTTGTGAGAAGGTGTTGAGATCAAATTCGAGATGACGATATATATCAAACAGCTGCTCCGTATATTGCAGCAGTACTTTCCCCGCGGCGGTCAGCTTTATTTTTGTGCCGTTGCGTTCAAACAGCTTTACTTTGAAATAATGCTCAATTTCCTGTATATGCTTGCTCACCGCAGGTTGAGTGATAAATAACTCTTCAGCGGTCTTAGTGAAATTAAGCCGCCTGGCAACAGTATGAAAAACACGGAGACGAAAATCGAACATATAGGTAAGTCGTTTAGACGAATATAACGTTAAATGGAGCAGGTAAAAGTTTTTGTAATTACAAAAAATGGCTTATTATGGGAAAGGGAAATAAAATGAAATAATGCAATACATGACCTGTAGTAGAACAATACTTTTATTTTAAAAATACATAAAACGATTTTGATGAGAATCTGCCTTTTAATAGCATTCCTGCTTTTCTCCATTCAACAACAAGCACAGACTATCCTTCCTTATAGGGTTGCCCGCGGGCCCTGGACAGAGACCCTGGGCAATCACCGCGCAGTGATTATGGTAAAAGAAGGCGGAGAGGCGGTGCTGGCGCAGGTACCCTGGCGCAGGCATGATGATCATCCTGACCAGAAGCGGCTGATCGTTACTGATAGTGCCGGCAGAGAGGTCAGCGATATTTTTCGTGTAAAGACAGACAGGGAGGAAGGCATATTGGTTTTTCGTCCCCGCTATGGACCCGGTCTTTACTATATATATTACATGCCCTGGCAGGGAAAAAAGAACAGCGGATGGTTTGAAGGAGATTATCTTAAGCCGGAGAATGCGCCTGCGGCAGCATGGGTTGATACCAACAACCTTGCTTCTTTGCGATCAGGTAGCCAAAAGCCAAACCTGCCCTATGCGAAAGTTGTTGCTATCGAATCCCGCACCGCTTTCGACAGCTTTTACCCGATGGAAGTGATCGCAACGAAAGCAGAAGAGAAATTGCTTTTGCAAAAGCACAAAAATGTATTGATGCTTTTCCCTGAAGACAGGCGTTATCCCATACGGATGCAGCACGATATACCTTACCGGTGGGTCAGCCGGGAGGCAACCAATGTCTTTACCGGTACGGCAGACCGGAACGAATACTATACTTTTCAGGTGGGCGCCTGGGCGCCGGTGAAAGAGATACAGCGACTGAAAATCACTTATGATAATGCGCCTTTTCCGGTAACCTGCATCAATGCAGAAGGAAAAGACTCCCGGGGAAAATATTTCAGAAAGCAGATAGATATTGCCAAAGGCGATGTGCAGGCCCTGTGGTTTGGCGTGGATATACCGGAAAACGCAAAAGCGGGTAACTATAATTTTACCATACAGCTCTCCGCCGATGGTATTCCCGTGCAGGCGATCAGGGTTCGCCTGCGGGTGACCGGCAATGTTATTGCCGACAGGGGAGATGATGAACGATGGAGGCATTCAAGATTGCGCTGGCTGAATTCAACACGGGGTATAGAGGATACACCCATTGCTCCGTACACCGCATTGAAGGTGCAGTCAAAATCCGTCAGCGGCGTCAGCGGGGCAGTAATGTTAGGCGATAATGGTTTGCCCCTGTCTGTCACAGCGCGCGGTACAGCCATACTCAGTAAGCCTGTAGCTTTCGTTGTAGAGACAAGCGAGGGGATACAATCGTTGCTGCCCTCCGGGTTTACTTTCACGCATACAGCCGGCGGAAAGGTTTCGTGGAAAGCCTCTGCTGAGTCACCATCAATTACCCTGGTATGCGAAGGCACAATGGAGTCGGACGGGTATCTTCATTATAACCTGAGTTGCAGCTTCAAAAGGAATATAACGGTGAAGGATATACGCCTGGAGCTCCCGGTGAAAAAAGACATAGCTCAATACTTTATGGGTATGGGGCTGCCAGCCATGAATGAACCAGACCGGTACGACTGGAAGTGGAAAGGTCCACAGGATGCTTACTGGACGGGCAATACCCATGCAGGCATCTATTGCGAGCTCCGCGGAGCCACTTATAGCGGACCGCTGCTCAACCTCTATCATCCCTCACCGCCGGCCGCGTGGTATAACAATGACAACGGAGGATTTACGATCCGCGCAGCAGGACAGACGGTCACCCATACTACCTATAGCGGCGCCCGTGAGCTGAAAGCCGGCGATTCGCTTTGCTTTGAATTTGCATTGCTGATCACACCGGTGAAGCCACTTGATCCACACTCGCAGTTTGTCAACCGCTATTACCATAATGGAGGCTTACCGCTGCCCAACCCTGAAGATCTTGAAAAAGGTATTAAAATCATCAATATTCATCACGCTAATGCCATCAATCCTTATATCAACTATCCTTTCACCACTGCTGATACCATCAGGGCGGTGACGGATCATTTTCACCGGCTCGGCATAAAGGTGAAACTATATTATACCATTCGGGAACTTACCAACCAGGTTACCGAGCTATGGGCTTTGCGTAGCCTGGGCACTGAAATATTTGCCGGCGGAAGGGGAGGTGGGTATACGTGGCTGCGCGAACACCTGCAGGATAATTATACTCCGCAATGGTTTACCGATATTATCGGGTACCCCGAATCTGATGCTGCCCTGCTGACATCGGGCGACTCACGCTGGTATAATTATTATATCGAAGGCTTGTACTGGCTGGTCAAACATACCGGTATTGACGGGCTGTACCTTGATGATGTAGCGTTTGACAGGGGCATGCTGAAGCGCATGCGCAGAGTTATGAATGAAGTAAAGCCCGGCTGCCTTATTGATTTGCATTCCAATACCGGTTTCTCCAAGGGACCTGCCACACAGTATGCGGAATACTTCCCCTATATAGACAAACTGTGGTTTGGAGAAAGCTTTCAGTACAATAAAATGTCACCTGCCAACTGGCTGGTAGAAACTTCGGGTATACCTTTCGGGTTGATGGGCGATATGTTGCAGGGGGGCGGCAATCCCTGGCGTGGCATGATATACGGTATGACTTCCCGTTACCCCTGGCAGACTGATGGTGTTATCTGCGAGCCGCAAAATATCTGGAAACTGTGGGATGATTTCGGAATAGCCGATGCTGACATGGTAGGTTACTGGTCACCACGCCCGTTGGTGACAAGTTCCAATCCGGATGTCCTGGTAACAACCTACCGGAAGAATAACAAGTTGCTGATATCGGTAGCAAGTTGGGCAAAGGATACGGTGGGTGTACATTTATCTGTTGATTGGGAACGTGTGGGCTGGAAGCCCTCTCAGGTACTGTTCAAAGCCCCGGCGATACAAAACTTTCAACCTGCTGCACAATGGAAAGAAAAAGATGCTATACCGGCAGCTCCGCAACAGGGGTGGTTGCTGGAAGCAGACAGGAATTGAGCTGAAGGATAAAAATATATCGCCGGAAATTTCATAAATATTACCTGGTAAGCAACAGAAAGGGGGTGCTCAATATATAAAAGCTTGACCTATCTTAGTAACCTGCAAGTCGTTACACAAATCACCTTATTACCTTAAATACAATGGCAAAAACCTTCGGCGAAAAAGTTATTGATTTCAACCGTCATCTGCATTACCCGGGCAAGCTGCCCTTGGGCTTCCAGGTGATGAATCCTTATGTGGACAATCCGGAAACAATGGAGGTGATGCAGCGGTTTTATCATAAATATTACAACGACATATCACAGCGCAGGTTTATTATCGGTATTAACCCCAGCCGGCATGGTGCAGGAGTGACCGGTGTGCCTTTTACAGATACGAAACGGCTGAAAAGTGTTTGCGGTATAAAAATGAGATCGGCGCATACTCACGAAGTGTCTTCTGTTTTTATGTATGAAATGATAGCTGGATATGGAGGAGCCGAAGATTTCTACCGGCGTTTTTATATCAACTCACCTTTCCCATTGGCCATCACACGACAAACAAAGGACGGGAAATGGCTGAATGCCAATTATTATGACGAGCCTGAGCTTTTTGAGATGGTGAAGGCATTCATGATAGCTTCTTTGAAAAAGCATATCAGCTTAGGGTTAGATACTTCCGAAGCTTTTGTGCTGGGGAAGAAAAATGCAGATTTTATACATAAGCTGAACAGGGAAGCGAAGCTTTTTGACCGACTGACGGTATTGGAGCATCCCCGTTTTATCCAACAGTACAAATCCAGGCAAAAGCAGGAGTATATTGATAAATATATTGTGGCTTTAAACGGTTGATCCGAAAAAAATGCGATTATTAATTAACCATACTTTGTTTTTCAGGATCCTCAGTGTTTTGCGATGTAAGTGTTGCAGGATACCCCCTCCATGAATGTGCTGTATATACAGAGAAAAAATAAATGTTTTATCTTCCCGCCTCAATAATTACAGTATACACTATGTCTCCCTGGATACTTTTTGCTTTTGTGGTGGGGTATTTTGCTTTGCTGCTGGCTGTAGCGTATTATACCTCCCGCAATTCCAATAACGATACTTTCTTTATCGGTAATAAGAACAGCAACTGGATGCTGGTGGCATTCGGTATGATAGGCACCTCTTTGTCGGGCGTAACATTTGTGAGTGTACCGGGCGGCGTAGGTGATTTTGCCGGGGGCAGCTTTAAGGGATTTGCTTATATGCAGGTGGCGATAGGATACCTTATCGGCTATGCAGTCATTGCATTCGTGCTGCTGCCGCTGTATTACCGCCTCAATCTTACTTCCATCTATAATTATCTTCAGCACAGGTTCGGGAATATTGCCTATAAGACAGGCGCGCTTTTTTTTATTATCAGCCGTACTGCGGGAGCTACGGCGCGCCTGTATTTGGTGATAAATATTTTACAGTTCTTCATCCTTGATAAAATGGGGGTGCCATTCATTGTTACCACCGCGCTTATTTTACTGATGATATTGCTGTATACCTTCGAGGGAGGGGTGAAAACAATTGTGTATACAGATACCCTTCAGACCACCCTTATGGTCGGCGGACTGATCGTTTGTGTGATCTATATCCTGCAGCATCTTCATATAGGCGGTATGGAGGCGCTTTCACAAATGAGGGACAAAGGCTATCTGAATGTGTTTAATACCGATGTCAACAGCAAAGGTTTTTTCCTGAAGCAGATCATAGGCGGCGCGTTTATCACCATTGCCATGACGGGGCTTGACCAGGAAATGATGCAAAAAAATATCAGCGTCAAGCGGCTGGGCGATTCGCAGAAAAATGTAATGACGATGGCTGTCGTGATGTTTGGCGTACTGTTCCTGTTCCTGATGCTGGGAGGGCTGCTATACATGTTTGTGTTGTCTAAAGGAGGAGCATACACAGATATAACCGGCGAAGCAGGTGTGGTAAAGGAATTGCTTGTGCCTGACCCGGCACATGGCGGCCGGATGCTCCATGTGATAGGAGACAAAATATTCCCCTCTGTTGCTATGAATTTCCTGCCGTCTTCCATTACCATAATATTCATTATAGCGCTCATCTCCGCCCTTTTTCCCAGTGCGGATGGCGCCCTTACCGCATTGACCTCTTCCTTCTGCATTGATATCCTCGGGCTGCAGAAAAGGACCGATATGAATGAAAAGGCAAAAAAACGTACGAGGCTATCTGTTCATTTTTCTTTTGCATTTGTCTTCCTTGTATGCATTATCATTTTTCACATTATCAACAACAATAGTATCATAGACGTGATACTGGATCTTGCCGGGTATACCTATGGGCCATTACTTGGCTTATTTGCTTTTGGCATATTTACCCGGCGCCAGTTGCCTGACAGCTATGCCATTACTGCTATTTCCCTTGTGGCGCCACTATTGTGTTATATCATCAGCAAGAATGCCGCTCACTGGTTTGGCGGTTTCCAGATTGGTATTGAGCTGCTGTTGCTCAACGGACTCCTTACCTGGCTTGGGTTGCTTTTAATCTCAAAAAGGAGCAGTTCTGTAAACTAAAATCAATTTATCAGCGTTGTGAGAGGTGAGTAGAAAGCGGTAAGTGGTATAGGACGATACAGGTTTGAGGTATAACCTGTGCATGCCTGAAACCTGAAACCTGAAACCCGAAACAACAATGAACGCAACCCTAAAGACTCTAAAAGAACGGCACTGGAAGGAAAGTATGGCCCACAGCAGTTGGCAGATATTCAAGATCATGGCGGAATTTGTGGATGGTTTTGAAGCCCTGTCCAAGATCGGTCCCTGTATTTCTATTTTCGGCTCTGCAAGAACAAAGCCCGGAACGGCGTATTATGAATTGTCGGCGGAAATAGGCCAACGGCTGGCAGAAGAGGGATTTGGTATCATTACCGGTGGCGGCCCGGGGATAATGGAAGCCGGTAACAAAGGCGCTGCGCTGGCAAACGGCAAGAGCGTGGGGCTCAATATTGATCTGCCTTTTGAGCAGCACAACAATGATTATATTGATAAGGACAAACTGCTGAATTTTGACTATTTCTTTGTCCGGAAGGTGATGTTTACCAAATACTCGCAGGGCTTTGTAATGATGCCCGGCGGCTTTGGTACGCTGGATGAATTTTTTGAAGTGGCTACGCTGATACAGACGGAAAAGTTCAAGCAGATGCCGATGGTGCTGGTAGGCAGGAGCTACTGGCGCGGTCTGCTGCAATGGCTGCAAGATGTAATGCTGGCGGAAGGCAATATCAATCCGGAAGACCTTGCTTTGTTTGAAGTGGTGGATACTGCAGATGAAGTGGTGCATTATATGCTGGAATACTACCGTACCCGGCAGCTTGCGCCTAATTTTTAAATGCTTTTTCTTGTATTACCTTTGCATAAAGGTTCATACATTGGAAATACTTCACCCCCTGGCAGATGCTTACGCCCTGGCATATACTACTGCAGAAGATGAATTGTTGCAGGAAGTTGCCGGCTATACCCGTGAAACACATCCACATGCGCAGATGCTGAGCGGTGCGGTGCAGGGCAGGCTGCTTGAGCTGCTGAGCCGGATGATACAACCTGAAAGGATTCTTGAGATAGGCACATTTACCGGTTACAGCGCTTTATGCCTTGCCAAAGGATTGAAAGAAGGCGGCAGGCTGTATACCATTGAATTAAGAGCTTCTGACGCTGACAGCGCACAATCATTTTTTAACAAAAGCGCACTAAAAGATAGGATAATATTGCAGGTGGGAAATGCGGAAGATATTCTTAAAACACTGAAGGAAAGCTGGGATATGGTCTTTATAGATGCCGACAAGGTAAACTATATCAATTATTACGAGACGGTATTGCCGGCAGTCAGGCGGGGCGGTTATATCGTGGCGGATAATGTGCTTTTTCATGGTGAAGTGCTGGAAGAGAAAAAGCAGGGTAAAAATGCAAAGGCTATACATGCTTTTAATGAACATATAAAGCAGGATACAAGAGTAGAACATGTATTATTGACGGTAAGAGATGGCCTGATGATAATACGCAAAAAATGAATGTCTGATCCAATGTTAAGAAAACTAAGTATTACAGCGCTCTGCGGATTGATGCTGTGGCAGCATACAACTGCCCAGAGCCCGGTTATTATCCAATATATTAATTCGTACAAATTTATTGCGATAAAGGAAATGCAGCGTACGGGTATACCGGCTTCTATTACCCTGGCCCAGGGCATACTCGAAACACAGGCAGGCTGCAGCGATCTTGTGAAAAACTCCAATAATCATTTTGGGATTAAATGCAAAAATACCTGGCTGGGGGATAAAGTATACCACGATGATGATGAGAAAGGAGAATGCTTCAGGGCTTATTCCAATGCAGAAGATTCTTACCGCGATCACTCTGATTTTTTAAAGAACAGCCCGCGTTACGCATTTCTCTTTAAGATAGCTCCCGAAGATTACCAGGGCTGGGCAAAGGGCCTGAAAAAGGCCGGCTACGCTACCAATCCTAAATATACGCAGCAGCTTATTAAATATATTGAAGATTATGACCTGCAATTGTATACTTTAATTGCGCAGGGCAAAAAATCAATCGGGGATGAAGCCCCCATATATGCGACAGGAAATAATATGGTTACCACTCAGGCAGCCATTGTGCAAAATACGGACGGTAATCCGGCAGCAACGGTATCCCGTAGCGGCGGACCGCTGCCCGGGACCAGCTATCCTGAAGAAATGTTTGAGATCAATAATACAAAAGTGCTGTATGCAAAGCAGGGAAGCTCATTGCTTGCTATTGCAGAGCAATATGGCATCAGGTACAACCACCTGCTGGATTTTAATGAACTGTCCCCAAATGAAGACATACTTCCTTCAGATCAGCTGGTGTACCTGCAACGCAAGAGAAAACAGGGACAAAAAGAATATCATGTGGCATTGGCCGGCGAAACATTTTATGACATAGCCCAGCGGGAAGGTGTGCGGCTGGAAACTCTGCTGAGCTATAATCATGCCCGGGAAGCCTCCGGGCTGCAGGAAGGACAAAAAATATATTTGCAGAAAGAGAAGCCTGCAGAAAGAGAAGCTGTGCTTGCAGGCAACGAAGTAGCCAACGTGCAGTCCCCCCGGGAGATAAGCCGGGCAAAGCTGACCCATGTGGTAACCAGTAAAGAAACACTATACAGTATTGCAAAAAAGTACGAGGTAAATGTGGAGCAGCTAAAAACCTGGAACAGCCTGGAAAGAGACGATATCCGCACCGGGCAGGAATTGGTTATTTATAAAAATTAAAGCATGTCTGTTATACAGATACATGATAAATTTTTCAGACCATACATCTCTTCCGGGCAGATCAGGGAGAAGATAGAAGAGATAGCGCGAAAGCTGGAAACAGACTATGAGGGAAAAACACCTGTATTCATTGCCATTCTGAATGGATCCTTTATGTTTGCTGCGGATCTGTTTAAGGTGTTGAACATACCGGCAGAAATATGTTTCATAAAGCTGGCTTCTTACAAAGGCACCAAATCTTCCGGCACGGTAATTACTTCCATAGGGCTTGATGTAGATCTTTTCGGAAAGCATGTTATTATTCTGGAAGACATTATTGATACAGGTAAGACCATGCATGAGTTTTTGCCCCGGCTTTTTCACCAGCAGCCTGCTTCCCTGAAAATATGTGCATTGCTGCACAAGCCTGAGGCTACAAAGTTTCCTTTGACCATTGACTATTGCGGTTTTAGCATTCCTGATAAATTTGTAGTAGGCTATGGATTGGATTATGACGGGCTTGGAAGGAATATAAAAGAAATATACCAGTGGGTTGATTAGTATAAGCGCCTGTGAAGCAATATATTGTATATGATATCGTTAAATGTACTAAATTGCTTTTGACTCATGCAACGCCCTTTAAAACAGATTGCTTTACTGATAGGGTTGCTCTGCTTTTTTACTACAGCGTCTGCCCAGTATTACCTGCGGGGTGAAATAAGAGACGAAAACAATACTCCCCTGCAAAATGTGCGCATTGTATTACGCTCTACCGGTTATCCTCATGCCAGTGGTATGGGTGGCGCTTTCGGCATTACTACATCCAATAAGGTGGATAGCCTTGACCTTACTCTGGAAGGCTACGAACCACTCTCGATAGTGGTGAAAACTACCGAATACCAGAAGATAGTTATGAAAATGCTGCCTTACACGGCAAGCATTCAAAAGCAATACCTCGTTTCTTTTACTACCAGCCTTTCAGGCATGACTACCCGGAAAATGTTTGTAGCTGATGAAACCTATAGCCCGCTGGTAGAGAATGGCTTTGTAAAAACAGATGACAGCCCCGTTACGGGCATTACCCTGAATATCAACAGGGCCTCTTACAGCAATATCCGCCGCTTTATCAATATGGACAGCCCTGTGCCCGAGGATGCGGTACGGATAGAAGAAATGCTGAATTATTTCAACTTTAACTATACGCCTCCCGGCGGCGACAGCATCTTTACGCTGCGTTCCCAATTGAGCTCCTGTCCCTGGAATCCCGGTAATGAATTGCTTTTTGTGCAGGTGGCATCTAAAAAGCTCAATCTTGATAATGTGCCCCCGAGCAATCTTGTTTTCCTTGTAGATGTATCCGGGTCAATGGATATGCCAAACAGGTTGCCGTTGCTCAAATCCTCTTTTCGTAAGCTGGTTGAGAATCTCCGTGCGGTGGATACCGTTTCCATAGTGGTGTACGGCGGAGTTACAGGTGTAATGCTTCCTCCCACCAGCGGTGGTGATAAAGAAAAGATACTCCAGGCAATTGAAGACCTGAACGCAGGCGGTTTTACACCGGGAGAGGCGGGTATAAGACAGGCCTACCGGCTGGCGCATAACAGCTTTATCAGGGGCGGCAACAACAGGGTGATCCTTGCAACTGACGGGGATTTTAATGTGGGAGAGACCGGTGAAAAAGAGCTCGAAGCGCTGATCACGGAAATGAAGCAAGGAGGTATTTATCTTACCTGCCTCGGAGTAGGAATGGGAAATTATAAAGATTCAAAAATTGAAGTGCTGGCCAAAAAAGGGAATGGCAATTTCGCCTATCTTGATGATGAGCGGGAAGGCGAGAAAGTGCTGGTAAAAGAGCTGACCCAGACATTATATGCCGTTGCCGACAACGTTTCCATGCATGTGCGCTTTAACGCTAATGTAGTGAAGGAGTACCGGCTTATAGGTTTTGATAATAAGCGAAGTGCATTATCCGATACCACAAGCGCCCTGGAAGGCGGAGAGATCGGATCGGGGCATAGCGTAATGGCTGTGTTTGAGCTGACGCCCGTACATGAAAATGATGGAATATCCCCAATCCCCGAGCAAAAATCAGTGGCTACCGTAACGATCAATTACTGTGATCCCGGAAAGAAAACAAAAATGCAGCAGGATCATGAATGCAGCTATAATTATAAGCCGCTCGACAGTCTTAACAGCCAGCTCCGGTTCGCAGCAAGCGTATGCATGTTTGGCGGTTTCCTGCACAGTTCCCCTTATGTTAAAAATGCTTCCTGGGATGACCTGATCAGCCTTACCAAAGCATCAATGGACAGCGCAGATCCGTTGCAGACAGAGTTTCTTGAGCTGGTAACCAAAGGCAAGAAAATCTATCAACCTTCCAAAAAAAGAAAACGAAAGCATGATCAGTGAAATATCTGGTAAGGCTGTTGGTCTCACTCCTCCCGTTTCATCTTTCATATTTATTCATCATTCACTTATTCACACTCGCCTTACTTCCCACCTCGCCCATCGTCACGCTGCCGCATTCTCCGTAATATATTTCACCAGGCATCTTTTTGCAATGGGAAGGAGGGTTTCTTCGAGGGGAAAGCTTAGATCAGTTTCTATGCTGTATACTGCGGGGTTGGGCAATGCTGCCTGATTTCGGATCAGCTCTGTTTTAATACTTTCATAAGTGTTCGCTATATTACGTTCCCACTGTGCTACAAAAGAGGTTTTGATGCTCCTGTATTTCTCGTCATGTTTTTCAAAAATGCTGAGATGATAGTGGTACACCCTGGTCTCTGCATAATCACCGTCGCAAAGGAAAAAATATCCTTCCCTGTTCTCCAGCGGGATGATGCCCACCGGAAGGATATTTAATTTTTCTTCGACAAACTCGTATATCTCGGCGCCATCCTTAATGGTAGCGCTCATCTTATTAATGGCAAACTGGATAATATCTTCCAGCTCTTTCATCATTTCATCGTCTTCTATTATTTTTTCGTAGAGGATCTGCAGCTTCGACATGTCCACATGCGAAAAACGTTTGGGAAACTGGTCCTGCAATAATTGTTTGCTGTGTTTGAAATGCAGGATGTTATTGTGATGGAATATGATATCAGAAAGCTGGGGATAAAGCTTGTTCTGATTAAATTCCTTATGAATTTGTTGCAGGTACGCCAGCAGCGTATATTTTTTCAATTCAAAATCAATATATCCTTCTGCAAACCAGGTGTGTGACAGCGTCTTCATAACTGTAAGGGTTAATATTCCGAATTTAAGGAAAAATGAGAAAAACTGTTCACTTTTAATAAGATAATAACTATTTTGTTTGCAAAATAGTATGTAGTGTGATCACAGCATTTTCGGGTATGAGCAAGACGGAGAAGCTATCCGCCCTCCAACAACTTTCCGGCAACGGGCAAAAAGAAATATTCCGTGTTGATCTTTCACAGATCATTTCAAAATACATCGGCGAAACGGAAAAGCAACTCAATAAGATCTTTGATGAGGCAGAGGGCAAAGGCTGGATATTATTTTTTGACGAAGCAGATGCCTTATTTGGCAAGCGTACAGACGTAAAAGATGCACACGATAAATATGCCAACCAGGAAATTGCTTACCTGTTGCAACGACTGGAAAGCTTTAAAGGAGTTGCGGTATTTGCTACGGACAGTGCCGATAATATACCGGAGGCGCTGAAGAAGAGAGTGGTGAAGTATAAGGGGTAATTGGTAGAGGTAAGGCATGCCTTGCTTCTACAATGTTCACATTTCACGGTTCATTCACCATTCACTATTGCCTATTCACTACTATATCGTTCTTGCCGTATCAAAACTTTCCATCTCCTTGGCTACAGCAGTAAGAAAATTTGATCCCAGGGCGCCGTCCACGATGCGGTGATCGTACGACATAGAGAGGTACATCATCTGGCGGATGGCAATGCTGTCGCCCTGCTCTGTTTCTACTACAACAGGTCTTTTTTTGATGGCTCCTATGGCGAGAATGGCTACCTGCGGCTGGTTGATGATAGGAGTGCCCATAAGGCTTCCGAAAGTGCCTACGTTGGTAACGGTAAATGTTCCGCCCTGTGTATCGTCCGGTTTAAGCCTGTTGTTGCGGGCCGCATTAGCCAGCCCGTTTATTTTTTTAGTAAGGCCGGTGAGGTTAAGATAATCAGCATCTTTAATTACCGGCACTATCAGGTTGCCATTAGGCAGCGCTGTTGCCATACCGATATTAATATCTTTCCTTATTATGATCTTATCTCCATCCACACTGGAATTGACCCATGGAAATTTTTTAATGCATTTAATGATAGCTTCAATAAAAAGAGGCATAAAAGTGATCTTCTCTCCTTCTCTTTTTTCAAACTCCGCTTTTATCTTTTCACGCCATTGCACCATCCCTGTTACATCACATTCGGTAAAGCTGGTGACATGCGCACTGGTATGCTTGCTTTCAACCATGTGTTTGGCGATCATCTTGCGCATGCGGTCCATTTCTATTATTTCTATGTTGCCGGTATATTCGGGGGCTGCTTCTTCTGCCGGGGATGATGCAGGAACGGAAGGCACGGGTGCAGCTTCAGTAGTCTTTGCCGGAACTGTAGGCTCAGTAGATGCTATGGATGGTGCTGCACTGGCCGGTTGCTCTTTGCGGGCAGCGATCCACTGCAGTATATCTTTTTTAGTCACCCGTCCTTCATTGCCGCTGCCGGGGATCTTTTCGAGCTCGGCAAGGCTGATGCCTTCGTTTGCAGCAATATTAAGTACGAGCGGTGAGTAAAAGCGGGCTCCGCTGCTTTTAGGTATTACCGTATGTGCCGGTTGATAGGGTACTTCCGCCGCTGCGGCTTCATCTCCGGTACCGGAAGCTGAAATCCGTTCAGGTTCCGGCTGTTTTTCAGCAGCTGCAGGATGCTCTGCCACACCATTACTGCCATAAGCCCCGCTATCCGGCTGAATGCGGGCAATAACAGCATCAATAGGAACGACATCATTTTCATTATACAGCAACTCTACAATAGTGCCTTCCACTGATGAAGGCACTTCACTGTCTACCTTGTCGGTGGCAATTTCTAAAACAGTTTCGTCCATCTTCACATGATCACCGGGCTTTTTATTCCAGCGCAGAATGGTAGCTTCCATGATACTCTCTCCCAGCTTAGGCATTACCAGGTCTACTATCGCCATACATTTTTTGAATTATCGTTGAGTTCAAAGATAAGTATTGCAACTCAAATAGGGAACAGGGAAAGCTATGCCTTATGCTCACATTATGCACAATCAGAATATGAAAAGCAACAGGGATAGCCGTCTGTTTCCTGCAGCTTCAAAGCACGCCGATCAGCAGCCGCAACCCCACAAGCCCGAGGCATACCGCCAGCGCTTTTACTATAGCCGAAGTCTTTATTTTATGAGATAAAAGCGCGCCCAACTGTGCCCCTGCGATCACACCTATGCTCAGCCACAGGATCATGTGAAAGATGTAGGGATCGGAGTAATTGCCTTTTACGGCATGCACCACCACGCTCACCGTAGCCATCACGGCCAGTATAAAATGCGAGGTAGCAGTGGCTATATATATGGGAAAATTAAGCCAGTGCACCATTGCCGGCACATGGATGATCCCGCCGCCAATGCCAAGCAACGGGGATAGAAAGCCAACTGCAACGCTCACTGCAATGCCTACATATTTGTTATAGGAATAAGAATATACTGTATTGGCGCTATCCGTCAGTGTTTGATGCGTCAGGACGCCGTCTGCTTTCCCGTCGGCGCCGTTATCAGTATCCTGTTCTTTCTTTTTGAAAAAAAGAAAAGCTGACAGCAGGATAAGAATAATGCCAAAAGCAATATTAAATGCAGTGGCAGGGATATACCTGGTTGCCAGAACGCCTAATATTGACCCGGGAATGGTAAAGCCGGCGAATAAGAGCCCGGCCCTGAAATCAATTCTTCCTGAACGCGCATATGCTATGGAGCCGGATACTGCATTGCATGCCACAATAACGATAGAGACCGCAGTAATGATCTCCGGGGAAAGCGCCGGGTGGGTAAAAATCAGCAATGGCACCAATAAAAAGCCGCCACCGGCTCCTATTAATGTTCCGATGGTGCCTATTACGAAACCGGTCAGTAACAAAATAATGCTGCTATCCATCCTTTGGGTTAAATCCTTTTCTGTTTGTAAAAGTTTCAAAGATATTAAATCCTCCGGCACCGGTATTTGAGGGACAGAACAGTTTGCTTACCGGGCCGCAAATAGCAACGATCCGTATTTTTCACCGGTTAACGAAAAATGCACGAGAAATATTTTGACCGTTGGAAGATACGGAACCGCAAAGGCACTGAGGCACAAAGTTGCACAAAAGGGTCATGCTTCTATAGAAAAATCTTTTGGCTGATAGTCTGCAATAGAGAAGAATGACAGAAGGTGTTGAACTTATGCCTCTTTTATTGCCGTAAAGGTTTCCATCGTAAGCCCGGGGCCAAATGCGGCTGCCAGTATTTTTTCACCTGCTGCCGGAGAGGAGCTCAGGATTTGTTTCAATACGAATAAAATAGTAGGAGAAGACATGTTGCCAAACTTTTCCAGTACCTGGTAGCTGTGGTGCAGGGCTGGGAGATCTATGCGCAGGCTTTTAGCTACTGCTTCGAGGATCCGCTTCCCGCCGGGGTGTATGCACCAGTAATTTACCGCATCATTGCTGATGCCTGATCGTTTTAAAGACCGGGTCACCAGCGCTTCAAAATCCTCTTCTATTAGATCGGGAATATATCCGCTCAGCGTCATCAGAAAACCGGAGGAAGATAATTCCCATGCCATATCTTTTCGTCCTTTGGGAATGATCTCTGAATAAAAGCTTTCTATTTTAAGACCAGCTGCGGGGAAGTCATTATGAGTAACCAGCGCAGCAGCTGAGCCGTCGGCAAACAGCATACCGGAGGTGATATTATCCATCGTGGCTTCCCGCTGAAAATGAAGGGTGCAAAGCTCTGTGCATACGATCATTACTTTGGCGCTGTTATCATTTTTGCAAATAGCATCTGCCAGCTTGAGGGCGTGGATCGCCGCATAGCACCCCATAAAGTTGACAGATGTCCTGAAGATGGTATTCTGCAATTCCAGGAGCTCCGTTACCTGCAGATCGAGACCGGGAGCGCTCATGCCGGTACAGCTTACTGTTATGAGGTGGGTGATCTCGCCGGAAGATATGACTTGTTTCATACAGTTGCGTATGGCGTCTACGGATAACGGCGCTGCATACCTGTTGTATACCGCCATACGTTGTTCCAGGGTTGGGAAGGGTTCCAGCTTTTCTGTTTTCGGGTAAAATTTCCACTCCTGCGCCGGCCGGCTGTAATCCGCAATAACAGAATAGCGGGAATGTATACCGCTTTGGTGATACAGGAACTTCATCTTTCGCTGCTCAATGGAATTGCTGGCATATACCCGCTGCATGAACTGCAGGATGTCTTCCTGGTTATGCCGGTATTGCGGTAATGCGGTTCCTATAGCAATAATTTTACTCAAAGTAGTTTTGTATAAAAATGATAATGAACGAAATATTGGTACAAACGGATGCTATGAGGTTCATCCGCATAGTATGGGTATAATTCGCATGTAAATTATTGTGCCATGCTTTAAAGGCCCACCATAAAAAATAGATGATCACCGGCAGCATACATAGTGTGAACACGTAAAACGCCTGTGTTTGTAATGAAGAAAAGAAATAATATGCTAATACGGCAAATGCAAGTGAGTAAATTATGCCACAGTAGATGAAGGTGCCACGATAGCCCAGAATATAGCTTAGCGTTTTCACGCCGTCTTTTGTGTCGGCTTCATGCTGGTATATTTGTGTAAGCGGGTAAAATCCGCCAATGAGCAGGCTGGCTGCGATCATCGGGAGCACAGGAATATCAACTGACTTATCAAAGCTGCAGCCATGATACACCAGTGCAAAAGTGAATGCGCCCTGGAATATTACTACCGTGAGATAGCCTGTCACCGGGTATTGCTTCAGGCGTATGCCCCTGTAGCTGTAAGCTTTGGAAGCAAGTATATAAATAAGGATCCCTGCGGCAAAATACAGGCTGATGAATATGCCCAGCAGTATGGCAAGTCCATCCATCGCCATAGTGGTGTATAATAATTGCCGTGTAGGCTGTAAAGGTTTCTTTATGCCCCCGATACTTTCTGTATCGCGGTCCATATAGCTGTTGTATCCATTGCTGGCAGGATATACCAGCAGGTGCAATATTGCAAATACAATTATGGTATGAAAGCCATTGATATAGACCAACTGGCTGAGGGCAAACCAGAATACCGGCATTAAAAAAAAAGAAAAATGAAACCTGAGCAGCTGCAGGGTGGAAGGAAGTAGTATTGTGGATGATCTGCCGGGCATAAAGCGGTTATATCAGTTGTATGGTCTGTCTTTGTAAGATAGGATTTTTCAATAATATTACAACACCGGCATTGAGCCGCCGGCCCCGGAATAAAATACGGACTTTCGGATGCGGGAGTTGCCAGCACTGTGTTTAATCGTGAAACGCCATAAGTCAAACGTGAAAATCTCCCGTCTCAGCTTTCAGGTCTCGGAATTGTAATATCCTTGTAGTGACCAGCAACTGACCGATATGCCGCTGGGTATGTTCAGCTGCGTGGAACAGCAGTCCGAGAACGGTTGATGGAATTTGTGCCCTGCCTACGCCTCTTATGTCTGTCAGTGTTGCCGGATCTGTTGCGCAAAGCTGCTCAATGGCTTTATCCACCTGTTCATTGAACTTTTGCGTCAGTTCTTCTGTTGTGCACGATATGGAAGGAGGGTGTTGTTCATTCCTGAGATAGTTTAATTGTGCTTCAGTGAGCATTTCGCCTTTGGCATAAGTGAACAGGCGGTCCAGTACTCCCGTAAGGTGCTGCAGGTGAAAACCGGGAGAAGCAACGCCGCCCGGTTTTTCCCATAAGAGATCCGCAGGAAAATTTTTCATGAATGCATTAAGCTCTTCACGCGCCTGCAATAAGGCGTGGGCTGCCGGCTGCAGGTACGCATTAATTCCGGGAAGCGGGCCGCGCAGCCATACTTCGTATTGTTGTTTTTCAGCCATGTGCAAATGTAAAGATAGTCTGTAAAACAACAGTTGTTTCCGGAATGATGTATGTATTAGCCTGTACTTATAAAACAGTGCCGGGAAATAATAGGAGTGTTCTCCTATTCCCTGCTTTTGCAAATCATCAGCCACAAATAGCCCGTAACCATCGCCAAAAGAGATGCTATCAGCACACCTACTTTTGCCATGTCCTGCATGGACTGATCGGTGAAAGCAAGCATGGATATGAATATGGACATCGTAAAGCCTATGCCTGCGAGCATGCCAATACCCCCCATTTGCATCCAACTGACACCTTCCGGAAGTTTGCCCCACTTTAGCCTGATAAGGACCCGGCATGCCAGTAAAATACCCAGAGGTTTTCCTAAAAATAATCCTGCGATTATCCCGTAGCTCAGCGAGCTGCCAAATGCTTCGGCAAAATCAGCAGGTATGGCTATGGCTGTGTTGGCGAGCGCAAAAACAGGCAATATGATAAAGTTAACCGGTACATGCAGCAGGTGTTCCTGTTTGCTGAGCTGGCTGACCGGGATAGTGAATGCAAATAATACCCCGGCAATAGTAGCATGTATCCCCGAGTTGTATATGCAGTACCATAATAAAATGCCCAACAGGTAATTCCACCAGCCGAACCTGACCTTAAGCCGCGGTAAAAGCAGGAGCACTGTAAAGACAATACCGCCGGCGAGAAGATACAGCCAGTTCACTGCCGCTCCGTAAAAAAAGGCAATAACGAGTATGGCGCCGAGGTCATCAATGATGGCAAGCGCGGTTAAGAAAATCTTCAGCGACCCCGGTACTCTTTTCCCAAGCATGGAGGCTACCCCGAGGGAAAATGCTATATCCGTTGCCATAGGAATTCCCCAGCCATGCTGGTAAGCAGTCTCCTTGTTGAACAGGGTGTACAGCATGGCCGGCACTACCATACCGCCTATAGCTGCAAACACAGGCAGCAACGATTGCTGAACAGACGACAGCTCTCCTTCCAGCAGCTCTCTTTTGATTTCCATGCCTGCCAGGAAAAAGAAAACCGCCATCGCACCATCGTTTATCCAGTGCAGCAGCGAATGAGGTAAATGTATATTGTCGGGAAAATGAAAAGATGAGCTCCAGGAATCAATATACTGTTCGCCAAACGAAGTGTTTGCCAGTGCTATAGAAATAATACTGCACGCAAGAAGTATGATACCAACCGAGCGGCTGTCGCTGACAATTCTTTGCAGCGGATTGATTATTACAATACTGATTATATTATTTTGCCTCATGGCTTGGCGGATATAATGATTACATATTCGTCAGGAGCCGGCTTCTGCTTCTTTTTCCGTCATCAGGTAGGCTTTGATAAAGCCGTCAAGCTCTCCGTCCATTACAGGTTGCACATTTCCCACCTCAAAGTCTGTGCGGTGGTCTTTTATCATTTTATACGGGTGAAATACATACGACCTGATCTGGCTTCCCCACTCAATTTTTTTCTTGCTGGCGTTATTGACATTTTTAAGCTCCTGACGCCTGCGCATCTCCTCTTCATACAGTCGGCTTTTCAGCATTTTCAATGCTTTTTCACGGTTTTCGCCCTGGGTGCGTGATTGCTGGCATTCTACAATAATGCCCGAAGGGATATGCTTCAGCCGCACGGCAGTTTCCACTTTGTTTACGTTCTGCCCTCCTTTGCCGCCGCTCCTGTAAAACTCCCACTCCAGGTCTGCAGGGCTTACTTCAATTTCAATAGAATCATCTACCAGTGGATACACATATACCGATGCAAAAGAAGTGTGTCTTCTGGCATTACTGTCAAAAGGTGATATACGCACCAGCCGGTGCACGCCATTCTCTGCTTTGAGGAACCCGTAAGCAAAAGATCCTTCGAATTGCAGGGTTGCAGATTTTACCCCGGCGCCATCGCCTTCCTGCCAGTCGAGCTCTGTTACATTCCAGCCCTGCTTTTCGCCGTACATGCGATACATACGTGCCAGCATTTCTGCCCAGTCCTGGCTCTCCGTTCCGCCGGCGCCACTGTTGATTTGAAGTACGGCTGGCAACTCGTCTTCCGGTTGGTTGAGTGTGCTCTTGAACTCCGCTTCTTCAATACGGGCTTTCGCATTCTCAAAAGCGGCTTTTACCTCTTCCTCCGTTCCTTCCCCCTCTTTCCAGAATTCAAAAAGGACGGCAAAATCCTCAACAGCCGTATGAACACTTTCATACAGGGTTACCCAATATTCATTCAGCTTAATGTTCTTGAGAATTTGTGTTGCCCTTGCATTGTCGTCCCAAAAGCCTGGAGAAAGGGTGAGTTGCTTGTCGCTTGCTATTTTATCCCGCCTGTTAGCGACGTCAAAGAAACCTCCCCAACACCCCAAGGGATTGTCTCATATCTTTTAGTTGCTCTTGTGTCATAGGCGGCAAAAATAGGGGAAATATTTTTGTTGAAGGAAAAGTTGGGCGCATTTCAATTTTTTGCATGGGGTTGAAATCCCAGTGAAATATATGTTATCAAGCCTACGGCCCTGGAAGGTAGCATATTGTTCCCACGGATTTCAATCCGTTGCACATTTTCCGCTTACGAAAAATTGAAATACACCCGGGAAAGTTTGATTTAACATTTTCGTTACGTACTTTGTATTTGCGGTCTTGCGTGAAAATATTTTCTTCCTTTTAAATAAAATGTATGCACGCAGATAAACGTATAGATGCTTATATAGCAAAATCAGCCCCTTTTGCGCAGCCCATTCTACGGCATCTGCGGCAGCTTGTACATGCTGCCTGTCCCGGTGTTCAGGAAACCATCAAATGGGGATTCCCGCATTTTGAAGCGCATGGTGCGATACTATGCAGTATGGCCGCATTTAAGCAGCATTGTGTGTTTGGCTTCCGGAAGGCTTCTCTCATGAAGGATACGGATCATATTCTCACCATAAAAGACCGGGAATCCATGGGGCATCTTGGAAGGATAATCACTCTTGGAGGCCTTCCATCAGATAAAATATTGAAAAGCTATATCAGGCAGGCTGCGCAGCTCAATGAAGCCGGCATCAGGCTCCCTCCCAGGCAAAAAAGCATTGTTGCTTCAAGTGCTGTCGAAGTGCCGGATTACGTGACAAGGGTCTTAAAGAAAAATGCTAAGGCCCTCAAAACATTTGAAGCTTTCAGCCCGAGCCACAGACGGGAATATATTGAATGGATCACCGAAGCCAAAACAGATGCCACTCGGGATAAAAGGATCGCCGCTATGATAGAATGGGTGGGAGAGGGGAAGCGGAGGAACTGGAAATATGAAAACAACAAATAAATAGTGTTGTGTTAAACGTGAAACCCTCACTTCTCACAAAGGAATACGACAAATTATTGTTAACACAACACTGGTGAGTATGCAGAGGATTGAGATGTCTTCTTATATACCCGGAATGATGTTAATCACGTATAAAAAGATTTTCATGAAATATATAGCTTCCCTGTCGGTGCTTTTGCTGGCAGTTATTTTCTCAAACGGGCAGGCAGGAACAACGTTCGCTGAAAAATTAGGATATCCCAAACGTGCCAGGGTGATCATCCTGCATGTGGATGATATGGGAATGTCGTACGACTCCAATACAGGAGGTATTGAAGCCATGACAAAAGGAGCAGCAAACTCATGCAGTGTAATGATGCCCTGTCCCTGGGTGCCGGGCTTTGTGCACTACCTGAAAGAACATCCCGGGCTTGATGCCGGCCTGCACCTTACGCTCACTTCGGAGTGGAAAGATTACCGGTGGGGACCGCTGAGCGGGAAAGCAAAAACGCCGGGGCTGACCGACAGTGAAGGGGCGATGTGGCGGAGCGTAAGGGATGTAGTAGCTCATGCTTCTGCCGATGAAGTAGAAACAGAGATCAGGGCGCAGATAGACAGGGCTAAAACCATGGGTTTTGAACCTACTCATATAGATTCACACATGGGCACACTATTTGCCACGCCGGCATTTATAGAGCGCTATGTAAAAGTTGGCATAGCGTACCATATTCCTGTTATGTTCCCGGGCGGTCACAATACGCTGATAGCAGAAGAGATCAAAAACACCGGGGCAGACATGGATATGGCCCGTAGGGTCGGAGAGAAATTATGGGCTGCGGGGTTGCCGGTGCTGGATGACCTGTATAATGACAGTTATAGCTGGAAACTGCCTCCGGGCACAGCGCCCTCCGATGAAAATATCCGTGATTTTAAAACCAAAAAATACAAGGAAGTATTGAAATCTCTCAAACCCGGTATTACCATGATCATCATGCATTGTACCAATACTACTGAAGTGTTCCCCTATATTTCAGATTCCGGTATCACCCGCAGGGGCGACTTCCTGGCAATGCTTAATCCGGAGTTAAAAAAGTTTATTGAAAAAGAAGGCATCATATTTACTACCTGGAAAGAGTTGAAGGAAAGAAGAGACCGGTTGAAGTGATGACCAATCACGGAAGCGCGTAGAAGTTATTGTTTCATGTTTATCGTTTGCCTTCGCTCCGTTGTTTCGCCAAACAACCCCGGGATTTGAACGGCAGAGACAGTTTGTCGTCTGTCGTTATGGCTTCCCGCGCCTGCCAATATATTTTTCAGGTATCCATGAAATGCTATGGCGGATGGTTAAAATAACAGCTTTAAAAAAGGAGAAACGCCGGGCTTCAGAAGTATGCCTTGTAAACACGATTTTTCCGTTTTTCACTTCTTTTACATACTGAAGTGAATTTTCCCTTGGGTTTTTGCTAAATCTGTATAATAAATAACTCATAGGTTGCTACGGATTAACATTGATCGAAAATATCAATATGCACTTAGTCTGCCAATTTTTTTCGATGAATGAACCCCTTTCGGGGATAGATAACGGGTGCTCTCCGCGTTTGATTGATTCTTTTTCTTTATAGTCGCTATAAAAGGGGTTCATTTCAATCCGCTGCACATTTCCGCTTGCGAAACATTGAAATACATCCCTATCAGAGAAATGCGTACATAGTGACGATGATGTTGTACCTTTTGTGTGATATCTTTTTCATGATCAATAAAATTTTACAGCATGAAAAGAACAGCCTGTTTTTTTATAGCCTTTTTTGTGTTGTCTCTTTTTTGCTATGCGCAGGAAACCCCGGTGCTGCTCAGGCATGCCCGTATCATTGACGGCAACGGCGGCCGGCCGGCAGAAAATATGGATATGCTGCTTAAAGAAGACAGGATTGCCGCAATTGGCTCCGATATAAAAGCCAAAGACGCCGCTGTTGTGGATATGAGCGGCAAAACCATAATGCCGGTGCTGATAAGTGCGCATAGCCATATAGGTTATGTAAAGGGTAACGGCAGCAATCCGGTAAATTATACAAGAGACAACCTGCTGCGGCAGTTGGATCGTTATGAGCATTATGGCGTTGGCGCTTTGCTTTGTATGGGCACAGACCGCCCGCTTATTTTCAGCGGCTTCAGGGATTCTTCCCGTGCAGGTTTGTTGCTTGGCGCCCGGCTGTATTCAGCCGGTTTTGGTTTTGGTATGCCCGGTAATCCGCCCGCTGCGGCATTTGGGTTTGACAAAACCTTTACTTCGGGCGATGACCCCGGGATTGCAAAACAAGTGAATGCGCTGGCAAAATTAAAACCTGAAGTGGTTAAAATATGGGTGGATGATTTTGGCGGTTCAAATCCAAAGATGCCCGAGCCGGTATACCGGGCTATCATACGGGAGGCGCATAAGCATCATCTCCGCGTGGCAGCGCACCTCTATTATCTCGCTGATGCAGCTAAGCTCATTGATGCCGGCATAGATATTATTGCTCATAGTATACGCGACAGGGATGTGGACGAAAATATACTTAAAAAAATGAAAGAAAAGCATATCATGTATATACCTACGCTGTCGAGGGATGCATTTGAATATATGTATGCGGATGATCCGGCATGGCTGCACGATGATTTTTTCAAAGCCTCGCTAGAACCGGGAGTGTATGAAATGGTAAGCTCAAAGGAATTTCAGGATAAAATGCGTAACGCTCCGTCCTATAGTCGTACCAAAACAGGCTTTGCCACTGCGCAGCGTAACCTCAAAAAGATCCACGATGCAGGTATCACCGTGGTGATGGGAACAGATTCGGGCGCTACCCCTGCACGGGCAGAAGGCTTTGCAGAGCACCTGGAGCTGCAGCTCATGGTGCAGGCAGGGCTGACCCCGCTTGAAGCGATCACTGTAAGCACTAAGAATGCTGCCCGGTTGCTCCGTTGTGAGAAGGATTACGGTACGCTGGAAGCAGGGAAAAAAGCAGATTTTATTGTGCTTGGACAGAACCCGCTTGCAGATATCCATAATACTGAAACCATTGAAGAAGTATGGAAGAACGGGAAAAAAATAACGGTGCAGGCAATCCATTGAAGAGCGGAGTACGCTAAAGCAGTCCGTCAGCCGCCTGTGCCCTGCCATTTTCTATTTTGAGAAACTTTGTTACGCAGGAGGGTATATCTTCTTTATAGTGACTTACGTACAATAGTGTGGTGTGGAAGGTATTGCAGATATCATCAATGACTTTCCTGAACTCGTGTATATGTGCTGCATCCAGCCCCTGGCAGGGCTCATCAAGTATCAGCAGGGGAGGATTTTTTACCAGGGCTCTTGCAAGCAATACCAGGCGCTGCTCACCGGCGGAAAGCCGGGAGAGCAGGCTGCGCTCCAGCTTTTGCAGTTGAAACATGCGAAGCCATTGCATCACCTGCTCCCGCTGCTCCTCAGTTACCTGCCGGAAGAGGCCGATGGAGTCGAAAATGCCTGACGCTACTGTCTCAAATACCGTTGCGGTATAATCAAAGAACACATGCATCTCCGGGGATACATAGCCGATATTTTTTTTAATATCCCAGATGCTTTCGCCGCTGCCTCTTCTTTTATCAAAAAGATATATTTCGTTGGAATATGCTTTTGTATTGTCGCCTGTTACCAGGCTGAGCAGGGTTGATTTGCCGGCGCCGTTTGGGCCGGAAATGCTCCATCTTTCTCCACGCCTTACTTCCCAATTCACATCATTTAGGATTTTTTTAGCGCCATACTGTATTTCCACATGCTGCATCCTGATGGCAAATTTGAATGAAGGGGGGCTGCCGGGCCTGAGCTGATGCAGTAATGCATGATCTATATTGAATACTTTCTGATCGTTCCACGCCCCGGGGGCATAAGCTTTTCTGTTGATTGTGGTAAGCCTGCCTTTTTGGAGCAGCGATATATGAGTGATGCAGGCGGGCATATCGGCTGTGGAAGTGATCAGCAGTATCTTTACGCCTGTTGCAGACAAGGTATTCAGAATTTCAGAAAGTATTTTTCTGCCCTCCGCATCAAGCCCCACAAAAGGGTTGTCAAGAATGAGCAGCCTGGGCTCCTGCAAAATAGCCGTCGCGATCTGAAGCCGCTTATTCTCCCCGTTAGAGAGCTGAATCAGGGGTTTTGATATCAACTGGTCAATATGAAGGAGCTGCGGGATAGCAGCGGTTTCAATCCCGCAAACTGTTGTTTTGCTGCCGGAGTTATACTGCTGCAGCAGTGTTTGTACTGTAATGGCGTCTTCGGAATCAGATGCATTGTAGCGCTGCTGGTAATAAAAATCCGAGGTGTTGGAAAGGTTTTTAAAGCGGTGCTGCTGCTCTACCACCACAATACCGGCAGCAGAAATGTCGGGACCATACTGCAGTGTGCCTGTATAAAAATGTTTTCCCGCGAGCGTATGCGCCAATGTTGTTTTGCCGCTACCCGAAGCCCCCGCGATCGCCCATTGCTCATCTTCCCCGATAGTTAAGTGTATATTTTTTAAGATTTCTTTCCCGCCTGCTCTTACCGTTAATCCATCTAATTTCAAAAAAAAATCAGCCATTGTTCTTTACATTTACAATGGCTGAAATTATAGATTTGTTTTTAAAATCGCTCTTAATCTTCATCTTCATAATATGCATCTTCATTGTTATAATATGAAGATTCCCATTCTTTCACTGCCTGGTCGTCAAGCAATTCAATGATCTCAAAAATCGGGTCGGTTTTTCTTTTCCATTCTGTAACCTCCGTTTCCACATATTTTGAAATGAACATACAATGATCAGATTCGAGCATAATCCTGATCATCACAATAGGAGATCTTTCTTTCTCCTGGATAAGATAGTAACATCCCTTTTCCAACAAAGCATACGAATACATAACATTTAAATTTTAAATCTGATCAAATACAGATTTAATGGGTGTAGTAATGTACTGGGGCTGTGGTACTAAAGAATTAATGGTTTAGTGAGCAGCCGGTATAACAAGGTAAAATGTATTGATGACCGGTGCATGCAAATTTACGGGAATTATCCGGGGTAATCTGACCGGTTACGGCACAATGCCGGAAATTTACAAAAAATTAAATTAAATATTTGTTTTATAAAATATTATAAATATAATTTTCATTATATATCATAAAAAATTTTGACAAATAAGCGTCTCTTGGGTTGTCTCCATGAAATTAAAGCCGATCTTTGCCGCCTGTTATGAAAAAAAAAGATATCAGGGCTGTAATATTTGATATGAATGGTACCATGATAGATGATATGGCTTTTCATGTAGTCGCATGGTCGGATATATTAAATAATGATCTTAAGGCCGGTCTTACAGAGGCAGAAGTGAAGCGACAGATGTATGGAAAAAACGGCGAGGTGCTTGACAGGATTTTCGGGAAGGGGCATTTTACGCAGGAAGCGTCCGACAGGCTGTCGCTTGAAAAAGAAAAGCGCTATCAGCGGGCATATAAACCTCATCTACGGCTGATAGAAGGACTGCATGGCTATCTGGATTACCTGCATCGCCAGGAGATCCCTATGGCAATAGGCACTGCGGCCATTCCCTTTAATATAGATTTCGTGCTGGACAACCTGCACATCCGCAAATATTTTTCTGCTATTGTCAGTGCAGATGATGTAAAGCACAGCAAGCCCGACCCTGAAACTTTTTTGAAAGCAGCCTCACTGATGAAGGCAGCGCCGGAGCATTGCATAGTGTTTGAAGATGCACCCAAAGGTGTGGAGGCTGCTGAACGCGCAGGAATGGCGGCGGTGGCGCTTACCACCATGCACGGTAAAGATGAATTTTCCGCATATCCCAATGTAGCTGCTTTTATCAGGGATTATACAGACCCGGTTCTTCAGCATCTGGCAGCAAATCATTAATGCTAAGAGGCCGCTATCATACTCTTTGAAACCGGTTTCTTGCGGTGGGCAGCGATATTTTCTCTGCGCGCGGGCGCATTTCAATTTTTCGCATGGGATTGAAATCCCGGTGAAATATATGTTATCGGGCCTACGGCTCCGGCATACGGAACAGCAAGAGCCGTAGGCTCGGTAGCATTTTGTTCCAACGGATTTCAATCCGTTGCACATTTCCGCTTGCGAAAAATTGAAATACACCCCTGCGCGCTTTGCGTGAAATACTTTTAATGCAATACTTATCTTTGCCACCATAAATTTTATCGCATGAGCGTATTGCCCGAAAATTTGCAGGAAGCCGTATCGTATATCCGGGGCAGTTATAATAATGTTATCGAAATAGGTATGGTGCTGGGAAGCGGGCTGGGAAATTTTATCAGTGAAATGACAATTGAAAAGGAAATAGGATATACTGAGATACCGCATTTTCCTGTTTCAACAGTAGAAGGACATTCGGGCCGTTTGATCTTTGGAGAGATCGCGGGAAGAAAAATAGTAGTGATGTCCGGTCGTATTCATTTCTATGAAGGCTATACAGCGGCAGAAGTGGCATTTCCTGTTCGTGTTATGAAGCTGCTGGGGGTACACACTTTGCTGCTCAGCAATGCTGCCGGCGGGGTAAACGCTTCTTTTGAAGTGGGAGATATCATGATCATCAAAGATCATATCAGCTTTGCCACTGTAAATCCCCTTATCGGTAAAAATATAGATGCGCTGGGAACGCGTTTCCCGGATATGAGCGAGCCTTATAGCAGGGCATTGATAGAGAAAGGAAAGCTGATTGCCGGGCGGCTGAATATTGCAGTGAAAGAAGGCGTATATTTTGGAGTAACGGGTCCTACCTTCGAAACAAGAGCCGAATATACAATGATCAGGGTGCTGGGAGGAGATGCTGTAGGTATGAGCACCGTGCAGGAAGTAATTGTAGCAATACATGCCGGCATGCGGGTCTTTGGTATAAGTGTTATCACCGACATCGGGATCAGGGAAGACGATAACATCATCACTCATGAAGAAGTGCTGCATGCAGCGGCAGCGGCAGAACCTAAGCTTACCGCTATATTCAAAGAGTTAGTTAAAGCTGTATGATTTCTCGTTTTTTTTGCCTGCCGAGCAATGATTTCAGGTATTTTCGCCGGTCAATGGATTCAAGTTATTGGTGTTGAAGAAAATTGAAACATATATACTGCTTGTTTTTTTTACACTTTCGGTGTTACCGTCTGTGGCGCAATTGCCGGGAAGGCTCAACAATCTTCGTAATATCGGCGGCGGTGGTGGTGGCGGCGGACGGGCCGGCGGGAATGATTCTATAAAATTCGAACACCGTGATCCCTTTCTCGATTCGGTGAGTATCAGGTTTAAATATATTGATTCCGTACGGTCATATACCTTCGACTCTTCACTTACTGATTACTACACCCGCGTTTCGCTTAAGCCGGAATATGTATGGCTGGGCAATAACGGCAGACCGGTTTCTTCCCTCCTCTTCAGTCCTGTGATGCGGCCAGGATGGGATGCAGGATTTCATGCATTGGATCCCTTTGCATTCACTACAGAGGCAACCCGTTTTTTCAATACTACCCGCCCGTTCACTGAGCTGGATTACCAGATCGGCAGCGGATCCGAGCAGCTTATACAGGTGCTGCACACCCAGAATATAAAGCGCAACTGGAATTTTGCATTCCAGTTCAGGCTGCTGAATGCTCCCGGCTTTTTTAAAAGCGAAAGTGGCAACCATTCCAATCTCCGCTTCAATACAAATTATCAATCTCCCAATAAGAGGTATAATATATACCTGATAGCGCTCAGGAACAGTCTCCAGACGGCAGAAAATGGCGGTATAGTAAGCGATACTTTTATGACCAGCAAATCAGGGGTATATGATTCCCGGTTCAATATTCCCATCAACCTTACCTCCGGCGCTACCTATTCCAGCGACCTGTTTAATGCAGCGCTGAAAACCGGCACTAAGTATAACCAGCTTAAACTGCTGCTCAGGCAACAATATGATTTTGGAAAGAAGGATTCGCTTGTTACAGACTCTTCCGTGATAAAATTGTTTTATCCACGGTTTCGTATAGAGCACACCCTGCAGTACAATACCTATAAATATCTTTTCCAGAATATCACTCCCGATTCTGCATTTCTCGCGGTCAATTATCATATCACCGATATAGACTATACAGATACGATACAATACCGTGACAGCTGGAATGAAATAATGAATGATTTTTCGATATATCAATATCCTGATATAAAGAACCAGGAACAGTTCCTGAAAGTAGGAGCCAGCCTGCAAAACCTGTCGAGAAGATCTATTGACAGCACGGGCGCCAATCTCTATAATATCTTTCTGCACGGGGAATACAGGAACCGCACCAAAAATAAAAAGTGGGATATAGAGGCTTATGGACAGTTGTATCTGACCGGTTTTAATGCGGGTGACTACAATGCCTATATCAGCCTGGCGCGTGTGCTTGGCAAAAAGCTCGGCGCTCTCCAGCTTGGATTTCAGAATGTGAACAGGACGCCATCTTATATTTTTCGCAACAGCAGCAGCTTCCCTGTTACTATTCCGCCTGCCGGTACCAATAAGGAAAATAGCACTCATTTGTTTGCAATACTCCGGCTGCCGGTGCTGAAAATGGATTTGAGCGGGCATTACTATCTCCTCACTAACTATACTTATCTGGAAAATTTCTTCGAGGCAGAACAGCAGTCTTCGCCTTTCAATGTATTGCAGGTCAAGGCAAGCAAAGACTTTCAATTGGGCCGGCACTGGCATTTGTATACAGATGTAGTTGTTCAGAAAACTGCAGGCAGCTCTCCTGTGAACATACCCCTGCTCTACACGAGGAACAGGCTGGTATTCCAGGGGAGATTTTTTAAGAATCTTGTTATTGCCACGGGGCTGGACAGCCGCTATTATACTGCCTATACTCCCGATAATTACTCACCGCTTACCGGCCAGTTTTTCCCCCAGGACAGCATCAGGATATCCAATAAGCCCGATATTGCGGCATTCCTGCATTTCCGCATTAGGAGCTTTACTGCCTATGTGCGGCTGGAGAACCTTAATACCGTTGATCTTAATGGCTTTACTTTTACTAAAAACAACTACGCAGCTCCCCTCTATCCTTATGAAGGGCTTATCTTCAGGGTAGGGATATTCTGGAATTTTGTGAATTGATTGATTGTGCGCCACTGATACCAACCGCCAGAGAAATATCGGATATGAAAAAGTGCCCGGTCTTAACAATGCCATTAGCATTCACTATCGGCCGGCTACTTTCTTTTTCCGGGAACATATAAGAATTACCGTCAAACCAACGTAAATTTGTATGCAGAATTTCCAGGTTCGTCGGACCTGATGTAAGGGGAATTATATAAACACTATACCGGGAGAACCGTTTATCCTTAACAGCATACCAGGGACAGACATTGCCTGAAGGACACCACCGGCAGGCAATATGAGCCGGTATAATACCGCTGCCTGGCTGCTGCATTATGAATATGATTTTCTGAACACATTTTCAAAGCATAAGAAATGACAGCAGGTAAAATCTTAACATCAATCTTACAATTCGTCAAGAATCTTTTTATAAAAAAGGATTGCTGCAGGTAATGGGCTTATTTAAGCTTTTTTGTAGCGTAGTAACAATCCTTGCGGTTAAAAATAAGTTTATGGACGGCTTCAGAACTTTTCAAAGACTTCGGACCCTGCGTTTATTATGTCTTAACCTTTATTTAAATTACGGCGCTTATTTTTGAAGTGTATTAAATCCGTTTTTCATGACTATTCGCCTTCGTTGTGTATGCGCCGTAGTTCTTTTTGTTTTACTGGCATCCTCCCAACCCGGCTTTGCCTGGGGAGTTACAGGCCACAGGGTGGTAGCGGAAATTGCACAAAGGCATCTCAACGGCAAGGCCCGTAAGGCGCTGAAGGAGCTGATCGGAGATCAATCCCTGGCTTACTGGGCCAACTGGGCCGATTTTGTAAAGTCTGATTCCACGTACCGGTATGCCAGCCGCTGGCATTATGTTGATCTGCCGGCGTATCTGGAAAAAGATGCTTTTGTTGCAGCATTAAAAGCGCTGCAGGGAGAAAATTTATTCTCCCGGATCCCCGTGCTGGAAGACAGGGTAAAAGACAGAAATCTTTCTCCCGGTGAGAGACAGTTTGCGCTTAAATATCTTATTCATCTTATAGGAGATGCGCATCAGCCATTGCATGTGGGGCGCGATGAAGACCAGGGCGGCAATAAAATAAGCGTAACCTGGTTTGGCAAAACTTCCAATCTCCATATAGTATGGGACGAGCTCCTGGTAGACTTTCAGCAATGGAGCTATACCGAATATGCAACGGCGCTTGATATGGCAGACAAAGCTACCGTAGCCCAATTGCAAAGCGGCAACCTGGAAGACTGGTTGTATGAATCACATGCTTTGTCCGACAGGATATATGATAATATAAAGCCTGACAGCAAATTAAGCTATCGCTATAATTACCTGTTTGCGCAGGACCTGAATGACCAGTTGCTCAAAGGCGGGCTCAGGCTTGCCCGGATATTAAATGAGTTGTTGGGGTAACCGTTTACGCAGATTTTTTATAAAGCAGATACCGCTGCTATTCCGGGCAATGTTTTTCCTTCAAAATATTCCAGCATGGCGCCACCGCCGGTAGATACGTAGCTTACTTTGTCGGCAAAGCCAAACTGGTTGACCGCTGCCACGGAATCACCGCCTCCCACAAGGGAGAAGGCTCCGTTTTGTGTAGCTTCAGCCACGGCTTCGGCCACCGCTTTTGTACCGAGCTGAAAATTGCTCATTTCAAATACGCCCATGGGGCCGTTCCATAAAATGGTTTTGGAGCGTTTGATAACATTGGCAAACTGTGACCTGGCATTTTCTCCGATATCCAGTCCCAGCCACCCGTCGGGGATATCGTTGCTGGGCGCCGTGGAGATATTTGCGGTGTTATCAAATTTATCTGCGATAATAGAGTCGGAGGGCAGATGAATGCAGACGCCCTGCTCTTCGGCGCGCTTCAAAAGGTCTCTTGCTACATCGAGGCGGTCTTCTTCGCAAAGTGAATTGCCGATTTTCCCTCCCTGAGCTTTCATGAAAGTATAAGCCATACCCCCGCCTATAATGATATCTGTGGCTTTTTTCAGCAGGTTTTCTATAATGAGTATCTTATCAGAAACCTTGGCGCCGCCAATAATGGCAGTGAAAGGCCGCTGGGACTGATGCAATACTTTTTCCGCGCTCTTTACTTCTCCTTCCATCAATAAACCAAACATTCTTTTCTCCACAGGAAAAAATTTAGCGATCACGGCAGTAGAGGCATGCGCACGGTGAGCGGTGCCGAATGCATCATTCACATATACATCTGCAAGCCTGGCGAGCTTGCGGGCAAAATCTTCATCACCCTTTTCTTCTTCGGGATGAAAACGAAGATTTTCGAGCAGCAATACTTCCCCCGGCCGCATCATGCCTGCGGTGGTATAAGCCTGCTCACCAATGCAGTCGTTGGCAAACAATACCCTGACGCCGCCCAGCAGCTCGCTCAAATGCCCGATCAGATGTTTGAGAGAATATTTCTCTTCCGGTCCTCCTTTCGGTCTGCCTAAGTGGCTCATCAGTATGACCATGCCGCCATCATTAAGTATTTTTTTGATGGTTGGGATTGCAGCCCTCATGCGGGTATCGTCGGTAATTTCAAATTTACTGTTGAGCGGCACATTGAAGTCTACCCGGATCAAAACTTTCTGGTCTTTGAAATTGGAGGAAGAGAATTTAGACATAGCTTAAAAGATTTTAACTATAAGCAGTAAGGGTTTATTGAGCTGGTTGATTAAGGGTTATATTTTTAAAACCTGTACTACTGCAATTGCAATAGTACAGGTTGCTTCATGTGCATCTTTTGTAAATAATGAGCCGGACTTTGAAATGCGCAATCCGTCAGGGCAGGATACAATCAAAACTGCCCGCCGGCAACATTATAATATTATTTGCTGATCAGCTTGGCAAAGTAGTTTACACTTCTTACCAACTGGCTTACATAGCTCATTTCATTATCGTACCAGCTTACAGTTTTTACCAATTGGGTATCGCCCACTGTTATCACCTTGGTCTGGGTAGCGTCAAAAAGAGAGCCATAATGCGTACCGATAATATCACTGCTTACGATCTCATCTTCGTTGTAGCCAAACGATTCATTGGATGCGGCTTTCATAGCTGCATTGATCTCCTCGGCGGTTACTTTCTTAGACAGTATGGATACCAGCTCGGTAAGAGATCCGGTAAGCGTGGGAACGCGCTGTGCGCTTCCGTCGAGCTTGCCCTTCAGGTTGGGCAGCACCAAGCCTATTGCTTTTGCTGCGCCTGTGCTGTTGGGCACAATATTCTGAGCGGCTGCCCTTGCCCGGCGAAGATCGCCTTTGGGATGAGGAGCGTCCTGTGTATTCTGGTCGTTGGTATAGGCGTGAATGGTAGTCATTATTCCCGAAACCAGTCCATACTGCTTATCCAGCACATCTGCCATAGGAGCAAGGCAGTTGGTAGTGCAGGAAGCGCAACTGATGATGGTTTCAGATCCGTCGAGAATATTGTGGTTTACATTGAATACAATAGTTTTAAGATCGCCGGTAGCAGGAGCGGATATCACCACTTTTTTAGCGCCCGCTTTGAGGTGTGCAGAAGCTTTTTCCTTGTCGGTAAAGAACCCGGTGCACTCCAGCACCACGTCCACATCATGCTGTCCCCAGGGGATCAGTGCAGGATCTTTCTGTGCATAGATCTTTATATCATCACCGTTCACTACTATTGAGCTGTCGGTAGCCTTCACGTCTGCATTGAAGCGGCCCTGCGCGGTATCGTATTTCAACAGATGCGCCAGCACCCTGGGGCTGGTAAGATCATTGATCGCTACCACATCTATTCCCTTCATATCATATATCTGGCGGTACACTAACCGTCCTATTCTTCCGAAACCATTAATTGCAACTTTTACAGTGCTCATTGTACAATTGTTTTAGGCTTTTAAAATTAGGATGCAAAGGTACAGCATCCCACTCAATAAATGAGTAAAGAAATGCCCTGTATGCATCCCTGTTGAAAGCGCTGGGATACTTTTAAAAAAGTTTTGGCAGGATATATTCATCACTATATCTTTGCACTCCCAAAATCAAAAAGGCCCGTTGGTCAAGGGGTTAAGACGCATCCCTTTCACGGATGAATCACGAGTTCGATTCTCGTACGGGCTACAGGGGTTTTCCCAGATGGGAGAATATCAAAGCATTAAACGGCAATTCCTTAAAATGGGTTGCCGTTTTTTGTTTGACCATAGGTTTTTATAGTCAAACAAAATTTAATTTATTTGACTATGGAGATTTTTAGTAAATTCGGTCATGCACCTAAAAGATTACAGAGCAGGCGTGTTTAGCAAGCAATATGGATATAAGAGTTTCAACCCTAATCCTATCAATAAAGAATGGATAATAACATCACCCGAAATAATTACTCTTTTGGAAGAAGCCAATTTAAAACTCGGAGAGCTTAATGCCTTTTCTTCTTTTGTTCCGGATGTTGACGTTTTTATCAGGATGCATATTGTAAAAGAAGCCACTCAATCAAGCCGGATAGAAGGTACAAGAACAAAAATGGGCGAAGCTGTTCTGGAAGCAAAAGACATCCGTCCTGGGCTAAAAGATGACTGGCAGGAAGTGCAGAATTACATTGAAGCAATGCATTACGCCATTAAAAAGATGAAGACGCTACCGCTATCTTCCAGATTAATAAGGGAAGCGCATAAAATTTTATTGAAAGGGGTAAGGGGAAAGCACAAGTTGCCAGGTGAATTTCGCAGCAGTCAAAATTGGATTGGAGGGGCAAGTATTAATGATGCAGTCTTTGTGCCACCACACCATGTCCTTGTGCCGGATTGTATAAGTGATTTGGAGAAATTCCTGAATAATGGCAACATTCAGGTACCACATTTGATCAGGATTGCAATAGCGCATTATCAATTTGAAGCCATACATCCTTTCCTGGATGGTAACGGAAGGATCGGAAGGCTTTTGATTACCTTATACCTGATCAATCAGAAAATATTGAACAAGCCGACATTATATTTTTCGGACTTTATTGAAAAAAACAGGCAACATTATTACAATAATTTAATGGCTGTTTCATTAGAAAGTAAAATAGAGCAATGGTTGAAGTTCTTTATAGTGGGGATAATTGAGACTGCAAGAACTGCTATAGAAACATTTGCTAGGATCATTGCCCTTCGGGATAAATTGGAGAAAGAAGTCATTGTATCATTAGGTAAGAGGTTACCCAATGCCAAATCTTTGCTTACATATTTGTATAGTAAGCCGGTAGTTACAGTAGCAGATGTTATGCATAGTTTAGATATAACCAAGCAAACAGCGAATGTTCTTATTAAAGATTTTAGTGGCTTGGGAATATTAAAAGAACAAACAGGATATAAAAGGAACAGGATATTTGTGTTTGAGGAATATTTGAGATTGTTTGAAAAATAAGAAATTAAATTAAAAGCCTTGAATTTTGAAAATTAGGTTAATCGTAACGGCTTTTATTTTTCACTCTTCAAACTCTTAATAAATATGAAAGGTATGTGCGGGAGCAGATATATGCAGCGTTGAATGAAAATGAATAGAGGCATCTGTTAATTGTCCAATAGTTGAATGGAAAAAAATTGTTGCGACGGGAAGGATCGAATCTTCGACCCGGATACATTAAAAGTCCCCGCGGCATAGGCCGGGGGACAGCTATTGCTATACTGGTGCTTTTCCCTTATTTCAATTCGGTAAAGAAAAATACATTTCCCCCGGGGTCGACCTGTAAAACAATTTGCTTGCTGCCCTTGCTGAGCTCTACAAAATAGTTGTCTTCATCTTCAAACTGGATACCGTAGAGCATCATGTCATTGTCGTTGTGCTCATTGTCATCAAAGAAGATCACTTTTCCGGGGGTATATCCTGCGTACCTTTTCAGGATGGATTTCTGAGCGTTTGCGGGGATATCGCTAAAGGGCCTGATAGCAGTGGTGCCAATTAATTGGGCATCGGCATCATAATAGGCTGACATCTCCTGCCCTTTTTTAGTAAAAGTGGCTTTGTCATAAACGTTTGCGCGCTGCCATGCCACAGGGCTGATATTTCCAAAGTCAGCATAGAAAGCATCTTTGGCCAGCGGACTCACTTCTGTACCTTCAAGTTTCCTCATAGCTTTTCTGTCAGCTTTCTTTTCTTTGCGGATAACAGCTTCCTGGCGGGCAAGTGATTTTTCATTTTTTTTAATGACTGTGGTTTCGTTCTGAGCATTAGCAACGGTAATGGTTAATGCAACGGCTGAAAGGAATACGAGCTTTTTCATTTTTAAAGATTTTAAGTTTATAATATTTTTTTCGTTTTAATTCTTGGCACAAAGCTATGGCGCTAACTAAGCGGCAGAAAGCGGTAATCGGCGAAAAGGCAAAAGGAGTCGTTGATAGCGGAACAGATTTATGTGGACTCTCAAAAGAATGAATTAGCCGGCAATTGCTAATTTTATATTTATCTTTTATTTTATTACACTATTGTCCGGCAAATATTAATAATCGTTTGAAATTCAGTTAATCGCCTCACCCCAGCCCTCTCCTCGCGGAGAGGGAGCAGAAACCTCTACAGCAAAGGCTTTCATTAATTTTAAATATTTTTATTCGGACAACAATAATTTTATTACTATTGTCTTTTCTCCTTCCATGCATTATATCGCTCATCTTTCAAAAGATAAAAAGCTCAGCAGGCTGATCGCGGACAGTCCTGCGAAGAAGCTGGTCAAACGTAAAAATATCTGTATTTATCTATGCGCCTCCATCATGAGCCAGCAGCTTTCCGTAAAAGTGGCTGATGTAATTTTTCAGCGTTTTCTTGGTTTATATGGCGGCAAAGAACCTTCCCCCCGGCAAATACTGGATACCCCTTCCGAATCCCTGCGGGGCATAGGGCTGTCGAATGCAAAAGTGAGCTATGTAAAAAATGTGGCGCAGTTTGAAACAGAGCATGGCATGGATCACAAAAAACTGAACAGGATGGATAACGAAGCAGTCATCAGCTATCTCACAGCAATAAAAGGGGTAGGCCGCTGGACTGTTGAAATGCTCCTGATGTTTGCCCTCGGCCGCGAAGATGTTTTTTCCATAGACGACCTGGGCATACAAAACGCGATGATCCATATATACAGCCTTGACAGGGCGGATAAGAAAAAGTTCAGGGAAGACCTGCTGAAGATCTCGCTCAAATGGAGCCCTTACAGAACTTATGCCTGCCTGTACCTGTGGCGGTGGAAGGACAATGCTCCCGTAAAACGCAAGAAAGCGGAGATAAAATAGCCTGTTGAATCATCATTCCGGTATGGATTTAATGGTATGCAACAACTGGGGAATTGTAATAAAACAGAGTTTGTCCGGCACTATTCAACTCCAAAAAAATATTATAATACCAATACTATAGAGTTATACATGGGTGTAGTATATAATTATACTGGCTGAGCTGCAGGATCTGGTGAGCCGTTGCACGAACGGCTGCCGGGTGCTGAATAAGCCGCTGCTGCTGCCGGTGGCATTTATGACCACTCCATCAGGCGATGCACCCCACCCTTACAAAGAGTGAATGACACCTTGTTTACGACTGTCGTTAAGCGGGGTGCAAATTTTCTTCGCCGCCGAGGTGTGTCACGAATCGAAGGACGGGATAAGTTCTTTGAATACTGAATAAA
>CAYWVB010000006.1:0-144347 GCA_964461595.1 uncultured Terrimonas sp. | reverse complement strand
TATCTGTTGTCCTTACTCTCATTGAGAACTTAAAATTTTAATGCGTCTGCCCTGATGATATGAATGAGGCTTTACAGATTTAATAGCTTTTCACTGATAACTCTTAGCACAAATCATGTTACCAAACCTGCACCAGTTAATAAAAAACCTGCGGGTGTTAAACTAACCAGGCTTCCATCACATTTTTATCCTTGTTCCTACATACAACATCCTGCCATACACAGGTCCCCAGGTCATGGCGCCGTCAAAATACGGACTGAAAGGATTTTGTGCATCAATAATAGCATAACGTTGTATGAACCCCGTAAGATTTTCTCCGCCTGCATATACTTCAAACCCTGAACCGAAAACTTTTGTAACCTGCGCCGACATCTGGAAAAAGGAAGGAGAATGATCCGGCATCTGGTATGCCACAGGATTGGTAGCGGTAGACGGGATCCTTTTCCTGCTCAGCCATTGCACGGTATAATCAAATTTCCATTTGCCCGATGTTTCATACGCCAGGTTAATGAAAGCCCTGTGCCTCGCTGTAAAAGGCTTTTCAAGTAACGTGCCGTGATAAGTGGTTTTCACGTCCAGCCACCTGTATGCCATGCGGAGATCCAGCTTTTTTACGGGCTGGTAGTTCAGCTCGGCCTGCAGGCTGTTGGAATAAGACTTCCCGTTAAGATCATACAATTGAATTTTTTGCGGTCCGGCGTCCAGGTCTACTACGGTTTGCGAAGTAAAGTGCGTTCTGTATGCATCAATGGCAATGCTGCCCTTCCTGCTGTTAAGCGTAAAATGATGGACAAAGTTCAACCCGTAATTCCATGCTTTCTCAGGCTTTAGCCCGTATCCATAGCCATTGGAAGGGTTTAATATTTCCAGCGACCGTGCGCTCACAAAAGCGGCGGCATTTTCGGCCAGTATATTGGCCACCCTGTACCCTGATCCTGCACTTATCCTGAGGTTTGTTTGAGATGTGAGATCATATTTCAGATGTACCCTCGGTGTGGTTACCACTCCATATAAATTATGTTGATCAATTCTTATACCGGCAATGGCCGTGATCTTTTCAGGATACGTATAGGTGTATTCAAAAAAAGCGCCCGGCACAATTTCATTCCTGGTAAAATGCTGCTGCTTATACGTTTCGTTATAATTTTCATTACTGAAGTTCAGCCCTGTTCTGAATTTGTGATTGGTATTGCCGATAACAGACTGGTAGATAAAGCTGGCATACAGGCTTTTTTGTTTCCCGGAATATTCCGTAAGTCCATAATAAGCATTGTTGTTGTACCGGCCGGCAGAGAATATCAGTCCGAGGCTTTTGTATTTATGCCGGGGAAAGACATAACCCATTTTTCCTGTAACGGCATACTGCTCCACATCCAGCCCCATACCGTAATAGTTTGTGGTAAGCTTATCCGTCTTTTTATTATAATCCAATTGGCCGCCGGTCCTGCTGTCATTCAGGTATTTTACGGCAAGCTGTCCGATCCATCCGTTCTCGTTCATATATTTCCAGCGGTTAATGAAATTGAACTGGCGTCCCAGCGGCATATCCAAAAAACCGTCTTTATTAAAATCGTTCTTCATGGCCGTGCCGTTTACATGCGTCAGCAAAGCGGTGCTCCACTGGTCGTTTAACCTGTGGGCGGTATTGATATTGGCTTCCAGCCTGCCCATGCTGTTCGCATAAGCGTTCACGTAAAGCTTTTCAGCGTTATCAGGCTTCTTCTCTTCTATATTGATCTGCCCGGCAATGCTTTCATAGCCATTCACCACCGAACCGATGCCCTTGGTAAGGTTTATAGACTCTATCCATGGCCCGGGAATAAATGTAAGCCCGTAGCTTCCTGCAAGTCCTTTTATTTCAGGAACATTTTCTGTCAGCAGTTGCGTATAATTTCCCGACAGACCAAGCAACTGAATTTGCTTAACTCCTGTAACGGCATCACTGTAGCTCACATCTACCGAGGGGCTGGTTTCAAAGCTTTCCGAAAGGTTGCAACAGGCAGCTTTCCCCAGCTCCTTTGCCCCGAGCCGCAAAGTGTTCAATGTGCTGAATGGTGATACGCGGGTCATCTCGTTTCGCGACATGATCACTACTTCTTTTAACTTTCCGGTTGGGGCATTTTTTAAAACAATAGTGAGGTCACTGCTGTTATTTATGTTGATCGTATCTGCTTCAAAGCCGACATAGCTTATTAAAAGCTGTGCGGGTATTGCTGTATTCATTTTAAATACCCCCGAGCTGTCCGTTACATAATGTTCCTGTGAATGCAGGTTGCTGATGGTAGCCCCGGCAATAGGGTTAAATTTCCCTTTCAGGGTTTCTTCCAAAACAACGCCGGAAACAATATGCTGCTCATTGCCGGTTGCAGACCCGCTCCGGTCGTAATGACAGCAATCCGGGAGCGCCTGGTATGCTTCATCAGTGGCTGTATAGGCGCCATTATCATGACCCGCTTCTGCGATCTTTTTTTGAATATGATCCTGTGAAGTTTTTGTGGTATCGAAAGTAACAGTAAGCGAACGGGTGTTGCTATTCCAGTCGGCTGATTGGGCATTGGCGCTTTTAGCCGCTTTCTCAATTCTTTGCTTGCAGATAGCACAATTGCCAGAGACCGGGAAGGATGCGGTTTTCAAATGACCCTTTTGGGCATTCAGGCACAGGGGAAAAAACAATATAGCACACCATATATATTTATACATAAAAAGGAATTAATATGAGGTAATTAATTAACAAAGGCTGTTAAAAACTGCTTCTATATCAAATCCTGAAACTGGCAAACAGTACTATTCTGTTTACTGCAAACGGGGGAGGTAAATTATAAAATTGCGGATGTGCCTTAATGCTACTGATTGCCTGCCCATCAAAATATTGAAGCTGGGGAATGGCTGAAAGCACGGGTTGCTGGAAGTGATACTCCTGGGCAAGATTATGGCGCTGGTCGGTTACTATTTTAAGCGTGAGGGTTTTGCTGTCACAACATTTTTTATTCCCCATTTTCATGGTACAACCGTCCTCATGCTGCGATGTCAAAGAAATTTTAATTTCTTTTAATTTGTCGCAGCAGTACAGATAGTTGAGGCTTACGCCGAAGCTGGCAAAGCCATACACTATTAATACTATGGACAGGATAAACTTTTTCACTGGTGCAAAAATAGCAACAAAAATGCAATGAATCTCTGCATATTTTTGTCGAACTTGCATTTAATACCATACGATTGCAATTAACTGCTATGAATCAGAATGCTGAAAATATCAATAATCAAATCGCTTGTTGGTATGAAGCATTTCAAAGCATATGCACCGGTTTCAAGACATAGCTTACGATCAAAGTCATATCTTGCCAGATCCAGGCTCTTTTTGGCATAGATAATTCCTATGCATGCTGCCACGGTTGCAAGGGTACCGATGATCTGTAAAATCAGCGTCCAGAACTCATAGCTGGTTAGTGGTTGTGGGTCGTTCATTTTTAATAGGGTTTTTGTGAAATACTACATGCTCAGCCGGGAGATCACGGCTTTGATTATATACTAAACTCTTTTAAAAAACAGATTATTTCAGAAATATGATTGATCGCAATATCTGGTTTCACCTCTTCCTTAGTGAATCCTTTTATATCTCTGTTGCATCCGCTACAATAGGAATTCATATCTGCTGTTTTACTACATTCGCATATCCAAACTTTTTCTCTTTGGAGGATAATAATTGCTTTTTAGAGGTTACTTGTCCTCTTACCGGAAAATATTCAGTAATTAAAGATGTTAGGTTTTCTAGTTCAGCTATATCATTTCTGTTATAAAAAGGCTTATCGCAGGATGCCGCAGTAACTCCCATTTTCCTGACGATAAAGTCTGGATGCTTAATTAGGTCTGTTACAAATTCAACATCAAATAAATTTAGTTCTTTTATGATAGAAAGAAATTTCCAGGCAAGATTAAAATCCTTTTCGTCTTTCAAATGAGAGTATAACAACTCTTTTTATTTTCATCAGGTAGAGCGTCTAAAGCCTGTCAATCACTGATGCAATGTAGCCGAGGTTTTTGTTATAAGCTTTATTACTCCATAATCTGCTTTCTTTGATATTTTCCATGAGCGCTTTTATATGGAGCCGTTTTATAGAAACAATCAGTTTGAATGAAATCTGAAGCGCTTCCGCTGCTTCCTTGAAGAAATTTACCGTACCACTATAACCCTGGTTTGTTTTCTTTGCAAGATCACATTTTGATAATGCGAAATCTAAAGCGGCATTCAACCCCATTTTTTGAAATTTTTCAATTTCAAGTCTTCGGAAGATTTTAACGGGTAAGTATTAGAGATCGGATTCCAGCCCTGAACTTCAAGTTTATAAAGGAGCGCCTTTCTCAAGGCCTACAATTGAGCCATCCGTTCTTTTTTGTCCAGGGTCAGATAGTTGACGCCGCCTTTTTTAATAAAAAGTTTCATTTTCCCATTAGGTTCCCTGTAACGGAACCAAACGAACCACTTATCGCCGGATGATTTAATCTGGGGAATTGTAAATTGATCTGCTTTAGCCATATTAGTAACTGTTAACCTTTTTTGTTAACTTTTTTACTAACGTGCTGCGAACACTTTGCAGATCAATTGATTAAAGAAGAAAAAGCGGAGAGAGAGGGATTCGAACCCCCGGACCTGTGACAGTCAACGGTTTTCAAGACCGCCGCATTCGACCGCTCTGCCATCTCTCCGGCGCAAAAGTAAGGGGGGAGATTTAATTCTCAAAAAACTTATTGAAGAATTCAGCAGAGGTAATATTGCAAACCTCAGACTGAACCGCGGTTAAAAGAAGAGAGCCCGATTACCGGGCTCTCTTCTTTTAATGTTTTGTGTTAATTGTAATATGCTATTCCTGGGGTGAGATATGAAAAGACGATGATGAATTTGACCCTGCCCCCTTGCACTAATATCCCTCTATTTTCCCCCTTTATTATCTTTTTTCTCAGCTTCATATTTTGCGTAGGCATCGGCATTCAATACTTCACCGGATATTTTCAGCTCAAGAGGAATGTCAACGCCCTGTACCTTTACATATACCGTTTTGTCGAAGGGGCCTGCAGCGGCTGCATTAAAACCGGCCTTGATCACATTGTTCTTTCCTTTTGCAATGGGTTGTTCAGGCTTGGTAGGGGTGGTACAACCACAGGAAGCCCAGGCATTTTCAATGATCACCGGCTTGTCGGTTATATTTGTAAAAGCGAATTCGTAATTGACAGGCGTTCCCTGCTTTATCTTTCCAAAATCATGTTTTTTTTCTTTAAAGCTTATAAAGTCTTCAGCTTTAGGTTTTACCTTATTGTCCTGAGCTACTGCCCATGAGGTTACGGCAAAAGCCGCCAGCGTGAATAGTATTTTTTTCATTATTTAACGGTTTATATTTTTTAATAATTGAACACTTGCATTAGCGGGAGCCGGCTCGGCAGGTGTCTGCCATACTTCGCCTTTAATAAAGAGCTGTTTTGTTTTGCCGGAATCATAGAATATCGTTATCGTCTTTTCAAAGGGACCATTTGCAGCCGCATTATATCCTACAGTGATTTTCCTGGCGGCGCCCGCTGCAATCGGGTCATGATCCCACTGAGGGGTAGTACAGCCGCAGGAAGCCTGTACATTTTCTATCTGCAATGGCTCGCTGCCTGTATTTACTACTTCAAAGATATGTGTAACCGGCTTACCCTGGGGGATTTTCCCGAAATCGAATTTGGGTTCTTTTAATACCAGTATTTCTTTTGCGGGAGCAGTGTTTGCATTCACCTGGGCAAAAGCTATACAGCCGGTACCAAGAACCAGTAAGAGGCAGTATACTTTCTTCATATTATAGTGTTAAGTTAAAACTATTGTGCCGTAGATAATTGTGAGACGTGAAAGGTAAGATGTAAGGTTTTCACGTTTGACCTCCGACATTTCACGATCATCATAGCAATAGTTATCATAACCCGGGTTACAACGCTCCTGCAAATCTACATATTGTTGACAAACAATGTTAATGTGATGTTTATACTGACATTTTTTTAACAAGGCCGGGTTACCTGATGATTATGTACTTTTAAAGAAAAAACACTAGATATGAAGCATTTACCGGCACTGATGATATTGTGCTTTTTAGGGGCAACCGGCTTTGCACAACAGGATACTGTGCCCCCGCCGGCTTATACGCTTTACCCGTTGCCTCAATTTTCTGTGCTTTTACCCGACAGCGCTACCTGGTATACCAAAAAGGACCTTCCCAAAAACAAAAAAACAGTAGTAATGGTTTTCAGCCCGGATTGTGAGCATTGCCAGCACGAAACGGAGCTGATCAGGCAGCATATATCAGGTTTCAAGCATAGCCAGTTGCTGATGGTGACACCGCTGGCTTTTGAAAAGATGCGCGATTTTTATGAAAAATACGGGCTCGGTCAATATAAAAACATAACAGTGGGGTATGACCCGAAGTTCTTTTTTACCGGTTATTTTAAGATGAAAGTGTTTCCTTTTATAGCCATCTACGATAAAAAATATGCTTTGCTCAAGACATTTGAAGGCTCTCCGCCTATTGAGGATTTGTTGAAGTATGTTAAATAGTTTATTTTGCCCATAATTTAATCGGTCATTAAAAAAATAAAATTTACAAATGAAAGTAACTGTAGTAGGCGCCGGCGCTGTAGGTGCCACATGCGCTGATAATATTGCGAGAGCTGCCTTATGCGATGAGTTGGTTTTGCTTGATATTAAAGAAGGGCTGGCAGAAGGAAAGGCTATTGATATGATGCAGACAGCAGCATTGCTGCGTTTTGATACAAGAATAGTGGGAAGCACCAATGATTATGCAAAAACCAAAAACAGTGATGTGGTGCTGATCACTTCCGGAATTCCCCGTAAGCCGGGAATGACACGGGAAGAGCTGATCGGGATAAATGCAGGGATCGTAAAAAATGTTACACAGAATATACTCCGGCACTCTCCGGATGCTATTATAATTATTATCAGCAACCCCATGGATACCATGACCTACCTGGCGCTTACCTCAAGCGGCCTGCCCAAAAACAGGGTGATTGGTATGGGTGGTATATTAGACAGCTCAAGATTTAAATATTACCTGAGCCAGGCTATTCCGGCTTCCCCGAATGACCTGCAGGGCGTTGTGATCGGCGGCCATGGCGATACAACGATGATACCGCTGACAAGGTTGGCTACTTACAACAGTACTCCCGTCAGCAAATACCTGTCTGCGGAAGCACTTCAGAAAGTAGCTGCAGATACAATGGTTGGCGGCGCTACCCTTACCCGTTTGCTGGGCACTTCTGCATGGTATGCCCCGGGTGCCTCGGGCGCCGATCTTGTAAAGGCGATCGTGAGAGATGAGAAGCGGTTGTTACCCTGTTGTGTTTATCTTGAAGGGGAGTACGGGCAAAAAGATATTTGCCTTGGTGTTCCTGTGATAATAGGAAAAAATGGCTGGGAAAAAATAGTGGATTTTGACCTTAACGATGAAGAAAAAACCTTATTTGCGAAATCTGCCGACGCAGTAAGAAATATGAATAATGTCTTAAAAACTTTATAAAAACATCATTAATTTATAGTTAGTGCAGCGTATTTGATAAAAATTGCGACTACATAATTGATATATTTTCATCGGGGAATATTGCCTGGTATTCTGGTTTTGCCTTATAAGGCAAAACCGGCGATCCTGGTCAGTATTCCCGGATGTTTTTTGGTTGAGAAGTACAATCCAATATTATTATAGACCATTCCTGTAATTTATAATCTCTGGTTATTTGGTGCACTGCAATTAAATTACCCTATTATGAAATTAATTTTACTTACGGCATTTGTGATATTTGGTTGTATTGCGGGATATGCTCAGATCCCTGCAAACAGGAACCCGTTACTCAACAAAACGTTGAGCCCTGTCGAAAACGAACGCATCTCCCCCGAAAAAAACCTTAAGATCAACCCGCTTTTTAACTGGAATCTCAATCCTTATTCCAACGCAGCGATCAATCCGGCAAGCAATGCACTCATAAACCCGAAGCTGAACACAAAGATCAATCCCCATTTCAATGAAGTGCTTAACCCTCTTCGTTCATTAAGTCTCAACCCATTGATAAGCGGCAATTGGCTGGGGTACTATATGTTCGATAAAGAGGGTAATCATAAAGGGTATTGCGTCATGGCAGATCAGATGGTCATGCTCAATTTTGATATGAAGGGAAAATGGGTGGGATATATGGTGCTGACAGATTCCAAGACCTATAATTTTTTTGACCTGAAGGATGAATGGACAGGGGCATTTGCCTGTACAGATTCGGATAGCGGGATAAATATTTTTAACAAAGATGGCGAGTGGACAGGTGAATTTGCGAAATGACAGTGATGAAAGCAGGTGAATAGTAAATAGTGAATAATGAGATGTGCAACCTGAGCCCTTCTTTTTTCACCGGGATTAACTTATGCGAATTTTTTGCTGATTTCTTTTACTGTTCTTTAGCGTAGGATAAAATTCTGCCAAAGATTGTTCTGCTCCGGCGAAAGTAGAATAAAGCTTGAATAATTTTGAATATTCAACTTAATTAATCTAAAGAGAACGTATCCTATGGTTAAGTATCTTAATTCCCCTTTGAAAGCAACCGGCTCATTACTGATATTGACCGGTATAGCGATAGCCACTTTTTCTCTTGGTCAGTTTTTATTTCTTGGGCTATCGGTCATCTCATTAGGCATTCTTATACATGTCACAGCAGGAATACTTCTGAGATCAGAGATGAGAAATGTGATGAAAAAAATATTTGAAATAGCACTGATACTCTTCATTTTCTTTTTTTGCTCGTTGCTGCTGCTGGATTATTGGGGAGTGATAAGGTTGAGTATGTGAAATTGCTTCAATATTATTGATTTATAAGCGTATCAGATCGGGCTCATTAAAATAAACAGAATTAATTCAAGTAAAAGAGGCATTTAAGTTTGGTATATATTTGGTTAAAAATCATTTTTTTTAAAATATTTTACAATATTTGTAGAAGAAATTAGTCAAATCGGTTGTATAATATATTTTTAAAAATAAATGGTAATGAAATCACTAATGAAATTATTTCTCTCTTTTTTACTATCCTTACTTGTTATAAGTTGTGAGAAAGAAAACACTCAAGAAGTACCTGAGATTGTGAAAACGTTGTATCTGCGCCCAGGTCCTAATGACGGACGAGATGTTATCGTAGCTTACAGAGAGAACGATGGTGGAGAGTATGCTAATATAAATAACATACATAGCCCGGATTTATCTGCATCAAGATGGACTTTTGGAGGAGCGGGGGAAGGAACCTACAGATCTTATATAAAGTTTTCTGCGTTGTATGGTCTTCCTGACAGCATTACTATTTTGTCGGCTAAATTATCTTTGTTTGGAGTAAGTACCGGTACTGCTGCTCCTCAGGGTAATTCCTCTTATCCTGGTTCTCCGTATGTTGCCCATGGAGAGGATAACAAGTGTTGGCTCAAAAGAGTAACTGAAAATTGGAATGAACGAACTGTGACATGGAATAATAAGCCTGCAACAACGGATGTTAACCAGGTTGAAATTCCCGCTTCTACATCTCAATTTAATTCTGATGCGGTAGATCTTGATGTAACGAAGCTTGTGCAGGATATGATAGATGATGGGAAAAAGACTGCCGGTTTTTGCCTTCAGCTTCAAAAGGAAGAAGTATTCCGAACCCTTAACTTTGCCAACAGCCGCTATTCAGATTCAACCAGGCGTCCGAGGTTGGTTGTTACATACAAAATCAACAATTAAATCAATTAACCCTGATATTAATTTCTTATAATACTTTATAGAAATAAGGTTTATTGGATAATATTTTGAAAAAGAATCCCCAAACTTTGAACATGTTCTTTGTAAATTTTGAAGCATTTTTGAAATCATTGGATGGGCTTTTAAATTTCACAAGATTTTGGATAAAGCTTCCAAGAAAGAAGATGGGTATTGCAATGGAATAGACGAGCATGTGAAATATAAACCAGGCTGGGCCAAATTCTTTTCTTATCCTGACGAAATTTGAGAGTATTATTTGTAACCCTTTACGATCATACAAATTATAATAACCTTTGCCTGATGAATCAAATGTAGCATTGGCTGTCTCTCCCTGCAGGTGGATTACATTGTATTGTCCATATATACAAAGTTTTCCTATCCTTCGTAGCCGGCTGCACCATTCTGCCTCCTCTGCATACAGAAAAAAATCTTCATCGAGCAAACCAGCTTTTTCGATAGCAGTTTTTTTTACCATTAAGAATGCTCCATTAATCCAGTCAACTTCTACTTCCTGGGAGGTTGATGGAATATTAGGCTTTCTTAGTCCTATAGCATTTGCAAAGAACCTGAGAACACGTCCAATATAGGGAAGGGGCAACAGGTAATTTAGAGCGCCTTTAATCGCGTAATTACCCGATATTTGATGCGATCCATCAGGATTTAAGAGCTGAACTCCGCACGCCGCATATTCGGACCTGAGAAATTGCCTGTAACATTGTTCGACTCCGTTCCGTACATTCAATGTATCAGAATTTAATAACAGAACCACATCTCCTTTTGATTGGTTAATGCCTTGATTGTTTGCACGCGCAAAACCGGCATTATAAGGCAATTGTATCCAGTTAATTGTTGGGAAAGCAGTCGTTATTATTTGCTGGCTATTATCTTCAGATGCATTATCTACAATTAATATTTCAAATTGGAGGTTTTGAACCTGGTCATAAATTGTTGCGAGGCAGTCCAGTATTAATTGAGGCGTTTTATAGTTTACTATGATAATACTTAGCATCTTTGGTTTATTAAAAGGATCAAATTTTCTCTTTCAATAAGATTCTTTTTTCAACGATATTTTTAATCAGCTTGGTAGGGAAGGTCAAAAATCCGATTAGCACCTCTATATAAAAATGAATATTATTATTGTACAATTTTGCATTAATTTTTATATGCCTTGCAATTGCTTTAAGCTGAAGATAGCATAGTAGATTATAAACAATCTTTCGGGTTGTTCTAAAACTTAATGGAATATTTTGATTATAGATTTGTTTTGCTTTCTCAAAATCTTTTGTAGCTGCATAAGTGCAGTTGTAAACTTTGGTAATATCAAAATTGATTATGTCAATTATATGTTCTGTTGACCTTCGCTGTCTGTTAAAATCTCTGCTGACCGGATTAACCCAGTCTGTATAAGGGTTTACCAATTGTATCATGGGAAGCAGCTTTCCACCTGTGGATGTAGTAATCCATGTAATACCACTGGAGCATCCTAACAATAATGTGCAATAGGAAGATAACGCCGCTGTTTCTCTTAATGTTAAGCAACTCCCATCAACAATGTTTTTCCGTGTATGAGTTATTGCTTTAGCAGAGGAAAGAATTACTAAAATATCATTATGATCGGTCAAACTTTCTGCAATAGAGATTGCTTTTTCCTGCGTGATGGGCAGTTGGCCGCTTTGTGGAGCAAACTCAAATAATATTCTATGTGTGTAAGCTTCAAAATTATGAAGCCGAACAAATTTTTTAGCGTTTTCTCTTTCGGCATCTGATAATTCCAGTATTGGGGTTGGTTCTATCGTTACCGGATGAGGGTAACCCCTAAAAAGGGCAGATCTGATGCAGCCATCATAATTAGCTTGATTATCGTCCATGATTTGCGTGACAAACACTTCCTGCCACAATCCTTCCTGTTGTTGTCTGACAAATTCTTGCTTTAATCTCCTAAATGCGGCTATATCATTTTTTTTAACACTATTAATTTCCAAAATTTCATCTACGTCATTGTTACCTATAAGAATATTCCTGCAAGAGCCTGCAACTGCCCATGTTAGATGGCATCCGGGATAATCCTTTTTTATTTGCCTTGCTATAGTAGTTGCATACAGACAATCTCCGTTAGAAAAGAGCTGAACAAGCAGTATTTTATTTCCGGGAGATTTATTCATGAGTAAGCATCATTGTTACTAGGTCGTTAAACGAAGTTTTGGGTTTCCAGCCTAATGAAAATATAGTTTCAGGGTTAGAAATAAGCTGACTATATTCAGCGACAAAACCTGGCTTTGGTTTTACAAATTCATGCCAATCCTTTTTGATATGGTTAAAACATACTTCAATATAGTCTTGTATTGAATATCCTTTCCCTGTGCCTAGTGCAGCTTCCATTATATTATCTTGCTGTACCAATGTCCAAACCGCTTCAACAATATCACCTGCAAATCCCCATTCCTTTTTTACTCTTAAATCCCCTATTTCTATTATTTCTTTATTGCCATGACCGATACTTTTCACAGCAGAAGCTATCATTTTGCTCACGTGGCGCGGAGACCTTCTCGGGCTATCATGATTAAAAAAATAACCAACATACGCCTGTATACCCAATTGCCGGTAGTATCTTGCTGCATAAACGGATTGGATCCGGCTTACAGAATAGGCGTCACGCGCCTCAAAGGGGTCAGTTTCTTTGATAGGCAGAGATTCATTTTTAAATTGAAGCCCGCTCCCGGAAATAAAGACTTTGGAATGAGGAGAATATAGCTTTGCAGACTCAAGCACATTAAGCGTACCTGTAGCGATTGAATGATGATTATCATATAAAGCGTCATGTCTTGTTGTTGAGCTGGCTGCAAGATGAAAAATATAGCTGGGCTTATTTTGTTCAATAATATTTTTCACGAAGGCAAAATCTCCCACATCTCCATCGGCAATACTTCCTTTTCTTGATGAAGAAATAACATCAATATTATTTCTACTCAAAAGTTCAGAAAGGTAAAAGCCATCTTGCCCATTTGCTCCGAATATTAAAGCCTTCATTGTTTATTTTTCTTCTCTATTACAAATGTGGCGAAAGTGTAGGTGTATTTTCCTAAGTATGTGAAATCTGGGTTAGGGCATTCCCAATTCGGATTGTCGTCAAACAGTTTGCACTCGGGGATATATGACAAAATCCTTTTTTCTAAGTCGTATTTAGTATAGAGTCTTGCATCTACTTCAGGTTTTGCATCACCCGGCTTCCAACCATCTTTATAGTCGCAGGTAAGAATAGCAATACCACCCGGAGCAAGTAATCCTTCAATGCATTTTATAAAAGATTTATCATCGGGGTCGTGTTCAATAACAGATGTTGAGAAAATTATATCGTAAGTGTTTTTTTCAACACCGGGTTTTGTATAGTGCTCTTGCAGATAATAATTTATAACAGGATCGATTTCTTCAATTTTTAATCCCATTCTTTTTAAAGACATTGCTGCAGTATCTTCGTAGCTACCCACACATAGTATTTTTGGACTCTTTTTATTAGATATTAAGCGATAAATGGTGTCGAAAACAAACGCTTGTTGAACGTTCGCTTCAGGTATTTTTTTTGCCATTGTGAGCGGAACCAATTCTTTTAGCTTAGCAATAGTAGGTTCGTATAGCTTTCTTGCATTATTATCTAAAATCCTATTTAATGAAATATTCTGAGGCAGAATAACTGGAATATATCGTGGTTCTTTAATAATGCCTAACATATCTTCACTAACAGTTTCTGTATTTCTTAACCAAGTAAACCTTTTTGACTGTAATCCAAGAAAATTCTTTACCCTGGACTTGATTTTTCCCCAGTTACTTACATATGGATCAATAACTGAAATCATTTCTTTTTTCAGGATTGCGTTTAATATCCGGTGATATTCCCAAACTAAATTTTCTTTACTCCATTCAATCTTAAGTTTTTCCAGGGATTCTGTTCCGTGAGAAATAATTTCTTTAATTGTATATTTTCCATAGACTATAGAAGGTTCAAGATTATGCAGGTGGCGAAACATTATGCTATCAGATACTACTAAAGGCCTTTTTGCTGCTATTGCATAATCAGTAGTACTGGATAGCCCACGGTTGTTTTTATCTTGATACAGAAAAATGTTTACTGTATTTTGAGCCAAAAAATTTATTAGACCTTCTCTGTCTAAAAAATCGTGACTTACAATTAAATCTATTCCACTTTTCTTTATTTTTTGTTTGCATTCAACAACTAGTCTTCGGGCATTACTACCATCACTATCTCCGAAATCGGCAAAAGGAATATTGAAACGTATTATTGCTTTGTCAAACTCGTTTTGAACAGCGTCAATTATTTTTTCAAAACCTTTATTAGGAGTTGCAAATCCAAAACTTCCAATAGTTGGAGTTTCTGGTAAAGTGTAGTTATTTTCATATTCTGGGACTAATCTTCCTGTTTTTAGAACTATTGGATTTTTTAACAATAGTGTTGGGTCGGGTGCAATATAATAATCGAATAAATGATTATTAACTCTATCAGCTTTATACTGAGTGACTTCATGTAATACCCCTATTTGTGGAATATTTATATGTTTATTTAGAGGTTTATATTTTGTATGGATTATCTTTTTTCTTAGCCATGGCATAGTGGATGGATAGTAGTTATAGATAACGGCAGACGGAGAATAAAAATTTACTGCACCGTTTAATTCATCCATGCTGGAACATTCCACATAAATAAATTCGTATAATTCTGATGCCTTTAACGCTTCAGATGTAGTAATGCCAAATTCGTGAACTCCACATTGTTTTTGTGGGTGGGAAATAAAAAGAATCCTAGTTTTCATTAATCAATAATGCCTTTTGCTTCAATTTATTTTTTATATATAGTAACCTTAGGCAAAGGAAATATAAGACCAATCCCGCGATCTAATGTTTCCTTTTCTCTTTCTAAAAACTCTTCTTTAAAATGCCACGGCAATACAAGATAATAATCCGGGTTCATTGCACGACTTTCAGCTTCGCTGATTATAGGAATATTAGTGCCTAACGTATACGCCCCATATTTATCAGGGTTCCTTTCTGCCGCATAATCTATTATATCTTTATCAATTTTGCACCATTGTAGTATGGTATTTCCTTTTGTTGAGGCGCCATAAATATGAATTTTCTTTCCTTCAGATTTTAACTTAATCAGTAAAGAATGCAACTCATCTTTTACAACGTTAATCCTGTTCCAAAAGGACTGATAAGGTTTGTCTGTATCCAGCTCCATATCAAACTCTTTCTGTCTTGTCTCATTTAACAATCGTATTTCTTCCGGAGCATCATAGGTTATATTTGTATCATGCGTGGCATAACATCTTATACTGCCGCCATTAATATCGTTAAATTCAATTTTAAAGAGTCGCATACCTGCTTTCTTAAGGATAATCTCAATTACTCCAAGACTATAATATTCCAGGTGCTCATGACAAATGGTATCGAAAGAATCAAGGCGCAGCATGTCGGGCATATACGACATTTCGAACACCCAGATACCCCTGTGTGACAATAGCTGCTTAACGCCATTTACAAATTCAACCGGATTTTCAAGATCATAGAACATTGCTATTGATGTAATTACATCCAATGTTTTCCCTTCCAGCACCTCTACCAGTTTCTTAGAAGGAAATATATCCTGTACTACAATAGCATCTTCTTTAATCTCCTGTGCAACATCTGACGGGTCTATACCATATTTCATCCCTCCCTTGGGATAATAGCTCAATAATGTGCCATCATTACAGCCAATATCTAATACAATTGCATCCTTTTTCTTAATAATTCCTGTCACAGCATCAACAATACCTTTCAGATGATTGCGCATGGTATTATTCGTACCTGAGCGATACCAATAAGCCGCGTATAGTATTTCGGGTGGGACTGTATGCTCCATTTGCAATAACCCGCAGGCGTTTTCATCTTCTTCCGGATTACAACGTACAAGAGTACATGAGATTTTACGGGTTGAGGGCATTTCTTTGCCGGGTTTAACAAAAGAACCCTGCAGATACTGAGGTCCGAGATCTATAACTTTTTTTAAGGAAGAAGATCCGCATACTCTGCAGGTCGTTCTAGTTTTAATGTGCATAGGATTATGTATTAATTTTTAAATCTGCTATTAGTTGTAATAAAATTGATCAAAATGGAATTAATGGCATCAATACATTTATTTCGTTCCAGATTCAAAAGGGCTAATTGTTTTACTACAATATCTTTTTGTTCAGGCGGGACTTTTTCAAATTCATACACTTTTTCCTGTTCGTGCCAAAGCCGACAATTTACGTCGGCCAATTGATAAAAAACTTCTCCGATATCTCCTGTTACATCGCCAACCTCGTTCCCTTCCTTTTTAAATACCTTATTTGCGGCAAAAGAGAGTCGTTCCGCAGGAATCTTGCCGCTAATCGCATCATAAAGGTATTCATCAATTTCTGTTTGTAGCTGATGAGCCTGAGTTTTAAGGCTTTCGAGCCTAATAACGTCATCTGTATGGTATTCTTTTAGCTTTACAATTGTAAGTTTATCGCAAAGCATACCTAAAGTTTCTGCCATACTAAATTTTAATATTTAGGAAGCAAATTTATAATACTGGAGTTTAAAATAATTATTTTTAATTGATTTATGCTATTATATATAATTGTTTTATTTATACTATATTTGGTTTTAAGTTTCGATCCGGATCTATAAACCTGTTATGAAAAAAAAAGTTGCTATTCTTTTTCTGTTCACCTTATCTGTTTTACTATATTCTTCTGGTTCTCATAGTCAGACTGCAAGCTTTGCAGCTCCAGATACTATCTGCGTTTCACAAAATATTAACATTGCTAATACAAGCGCTGGCGCTACGAGTCATTACTGGAATTTTTGTGTTGCTGATATTTTGCATACGCCTCCTGTGGGAGTGAATCTGGGAAATGTTGGAGGGGTAGTTACCTTGCCGGTTTTTTCAGATTTTGTGGAATATAATGGAAACTTCTATCTATTTGTAGTCAATCATTTTGGTCCATCTTTAGGGATAGCTCGTTTGGACTTCGGCAACAGCCTTTTAAATACGCCAACCGGGGTGAACCTGGGTAATTTTAATAATACGCTTAGAAACAGGTTGGAAGGGATTCAAATCGTTAACGAAGGAGGTAAATGGTATGCTTTTGTTGTTGGAGGGGACCCTGATCCGCTTTATAATGATGTGCCTCAAATTGTAAGAATTGATTTTGGAACTGACATTGCTAATCCTAACCCAACTGCTATAGATTTAGGAAATATCGGAGGTATGTACCAGCCTCTGGACTTATATATGTTCAGGGAAAATGGTATTTGGCATGGATTTACAGTAAACAAAAATGGATCATTGACCCGTTTCGAATTTGTGAACGGGATAGAAAATACGCCTGATGCCCAAAATTATCCACTGGGGTTAAATTATCCGACAGGAGTAAGTGTGGTAAATGATAATGGTGATTTTTTTGTTTTTGTAACGGTTGCCAATGATAATAGTCTTGCCCGTTTAGATTTTGGTAACTCTTTATTAAATACTCCTGTAGTTAATGATTTGGGTAACCCGGGCAATGCGTTGCATGCGCCAAGGGATATTACTATTCTTAGATTTTGTGATGCTATTGTTGGGTTTGCGGTTAATCAACCGGGGAGCAGTGATTTAGTCAGACTAGACTTTCACAACGATTTGAAAGGGGTGCCGGATGGAGTCTCTCTCGGGACTATGAATGGTAATTTGAGTTTTCCCCATTCTCTATCCAAATTGTTTAGGGTAGATGACAATGTATATACATTTATCACTAATGTGGACAACAAAACTATTACCAGGATTCAGTTTCCCGGTTGTACCAATGCAAGCATCCCGAGCTTTAGTGGACAATCTCCTCCTCCTGTAAAATATAATACGCCTGGCATATATAAAATTAATCTTACAATAGATGATGGCTTACCCACCCAGGCATCTTTTTGCCGCCAGGTAGTTGTTGTACCGGAGCCTGTCCATACTCCGATCCAAACCATAATATTACAACCGGGAGCATCCGTTAAGATCGGTACGGGAAATGTTTCCGGGAATTACAAATGGAATACGACAAATGATAATACCGATTCAATTGTAGTGAGCCAGGAAGGATTGTATTATGTGGAAACAACCGGGTATGGCTGCAGCAATACAGATAGTTTCAGGATTGTTCTTACCACGGCAGACTTTAGCTATGAACAAAACCCCTGCAACCCATTAAATATTACCTTCAAAAATGAAACGCCCGGGTCCACAGTTATTGACTGGGACTTTGGCAATGGAGCAAACGCTCCCGGCAATGATAATCCGGTCATTCAGTATCCTTCTTTCGGTAGTTACGATGTAACACTTACCGTGATCAACTTCAATGGAGTAAATGAGTCAATAACGAAGTCCATAACTGTAGATGTTCAGAACGACAGCCTTATTATTACGAATGATACAACTATTTGCGCAGGCAGCAGCATACAACTTAATGCTGTTAATGCTTTAAACTATTGCTGGACTCCTTCAGAGACATTGAGCGCCTCTGATATTGCAAACCCTCTGGCTTCTCCTCAAAATTCAACAGTTTATTATTTGAATACACTGATTACCGGACAAAATATTATAGTAAACGGTGATTTCGCTGCTGGTAATACAGGGTTTAAATCAGAATATAAATATGTTGTGAATAATACGACAGAAGGAGAGTATTTTGTAGGGAAGAGCTCTTTGGCGTGGAATCCCCATTTAATATACAATTGTACGGATCATTCAGGGACAGGGAATATGCTTCTTGTAAATGGCTCTCCGGAGGATAATAAGATTGTTTGGACTCAGACAATAAACGTGATTCCAAATACTAACTATGCCTTTAGCACCTGGATAGAATCGCATTTCAACGATAATCCTGCTCAATTAGAGTTCTTCATTAATGGTATAGGGATAGGAAATCCGATAACTGCGAGTTTGCCCATTTGCAACTGGACACAATTTTATACGGCCTGGAACTCTGGTAATAATACATCTGCTGTGATTTCAATTGTAAATAAAAATACGGTTTCCTGGGGTAACGATTTCGCCCTTGATGATATTTCATTTGCTCCTGTAACTGTTAAGAGGGATAGTGTGATCATTACTGTTGAAGAACCTGTGATCAAAACAGTTAGGGATACCACTATCTGTGAAGGTGCCGGTGTGCAGCTTGACGCAACTGCCGGTTTTGCGTCTTATACATGGTTGCCCGGAACAGGTTTGTCTGATCAGAAGATCCTAAATCCTATTGCTATGCCTGTTGTAACGACAGACTATATTGTAACCGGGAAAACAGTAAATGGTTGTGATGCCAGCGATACCGTAAATATTACAGTAAACAAAGCGCCTGACTTTATTACTAATAATGATACACTCCTTTGCGGGGCAGGGCAGGCTCAGCTTTCCGCAATAGGGGATGCTATATCTTATTCATGGTCTCCGGGAATGAATCTGTCGGACTCTGCGGTCAGTGCCCCTCTGGCAGAGGTGCTATCTACGACCCGATTTGTGGTAACTGGAAAATCAGCAAATAACTGCTTTAAAAGCGATACCGTCCAGGTGCTTGTCAGTGTCCCGGTAGACATTCAGGCAAGATCGGATACTTCAATTTGTGAAGGAGTAGCCTTCCGATTATATACAGCAGGAGATGCTGCAACCTTCTCCTGGTCGCCGTCTTCAGGGCTGAGTGATCCTTCCATTAAATCACCAGTTGCTCAACCTGTGTCTACAACTGAATATGTTATTACTGCATCTAATCCGGATGGTTGCACAGATAAAGATACGGTACTGGTTACAGTCAGACCCATACCGGCAGTAAGCATTACAAATGACACGTTGATTTGTCCCGAAGTGAAGGTACAACTCACTGCATCAGGAGGTTCATCTTATTCCTGGACTCCGTCTGCAACACTTAGTAACCCCTTTATTGCTAATCCAACTGCGGCTCCTGATAAAAACACTACTTACGTGGTTGAAGTAAATGATGTTGTTACCGGTTGTACCAGCTCTGATTCAGTTGTCATTACGCTGCGTTCTTACCCGGTATTTTCTGCTATTGCAGATACATCTGTTTGTAAAGGAACTGATATCCTGATGTATGCAGATGGTGGTGACTCATATCAATGGAGCCCTGCTGTCTCATTGGATAACCCGCTTTCGGCGAACCCCGTCGCTCAGCCTCTTTTATCTACGGTTTATTCTGTTTATATGACAGAAAACACCTGTTACTTTGATACTACAATTGAAGTTCACATCACAGTAAATCCTATTCCGGAAGTTATAGCGCAAAGATCAAACGATATAAACTGCCTTGTCACTACCGCCCAGCTCAATGCTGCCGGGGCAAATTCTTATCAATGGAGCCCTGCTGTGCATCTTGATAATGCACTCAAACCTAATCCTGTTGTAAACATTGATACTACCACTCTGTTTAAGGTAGTAGGAAAAAACAGTTATGGATGTATCGGAGAAGATACGGTGACCGTAAAGGTAACCAAAGAAGGAAAGCCATTATACCTGGTGCCGAATGCTTTTACTCCCAACGGCGATGGTATTAATGATTGCTTTAGCGTGCGCAAATGGGGAAATATCCAGCTTGAGGAGCTGTCTGTTTATAACAGGTGGGGAGAAAAGGTGTTTTATTCAAAGAACACAACGGATTGTTGGGATGGGACCTATAAAGGAGTCCAGCAACCCAGCGGGACTTTTGTATACGTTATAAGAGCTAAATCTTTTTGTGGGCCTGTTTATCGTAGAGGGTTAGTAACCCTTATCAGATAGTACGGTGCATTTTATACGAGACTACCGACGAGTAGTTGGCAGCCGATGCTTCTACTACTTAGCAAAAATAATCTGTGTTCAGGCAGGCTGAAGCCTTTAAAGAGGTGAAATACAATTGCCACATCCTAAAAACACAAAGCCCCTGATATTTACCGGGGGCTTTGTGCGTAATACAGAAGAAGATTACTTAAGATGCTTGCTTACAATTTTTGCAAGATCAAACATAGAAATCTGAGATTTCCCGTCGAAAAGGACTTTAAGTTTAGCGTCTGCATTGATCATCCGCCTGTTTGTGCTATCCTGTAATTTATTTTTCCGGATATATTCCCAGATCTTTTTAATGACTTCTGTTCTGGGCAATGGCTTGGAACCTACCACCTCCGCCAATGCCGGGCTGGCTGTCAATGGAGCCATAAAAGCTGCATTGGGCGTACGTTTAGCCTTTTTTGGTGCAGCTTTCTTTACTGCTTTTTTAGCAGCTTTTGCAGGGGATTTTTTAGCGGCTTTCTTTGCTGCTTTCGGCGCCGCTTTTTTTGCTGCTTTTTTTGGTTTGGCAGGCATGTGCTTTAGTTTAATAGTTTAATAATATTTTTTTACAAAGTAATCCAATTGAACAATATCTAAAAATGCAGTTATCCACCATAGTAGAATAACTTGGGGATTTCTTACTTCTTTTGCTGCGACAGGAAAGTGATCAGGGACGCAAATTCTTCATACGACAGGGCGTTGGCAAGCCCGGTAGGCATTATTGAGTTTTTAAGCTCTTGCCGCTTTTGTATGTCTCTGGTATTTACCGTGTGAACGGCGCCTGTAATATCTCTTAGCGTAACCTTATCGGCAGATTCCCCGCTCACAAACCCTATTAGGGTTTTCCCGTCTTTTGTTTGGATCTGAACGGTGGCAAACCCCTGGGAGATGGAGGCATCGGGCTTAAGAATAGATTCCGCGATCTGTTTTCGTGTCATAATAGACCCGATCTGCCCCATATACGGGCCTTTCAAAGGCTGGCTCCTGTCGAGCGTATGACAGGCAATACACCCCTGCTGGGTAAACAATCGCCTGCCATCTGCCGGATCGCCTTTTATTTTATCCATCGCCAGCATTATATCTTCTATAGAGGAAGCACCTATTTGCCCTTTCTTATTCCTGATCTTATTAAGGTCAACTTTAGGGGCTTCTTCTTTTGTTTCCTCTTCTTCCTCCTGTCCGCCAAATTGTGTAATGCCAAGCCGCAGCCTGCCATTAAGATCAGCGAAAAACTGTTTTCCGGGAGCGCCTGCTTTATTCCATTCGGCAACAAGAAGTGATTTAATACTATCTGAAGCCTCCCAGGTAATGGGTTTGTAATAAGGCCCGTGTGAGTCGGGACGGGTGCTCCACCACCACGATCCGTCGTAAGGGGCTTCTTCTTTATATAGTCGTGCCAGCGTGGATAATATTTCAGTTTTCAGTTTTTCATCGCTGGTCTGGCGATATGCGGCCATCAACCCTTCCACGGCTTTGGGATCGTGCATATACCTGAGCGCCCATAAAGCCAGCGTGGTATGCGGGGTTCCGATGGCTTTCACGCAGGCGTCTGCTGCATGCAGGGCTACCAGGGCCCTTACTGCCAGGTGTGGGGGAATGATAGCCGCATTAGGTGTTGCATGCGGACCTTCCGTTCCCTTTGCAGGGGCCACAAACGAAGCCGGCACCGGTATTTCGAGCAGGGACTCAATGGCTTCGGGATTTCCCAGTCTCCCTAAAGCGATAATAGCCGTGAGCTGTACCTGTTTTGAAGAATCTTTCAGGGCATTAATAAATGGCGCCACGGGCACATCCTTAAGAAAAGGTTTCCTGTCTGCAAGTGCTCTCAGGGCAAATGCTTTCATATCTTTTTCCGCAGCAAGCTGCAGCAAATTTTTCACTGCCGCCGTTTTGGCAAGCTGGGCGTAGGCATACATAGCCGCCACCCTTGTATACAGGGGCTGCGATGTATCGGCAGCAAGCGTCCATGCAGCCTCAGCCGCTTCATTTGCAGGACGGCTGATCAGTTCCTGCTGTGCATATAATCTTCCCGCTGCGCTTCCGCCTTTCAGCAGATCAACCAATTCATTAACCGAAGCATTTTCAAGACCGGGATATGGTTTATATTTCCAGTTTTTGGGAACAACTCTTACTACAAATCCTTTGGTGGAGTCGCCGGAATACCCGGCGCCGTTCCAGGCGGAAAGGTACATACGCCCCGAAGCATCTGCATCTACATCGGTTATCTGGGGCAGGCTGATAAAATCTTCCTGTTCCTGGGTATAGCTGCCGCCATCCGGGGTAAGCCTGTGAATATACAGCTCATTCCGTCCCCAGTCGGACATCATAGGCACATGATTGTACTTTGCCGGCCAACTGTCATCATCCATATATAAGGCACCGGTACCAGAGCCTCCGCCCAGGTCAACCAGGGCAGGAATGATCTCTTCGGTAAAATGCTTGAATAATACCGGGTAGCCATATTCACCGGACTGAAGCTGATGAGAAAAGCGGATATTCCAGCCGCCGCCATCATTGGTATTATCCCGGGTAAAGGTATTCATATAAGGATCTATGGCAACATCATAGATATTGCGCGTGCCATGGGTATATATTTCCAGCTCAGTACCGTCCGGACGCACCCGCACTATACCCCCTCCAAGCATGGTCAGCTTTTTACCATCGCGGTCTACCGCATCGTGAAACCCAAAATCACCTACAGCTATATATATCCAGCCGTCAATACCCATTCTTATCCCGTTGGTAGCATGATCTGTGCCCCTGCTGCGCAAATAGTTGGGATTACTTATATGCTCAACAAGGGGGCTTGAAGGTCCGTCAGCCACCCCGTCATGATCTTTGTCTTCAAAAACCACGAGGTCCATGCCCGTGGCTACGCTGTCTGTGAATACAGTATGCAGCACATATACCTTATCTCCAACGGCAATAATGCCCCTGGGATCATCTACCATAGCAAACCTGCTGTGCCTGTCTACAATCCCGTCATTATTGCAATCCACCAGCTTTACGATCATTCCCCTCCCGGGAGTTTTACCCAGAGAGCCGATCATATCAACACCCACAAATACTTCTCCTGTAGCGGCAACTGCCAGGCAGGCCGGGCTGGGAGTAAGATCCGGACCTGCAAAACCTGTGATCTGAAGGTCTTCCGGCCATTTCAGGCTTGCAGATAAAGAATCAATGGATTCGAGTGCCTTATTGCGCTCCTGTGGCTCACAGCTTTCCTGTACATTACTATTACACGCCGTCATAAAGAGAAAGACAGCAACAAAAAAGATAAAATTTTGCTTCATTATATACTTTAATAAATGTTCCCAAAGTAAAGATATCCGGGCGGACGAAAAAAATTTCCGGAGTTTTTGACAAACGTGGGGGCAAAGAAATGGTCCCTATAGAAATAGGGACCGTAACCAAAACTAACTGCTTATGAGAAAATCATTACTGTTTATTGCCTGTATATATAAGACGCTTAAACAACTATAAAGTACTAGTCGCCACTGTTAATTAAGGTTAAAATATCCCAACTTGTCAAGAAATTTTTCATCTAACAATATCTTAAGAAAACCATGCGCTCAACAGTGCAACATTCTTATATACTGCGGGTCTATTATATTATATTCTACACAACGGGCAACTGCTATTTCTTAACCTAATAATTTAAATTCAGTATGAAAATGAGATCTTTTCTTATTGCCACGGCAATATATTGCAGTGTATTGCCCCTGCGAATGTTCGCACAGAAAAACAATCTTGTCCCTGTCAATTTTGACAGCAGCAGCCCGCAGGGGTACGAGACAGGTCATATAACAGCCTTCCCGGAAGGCGGGAAGAAGATACGTCTGAATGACATTAATATCAGAGCCCTCGCTCATCTCAGGAAAACCTTTAAAGATGCAGACAATGAAACATGGAGGGTGCATTCCAATGGCGAATATATTGCCAGCTTTATGAAAGACGATATCAGCTATATAGTATATTATGATAGAAAAGGACGGTGGGTCGCAACAGTAAAAGGGTATAACGAAGATAAAATGCCTTTTGAGCTTCGTGATCTGGTAAAGCGGAATTATTATGATTATAGCATCAGCTACGTGAAGGAAGTAAAAACTTACCGGAACGATACTATTACTTTCGTAGTGAATATCCGGTACAAAAACCTTTCTAAAGTCATTCGCATACAGGACGGCGAGATGGATATTTTGCAGGAGCTGAAAAACGGATAGAGCGGTGGTCAGCTATCGGCAGTCAAACTCATAGCTAACACACACAAGACACTGATAGCTGACAGCTCACCCCGCACAGATATCAATAAATCTGGCTATCTTAGGGTATAAAGCATTCAGCCATGCCATCTGTTTATCGCGCTTCCCTGTATACCATTGTATACCTGTTATTATCTCCTGTGCTCAGGGGGCAATCTTTTGCCGCCGCTGCCAAATCCTTTATTGGCCTGCTCAATGAGGATCAGAAAGTAAAAGCAGTCCTTCCTTTTGATGTGGAAGAAAGATATAATTTTCATTATATCCCCAAAGACAACAGGAAAGGCATCAGTATTAATGAGCTGAATGAGCGGCAAAAACAGGAAGCCTTTCATTTGCTGAGAATGGGAATAACCGGAGAAACAATAAAGAAAATGCAGGATATTATGCAACTGGAAATGGTATTAAGAACATTGGAAGGGCGTTCTGCAGATGACCATTACCGTGACCCGGGCAAATACTTCCTGACCATTTTTGGGCAACCTGAAACCAATACGATCTGGGGGCTGCGGTTTGAAGGGCACCATATTTCCTTTAACTTTTCTGTGAACAATGATACTATTACAGCAGGAACGCCTTCTTTCCTGGGGGCTAATCCGGCAATAGTACAGGAAAGTTCTCAAAAGAATAAAGAAGTGCTGAAAGAAGAAACTGACAGGGCCTTTGCATTACTACACACCCTTTCACAACAAGAGCGGACAAAAGCCGTAATTGATAGAAACGTGCCCGGAGACATTATCACAGGGGCTGCCAGAAAGGCAATGATCGGGCAGCCGCAGGGACTAAGGTATAGCGAAATGAACGCTGCCGCACAGCGGGAAATGCTTGCGTTGCTGCAGCTTTATATACAACGCTACACCAAATTATTTGCAGATGATATGCTGAAAGATATAAAAGCTGCAGGCTTGAATAATCTCTGGTTTACATGGGTGGGATATACAGAGAAAAAGATCGGTAATCCCTGTTACTATCGTATACAGGGCCCGACCATTATTATTGAGTACGACAATACCCAGAACAATGCAAACCATATTCACACTGTGGTGAGGGATATGAAGAATGACTTCGGCGGGGATGAACTGCTGGAACATTACCGGCAGGCACATTAGCAGCGATCAGCTATCAGCAGTCAAACTCCGTACTAACGGCACTCGCTCACTGATAGCTGACTGCTGATAGCTTATAGCTATTACGGCAGCGGCTTCACCATAATATCTTTGTAATATACTACGCTTTTGGGGTCATGCGCCTGGAGTGCGAAAGTGCCGTCTGATATTAAACGGGCGGGATGTCCTTTGGGAGCAACAGCGCCATCGGGTTCGGTCCAGTCAGTAACGGTTTGCCCGTTTATTTTTGTGATCACATGCTTGCCTTCTACTTTAATGTACAGCTCAAACCATTCATCGTCTTTAACAAAAGTTGCAGCCGTATCTTTAATATCATACAACCCCGCCGTCCTTTTCCAGTCGGTATGAGAATTATTTACCTGCACCTCAAAGCCTTTATCGGGAAAGCCTTTTTGCTGGAAGGCGGTATGAAAATAAACGCCTGAGTTAGAGCCGGGTCTTGTCATTACCCTGAGCTTAAGCTCAAAATTTTTAAAATCATGATTGTTCACCGGCCCGTCATAGTATAGGTGAGAACGTTTGCCCGCAACCTTAATGGCGCCGTCTTCTATGCTAAAGGAAGGTCCTTCGCTCTCTTTCCATCCGTCTAATGACCTGCCGTCAAACAGGCTGATCCATTTCCCGTTATTACCGGCATTGCTATCGTTCGTGGCTTTAATTTTATTCTGGCTGCTGCAGGCGGCAAGTAAAACTATCGCCACAAGAAAGAAAATATTTTTTTTCACGGTATAAATTTAGGTGAAAGGTAACAAAGCGGCCGCAAAAAACCATCTGCGGCCGCCATGTAATTAAAAATCTATTGTCCATCCTTTGCGATATTCGCGTTTTACAAACTGGTTCACATCCTCCAGGTTGGTAACACGCATATTCTTATAATCCCACAGCAGCTTCATATTAGCACCGGGATAATCATTACCTCTTCCGTTCGCCCTTGGCTTAGGCGTATCGGCAGCCCTGATAGCAAGGTTCGCCATCAATATCGCTTCGGTAAGCGGCCCTGCCTTTTTAAAAGGAGAGCTAAGCTCCATATTGCCGTAGCCGGCTATACATCCCTCTACCCATTGTGCATAGTGCCCGTCAGCGCCTCCCGGAACACGGGGCTGCGTTTGCGGCACTTTCACTTCTGCATTTCTCGACAGCGGCAGCAGGCGTGGGTTAGCGGCGTATTCGCTCGCCATCATTTTGCCTTTGGTACCTACAAATAAGATACCGCTGTTGCCATCACCGAATACTTCATCAGGGCCCAACTCCTGCGGGCGCTCAGGTTTTATACCTCCGTCCATCCAGTGCATGATCACCTGTCCCTGTGTTTTTGATGTCTTAGGGTAAGTGAGCGTAGCATGACTGGAAGGGGGAAAGCTTTCTGGAAAATATCCACGTTTACCAAAAGCAGTAAATACGCTGGTCACAGATGCCTGCACATCCAGTGCATATTCTATTCCCAATACCCTGAAAGGAGCTTCCATAAGATGACAGCCGAGATCGCCCAGTGCGCCGGTACCATAATCCCACCATCCACGCCAGCTACCCGGTATAAGATTATCTACATAATCTTTGTACGGAGCGGTGCCCAGCCATAGATCCCAGTTCAGCTCCGAGGGCACAGGCGGCTTTGCCGTAGGCCAGGGAATACCCTGCGGCCATATAGGACGGTTGGTAAATATATATACGGTATGAACATCGCCAATGATACCTGCATCAAACCATTCCTGCATCTGGCGCACACCATCGCCTGAAGAACCCTGGTTGCCCATCTGCGTAACCACCTTATATTTATCGGCAGCTTCGGTAAGCATACGGGCTTCCCAGATATCATGCGTCAAAGGCTTTTGAACGTATACATGCTTTTTCCTGCGCATGGCAGCCATAGCCACCACGGCGTGCGTATGATCGGGTGTGGATACAGAAACTGCGTCGAACGATTTAGCTTCCTTATCCATCAGCTCCCGCCAGTCTTTATAATATTTGGCTTTGGGAAAATTATTACGAGACTCTGCCGACATGCGGTCATCCACATCGCATAAGAAACCTATTTCCGCTTTTCCGCTTTTGTAAAAATTAGCGATATCAGAACGTCCTTTGCCACCTGCGCCTACGCTGGCAATGATTAGCTTGTCACTTGGCGCCACAAATCCTTTTCCCAATACATTGCGGGGCACTATCATGAACCCGGCCGCACCAAGGGCTGTACTTTTAATAAAATTCCTGCGGTTGTTACTCCTTTTTTCCTGCATAAATAAATTTTTAAGTAATAAAAAGCAGTGTTATGTTAATCATAATATGCTGCCCCGTTTTGTGAATGGGGGCTGACCCAAAAGGTCGTCATTACGAACGAAGTGAAGCGATCTCAGTATTTAAACCTCTATCATTCAATGAGATTGCTTCGGTTGTTCCTCCCCCGCAAAGACGTTCAACGAACTTTTTGGTCAGCCCCCGGGTATTGCGCCATATTATATAATTAACGCAGCACTATTAGTATGTCAAACGTGAAATGTGAGACGTGAAAATTCATTTCACGTCTCACCATAACACTACAACAATTTAACCCGGCAGCAAGTGGCGCTGCCTTAGCTCCAGAGAACATTCACCGGCGCAGCTACTCAATTCCTATTGAATAACACTCCAGTGATCATAGATATTCCCGATCCTGTATTCAAATTCAATAGCGCTGCCGGGCGTCACTTTATTTAATTTTATCATCCCATATAATATATCAGAAGGAGAACCGCCATTTACAAGCTTGAACACATATACCCCGGATCCGCCTGAAGGATCTATGGAAGTAGAAGGCGTTCCCGCAGCAAATTCATTTTTGGCATCAGTAACATTGTTGGAATTATAGGTGTTTACGGAAGATGGCACAAAAGAAATGCTTTTGCCTCCTGTAGCCCATGCAGTCCCCTGCTTGATGGCAAGCGGATTGGTAGCCAGCGTAATTATCCCGTTTGCATCAGCAGCTCCTACAACAGTTCCCTTCAGGAGGTTGAACCCGTCTTTTCCCGAAGCTGCATTAAGCACACCTGTTTTTTTCAGGAAGAAATAAGGATTGCTTGCAAGGATCTGCCTGATAATCTCGTCAGTATATCCGGCCCGGGTAGTAGAAAAGGAGTAAAACATAGTATCCTTGCCCACTGCAAAGTCATCACCCGAAACCGGTATGGGATCGCCTGCCGCAAAAGTGCCCACTGTTTGCCAGGGCTCATTCGTCCCGTTCTTTCTTTTTACAAGTACCCCTCCCGAATAAGCGCCGGAAGCAGGAGTAACGGTAGCCGTAAAATGTGCCGTGCCCGCTCCCCTGATTACATCCACATCATCGCCGTCAAACTGGGGATTGGATACAGAAGTAGCCGTTTTAAGATTAACCCTGTAAGTAGCGGCGTCTGTTTTACCGGCGAAAGTAACGGTAACATAGTCGCCGGCGTTGACCAGCTTGGCTTCATTGCGCGTATAATTTACAGTAGCTTTTAAATCGCTGCCAAGGGTCACTTCTTTTTGTGTACCGGCCATAGGCAGTAATTGTGCCGAGCCACCTCCGGGAGGTGTTTGCAACTGGAGCAGCTCTATTTTCATTACATCGCCTGATTTGGCATTGGGAAGGTACGAGGTAACGGTAAAATTGTCGTCAAGAGTAGTAATGCCGGCAGATGTTGTTTTGGCAACTCCCGTGATAACAACATTCCCGTTTTCATCAGTCGGTATATCATAATACGGCTGTTTGGTGCAACTCCATACAGACAGTGCCGATGCTATTATAAATATGCTTTTTATGTATGTCTTCATTGTATAGTAATTATAGATAACGAAATATTTTACTGGCCGGCTTGCTTGGGCAGGTATCCAAAATTTTGCATACACTGGGCATTATTAATGATTTCGGTGCCGGAAATAGGCGACAGCAAATTCATAGGACCAAACTCAAAGCTGAAACCAGTAGGGCGATGGCCCAAGAATGATTCGATACCTGAGAATTGCCCATCGCCGTCTATCAGGCACATGCGTGTGCGGCGCTGGTCCCAAAGCATTTTGTTTTCAAATATCAATTCATAAGCACGCTCGCTCATAATAGTCCAAAGATTTACGTCTGTAGCTCTGTATGCGGGAAGTAACGCTCTTGCCCTGACCATGTTAATACCTTTTATGATATCATCATCGCTTGCCGCTTCCCCCAAAGATCTTAATGTCCAGTTTACTTCGGTAAGCATCAATAATATATCAGCATACCGGTAAAAAGTCCAGTTCAAACCCGACTGACCGGTTTTTTTAATGGCATCAGTGTCATAAAATTTATATAGATACGGCATATTGAATTTTTCCGCCGGTCCCTGACTGGGGTCGTATTTGGTGGAGCGGGTATCAGAAAAATAAAACATCTGCCTGTCCTGGATCCTCTTGTCAGCCGGATCATAAGAATCGAAATAACTCTGACTTGGAATAAAGGTTCCGTATTCATCGCCAAACATAGACACATGACTAAGTCCTGGTAAAGCGGCCGGAATAATGCCATTATTGGTTACCCCGCTCAGATACTGTGCCTGAAATACAGCTTCACCTTTGTTATTCATTCCGGGATTATGAAGATCATCATACGTTCCTAAAGAATAGGCGCCATATAATATATTCAGGTTTTGTTGGGCTTTCTTCAAAAAGTCCTTTGCTGAAGGCGAGTTTACCGGATATGCACTTGCCGACCAGGAGCCTTCTTCACACCATTTCTTATCAGGAGATGAAGCTACTTCCTGGTAAGGATAGCCCGCACAGGTTAAATATACATCTGCTAAAATAGCCCGTGCAACATGCTTGGTTACTCTTCCGTTGTTGGAACGGCTATCGGGCAGGGGACTGTTGACCGCAAATTCCAGGTCAGGAATAATTACCTCATCATATATTTTTTTAAGAGAGGTACGCGGCAACTGCACACTATCCAGACTGGTTACGATAGAAGTAGTCATTGGCACGTCGCCAAAGTAACGTACCAGGTTGAAATAATACCATGCTCTGAGCGTCCTTACTTCTGCCAGCGCTTTTTGAATATCAGCATCTGACCATTCCGTAATGCCCGGTAATTTAGCAATAGAGAAATTGCAATCCCTTACTCCCTGGTACCAGTTATTCCACTGATTGTTAAAATCGTCCAGCATATCACCTGATATCTGGTTGGTTTGAAATTTCCAGAACTGAACGTGCGTATCTGATGTAAAAGCCTTACCTGTCGGATATTCCAGCGTAGCTGGCAGATAGTTACCCCAGTCGCCGGCTCCGCCTGTCCATAAAGACAAAGAGCGATATGGGCCAACTATCAGCGCCGTGCCTTCCTGATCAGTGGTAAAAGTAGTTTGATCCGTCATATTGCCTGTAGGCACCTCGTTCAGGAACTTTTTACAACTACCAGATAGTATAACCACAAGGGCAAGTATCACCTGGTATTTCAAAAATGTAATTATCTTTTTATTTGAATACATAATGCTATGCTTTAAGAATTTAGAAACTAACATTAACACCGAAGCTGTAAATAGAAGGATTAGGATACTGGTATTTATCCGAATTTGGCGCCAGTGAAATTTGTTTATCCAACGAACCGCCTTCGGGGTCATAACCTTCTACATTAGTGATCAAAAAGAAATTGGCAGCAGATATATAGGCTCTAATCTTTTGCAATTTCCAGGCCTGTACCGGGAAGGTGTACCCAATGGTAGCCGAACCACCTCTTATAAAGGAGGCGTCGCTGATCATGTGAGTATCGGCATACGACTGATAGTATGCACCTCCGTTACCAGGGCGTACCTGGGCGATCATCGAGTTTTGGGCTGTTGGTCTCCATGCTGTCAGGGTACTGTTTAATCCTCCGGATACCAATTGCCTGTCTTCCGCAGATTCGTGTATAAACGCTTTATTTACACCGGTTACAATCTGGATATTAATGCTGGCATCAAACTTTTTGTATTTAAAATAGTTATTAAACCCTGCTAATACTTTAGGGAATGATCTTCCTATGATGCCCCCGTCGGAGATCAGGTCAATTTTACCGTCATTATTTCTGTCAAGGAATTTCAGGTCGCCGGGCAACATTCCGTAACGTGCAGCCAGGGAAGCTTCTTCCGTGCCATAAGTGCCCAGCCGGGTGAGTCCAAAGAAAGAGCCGATGGGTTCTCCGATTTTCAGGATGTAGGTGGCATTACCTGCACCCAATTGCCCGTAGATTGGGGCTCCGGTGGGGCCAAGTGACAAGATCTTATTTTGATTTAAACTTACAGAGATATCTGTATTCCATTTAAAATTACCTGCATCAAGAATGGCGGCATTCAAGCCGAATTCCCAACCTTTGTTTTCTACCGAACCATAATTCATTTTTGCAGTACCGGTGGTGGTAGAACGCGGAAGCGGCACGTCAAGCAGCATATCTTTTGTAACCTTATAGTAATAATCCACAGTAAGGTTTATCCTGCCTTCCAGCAAGCCTAATTCCAAACCTCCGTCATATTGGGTGGTTGACTCCCATTTTAAATCCGGGTTGCCCATTGTACTTGGGAAAATACCGGTCTGGGAAGCGCCGCCCAATACCACTCCGGTTACACCTACATAGGTTTGCGATACATAACTACCTATTTCCTGGTTACCCGTTTTACCCACACTGGCTCTTAATTTCAGATCGCTGATGGCGTTCACATTTTTCATGAAGTCTTCCTGTGATACTCTCCAGGCTACCCCTGCAGAAGGAAAGAAACCGTATTTGGTGTTGGGACCGAATTTTGAGGAACCATCTATACGACCGGTAGCCGTGAGTAAATACTTATTATTGAGCGTATAGTTTACCCTTGCAAAATAAGAGTTAAGGGCACTTTTGCCATCGCTGCTGGAAGGTACCGGGCGGGTTTGAGCACCTGCTCCCATATTATGCCACTGATAAAAATTAGAGAAGAATACCGAGTTGGAAGTATTGAGGTATTCCCAGTTAAACTGTGTCCAGGATAATCCCAACATAGCATTCAGCTTATGAATGTCTCCAAGCTTCTTATCATAGTTGAAATAATATTGGTTTTGCCAGTAAAAAGTGTTTTGAGTATTGATGGTTGCACTTCCGTTCCCACCATATAATTTACCACTATATGCGTTGTACTTATACGCATTGTAATCAACAGAAAGATCCGCTTTCAAACTCAGGTCAGGCGTGATCCTGGCATTCAGGGCAAGGCTTCCTGTAGTCTGGTCACGGTTGGTATATCCAGATATCTGTGATCTGCGGAATACAATATTATACCATTGTTCGCCTACATTAAAATCGGAGTTGGTTCCCCATCTGTTGGCATAAATACCTAAAGACGGATCATCGGGATATTTCACAGGCAGGATACTCCATACTTCCGCAGTGGAGCGGGTTATCCCGTCATCGTTGGTTTCCTGGCTGCGTGCATAAGCGATATTAGTGCTCATATCCAGCCATTTTGTAATTTTTATATCGCCGGTGATCCTGGCACTGTATCTTTTAAACCAGGAATTCTGCATTAAACCTCTGGTATCGGTATAGCCCAGGGAAGCAGAATATTTTGCGTTATCGTTACCACCTCTGATATCAATGTGATGACCATTGGAGGTAGAGGATCTAAAGGCTTTTTTCTCCCAGTTGGTATTATAAATGGGCTTATAATAATTGCCGTCTTTTCCGATCAGGTCTAACAGATAATCTCCTTTGTTTACTTTTTCAAACAACCAGGGCATTTCTGAATAAGACTGCGAGGAGGCATAGGGCCCACGGAAATCTTTAGCACGGTTTACGATACCATATTTATCTCCATTGGTCATGGCCTGCTCATACACATACATCAGTTGATCCGCATCCATGGCATAGAGATGACGCTGCAATACATTTCTTGAAATGCTGCCGCTGTAGTCCACCTGTGTTTTGCCGCTCACGCCCCGCTTGGTGGTGATCATAATCACCCCGTTTGCACCGCGGGCGCCATAAATAGCGGTAGCAGAAGCGTCTTTCAATACTTCCATAGAAACAATATCTTCAGGATTAAGCGTAGTTAATGCATTGGCCACACCAATTATTCCATCCACAACAAAAAGCGGATCACTGCTTGTGTTGATAGAGTTTGTACCCCGAATACGGATCATCGGTTTTCCGCCCGGGATACCGCCCCCCTGGTTAATTACCTGCACTCCGGAAATTTTTCCCTGTAAGCCCTGACCTACATTGGATACAGGCCGGTCTACCAGCTTATCTGCTTTAATCTGTGCAACTGATCCTACAAGATCACTTTTCTTTTGCGTACCGTATCCTACTACCACTATATCACTCAGGTCTGAAACAGATTCCTGGAGCGTGATATTGAGATCGGCCGTGCCATCTGTTTGAATGGACTGGGAAAGAAAACCAACGCTTGACACTTCAACGGTTACCTTTCCCTGGGTATTAACATTGAGTGTAAACCTGCCGTTTTTATCCGTGATGGTTCCATTCTTTGTGCCGGCTATTATAACAGATGCACCCTGAACAGGCTCCCCGTTTTTATTTACGATCCGCCCTTTTATTACAATAGGAGGTGGTGCTGTTATTTCCGGATCTTCTTTTTCGGGAGCGGCTACTGTATGCTTTGCTATCTGTATTACTATCGTTTTGTTGACAATAGCATACGTAAGCCCGGAATCTTTGAGACACACCGCTAATGCTTCTTCTATAGAAGCTTTTTTGAGATGGATCTTAATCGGCTTTGTTTTTTGCACAACATCCCTGTCGTAAAAAAACAAATAGCCTGTTTGTTGCTCAATAGCTTTAAAGACCTCAGACAGGGAAATATTATCCCCGCTAATACTGGTCTTTTGCGCATAGCCGTGCGCACTGACCTGCAATGTGCAGAAAATCAGGATGGTCAACGTGAGTTTCATAATCAATAGTTTGAACGTTAAGAACGTTGCATAGAGTCTGCCCCTATGCCTTTTGGTTGAAGTCATAATATAAATGATTGAATGAAAAAAGCTTCTTCAGGAAAACGCAAAACTTTTCCAGTGCAACAGGCGTTGCCGGCTTCAGCTATTTTACCGGGGAATATTCAGACAGCAGCAATAACTTTATTTCATGGATAAACAGGCAAACAGCAATCTTTTCTGCAAGTTTTGGCTTTATCAATTCAGATGTTCTAAATGTTTTGGTTAATAGGTTAAAAAATAAACGTTTACAATTTGTTTCAGGTCAACTTAAATACCGGTCAATCGTCGTGAAATGTGAACCATTCCTCTCACTTTTACGATAATATTCATACGTTGCCTCACATCTCACTACCTTACAACAATGGTCTTTCCGTCAACCCTGAAGTCTATATCACTTAATCTTAAAATCTCAAGCACTTCTGATAATTCCGCGCTTCTTCTGATCTTGCCTACAAAATGCCTTGGAGTGATCTTACCGGCATATACAATATCTACATTATACCAGCGGCCTATCTGCCTCATAATAGTGGTAATATCCACATTATCAAAATGAAAAAGCCCGTTCTTCCATGCTACCACCCCTTCCACATCTGCATGTCTGTCTACTGAAGGTGGTCCGTCTTCCGACAACCGGGCCTGTTGCCCGGGCTTAAGCACAACACTGCGCTCCGCCTCCCTGACATTCACCGCCCCCTCTAAAAGAGTTGTTTTTACAGAAGATTCATTATTATAGGCATTCACATTAAAATGTGTACCCAGTACCTCCACCCTTGCCTGTTTTCCTGAAGGCAGCCTGACAAGCACATTAAATGGCTTTTTTGTCTTACCATTACGAGTACGAATAGATTTTACTTCAAAATAAGCTTCCCCGCTAAGCTCTACTTCACGGGAATTTTTATCAAACGCTACAGGAAATTTCAAAGAAGACTCAGCATTAAGCCATACTTTACTCCCGTCCGGCAACATAAGCTGAAACTGTCCTCCGCGCGGTGTAGATAATACATTATACGACTTACCGGCTATCTGCGCACCGGTACCATTTATATCACATTGCAATACACCGCCCTTTTTTCTTATCATACAGTTCCCCTGCTGCTGTAAAACCCCGTCAGGCATTTCATCCAGGGATATTACGGTGCCATCGGCAAGTGTAAGCGATCCCTTATCGCCCCCGGGACGGATTTCATTTTTCTCTTGTACAGCAGCTGTCTCTGGCACTTTCTTATCTCTGCCCGCATGGATGATTGCAGCCGTAGCAATGACTATCACTATTGCAGCCACAGCCACTTTACGCCATAGCTGCGATGTAAACAGCATGGTTTTGGCTTTCGCTTTGCGGTTATTTACAGCGACTATTTGTTGCAAAATAGCGCTGGCTGTATCCTCCGGCATTTCCAGGTCAGCCGTGCTCTTATCCATTAGCTTATCCATTACAAGCTTCACCATTCTTTCATTTTCAGGCAATTCCAGCAATTCCATCAATTCAGCCTCTTCGCTCTCGTTGCATTGATGGTTGAGGTAACGCTCAAAAAGATATTCCAGCCTGGATCCAAGCATAACAAGATTACAATTAGGGTAATAACATTACTTAAAGCTTAATAAGAGTACTATTGGGAGCAGAATGGGGGGGATGAGAAAAAAAATCAATTATTCTCAAATGCCCGAAAAATAAGAAAGGATGAGCACGAATATCTCCAGGTAGGGCAGGCAGTGCCTTCGTAAGTTTTTCATTGCCTCAGAGAGATGATATTTTATAGTCTCTGGATGGATTTGAAGAAGATGAGCGGCATCTTCTCTTTTCAATCCCATTTCCTTTATCAGGCGATAGACTTTTTGCTGCTGGCGTGGCAAACGATCAATTGCCCGTTGCAGCACCAGGTCATATTCTTTTTCCAGCATCTTGTTTTCCGTATCGTTTTGCGTCAGTGCATACGAGCGGGAATAATCCCTCTGCTTTCTGTATTTATCCGCATTATCCCGCAATATTCTGTACAAATAATTTCTGGCAATGATGAACAGGTATGCCCTGAAATCCCTTATCTCAGGCAGCGATTCCTTTTTAAGCCAGATTTTCAGAAATACGTCCTGTACCGTTTCTTCTGCGATAGTGGGGGAGCCTGTAAACCTGACAGCAACAGCGTAAATATGATTGGCATAAAGGGTGAATAAACGTCCAAAAGCAGATTCATCGCCGTTTGCAGTAAGCAAAAGCAATTCAATCTCATTATTCATCTTTGAAGCATCGTTTGACAAAAGGTTGCTGTTTTGGTATGAAAGCGCCTGATCAAATTCAATGCTGCACCTTCATTTTTTGGCAATATAATTCATTAAGAATTAATTGCGATACAAATACTCATTTTCAACGAATATTTGTTGAAAACTATGAAGAAGCTTCCTGTTGTTTGCTGATGGTAAAAACCACTTTAACTGCGGTACCCTTCCCGACAGCAGACCGGAGAGAAAGCGTAGCTCCTATCATAAGAGCCCGTTCGTTCATTCCCAGCAAGCCCAGTGAATCCGTATTGCCATGAGCACCTGTTGTGAAGCCTTCCCCGTTATCTGTTACCGTCAGCGACAGCTCATCATTATTCACGTCAAGATCAATCTGCACCTGAGTAGCATGTGAATGCCTTGCTATATTGGTCAGCGACTCCTGGCAGATCCTGAACAATCCCGTTTTCACAGCAGGAAGCAATTTCAGTTCCGTATGTGAGCAGTTAAATATTACAGGAATATTGTATCGCCTGGTAAATTCTTTAATATACCACTGAATAGCTGCAATCAGTCCAAGGTCTTCCAGCGGGCCTTCTCTTAACTGTGACGACAGCCGCCTTACAAACCTGATGGCGTCATCAATAAGACCTGTCATTGACCGGATATGCTCTGCTACCCGCCCTCTGTCATAAGCGGGTAATTGATTTTTCAGAAGCTGGATATCCATTTTGAATCCCGTGAGCAGCTGTCCCAGTTCATCATGCATTTCCCTTGCTATCAGTTTGCGCTCTTCTTCCCGTATATTCTGCAGATGCGCGGTAAGCTTTCTCAATTGGATATTCAAAGCCTCCGCTTCGCTGATCTTTTCTTCCATCTTACTTTTTGCATCACGCAGGTTTAAAGACATTTCATTAAAGGACCGGGCCAACCTGCCTACTTCATCCTCCCGGCGGTTGACCGGCACCTCCGCAAATTCACCCGACGACAATGTATCTACTGCATTGGTTAATTGATTGAGCGGCCGGATAAGATTTTTACTGATGATCCAGGCCACCGCCAGCCCCGCTGCCACTAAAAAAGTACCCAGCAGTACCAGCCAGAAAAGAAACCGTGAAGAGCCCTGCACAACAACATCATAAGGAAATTCCAGGGAAACCAGCCATGGTGTATCAGGTACAAACCTGAATGCGCCTATCAAATCAGTACCACTATCGTCTGTATAACTATAACTCTTACCGGCAAAGCTCTCATTTACAGGCAACCGGTAGTGCACAGGCCTGAGCAGATCCGTATAAAAACTATCGTTCCTGTTGCCAACATACAATTTTGCTCCCTGTCCTGCAAGTTTAGAGAACTGAGCAATCATTTTAGACGTGATCTTAACAAACCGGTAGCGGCAAATATACCCCCTTAGTACACCCGATTCCAGTACAGGTATGGTAATGCTGTAAAAAACAGAATCGTGAAAACTATAAATACGCCCGGCCATGGTACTATCTTCACGACTGTGAGGATACCGGGCCGAAGGGAGGTACGACGGGTCGCCGGCCCTGAGCAGCGGATGGTATCCCGTATCAAGTATTTCTGCAAACATTGAAGATCCTCCCCGGCCTATCTGTTGTAATAAGCCCATTGCTTTCTTTTTAGCAGCTTCATCACGATAATGTATAAAGTCCGGTATGGGGGCGGCAGCGGCAATCTGTGCCGTATTTTTATAATCTTCCCGTATAGATTCCGAAAACATAGTAGCCGCCTGAAGGGTAAGGCTTAACAATCTTTGCCTGCCGGCCCGCAATTCAAGGTTTTTAATGCTCAGGTAAGATATTATGCTGAAGCAGGTAACTATCCCTGTCAGCAACAGGCATACAAGTAGGGGTAGCCTTGTTTGGAGCGACAGGTTTTTAAAGGATATCCAGCTTTTCTTTTGTGAATGGATTGGTATCAATCCCATACAACAATGGTTTATTCAAAAAAATACCGGTACTGATCTTTTTGTACTTTCATAAAATACGGAATGGCAAAACATAATGATTACATACCCCCGAAACAGCGCTGAGTAAATGTACCCAAAAGTACAGTCATTATGTAAGAATAATTCTGGACTTGTATTTTAATCTAATAGGGATTTTCAAAACTGCGGTTATTCGTAAGGGTAATTTTTAAAAAAATAAGCAATAGCACTTAGTATTACTGAACGATCGCTGGATTTCCACCAGCTATAAAGAGCAACCGTTAAGCATAAGCGGGGACAGTCTATTCAATTCGGGAAAATTTGCTTATGGGGTATCGCAAATCAGGAATGAAAAATTTGATGCAATATTTGTTCATAAAAAATACGGAACATACCTGAGAAATATTGAAATCCGGGAAACGGTTCTTTGCTTTCATACATTTCGATTAACGCTGTAGCAGGCATGTACAATAGCATTACTGCAGTACAAGCGGGCGTGGCAACGGTAGCTTAATAGTAGCGCTACAGCCAGGTACATAATATACTTCGCTTTTTTGCGCAACAAAAAATAAAAGCGTAAACAATTCAGATCTTACCTTTAATAGATAACTGAAAACGATACGCTATGCCAGGAACATTTTCAAAGATCAAAAGTATATTCAATCTTTTGAAGAGTATAGATTTTGATCAGTTAGCAAAACTTTCACAAAAGGTAGACCTGCAAAAGGTGATGGAAGGGTTTTCGAAACTGGACGATAAGCAATTGAAAATGCTGATGAAGATGATGGACGGCGGTGGCAGAAAGAAAAAAGAATTGCCTGAAATAAACGGCGATTTTTATGAGCTGCATCTTCGCCTGAGTGATGAAGATAAAGCCTTGCAACTGCGGGTGCGTGAATTTATGGAAAGAGAGATCAGGCCTATTGTAAATAATTATTGGCTGCATGATGATTTTCCGTTTGAAGTGATACCCAAATTCGCTGAGCTGGGTATATGCGGTGTAACATACCAGGGATATGGTTGTCCGGGTAAATCTTTTTTAATGGAGGGGATTATTGCAATGGAAATGGGGAGAATAGATGCGTCTATCGCCACTTTTTTTGGCGTACAAAGCGGATTGGCAATGGGGTCTGTATACCTGTGTGGCTCTGAGGAGCAAAAGCAGGAATGGTTGCCCGCTATGCATGAACTAAAGAAAATCGGCGCATTTGGATTAACGGAGCCTGAAGTAGGCTCCGGAGTTGCCGGGGGGCTAACTACTACGGTTAAACGAACAGAAGAAGGCTGGGTACTGAACGGACAAAAAAAATGGATTGGCAATGCCACTTTTGCCGACCTTATTATTATATGGGCAAGAGATGCAGATGATGGAGAAGTAAAGGGATTTATTGTGAGGAAAGATACGCCGGGTATGTCAGTTGAAAAGATAAAAGGCAAAATGGCGCTGCGCATTGTGCAAAACGGGCTAATAACGTTTACCGACTGCGTTGTGCAGGAAAACGACAGGTTGCCCGGCGCTAATTCATTTAAGGATACGGCTAAGATATTGCAGATGACCCGCGCCGGTGTAGCCTGGATGGCGGTAGGCTGTGCCAGGGGCGCATATGAAAACGCATTGGACTACACACGTAAACGTAAGCAGTTTGGTAAACCTATCGCTTCGTTTCAGCTTATTCAGAATCATTTGGTGGAAATGCTATCTAATCTTACGGCCATGCAGTCAATGGTCTACCGCTTGTCTGAATTGCAGGATGAAGGCCTGCTGAAAGATGAACATGCCTCGCTGGCGAAAGTGTTTTGTTCGTTGCGGACGCGTGATATTGTGAGCCGGGCGAGAGAAGTGATGGGCGGCAATGGTATACTGCTTGATCATAATGTTGCCCGGTTTGTGGCGGATGCGGAAGCAATATACTCTTATGAAGGAACAAAGGAAATTAATTCGCTGATTGTGGGCAGGGCTATTACGGGTTTTAGCGCGTTTGTGTAAAATGAAAGTATGTATCTTCTAAGCCTCCTGTGCACGTATTTCAATTTTTCGCAAGCGGAAACATGCTACAGATTGAAATCCGGTGGAACAATATGCTGCCCAGCCGATGACTCTTGCAGTGCCACGCAGACTAATAGATTAATCCTATATACTTATAGAATTAATCAATTATATTTATATTTCAAATGTCATATGTTTGTCAGGAAATATTCAGCGGTTAAATAAGCTGTGTGATATTTTTTGGATAATCGCTTTAGTAGTGTGCCTTATAAACAATACTTAACCTGATAAATTTTTAACAATGGCAAATGATTCAAAGGACATCAGCAAATGCCCATTTCATAATGGGAGCATGAAGAATAATGTTGGCGGTGGAGGAACCAAAAACCGGGATTGGTGGCCAAACCAATTAAGGGTACATATTCTTCGCCAGCATTCTTCTTTATCCAGTCCGATGGACAAAGATTTTAACTATGCCGAAGCTTTTAAAAGTCTTGACCTTGAGGCTGTAAAAAAGGATCTTCATGTGCTGATGACGGATTCACAACCCTGGTGGCCTGCCGACTTTGGTCATTATGGAGGTTTGTTTGTGAGAATGGCATGGCATAGCGCGGGCACTTATCGGGTAGGCGACGGTCGCGGAGGCGCCGGGCAGGGATTGCAGCGTTTTGCGCCATTGAACAGTTGGCCTGATAATGTGAGCCTTGATAAGGCCCGCAGGCTGCTCTGGCCCATCAAGCAAAAATATGGCAACAAAATTTCCTGGGCCGATCTGCTCATACTTTCAGGGAATGTTGCATTGGAATCAATGGGTTTTAAAACACTTGGATTCGCAGGTGGCCGCGAAGATGTGTGGGAAGCTGATGAACTGGTATATTGGGGTGCTGAGAACACATGGCTTGGCGGAGATATCCGTTACGCACATGATTCTGAAAGCGTGAATAGAGCGGGAGCTGTACCAGTATCGGATGACGATGCTGATGGAAATATCCATTCCCGAAACCTGGAAAATCCCCTTGCCGCCGTTCAGATGGGACTGATCTACGTAAACCCCGAAGGTCCCGATGGTAATCCCGATCCCATTGCTGCGGCAAAAGATATTCGCGACACTTTTGGGCGTATGGCAATGAATGATGAGGAAACAGTAGCGTTGATAGCAGGCGGGCACAGCTTTGGAAAAACCCACGGTGCGGCCCCAGCCGATCACGTAGGTAAAGAACCTGAAGCTGCAGATATGGAGCTGCAGGGATTGGGCTGGAAAAACAGCTATCGCTCCGGTATTGGCGCTGACACTATAGCAAGCGGACTGGAAGTTACCTGGACGAAAACACCAACCCGGTGGAGCAACAACTTTTTTGAGAACCTGTTTGGTTATGAGTGGGAGCTTACCAAAAGCCCTGCCGGCGCGCACCAGTGGGTCGCGAAAGATGCGGAGAATATTATCCCCGACGCGTTTGATGCGGGCAAAAAACATAAACCCACCATGCTAACCACCGACCTTTCCTTAAGACTTGATCCGGTATACGGCAAAATTTCAAAACGGTTTCTTGAAAATCCTGATCAGTTTGCAGACGCGTTTGCACGTGCGTGGTTTAAGCTCACTCACCGCGATATGGGACCGTCTACCCGCTACCTGGGACCTGATGTGCCTGCAGAAACATTTATCTGGCAGGATCCGATCCCGGAGGTTGATCATAGATTGATTGATGCCGGTGATATTGCTGCGTTAAAGGCAAAAGCTTTATCATCGGGGCTTAGCATTTCACAATTGGTATCTGCAGCATGGGCTTCGGCTTCCACCTTCCGCGGATCTGACAAGCGGGGGGGCGCTAACGGCGCACGTATCCGCCTGGCTCCTCAAAAACAATGGATGGTGAATAACCCTTTACAACTGGCAAAAACACTGAGTATCCTGGAAGGCATTCAAAAGGGATTTAATGAAGCGCAAACAGCCGGTAAAAAAGTTTCACTGGCTGATCTGATCGTGCTGGCAGGTTGTGCCGCTGTTGAAAAGGCCGCAAAAGATGCAGGACATAATATCAGTGTACCCTTTACTCCCGGTCGTACGGATGCGTCACAGGAACAAACTGACGTAGCATCCATAGGTCTGCTGGAACCTGTTGCCGATGGTTTCCGCAACTACCGCAACCCGGGAGCTACAGTGCCAACAGAAGCCCTGCTGATAGATAAAGCGCAATTATTGACACTTACTGCACCTGAGCTCACGGTGCTGATCGGTGGCATGCGCGCATTAAGCACTAACTATGATGGTTCCGCACATGGCATATTTACTGACCGCCCGGGACAGCTCAGCAATGATTTCTTTGTAAATCTTCTCGACATGAGGACTGTATGGAAAGCAGCAACAGACGACAGGGAGCTATACCAGGGATTCGATCGTGAATCCGGCGATATTAGATGGACTGCCACACGCGCTGATCTTGTTTTTGGATCCAATTCAGAATTGAGAGCATTAGCCGAAGTGTATGCCGGCGCAGACGCACAGGAAAAATTTGTAAAAGATTTTGCGGCAGCCTGGAATAAGGTAATGAACCTCGATCGTTTTGACTTGGAAAAAAGGGGTAGGGGATAGGATGTAAGGAATAAGTGCATGTCTAAGAAACCAGTCTCACCGGTTATAATAGTTACAGGTTGCGGGTTTGAGATCTCACTTTCACGTCTCACTATTTACTACTACAATATAAAGATGACCGGCAACTGGTCATCTTTATATTTTCAGAAAAGCCATAACCGGGTGAAAAGTCAGCAATCCATAAGTATAAAGGAGGTTATTCTTTGCAGTTAGTGTCACAAAAAATCATAAACTTTGTAATGATCATAATGATATGGGTTCAGTATACGCTACATGGTATAGAGCGTGTAAGCATAAGCTTCCTTTATCATTGTTTCAGGCCCGTTTAATCCAATAGTAGTGAAAGGCGAGGCTGTCATGGAAGACAGCCTCTTTTTTTTATATCAACTTTATTTTTTCTTCCTGCTCACAAGATCATACGAGTGGTCTATCCATGATTGTAATGTATGTGCAGGTACCGTTCCGTTAATAATAATAGTATTCCAGTGCTTCTTATTCATGTGATACCCCGGGAGAACGCAGGAATAAGCTTCCCGCAGCTCTTCCGCTTTCTCAGGGTTGCATTTTACATTGAACTGCGTTTGTGCTGTATCTAAAGAAAGCAATAAAAAAATTTTACCGGATACCTTAAAGACTACCACATCCGGTCCAAAAGGCATAGCTTCCTCTACGCCTGCTTTAGAAAGACAATATGTTCTGATCTGTTCTATATCCATAAAGATTTCACGTATGAGGGGTAAGCTGACAGCCGATAGCTGACTGCTGATACCTTATAGTTGATGTCTTAATTCCTTATATTTAACCTCTCTCAGACAAAAGTAAAGCCATGCGATCAAAAAAAACAGTTTTTTGTATTGTCGTGCTGCTGGTATCAGCACAATATGGGGATATAAAAGCCCAGACAGGCACAGGTGAGGAGCCGGTAAGATATGTCGGCGGAGTCACTATTGATCCTTCCGTTCATGAAGGAAGGCTCCGGTGGGCCATGGGCACGGAAAGCATACAGGTGATGCGCGCCAACAGAAAGCATGGAGGTGTTGATGCCGATTCAGGCTGGACGTATAATCATGCGCCCAACCTGGCATACTGGAATGGAAATTTTTACCTGCAATACCTGAGCAATCCGGTGGATGAGCATATCGCTCCGGGGCAAACGCTGCTGGCGACTTCACCTGACGGACGGCACTGGGGCGCCCCGAAAATTATTTTTCCTCCCTACAAAGCGCCTCCCGGTGTAAAAATACCAGAAGGATATCACGGGTATATGATGCATCAGCGTATGGGATTTTATGTAGCTCCCGATGGTCGCTTACTCACGCTTGCATTTTACGGTCATACCGAAGATCCCTTCCAGGAAGGAGGTATCGGGAGAGTAGTGAGAGAAATATATAAGGATGGCAGCTTTGGCCCCATATATTTTATTAAGTACGAAAGTCATTCCGTGTGGAATGCCTCCAATACTGCCTATCCTTTGTATTCCACATCGGATGATAAGGGATTTGTAGCTGCATGTAATGCACTGTTGAAGGATCGCCTTAAAACCCTGCAATGGCGCGACGAGGATGATGACAGCGACACGCTGTATGCCGGCAACAGGGATGGCGATCATCTTTCTGCCCTCTCTTATTTTCACCGTAAAGACGGTAAAGTAGTAATGCTGTGGAAACAATCTAAAGCTGCTCTGTCGGCTGACGAAGGGAAAACTTTTTCCTATCCTGTAAAAATGCCCACCCTGCTGATGTCGGGGGGCAAGAACTGGGGACAGCGTACTGAAGACGGCAGGTATGCTATGTGCTATAACCCAATTGAAAATTCAGAATACCGCTACCCACTGATCATTGTTACCGGCAACGACGGCATCATCTTTGATAATATGCTGCTGGTGCAGGGCGAAGTGCCACCGAGGCGCTTTTACGGGCGCTGGAAAGATTTTGGGCCCTGCTATATGCGTGGCATTGTGGAAGGCAACGGCAATCCTCCCGGTAATGATATGTGGCTTACTTACAGCATGAATAAAGAGGATATATGGATCAGCAGGATACAGGTGCCGGTAACCTTCAAAACGGCGCAACCTGTAAATGATAATTTTGATCGTCTTGCACCCGGCGGCAGGATCCCTGACTGGAATACTTACTCGCCGGGATGGGCGCCTGTAACTGTCAGCGCTTTTAAGGGCACTGCCAACAATGTATTGCAGCTCTCAGATGAAGATCCTTATGATTATGCAAGAGCAATACGTGTATTCAGGGAAACTTCAAATGCCGATCTCAGGTTCCGGATATATGTAGAGCAAAATCATTCCGGGGAGCTTTCTATTGATGTCACTGACCGTTACGGCAATCGCCCGGTAAGGTTGTCCCTAAATAGTGCAGGAATGATAATGATGAATGATGGAGGAAAGGAAAAAGCAGTAAAAGCCTGCGTCCCGCAAAAATGGTATGATTTTCACATAACAGTGAAGGCTACCGTGAATGGGGGCTCATACGATGCGTGGATAAACGGGGAGCATGTTATTACAAAAGCTTCTTTAGCGGAAGCGGTGCAATCCATTGAGCGTATATCCTTTCGCACAGGATCATACCGCGATCTCCCATCCCGCACCACGCCTAATGAAACGCCGGCACCACCTTTGCCTGGCGCAGATGAGCGCGTGGAAAAGGCAGTGTTTTATATAGATGAGGTGAAGGCGAAGTGATGCTAGCAGCTGTCGGCTATCAGCTCATACCTGATTAGTTTCCTTTGACGGGATTGCAGGGAGGGGCGAAGGTATGAGTAATTTTCAGGCTTGCTTTAGCTTTAAAGTTATAAAATCATCAACCGCCTGCACGCCCTGGTGCGGCGCATAAGCGATCATGCATTTCAGGAAACGGCGAACATGAGACATGAGACGATAAACCCTTCGCGCTCCTTGCCTACAACTTTCCCCTTCCCCTGAAACCTCTAACTTTACAGCCCATGACTATTTTGTTTATTACCGGCAATACTGCTATTCTACCTGAGATTGATGCTTATATATCATTCTTTTCGCGATATCCCGGCATTCACACCAAGGTGGTTTTTACAACAACAGGGCACCAGGTACAGGCCGATGTAGAATGGTATTTTATGGGCATGTACAGGCGAAGGCATAACAATACAATTACTATACATGAATATACGTCGGCTTCAGTACCACCATTTGTGTCCCTCAAAAACTGGTTAAAAAAAAAGCTTAACTGCCGGCCCGACTACAGGCTTTTCTATAGCGAATATGTAAAAGAACAATTTAATTTCAGGGATAGTACGCCCTTCGGATACCGCAGCCATGGTATAATGGATGACCGGGACATGCATACAGGATCCGATAAAAAATATGACTTTATCTATGTTGGTTCAGCAGATAAGCAAAGAGAGCTTTCCACACTGTTCAGCAGCTTCACCACGGGAAGCATGCGGGACAAGACATTGCTGGTGCTCAGCAAAAATTACCGGGCTGTCGCTGAAGCACTGAAGAACTATCCCAATATCATTTTCAAAGGCCCGGTTCCCTATGCTGAAGTATACAGCTATATCAGGCAAAGCCGGTTTGCAATAAACTTCATCCCTGACAAGCTGCCCTATAATCAGCAGGTGTCTGCAAAATTTATAGACTATGCCGCCTGCGGCGCAAAGATCATTTCATCAGACTATGCCTGGGTCAGGGATTTCCAGAAAAAAAACGGGGGTGAATATTTTTACCTGTCGGGTAGCCTGCAAAACTTTACCTGGCATAATATTAACGACTTCCACTATGTCCGGCCGGAATTGCAGCATTATACATGGAACAACCAGATGGAACGATCAGGAATATTGGATTTCCTGCAGGAAAAATTTCCTGAGATGCGGGGAGTGAAGGGTGTATAGTGAATGATAGACGTTAAACGTGAGATGTGAAATCAACCTGTAACCTGCGATCTGAAACTACCTCTCCCTGTCACTTACCACTTACCGCTTCCTCAAGCATCTGCCTGTATAACACTAACTGCCCCTCCCATATTTTTTCACCGGCAAAATTTTCTTCCACGAATGCTCTCCCGGCTGACCCGTATTGTCTTCGCAGGTCAGGGTCATCTGCCAGCTTCACTATAGCGGCGGCTAACTGCTCTGCATTTCCTTTGGCAAAAAGCTCACCGCTTGCATGCCGCAGCACCGCGTCTTTACACCCCGCAATATCGGTTGCGATCACAGGCAGTTCCATTGCAGCAGCTTCAATCAGCACATTCGGAAATCCCTCGCGGTAAGAAGGCAATACCAGCATATCTATCATCCCGTATACAGGTCTCACGTCAAGCAGCTTTCCCAGGTAAATAACTCTTTCATCATGGTATAACTGGTCAAGATACCGGGGAGAAAAAGGATGCTCAGGTATTAAGGGACCCGCAATGACCAGCCTCAATGCCGGGTATTTACTTACCAAAACATTGAAAGCGCTGAACAATATGTCTATACCTTTATCTTTGGACAGTCTGCCTATAAACCCCATCACGATATTTTTATCTGTCAGCCCCAGTTTTTTCTTCAGCTCTTTTGCCTGGCTCACCAGGTCATGGGTTTTTGAAAATAAAGCAAGGTCAATACCATTACTGCTTCCCTTTGCAATTACAACGGCTTTAGCCGGATCAAGAATCTTTCTTTGAATGGTATGTTCCTTCAGGGAATGACTGACTACCAGCACTACCCTGGGGATACGGCAGGATATTTTCTCGGTAAGCGTAATAAGGCTCCGGAGCAGTCCTTTCTTATTGTCTGACAGCAGACCGTGCAAAGTAAAGATCGTGTGCCTGAACCCGGTAAGCCAGCAGGCAAGCATGATCAAAAAACCCGACTTGGGATTGCCCGCATTGATTATGTCAGGCTTTTCCCTGCGGATGATACGAATAATATGAAGCAATTGTACAAGATCTGTAAGAAGAGATATTTTTTTGGTGAACGGAACAGTGATAAGTTCTGCATTCTCTTTTTTTGCAAGCATGCTGATCTCTTCTCCCGGAGCGCTTACAATAACTACTTTAAAGCCATTCGCTACCAAAAATGCTACCTGGCCCTTCAGGAAACTGGCACAGTACGAACTGGATACTCCTATTAATATTTTGGGCATACCAATAAAAATAAGCGTTCGTGTCAAAACAGTAAAAATTTATTCTAAATACTCTGATATTTGCCTGATCATATCAGTTGTATTGCAAAAAGTATTGTATATCTCACTGGCTGCCATATATGCGGGGATGCTAATTTTCATATTCTGCCGCGTCAACCGTAAAAAGGGAAAAATCCTTCCCTGGCAATGGATCGCTGTAGCTTTTCTCACAAAAGCTGCGGCGGGTATGGTATATGGGTATATATATTCCCATTATTATACTATAAGCGATAGCTGGGTATATTTTAAAGAATCGCTCGGCGATTATCATGATCTTATGCATGATCCCGGGCGTTTTTTTTCGATCAACAGCGACTTTCGTCATTTTACCGGCCTTTTTTCGACCTCCGATGATGCATTCTGGAGCAATGCCGGTGAAAATATATTGATCAAGCTGCTGGGTATACTGAATGTATTCAGCAATGGCAATTATTATATTGATGTTATTCTTTTCAATGCCTTTTCTTTTTGGGGGCTTTACCTTATTTATAGAGTAACCGTGTATCATCTGCCGGGAGATCATGTATGGATCTACCTGCTGATATTCTTTTGGCCCTCGTGTCTTTTCTGGAACAGCGCCATAGACAAAGACGGGCTGCTGATATATTTTACAGGTATTTTAATAAGCAGCGCACATAATTATATCATAAGAAAAAAAGCTGCCTTTTCCCTCCTGCCTGCTGTTGTAAGCTTTGCCGGTATTTTATTAATGCGGAATGTCAATGCGCTTATATTCGTCCCTGCAATAATAGCATGGTGGATAACATCCAAGATATATTGGAGACATTGGGTGGTCTTTGCAGTGATATATGGCGTTGCCATCCTGGTATTCTTTTTATCAGGATTTCCAGGCTCTCCTTTCAATCTGCCTCAGCAGTTTGCAGACAGGCAACATCAGTTTTTGTCCCTTGAGGCAAATACCAGGTTACCGCTTACGTTTCTTCAACCCACTTTGATCAGCTACATAAAAGTGTTTCCTGAAGCTGTAAATCATATTTTCTTCCGCCCTTATATTACTGAGATCACTTCACCGTTTCATGCTATACTGTTCGGAGAAAATATTGTATTTATCTGTATTATATGTTTTGTCCTGATCAGGAATAAATCTGCTGTAAGCAATTCAGCCAAACCATTCAATCTGTTTCTCTGGTCTTTTTCTCTTGCAGGTTTGCTGCTTATCGGGTATATTGTACCTTTTCCCGGCGCGATCATTCGTTATAAGGCATTTTATGCTATGATCTTTTTACTGCCTTTTGTGAGTTCCGTTAACAAAGCTGCAACAATTAAATAAAAATAAATTACATATAACAGTTGCTTATGAATTTTTCAATAAAAGGAGTTATTTCTTTGAGACAATAGCAACTTTTTTTGCATAAATTGTTTTTCTATTCAAAAAAAGCAATAATTTTGAAAAAAAATTATCAACCCGACACAAAATCAATTATATTAAAATTTTATTAAATGGAATCACTTAGGTTTAATGCAATCAATCATCTGTCCGGCATCGGAAAAGAGATCAGCGTAGAAGGAGCAGATAAGGTAACCAAAATTTTCGGCGAAAATGTTTTTACACTCAAAACAGCCAGGGAATATCTTAGTGACGAAGCTTATAAAAGCCTGGTCGCATCCATTAAAACAGGAAAGAAGATTGACCGCAACATGGGCAACCAGATTGGTGCGGGGTTAAGACATTGGGCCGAGAGCAAGGGTGTTACTCACTTTACACACTGGTTTCAGCCTTTGACAGGTACCGCCGCCGAAAAGCATGATTCCTTTTTTACATTAAAGGGTGACGGCACTGCGATAGAAGAATTTGACGGAGCGGCACTGATACAGCAGGAACCTGATGCCTCTTCTTTTCCTTCGGGGGGATTGCGGGCAACCTTTGAAGCAAGAGGCTATACCGCCTGGGACCCTACCTCCCCGATCTTTATTATGAATATCGGTGATGCCAACACACTTTGTATCCCTACTATATTTGTTTCCTATACCGGTGAATCACTCGATACCAAAACCCCGTTACTGAGGTCTATCGAAGCCCTGAACAAAGCAGCAGTGGATGTATGCCATTATTTTGATAAGAATGTCACTAAGGTGATTGCTACGCTTGGATGGGAGCAGGAATATTTTGTTATTGATGCGGGATTAGCTAATGCACGTCCTGATATTACTATGACAGGACGTACAGTATTTGGACATGCACCTGCCAAGGGACAACAGTTGGAAGATCATTACTTCGGATCTATACCGGAGCGGATCTATGCCTTCATGAAAGATTTTGAAGAAGCTGCATACCGGCTTGGTATTCCTTTAAGAACGCGTCACAATGAAGTGGCGCCGGCTCAGTTTGAATGTGCGCCTATTTATGAAGAAGCCAATCTTGCCGTAGACCATAATATGCTGGTTATGGATATAATGAATCGTATAGCAAGACGCCATAATCTCACCACTTTATTGCACGAAAAGCCCTTTGCCGGCATCAATGGAAGCGGCAAGCACAACAACTGGAGCATGTCTACAGATACAGGAGTAAACCTGCTGGCTCCGGGTAAAACACCCAAGACCAACCTGATGTTCCTTACTTTCTTTGTAAATGTAATAAAAGCCGTAGATGATTATGCAGACCTTCTGCGCGCTTCCATTGCATCGGCGGGTAACGACCATCGTCTTGGCGCCAATGAAGCTCCTCCCGCTATTATTTCAGTATTCGTGGGTAAATACCTCAGCGAAGTGCTCAGTGAGATCAAAACAAGAGTAGGTGATAACTTTAGCGAGCAGGATGAAATTCTGCTGAAGCTTGATATTCATAAAAATATCCCGGAACTGTTGCTGGACAATACAGACCGCAACCGTACTTCTCCTTTTGCATTCACCGGGAATAAATTTGAATTCCGTGCAGTAGGCTCCACTGCCAACTGCGCTATCCCGATGACAACACTGAACGCTATCATGGCAGCTACGCTTACCAACTTCAAAGATGAAGTAGACGCCCTGATCGAAAAAGGAGACAAAAAAGAGATCGCTATCATGCATGTGATCCGGGAATATATTACCAGCTCTGAAAAGGTTTTGTTTGAAGGGGATGGCTACAGCGAAGAATGGCATCATGAGGCAGAAAGAAGAGGATTGCCCAACCTTAAAACTACTCCTATTGCCCTGGATGCAATGGTAACAAAGAAGGCAAAAAAGCTGTTTGAAGAAACAGGCGTTTTTAGTCATACTGAGCTGGAAGCACGCCATGAAATTGAGCTGGAAGCATATATTAAGAAGGTGCAGATCGAAAGCCGCATCATGGGTGAGCTTTGTACAAGCCATATCCTTCCCAGTTCCGTGAAGTACCAGAACATCCTTATCAATAATATTAGGGGACTGAAAGAGCTTGGCCTTCCGGAATCTGCTTATGCTAATCAGTTACAGATCCTTGAAAAGATATCTGAACATATTGGCCAGGTAGCTGATGGGGTGGAAAAGATGATTGAAGCCAGGAAAGTGGTAAACAAGATGACTGATACCCGCACCAAAGCCATAGCTTACCAAAGCCAGGTGAAGGATGCTTTCTTTGATAAGATCCGTTATCATGTTGATAAGCTGGAATTGTTGGTTGACGATCAATACTGGCTGTTGCCTAAATATCGTGAAATGTTATTCCTGAGATAATCACGGTCCGTTCCTACACACAAAAGATCCTTTGGCTTATAGCTGAAGGATTTTTTGTGTGTAAGGAATTTACATTAAAGTATTATAAAATTCTCTCGCTTCTTCGGAGGCATTCCCGCAAATTTCCTTAACGGAAGTATAATAGCGTTGGAAGGAGGTTTCTGTAAGCGGCTCATGCTCCAGTGCATCGAGCCACGGTAATAGCTGTGCTGTAAGCCCCATTATGGATACGGAGGTTTTCATATTGTGAGCGGTCTGCTGTAAACCTGCAGTATTTCCTTCCCGCCAGTATTGCAGTATATCCTTAAGATGCACTGTAACCATTTCCAGGAATTGTGCTGTTACGGTCTTTTCATATTCACGGTCTCCCTGGCTGATCTCTTTCATATACCGGAGGTCAATATAGCGAAAGGTATGGCTGTGCCGGCCGGTTGAATTTTGCTGCTCAGAAAGGGTGGTATCAGGGATGCCGGTAAACTGTGCGATCAGTTTTAGCAATTGTTCCTGTTTTATTGGCTTTGATATATATTCATTCATTCCATAGCTCAGGCATTTTTCCCTTTCTCCGGGCATGGCATGCGCTGTCATGGCAATAACGGGTGTATCCAGCCTGAGCGTTTGCCTTATCACCTGCACGGCAGTATAGCCATCCATTTCAGGCATCTGGATATCCATCAGAATGATATTATAAGAATGTTGTTGCAGCCTGTCAATGGCTTCTTTGCCGTTGGAGGAAATATCGAAGGATAAATTCCAGTTGGTAAACAAATGCCTGACCAGGTTTTGATTGATCTCATTGTCTTCCACCACCAGTATCTTTATCCCCTCCGGCGGCGGTTTAAACGATATCTGTGGAGTCATATTATTCCTGGCAGGAACAGCAGCAGCAATTGTATAAGGAATTACTATTTCAAAAGTAGTTCCGGTTCCGGGAGCGCTCTCAACTTCTATCCTGCCATGCTGCAACTGCACAAGCTCATGTACAATGGAGAGCCCGAGTCCGGTGCCGCCATATCTTCGTGTTACGGAATCCTCAGCCTGTTGAAAACGTTCAAAAATTTTGCTCAACTGCTCTTTTGCTATCCCGATACCGGTATCTTTTACCGTGATGCCCGTACTGATCCTGCTGCCTGTTATTCCTTTGTTGGTTATTTGTATATCAATATTTCCTGAAAAGGTAAATTTTATAGCGTTCCCTATAAGGTTCACAAGAATTTGTGTGAGCCTTGTTGCATCACCCTCCAGGGCATCCGGTACTTCTTCACTCACAGAGGCGCATAGCCGAAGCTGCTTTTCAGCCGCTTTGGGCTTAAACATGGTCGTCACCGAATGTACCAGCGCCCTGACGCTGAAAGTCGTGGCTTCAATCCGCATCATACCTGCTTCTATTTTAGAGAGATCAAGCACATCATTGACGATAGCCATCAGGTTTTCGCCGGAGCGTTGTATAGTTTGAACAAATTCTTTGGTTTGCCCGTCAAATTTTTTTGTCTGCAAAAGATTGGTAAAGCCAAGAATAGCATTCAGGGGTGTTCTTATTTCGTGGCTCATATTTGCGAGGAAATTTTCTTTTATTGCGGCTGCCTCGTTTGCTTTTTTTTCAGAAATGTTCAGCCTTGCAATAAGCTGCTGCTGGCGGCGAAGCTCGTAAGTAACATAAGCAAAAGTGAAAAGCGACACCATCACTGCAATTACGGCCATAATGGAACCCAGTATCCTTGCTCTCTGACCGTTAGCGTCAGCTTCATGGATAAGCGCAATTACCGCTACCTGGTGCAGGGCATCTATCTGGTTGCAAACTGTTCTTATAGAATCTGTAAGATTTTTACCCAATTGCGTATTGATCATTTGCTCTGCCTGCCTTTTACCGCGTATGCGGAAAGTATCAAGCACTGCCCTGTTATATACTACTTTTGAGTTTACCTGCCTGTTGAGGTCGCCGAGTAAAGGCCGGATGCTTTTATCGTTGCCGAGGATGTCTAATTTTTTAAGAGATTCATTTACGCTGTTTATCTCTTCATACAGGTGATCCGAATACACTACAGACCCGCTGATGACCGCTCCTCTCAACTTGCTTTCAAGTGTTATAATATTTGTCTGAAGCCGTTGCAGGTTTGTTTTAATTGCCAGGTCGCCCAGCAGGTTTTCATTTCCCTGTATAAGCTTATTAATGCTCCTGTTGGAATTGAACTGGAGAAAAACAATTAATAAAACAGCTATAATAAAAATAGCCAGCAGCAGGTATCTGAAATAACGGTTCATTGTAACGGAGAGCCTAAATTATGATTCGTGACGGTTGGAAGATTTGATATGCTGCCTGAAGACACTGGTCATCATAACAATATCGGCAATCACTAACAAGCCCAGTGTGATGATCAGCTTATAACTGAAATGCCTGTCTATTACATCCAATAACCCGTAAGATAGTATTATGAGCAGTATTGTAAGAAAAACGAATAATATGATTTGTTTAATATTCATACCTGTTAAAACCCCTGACCCCTGCTTTCCCGTTCAGCTGTAAAATTAAAAAGAACATCGTATAAAGGGCGACATAAACGTTGAACAGGCAATAACTGTCGCTGAAAGCCTCCTTTTGCCACAACTCACTGCAAAAAGGCGGCATATTTATAAAATATTCATTCGCCGGTTCAACTGGGAGCGGTAAGCATCTGCCACAGGCACCTGTTTACCATTAATGACAATTGACCCGTCACGGATAGTATCTATTTTAGGAAGAGCAACAATATAAGAACGATGCACCCGCAGAAATGTATGTTCAGGTAAGCGTTCTTCAACAGTTTTTAGGGTAGTATGGATGGCAAAGAACTTTTGCGAAGTATGCAGTTTTACATAATCTCCCATTGCTTCAGCAAAAAGGATATCATCTACGTTCAGTCTTTTTACAATATTAGAGTCACGGATAAAAATAAACTCATCATCATTCATCTTCACCTCTTCCCTGTTGCTTTCAATAATTGTTCTTGCGCGGTCTATAGCCTGTATAAACCTGGATGGCGTTACCGGCTTTACCAGGTAATCCGCAACATTGAGCTCAAATGCTTCTACGGCATATTCTTTCAGCGAGGTAGTAAAAATAATGACGGGGCGTTTACTACCTAGATTTTTGGTCAGCTCCAGCCCGCTCATTCCCGGCATCTGAATATCAAGCAACAGGATATCTGCAGGATGTTTCTGCAAAAAATTGTAAGCGCTTATTGCACTGTCGACATCTCCTGCAACCACAAGGTCTTTTACCTGGCCTGCCAGATGCCTCATGGTGGTCCGGGCGATTTTGTTGTCATCCACAATCAATACCTTCATATTATAAAGGTATAGAAACTGGAAATCAATGATAGTATGAATGTTTTTTGCTGTTTTTTAGGTATTTTTTCACCGTAAATGGCTCCTTAGGAGGGAGTAGCTGTTGTATGCTGCAATATTCTCGTAAAATTACGATTGCTAAATACTCATTTTATCAAGTATGGGAAAATTACAAATCAAAAAATCCCCCACCGTTCACGATGTAGTAGTCATCGGTTCGGGAGCTGGGGGAGGAATGGCAGGCTATGTCCTGGCACAGGCAGGTGTTAAAGTATTAATGCTTGAAGCCGGTCCTTATTTCGACCCGAGAAAAGATTCACATCAGTTGAAATGGCCCTGGCAGTCTCCCCGTCGCGGAGCAGGCACGGTGCGTGCGTTTGGCGACTTTGATGCGGCTTATGGTGGCTGGGAAATTGACGGTGAGCCTTACACGAGGAACAACAATACCGAATTTGACTGGTTTCGTTCCAGGATGCTCGGAGGCAAAACCAATCACTGGGGAAGAATTTCTCTTCGTATGGGTCCGGATGATTTTCAGCCCAAAGACGGTCTTACCGAAAGATGGCCCTTTGGGTATGACGAACTCAAGCCTTATTATGATAAGGTTGACAGGCTGATAGGCCTGTATGGTACTGTGGAAGGCCTGGAGAACGAACCCGACGGTATATTCATGACACCTCCCAAACCGCGTCTCCCGGAATTATTTATTAAGAAAGCCGGCGCTTCGGTGGGAGTTAAAGTGATTGCGGGCAGAGGTTCTGTAATAACAGAAGCGCTTCCTGACAATAAAGACAGGCAGCCCTGTTTTTATTGCGGACAATGCGGAAGAAGTTGTAAAGTATATGGTGATTTTTCTGCTTCATCCTGCCTCGTCATTCCGGCTGTCAAGACCGGTAATCTAGAAGTGATCACCAATGCAATGGTGCGGGAAATATTGACGGATAAGAACGGGCAGGCAACAGGTGTCTCCTATATCAATAAAGACGATATGCAGGAATACCAGGTGAGCGCAAAAACAGTGATACTTGGCGCCAGCGCCTGTGAATCGGCCCGTATACTGCTCAACTCCAGGTCTTCAGCTCATCCAAACGGATTGGCAAATAACAGCAATGTAGTGGGAAAATACCTGCATGATTCTACCGGCTCCAGCCTTGGCGGCTTCCTTCCTCAATTGCTGGATCGCAAGCGCTTCAATGAAGATGGCACAGGCAGCATTCATATCTATTCTCCCTGGTGGCTGGATAACAGGAAACTGGATTTCCCCCGCGGATATCATATTGAATATGGTGGTGGTATGCGCATGCCTTCTTACGGCTTTGGCGGAGGTATGCACAGGATGAACGGGCTTGTGCCCGGCAGGGACGGAAAACCTAAACAGGCAGGCGGCTTCGGCGCTTCCCTGAAAGATGACTACCGTCGTTTCTATGGCACTACGCTTGGCATGGCCGGCCGTGGTACTGCCATTGCAAGAAAGGAAAATTATTGCGAGATAGATCCTAACGTGGTAGACAAATATGGCATACCGGTGTTGCGCTTCAACTATACCTGGAGCAATGAGGAAATAAAACAGGCTAAGCACATGCAGGAAACTTTCCAGGAGCTCTTTCATGCAATGGGCGGCATTGTTACTTCATCACCTCACGGCGAGCACGACAACTGGGGCCTTGAAGCGCCCGGAAGGATCATTCACGAAGTGGGCACTATCCGTATGGGGGACGATCCTAAAAAATCTGCGCTCAACAGGTGGTGCCAGGCGCACGATTGCAAGAACCTCTTTGTGGTAGATGCTGCCCCGTTTGTACAACAGGGAGATAAAAATGCTACATGGACGATATTGGCATTATCGTGGCGCACGGCAGAATATATACTCGAACAAAGAAAAAAAGGAAACGTTTAACTAAGAAATATTCTTATTATGAACAGACGTGACTCACTCAAAGCGCTTGGGCTGACTGCCGTTTCCACCGGCGTTTTGCTCAATGCCTGCAATACAAATGAAAATAAGACCGGCGCCGCTGCTGCAGCAACTGAAGAGCCGGGAATGAATGACGGGAGAGAGCCTTTCGAGATCGAAAGAAATAAGAAGCTCAACGCGGAAAAATTTTTTACCGAGCATGAAATGGCTACTATAACGATATTAGCCGATATTATTATTCCTAAAGATGAAACCTCAGGCAGCGCTTCCGATGCAAAGGTGCCTGAGTTCATAGAATTTATAGTTAAAGATATGCCCTCGCACCAGGTACCCATGCGCGGCGGGCTGCGCTGGCTCGACGTGCAGTGCCTTAACCGCTATAATGCCACTTTCAGGGAATCCACCAAAGAGCAGCAACTGGAAATCGTGAATGAGATAGCCTACCCGCAACAGGCAAAGCCGGAAATGCAGCAGGGCGTGGCTTTTTTCAACCGTATGCGCGACCTTACAGCTTCGGGATTTTACACCACTGAAATCGGAATAAAAGACCTGGGCTATGTAGGTAATGTGCCCAACAAATGGGAGGGCGTGCCGGCAGATATACTGAAGCAGTACGGAATGGAAAATGTATAGCAAACAAAAGGTTTCCAATTTTTTAGAAGTTGGAAACCTTTTTTAAGTGCTGATCTGTTCGGAACCGATAGAGATGCTCCTTAAACGGCATGCTGTCTGCCCTGTCCGGCGGTATAATTTAAGATTGCAGTATTCATTAATTTATGTATCCGCCATAGCAGGGATTTCTGCTACTTTATAAGCACCTGCGTCTAATTTTTTCTTGGTTTCCTCAAAAGCAACCAGGGTTCTGTCAATATCTTCCTGCGTATGTGTGGCGGTAGGGATCAGCCTGTAGATGATATGTCCTTTGGGAATAACGGGGTATACTACAATAGAACAGAAAATGCCATAGTTTTCCCTGAGATCCATCACCATTGCCGTAGCTTCTTCCACCCCGCCTTTCATGTATACCGGTGTAACCACAGTGTTGGTGTTACCGGTGTCAAATCCTTTTGCCTTCAATCCTTTTTGCAGCGACAGGGCATTCTTCCACAACTTTTCTTTGAACTCGGGATGGGAGCGCAGCAGTTCCAGCCGTTTTAAATTGCCCAGCACTAAAGGCATAGGGAGGCTTTTGGCGAAGATCTGGCTGCGGATGTTATAACGGATATAATCAATGATGGTTTTATCGCCGGCAACAAATGCACCTATAGATGCCATTGATTTGGCAAAAGTGGAAAAATAAATATCTATTTTATCCTGTACACCCTGCTCTTCGCCGGCGCCGGCGCCTGTTTTGCCCAGGGTGCCAAAGCCGTGGGCATCATCTACCAGCAGCCTGAAGGAGTATTTTTCTTTCAAAGCAATTATTTCTTTCAGCTTTCCCTGGTCTCCGGCCATGCCAAATACCCCTTCTGAGATAACCAGTATACCGCCTGTTTGTTGCTTCTCAATCAATGCGCCCGCTCTCTGCAGTTGCTTTTCAAGATCAGCAATATCATTATGCTTAAACACAAAGCGCTGACCGGCGTGCAACCGCACACCGTCTATGATACATGCATGGCTTTCGGCATCGTATACGATCACATCATGTCGGCTGCAGAGCACATCAATAATGCTTACCATGCCCTGATAGCCATAGTTGAGCAATACGGCATCTTCTTTATGCACAAAGGCGGCTAATTCACTTTCGAGCTGTTCGTGATAATTGGAATTTCCGCTCATCATGCGTGCCCCCATAGGCAGCGCAAGCCCAAAACGAGCTGCTGCATCGGCATCAGCCTTTCTTACTTCTGGATGGTTAGCCAGTCCCAGGTAATTGTTCAGGCTCCATACAATCACTTCTTTTCCCCGGAATGTCATCCTGCTTCCGATCTCTCCTTCCAGCTTGGGGAATGCAAAATATCCGTGTGCTCTTTCACGGTGTTGACCAAGAGGTCCATAATTCTTTACCAGTCTTTCAAAAATATCTGCCATAGAAATTCAAAAAATTGTTTTCTTCTATTAAAAAGGGGAGTACCTATGCGGCGTGCAAAGGTAATTATTTTCATGACATGCGCCGTTTCTGGAAAGCTAACAAAGGGGATATAAATATCGTACAAAGGTAAGGGCTGTCGGTAGTTTCTTCAAAAAACATTGTGAATCAATACTTAATATTAAGAGAAACGATTGTATTACCATTACAAAAAAAAGCATCGCCTTCCCGGGCGATGCTATATTACTTAAATCAAACCGGGCTTATTTTCTCAATCTTCCTACCAGGTTCTTATTGATTTCTTCGAGGAACTCTTCGGTATACAGGTAATGCTCACCATGGTTTACTTTGCTGCCATGGATACAAACGGCGAGGTCTTTGGTCATTTTGCCGCTTTCTACAGTTTCTATGCATACCGCTTCCAGCGCATTGGCAAAATCAATCAGGGGCTGGTTACCGTCGAGCTTTCCACGGAAAGCCAGGCCTCTGGTCCATGCAAAGATGGATGCGATGGGGTTGGTAGAAGTGGGCTTGCCTTTCTGGTGATCGCGGTAGTGGCGGGTAACGGTGCCGTGTGCCGCTTCTGCTTCCAGGGTTTTACCATCAGGCGTAACGAGCACCGAGGTCATTAATCCCAGGGAGCCGAACCCCTGTGCAACGGTATCGCTCTGTACGTCACCGTCATAATTTTTACATGCCCATACAAAGTTCCCGTTCCATTTTAATGCACTGGCTACCATATCATCTATAAGACGATGCTCATAGGTAATGCCTGCCGCCTCAAACCGGGCTTTAAATTCATTTTCATAAATTTCCTGGAAAATATCTTTAAACCTTCCGTCATATTTTTTCAGGATAGTATTCTTGGTAGAAAGATATAACGGCCACTTTTTGCTGAGGGCCATATTAAAGCAGCTTCTGGCAAAACCTTTGATGCTTTCATCGGTATTGTACATAGCCATGGCCACACCGTCGCCTTTAAAGTTAAATACTTCAAAAGTCTGGGGGGAGCCGCCGTCTTCAGGGGTAAAGGTCATAGTCAGTTTGCCTTTTCCTTTGATCACGGTATCAGTGGCGCGGTACTGGTCGCCGAAAGCATGACGGCCAACGATAATAGGAGCAGTCCAGTTGGTTACAAGGCGGGGTACATTTTGTATAACTATCGGTTCACGGAATACTGTCCCGTCCAGTATATTACGAATAGTGCCGTTAGGGCTTTTCCACATCTGCTTCAGTCCGAATTCTTTTACCCTTGCCTCATCGGGAGTGATGGTAGCACATTTAATCCCTACGCCGTATTGCTTGATGGCATTGGCTGCGTCAACAGTTACCTGGTCGTCTGTTTTATCCCGGTGCTCAATCCCGAGATCATAGTATTTAATATCAACATCCAGGTAGGGGAGGATCAGCTTGTCTTTAATAAACTTCCAGATGATCCTTGTCATCTCATCTCCATCCAGTTCTACCACCGGATTAGCTACTTTTATTTTTTCAGCCATGCCTGTTTTTTTAGATTAAAAATTTTTGTTGACCGCAAATGTACAGCCTTGTGTTGAAAAGGCAAACACATAGGTCGGGCAAAGCATCTAAAATTTTAGGCAGTGATGACCAAGTAGCGCAAAGCTGTTAACCGCTTAATGCGTAAAGCCATTCCTCTATATAATAGTAAATTATGTGAAATTTCAATTTGAAATGCACCCGTTTTTCTAACTGATTATCCATTCGTGCGCATTAATGACTATGGCTTTCTTTGTTTTCAAAATGCATGAATAACGTTCTTTTAATTGGTTAAGCCGCACCGGCGGATAATATATCTTCTATTTTTTCTTTTATGCTGTGTATGCTGAATGGTTTGTAAATGAAGTTATCGGCTCCGTACAACCTGGCAATGTTTTCAAGATCGTTGTTAGCAGAAATAAAAATTACAGGGATGTCAGTAGTCCTCTTGTCTGTTTTGAGCGAGAGATATACATCCCTGCCGTCTATATTATCCATTTTAAGGTCAAGAAGGATTACATCCGGTTTTTCTGAAGCTGCCATAGGAACGATGTTTTTCCCGTTAGGGCAGATCTTAACATCAAATCCATCCGTTGTAAGCCTCATTTTTGTGAGGTGAAGCAGATCTATGTCATCATCAGCAAACATTACCAGCGGCCTGTTGGTGTTATGGTTATCCGCGCTATCCATTCTATTGAAAATAAGATATTAAGGTTGCTCATACCTCATTAATCATTTCCGGTGTTACATCCCCGGCATTTTTCTTGGAAATATCCTCTACGGCTTTCATAAAACCCTCAACGTTCCGATCCCCATAAGGTCCAAAAGCATCTACCAGGGTACCCTTTACGCCATCGTTTGTTTCAATGGCATACAGTATAGAATTGTCGGCAGGATCACTTGCTCCTTCAAAGCGATAGAAATTTACCACGTGTATTTCCTCCGGGCGGTATTTCTTTTCTGTTTGGAGCGCTGTAAGCTCTTCTCCTTTTTCTGCCACTTTAAAATCAATGTTGTACCCCTCTGAGATCAGTTTATTCAGACACACGGTAAGCGTTTTCATGTCTTCAGTTGTTGCATTGCGTATCATAAAAATGATTTTGTGTTAAAAAAACTGTATCACCATCGTTGATGATGATACAGCCTGATGGTATTTTACGCAGGTTGAGCGTCCCTTAATAGTTTAATACGGTCATGCGATGCTTTCAGTTTTTCCTTTTGACGGGTGATCACCTCTCTTATATCTGCAGACAGTCTTAAGCCGGAATCTGACTGAAGCGCTTCTTTATAGGCCTTTTGGGCGGCATCTTCTCCAAATTCACAGGATTCCAGAACGGACTTGCGGTCTTTGCCTGTAAAAGTCGCTTTTATGTCCATCCATGCCCTGTATATTTTACCGCTCATTGTTGTGCTGTCTGTAACGTCTCCGCCGGATTGCATTACATAGCGGCTCAATTCACCGGCATAAGCGTGACTTTCTGAAGCCATGCTATTGAATGTTGATCTCAGTCCCTCATCTGCCGCTTCCGTTTCTCTTGCCGCTTTTTCGTACCCTGTTGCACGGTCATTGTTGATCCTGATAAGATCATTAAGTATTTCATTGCTTTTTTCATTTGTTTTCATACTGTTTCATTTTTTAACATGACAGATTACTAAGTTTTATCTCTTCTGATTACACCTGTAAGAAAAAGATGCCAAAAATGATCCTGCCTTTAATGGTTTTGATATAGAGAAGATATGTGCAACAGATGCGCATAACGAGTAATAAATTCTACAATGGCCGGGGGGAGAAAGATCAATAGTGCATAGGCAACAGTGAATACTGAACGCTGAATAGTGAGACGGAAGAAGTGAAGGTTCGCTTTTCTCGTTTATCATTTTTGGTTTGATGTTGTCATTTACTGTTGCCTATTCACTATTCACAAAATGAACTATAGCCTGGCATGAGCCCGGCAGCCGGGTTTGTGCATCAATTTTTTTTGATAAAATAAAATTTTATATTTTACTTTGTATTTCAAAGTGCTTTTATATTTTAAGTTTATCTAACGAATGGCATCACTAAAGAAAGATATACGGGACTGGCCGGTGAGGACAGCGGCAACAGACATACATTATTTTGTACATCCCCGGTCAATTGTCAGGAAAATATGGGGAAAAGCAGAAGTCGTGCTTTTCATTTTTGCCGGCGCTGCGGCTGAATTCTCCTTAAATAAAACAGTAGACTGGCTGTATTTCACAGGTAAGCTGCCACACGATCCCATAGGACGCTTATTTTCTACTGTGAGCTATGCAAGAAAAATTATTTTTTTCGAGAAAGGCACTGCCCTGAACGTCATTGATAAGATGAGGCAAATGCACAGAGGAGTGGAAAATGCACGCGGGAGCGCTATCCCCGACTGGGCGTACCGAGATGTGCTGTATATGCTGATCTGCTATTCTGTATCCTCTTTTGAATTAACAGAGAGGAAGCTCAGCCGCGAAGAAAAGGAAGAAGTGTTCCGGGTTTTTACTGCGGTAGGACAGCGGATGGGGTTAAAAGGTCTGCCGGGAAGCTATCATGAATGGGTTACTGCCCGTGCAGAGCAATTAAAACAAGACCTGCAGAAAAGCAGCTATACAACTGATCTCTATAAGCAATACCGGAAGCATCTTGGCGCATTCCGGTATAATATTCTCCTGCAGGTGCAGAGCCGGCTTGTGCCTTTGGAAGTGAGCGTATTGCTGGGACTCAAACCATCGCTTATTTTACCCGCAGCTATCCGCATATACAAAATCTTTACTTTTCTTCACATTGACTTTTTGATAAAGCCTGTATTGCTCCCTTCAAAATACAGGTCTCAATTCAACGAGCTGGAACATAAAGGGTAAGCCGCTATGATGTATCTTTATTCAAAATCTTCCGGAAATTTGATATGATAAAAGTGGGAGAATATAACAAGCTTACAGTTATGCGCCTGGTTGACGCCGGGGTGTATCTTGATGACGGGGATAAAGGTATTTTGCTGCCCAAGCGGTTTGTACCCCGTGGTACCAAAACGGGTGATATCATCGAGGTTTTTATATACCATGATTCTGAAAGCAGGCTGATCGCTACCACACAAAAGCCGGCGGGGATAGCAGGGGATATTGTATTGCTGAAAGCTGTTTCCGTCACCCCGCAGGGCGCTTTCCTGGACTGGGGACTGATGAAGGATATTTTTGTTCCTAAGTCTAAACAGCGTTCAAGAATGTACAAAGATGAGAAATACCTTGTAAAAATATACATAGATGAATGGACGGGCAGAATAGCCGCCACTGAAAAAATTGAACCTTTTCTTAGTAATGAAATCCTTACGGTAAAGGAAATGGAGATGGTAGATCTTGTGGTATACCGCCGGACTGATATCGGGTATGTGGTCATTATCAATAATATGCACACAGGAGTTATTCATTTCAATGAAGTTTTCAGGGATATGCAGCCGGGCGACCGCTTTAAGGGGTTCATTAAACAAATCGGGCCGGAAAATAAAATTGACGTAATAGCCGGCAAACCCGGCTATGATAAGGTAACGGAGGAAACAGATAAAGTATTGCAGCTTCTCCGGGAAAACGGAGGATACCTGCCATATAATGACAGATCTGGCCCGGAAGATATTTATGCCTTTTTCTCTATGAGCAAGAAGACATTTAAGATGACCACCGGTAATTTGTACAAGCAGAAAAAAATCATTTTCACGAATACGGGTATTAAATTGACAGAAGGAGGCACCTGACATTGATTTTATCCGCTGCTGCCTTCCCATATAGACCTTTCTTCATGAAAGTACTGAATACTCAAAGATATTTCTCCCGCTTCGCTTGTATTATAGCATATTCATTTCTACCTTAATGTGGTAAACCTCTTTGCAATGGATACCCATAAATGGAAAAAAGCGGCGCTCAAAACAGTGGAGATCCTATCCAATGTTTTGAAATCCCTGTGGTTGTTTTTCCCTTCGGTGCTTTTTCTCGTATTGGTAACAGTCTGCTTCTGGGTGTTCAGCCAGGGAAAAGATCTTATTATTGCCTTTACCGAAAACGGGAAAGCAAAGGTGTTTTTCTTTATTGCCATTGCTTTCTGGGTATATGTTACCTGGTACTCTTCACGGATCATTGCTTACATAAAAAAGATGCAGCAGGACAGGTATATACTGTTGTGCAATCCCAACGAAAAAAAGGAAACTTTGTCTGCCAGGTACCCCCTGCGGGCTTTCTATCTCAACCATATCCCTCGCATGCTGGGCTTTGCCTGCTTTTTTATCATTGCTTTTGCTATACTCCGCCTTGCATATCCCGGTTCTTTTATAGCCAGGTATATGCTAGCGCCTGCAGGGTTATTATTGCTGCTGTTAGCCGGCATGGGCTGGGTAAACCGGCGCACGGATGCTTTTGCCAAAACTTATCCAAAACTCTTTGACAGGCTATTCTGGTTTACGCTTATTGCATTTATGGCTGTGCTTGGATTGCTTTCCCTCCTTAGTGATAATACCAGTATCTGGTGGTTGTTTGCATTGGTGATATGGCTGCTCGTGATCTTTATACTTTATACCAATCTCAAGGAAAAGGATATGGAACTGGAAGATATAAAGCTGGTAGCAAGAAAGGATTCGTGGATCAACCGGCTGTCAAAAAAAATCATGCGCCGGCTGAATCTGCCTGAGAAAGAGCTGGGATATTTCAAATGGTTTAATATTATCTGCGCTATTGGCTTTATCGTATATGTTGCGGTGATCATCAGCTTCAATTTTTCTGTATTTGTCGGGCCTTTTCCCTTTGTATTGCTGGCATTTGCCGTATTGCTGGGCTTTGGCAATTTCATTACCGCTATGTCAGTAAAGAGCAGCGTCAACCTTCATTTCATCATTTTTCTATTGGCTGCAATATTCAGTTCTTCAGAAAACCACTGGGTGCGCACTGTCTCACTCGACGACAGGAACATATCACACGCAATATTCAGCCGGCGCCCGACGATTCAGCAATATTTTGTAAGCTGGCTGCAGCAGCGCAGCGAGATAGACAGCGTAGCCGCTTATCCTGTTTATTTTGTACTGGGAAATGGCGGCGCCACACGCTCCGCCTATTGGGTCACTTCTGTGCTTGGGAGGCTGGAAGATGCGTCTGTTACAGGCGGGGACAGGTTCTCACGTCATGTGTTCTGCCTTTCCGGTACTTCTGGCGGAGGAGTGGGTATGGCCGCTTTTTATAAGCTGCTGTATGATGCACAAAAAGATAATAAAGCTGTAAAAGGATTTGAAGTCTCCGGTAAACAATTCCTGGGGCAGGACTATCTTACCTACACCCTGGCGAGAATGCTGGGACCTGATTATTTTAAATATATTTTTCATCTCAGCCCCTGGGGCGACAGGGCGGCAGCGCTGGAATACTCTTTTGAAAACAGCACCGATACCGGTGTGTATAAGCTTCGTTTTTCCACGCCCCTGGATTCTTTTGTTACCCGGGATGCAGCGCTTCCTGTTTTTTGTATTAATACTACAAGAGTGCAGGACGGGACACCGGGTGTGGTCACCAACCTGAAAATGGATGCTGTATTGTTTAATAAAAGGGTAGACGTGCTGAGTCTTTTGCAGGACAGCTTATCCATACACATGAGCACTGCGGCTATACTCGGAGCAAGATTCCCCTATGTAAGCCCTGCAGGCAGGATTGATAAAAAAATAAATGATTCCACTATCCGCCCCAACTATTTTGTAGATGGCGGATATTTTGATAACTCCGGAGCAGGAGTGGTGCAGGAGATGATCACCGCTATCGGGAAAGTAGCCGATACCTGCACTAACCCTGTGCTGCAGCAGCGAATAAAAAAGCTGCAGCTTGTGGTACTGCATATCACCAACAGCCCGCTTGACGAACCTGACCTGGAAAAGGTAGCGCCATTGAAAAATGATCTCGCCGCTCCTATGCTTACTATCCTGGGGGCGTATGACATGCAGACCACGGTAAATGACATAAGGCTTGAAAACTTTATTGCAGATATTAATCGTCACTACGATTCTTCCCATACCGGCTTTAGGAGCGCAGCCTATCTCCCGGTGGATTTGTATAATAATCCTAAAATGAATCCTGCTGATACCCTCCCGTATAAGCGCGGCCCGTCGGACACATTACCCAGCAATGGCCCCTATGCCATGAACTGGTTCATTTCAAAAGATGTGCGGACAAGAATGGACAAACGACTGGACAGGCAGCCTGTATTGGACAGCCTTGTGAAGCTGATGCAGGGAAGGAGATGAGCGGAGAATAATGATGAATGAAAACGTGAAACAGGAATAATGTCTTTCCTGATACAGGTTCAGATTACAAGCTGTTACCTGAAACCTGCCTGGTTGTTCCTGATCTTCCGGAGAAGATCTGCCAGCTCCTTTACTTTTTCCGGATGTGCTGAGGCAAGATTATTTTTTTCACCGGGATCTTTATCCAGGTCGTATAGCTGCGGTTGCTCCTCAATGCCGGATTCAATATCTACGTCACTAAAAATTTTTGGGCCTTTACCCGGCTCTATATACTTCCAGTTGTTTTGCACAATGCTCAAAATGCTGCCCTGCTCCACCAATACTGTTCTTCCCTTCTTCGATTTTCCGCTGAATGCAGCCCATGTATCTTCACTGTCGGGCGCATCGCCTGCGGGGATAGTTTGCCTGAGCAGAGTGGCGAAAGAGCCGATCATGTCTATCTGGCATACCATGGCAGGAGATATCCCGGGGTTAATCTTTTCCGGCCAACTGATGATCAGGGGAACCCGGGTGCCTGCTTCCAGTATGCTGTACTTACCACCGCGGAAAGGCCCCGACGGGGTATGACCATTCAACTCCGTTACAGCGCCATCCTGGTAACCATCATCCAGTACAGGACCGTTGTCGCTTGTGAATATAATGATGGTATTGCCCGAAAGCCCCAGCGAAGCGATCTGCTTCATGATCTCGCCTATTGTCCAGTCTAACTGCAGTATCGCATCTCCACGAAACCCAAGCCCGCTTTTGCCTTTGAAGATGGTTGCAGGCATACGTGGCACATGCGGTTCTGTCAATGCAAAATACAGGAAGAAAGGCTGTTTGCTGTTGTCACGGATGAATTGCTGCGCTTTGGTGAGGAAGGTCAGCGAAAGTTCCTCATCTGTCCAGCGTGCAGTATGCCCGCCACTCATATAACCTATCCTGCCAATACCATTCACTATTGTCTGATCGTGCCCCTGACCAGGAGACGATTTTAATTTCAACAGTTCGGGGTGTTCTTTGCCGGTAGGGTCGTTGCCCGTTTTCTCCCTGTAACTTACTTCTATTGGATCAGCTTTGTCGAGTGCCAATACATTATGGTTTTCCAGGAAGACCGTAGGCACCCTGTCTGCAGTCGCGGGGAAAATAAAGGAATAGTTAAAGCCTACTTCATTGGGACCGGGCTGTATATCGCCATTCCAGTTTTTTTCTACCTGTGTCCCCAGTCCGAGATGCCATTTACCCACTATACCTGTATGATAACCTGCCTTGCGAAACAGGGAAGGGAGGGTCGTCTTATCAGTAGGCACGATCAGGGCTGCATCACCCGGTAATATTCCGGTGCCTTTTTTGCGCCAGGGATACTGCCCGGTCATCAGTCCATAGCGGCTGGGAGTACAAGTAGAGGAAGTGGTATGCCCGTTGGTAAAGCGCAGTCCCTGTTGTGCCAGTTTATCAATATTGGGAGTGTGCAATTTTGTTGCACCATAGCAACTGAGATCCCCGTAGCCAAGATCATCGGCACAAATAAAAATTACATTAGGTTTACCCGTCTGTGCATATACAGACATTGAGGATAACAATATCAGGCAGAAGAAAGCAAATCGGATAGAAGGCATGAACTTACTTTTGATTATTAACTCTCAAATGGATTAAAGCATGCAGCTAAGGCTGCATGGTTAAAGGTATTATTTTTAACGGAGATAAATATGTCCTCTTGCTCTGTCTAAAAGTGTCTGTATACAGCGGGTTTTCAATACAGGCACAAAGCTTTTGCAGTCAGCCTGCTGCATAGTTTTATAGTGATGATGGTATTTTCTCCACGTCTTTTGCAAAATAAAAAAGCCCCTATTGAAATAGGGGCCGCAACCAAAACTAACTGCTTATGAGAAAAATTTACTATGCTATTTATTTATTACACCGGTGAACTCTTCCCTGCCGATGTGATACAAAGTTAAGAACGAAATGTGCTAACGTAATCTTAAAAGATGTTTTCAGACAGGTAACAGGGCAAGTGATAAGTGAAGTTCACCTCTCACATTTTATGTCTCACTTAACATACTTCTTATCTCTTATCACTTTTTTAACTTCACTAATATATTTGCCCTATTCTTTATTAGAGTATCTACTTAGTATTATACAACGTAGTTTTACTAATACTGTCGTAACATCATTACAATACAATCCTATTATGCACTATTTTTCCACAATGCATATTGTGGTTTCTTTGTGTAACAAATCCGATATTCATTTGAAAGTTCAATCCCGACCCGAAAACCCCGGACTTTTAAATCCAGTAACCCGAAAAACGACCACCTGAAATCCAAACCAATGAAAATCAAATGTCCTCGGAACCGTCAACTAAAGACATTGCAACAGGGTAGCAATCATGCTACCCTGTTTGTTAGAGTAACCGCTGCAAATATTTCCTTTCTCGCAAATGATTTCCCCGCCAGCTGCTTCTTTTGAATTCCTGCTCTAAACTGCTTCATTCCGGCACCTCAAATTATTAATTAGCCCTACCCATATTTGTTTACCTTCATACATCCCTGTTATATATTATCAACCGCTTAACCCAGTCGCATGAAAAGATATTCAGCCTTGCTGTTATTGATCTTCCGGATCTTCTGCAATATTGATAAGTCATCTGCCCAGGAGTTGTACCAGGCCCCGGCACCGAAAACCAATACCCGGTGGATAAGTCCTGAAAATCCCACCGGCGAAAGGGGGCAGGGAGGAAAAACCAATAAAGGGGCCAAGGGCAGTGCGTTTTATACGCTGAAGCCGGGTGAGCAACTGGTGCTGATGGATGTAAAAGGTGCGGGTATCATTAACCGTATGTGGCTGAGCGGCACCATACCCCGCAATGCAGAACAAAGGAGACTGATACGTATTGAGATGTATTGGGATGGGGCTGCAAAGCCTGCGGTATCTGCTCCGGTAGGGGATTTCTTTGGTAATACGCTCGGGCTGATGGTGCCTTTTGAAAATGCATTATTTTCCAGCCCTGAAGCAAGATCTTTCAACTTTACCATTCCTATGCCGTATCGTAAGTCGGCAAAAATTGTATTGACCAATGAGTCACCATCTCATGCGTTGGTATGGTATGATATTAATTATACAGAGATGGAAAAGCTTCCCAATGATGCGATGTATTTCCATGCTTATTGGAACAGGGTGCCCAAAACAGCGCCGGGCAAAGATTATGTAATACTGCCAAAGGTGACAGGCGCCGGCAGGTATATCGGTGCAAACATCGGGGTGATTGGTGATCCCGCTTACCGTGGTACATGGTTTGGAGAAGGTGAGATAAAAATATATATGGATGGGGATAGCAGGTACCCCACGCTGGCAGGCACCGGTACGGAAGATTATATCGGCAGCGGCTGGGGCCAGGGTGTATATACTAACCGGTATCAGGGCTCACTGGTAGCTGATGCGGATCATGACATCTATACTTTCTACAGGTTTCATATACCCGATCCTGTTTATTTTCATAACGAGTGCTCGGTACAGCTTCAGCAAATGGGGAGCGCTGCGCCCGACAAGGTGAAGGAAATGATTGCTGCCGGCGCAACAGTAATGCCGGTGTGGACGCTACTTGGCGCTGAAGGAGACGATATACTGAATATGAGGGGCAATCCTGCAGAGCAGGTGCTTATGCTGGACAGCGCTGCTTTTCCCCGGCTTACGGATAAAGATTTTCCGGCAACGGCAAAAAGCGTGAACTTCTACCGGAGTGATGATGTATCTGCCATAGCTTATTTTTACCTGGATAAACCATCTGACAACCTTCCTCCATTGACGGGAACATCGCTGCAGATATTAAATATGCAGGAAAAAGTATGGTCAAATGTTAAGGAAAAATAGCTTTTGGTGCATTTTGATTTTTCGCATCCAAAAAATTGAAATGTACGCACTATTTAAAAAATGTTAGCAATTTAGCCGGCGAGCTGTATTACGCAATCTTTTGCAACTGTGTGAGCCTCTTGTATACGCCTTCTTCCACTTCTATCAGATCGTCATGAGAGCCGCGTTCTATAATTTGTCCGTCCTGCATGACAATGATCTCATCCGCTTCTTTGATAGTGCTGAGCCGGTGCGCTATCACCAGTGTCGTTCTTCCCTGCATCAGGTTGTTCAATGCCTCCTGTACCGCTTTCTCAGCCTCTGTATCAAGCGCTGAAGTAGCTTCATCGAGTATTAAGATGGCAGGGTTTTTAAACACAGCCCTGGCAATGCTTAAACGCTGACGCTGTCCTCCTGACAGACGGATGCCCCTGTCGCCGATAATAGTGTTGTAGCCATTTTCTGTTGCCATGATGAAGTCGTGCGCATTCGCAACTTTGGCGGCGGCGATCACCTCTTCCATGCCTGCATCCGGCGCTCCGAGCGCTATATTGCTGAATATGGTATCATTAAAAAGAATGATCTCCTGGGTCACAAAGCTCATCTGGCTCCGCAGCGATTCCATAGTATATTCTTTCACATCACGCCCATCAACAAGAACGCTGCCGGAAGAAGCTTCATAAAATCTGGGTATCAGATCCGCTATAGTAGATTTTCCTACGCCTGAAGGGCCCACAAGGGCAATAGTCTTCCCCTTTTCGATCACGAGACTAATATTTTTCAACACTTGTTTTTCATTATAAGCAAAGGATACGTCCTGGAGCTCTATGGTATGATCAAATGATTTTAGCTCTACTGCGCCGGGGCGGTCGGCGATCTCAACGGGCTTATCCAGTATTTCAAGTATCCTTTCGCCGGAAGCCTGTCCCAGCTGAATATTGGAAAGCGCCACTACAATGGCTTTTGCAGGGCGTATTACCTGTGAGAAAATAGCAATGAAAGCAATGAAGGAGCTTGCTTCCAGGCTGCTGTCTGCAGACAGCACCAGCCCGCCGCCATATACTAAGATGCAGGCAACAACCGTCACGCCTGCCGCTTCGGAAAATGCAGGCGCCAGCTCTCTTTTCTTAAAGCTGGCAAGGCTGGCCTTCCGGTAAAAATCATTTTCCCGGCTGAATCTTTTTAATATAAAGCCTGTGGCATTAAACGAACGGATAATGCGCATGCCCATAAGCGTTTCATCAATAATGGTAAGCAATCTTCCCGCGGAGGACTGTACGTCTTTGGCTTCCTTTTTAAGTTTTTTAGTAATGGCAGCAATGGCAAAAGCGGAAATGGGTATGATGATCAGCGTAAATAAGGTAAGCTTTGCCGAGATCACAAACAGCCCGATAAAATAACCAATGAGCAAAGAGGGCTCTTTGAACAATACTTCAAGCGAGCTTGCAGCAGCGCTTTCCACGCCATATACGTCTGTGTTGAGCCTCGAGATCAGATCACCCTTATGTTCTTTGGTGAAGTATCCCAGTTGCAGGTGATTGATCTTTTCAAACAATGCTTCCCGCAATCGTTTCACCAAAAGTGTCCTGGTATTTACGAGGCAACGCTGCGCCAGATAACGGCATATATTGGTAAGAACTACAGATATTACTATAGTGGCGGCTAAAAAATATAAAGCATAAGCAGGATTGGTTTGCTTAAAGTCGTATATAAGGTAGTAAAAATAGTCTTTAAAAAAATTAGCCGAAAGGCTGAACTCCGGTGCTATGGCATACCTGGCTGCATCAGCAGTATTAACGGGATTGAATAAAAAGTTGAGCAGCGGGATGATCAGCGCGAATTGAAAAACGCTGAACAATGCTGCTGCTATGGTAAAGAATGAAAATGGTAAAATGAACTTTCCTAACGGTCTGACGTAACTGAATAATCTTCTGTAAGTTCTCATAATAGCTTAATATAGTGGTGAGTGGTAAGTGGTAAGGCACTGATGCCTGATAGCTGACACCTGATAGCTCATACCTCAATACAACGAACGGTAAACATTTAAATATTGCTCCACGGCTTTATCCCAGCTGAAATTCTCACTGTGCTTCACAATTGCCTGCTCCATTTTCTTTTCCCGGTAGGTTTGCATTCCCTGCGTGAACACCCGCTGCATATGTGTTTCTGAAAAATCCTGGAAATAAAATGCGACATTGCTGCCTATCTCCGGCAATGCCGTGCACGCCGAAAGAAAAACCGGCTTGCCCACAGACATCGCTTCTGCTACCGGCAGCCCGAATCCTTCTGCTATGGAAGGCAGGGCAAATGCATAGCAATTACGGTAGTACCACGATTTTTCTCCTTCTGATATGCTTCCAAGCATTCTCAGGTTTCCATCTACTTTTAATTTCCGGGCTGAAGCATAAATGAAATTCAGGTAATCCCGGTCGTTTGTTCTTCCTGCGATCAGCAATTCGAGATGACGGTTTAATTTTAATAAGGGCAGCAGTACGTGAAAATTTTTCTTAGGGCTGATAACGCCCAATGAAAAAAGGAAGGGATTTTTGGGCTTGTATGAATCAGAGGCCAGGTCCGGCGCCTGGAGATTATTCGTGCCATTCAGTATTACATGCACCGGCTTGTTTCCTATTTTGCAATGATGCATTACATCCCCCCGGCAGAAATCAGAGATACATACAATAGCATCGCTTCTGTCAATATTTTCCTGCAGATGCTGTAAATATTTTTTTCTTTTGGATTCAGGCTTGCTCTCATACAAAAAGTTAAGATCATGGATGGTCAATACCACTCTTATCTTCTTGTTTCTCCTGGGAACATAATGGGAGTTCTGATAAGTACAATGCCATATATCATACCCTTTAAGCGATGGCATGAAAAATTTTTGGAGCGAATGCTGGGTGATATGCCCGGAGCCGCTTCCCAATGCAGGCTGGGCCTGCGGAGGTGAAAAAAAGGTTAGCTTTTCTTCGTTGGATGTATCCAGCTTTTGGCGAAGATGCTGCCCGAGATTTAAACAATAATGATATAGCCCTGTGCTCGAATATTTCATTCGTTCACAATCAAAAATGATATTCCTCATACTTTTTTTTGGTATGTGTCAAAAATCTTTATTTCAGTAAAGGTGTAGAGATGAGGTATGGCGAAGGCAATTTTTGGGATAAATGAGATGTACAAAATTCATACCTGATTAACGATTACTACATACGGTTCTTCTTTGCCGGTCGTTGGAAATAATATCCTAAAACTCATCATTGTTTTTTGGTTTTATATGAAACTACTTATCGTGTATACCGGTAGCATTTAAAATATACCGGTAGCAGTCATGACCATATAATATTTGAAACCGTTGCAAACAAAATGTTAAAGGAGATGTGAATGGGCAATGGTGAATCATTCACATTTATCGTTTCGCGTTTATCGTTTATCGTCTCATCTTTCACTTTCACCATTATCCATTCACTATATAGAATACCCTGCCTCCCTTATAATGGGATTCCAGAATTCGGGGAACAAATTCCACGCATGACAGCCAAAGGGCAATTGTTGATTCGTCAGTTTAAAAGCATAGGCAGGATTAAATTCAAATGAAAAATAGAGGGCCTTTTTATATTGAGGAATACGTAATTTCTCCTGCTTTCTGTTTACTTCCAATGACCAGAACAAATCTTCATTATACAAATGATGGTCCCAGCTATTATAATAATTAATTTCTTCCTTCATTTCCAGACATATAGCATAAAATTTTTTTACTCTTCGCAATGAAAAGCCTCCATTCCCTACTTTGTTATAAAACTGTATCTCGGTGGGCAGGTTGGAACCAGGTTGCTTTGTATTATTTCTGTAATGTAATTTTTGAAGCAGCCACAGTTTTAACTTTTTTTTGATTATTTTCTTTATACCGCCGCTGATAATCCAGGGAGCGCCAATATAGTCGTATGGCTGGTTGCACCAATAAATGAGTTGGTCACTGAATACAAAAACGTCTAACTGGTGAACGAGTATAAATTCATAGTGCAGAAATCTTTCATAAAAATCCGGCGAGAGCATCAGCTCATTATATCCCTGAATATTTTGAAAGTAATGTTCCGGAAAATTTTCTATATGCACATTATTAAAATAAGAAATGTAGTTATGAACGTTTAGATGCGGAGGTTTGATAATGGTAATGATATATTCGCCTAGTATTCTGGCGCATTGCCGCAACGAAATATCTTCCTCCCTGGAGATCTCAGTCTTGTATACAGGTATTACAATTGTGACCATTTTATAAGGTAGTTATTTGCCATTATTTTCATATCGCAGTTTTACCAGCTTTTCAAATTGTGGCTGAAAGGAGAAGTCAAAACCTTTATTTCCATATACCGTTACATTGGGGCATTCAAAGTATACCTCCAGTAACCGGTTTATTTTTAAAGCTTCAGCTAGCGAAAATGGAAGGGACTGGTTCCCTATAAAAAGTCTTGACCCTGCTATCAGGCTGGTCATTTCTAAAAAATTTTTTACCGGCCTGTAAACAAGAGACGGGATAATTTTTTTCATATCTGCAAATTCATCAGGTGTTCCTATAAAATATACTTTCGGATATTTTTTAAGAATACTATAGTCAATATTAGGCGCCTGGTATCTTGAACTCCTGGCAAGCAGAATACCGTCATATACGTCATTGCTAGGTTCCACCTGTAACCATGGCTCGTTTAAATCAAAGTTCCCGGGAAAGATCAGGAAATACCAGCGGGAGATATTGCCTCTGTCAAGCAATAAGGGATACTCTCTGATGATATCCAGGTCCACATCTACTTGCTGATGTTCCAATATAGTGCATTCCTTAAACGCTGGTTGAGATAATATTAGTGGCTGTAACATTTCAAACATTTTTTTATTCAGCATTACACTGCCTGAAGGATGCTTAAAATGTTTTGGATATTCTCCATTCCGATTCAGCAAGAGATGCAAGTGAATATCCTGGTTGTTCGCAATGGCCTTCATTGCCGGGATAGCATATATAACATCTCCAGCATTTCCGCTATGCTTAAAATGTATGCCCCTGTGTGTGGGAAAATCAAGATCAGGCGGGTTTATTTTTCTTAATTTATCAATGTACCGCTCAGTATGCTTAAGAAACTTATATTCTGCAGGATTGTCTGCCTTTACTTTAAACCACAGTTTTTTAAATACATTCATTGGAAATATTTGCTTATTAGCTAAGTCTTAACAGAGATGATTTCCGAATAGACACAAAATTATGCAGATTGATTAAAAGATGTCGCATTTCGTTGCATGCCATTATATTTATAAAATGTTTAAACAGGTTTTCCGGAATAATTACAGTTATTCTTATACTTTAGCGGACTTCAGCAGTTATAACTACTAATTATTGTGCCATGTTTAAGAACAATCGTATTAAGCATATACTGGTGGCAAATCATCATCTTGATAAAGTAGGGGGGACAGAATCTTACACCTACGCCATGGTGGAAGAATTAGTAAAAAAAGGATATCATGTTGAATATTTTACTTTTTTCAGAGGGGAGGTATCGCACAGGCTTGAGCATGATCTTTCCATCCGGTTTAAGTCAAGGAAAAAATATGACCTTATCCTGGCAAATCATAATACCTGCGTAAATTATCTTTTTGACAGAGGCTTTATAATCCAAACGTGTCATGGGGTATTCCCGGAATTGGAGCAGCCTTCTCCTAATGCTGACGCATACGTAGCCATATCAGAAGAAGTAAAAAAGCATTTGCAGCAACTTGGTTATAACAGTTCGCTAATACTAAACGGAATTAATCTAGAACGGTATCGCATTATACAACCTCTTCGTCAGAAATTGGAATATGTGCTAAGCCTTTGCCATTCAGAAATGGCAAATGATCTATTAAAAGAAGCTTGCCGGACAGCAGGAATTAATCTTCTAATACAGAATAAGTACGATAATCCTGTGTGGGAAGTGGAACAAAAAATAAATGAAGCAGATATAGTAGTAGGAATTGGTCGGTCAGCATATGAAGCGATGGCGTGTGGAAGACCAGTTATTATTTTTGATCACCGCGAATACTATCCTTCTTGTGGAGATGGCTATGTGAAGGGAATGCTGGAAAAAAGTATTCTTAACAATTGTTCCGGTCGTTATAGCAATCGTAGATTTGATGTTCAACAAATGTATGACGAGTTTAAAAAATATGATCCAAATGACGGAAATTATTTCAGGCGATTTGCAGAAGAGAGCCTTGATATTCAAAAAAATATAGATAAATACCTTGAATATAGCCTTACGGTATATAAAAAAGTCTATAAAGTAAGTTTCGCTTATCTGAAACGTGTACGGCATAACAGCCAATGGAAGAAACAGCTAAACAAGCTATATTTTAAACAATGAAGGAATTAGGGTTTTCGATAATCTTGAAAAAATGCTTGAAAATATAGCACCAAATAAGTCGATATCATTTTAATTACTTGGACTACTAAAGCATAGCATCAGCGTAAGGGTAAGCTGTTTAACACTAAACTGGGTTGGCAACTGCAGTTGTTTCGACCGTCTTGAGTAGGTACCTGCCCATAGTTCATAAAATAGAATATTCAAATACAGCTTATCTAATCTCAGTTTACAAATTTTCAGGATAATAATGATGGGTATCAAAAAAGTTCTTTTAAGTATACGCAAAACAAAAACCTCACCTATAGCAAATTTTGCTCTAAAATGAGGCTTTTGTCTATTCCTTTTTCACCAACCCCTTCGCACTACTACATTACATATTTGGAGATTCCCGAAGGACTTACCGCCAATTGGATGTAGTTCCGGATGTATTCAAATTTAACCCAGCAATATATCTGAATTCATTATGCCCGACAATAGAGTTATTTATAGATACTATCATATCAAGCACTCCATTTCCGTCAATATCTCCCAGGGATACTGCTATTCCTTCAGAAGAATCATCCAAACCCAATAGTGCGTTAATGCTACCTAAAGTTGTATAAGAGCCGCTGGTGTTTAAATCATATGCAATTCTGTAATTTATTTGATTTCGCCCTGTTGGATCATCGTCGCCAATGAAAAGAATATCTGGTTTGCCGTTCTGGTTAATGTCTGCTACTGCAATGTTTGAATATGTTTGATGATCTCCAACACCAGCAAATGTATAAATTCCACTAGAGGAAGCATAACTTCCTGAGCTATTAATATTAAAAGCTACCTTATAGCGTATAGTATTTGGTCCTGAAGGGGCATCATTTGCCATAAAAATTAAATCTGGTAAAGGATTGCTGTCGACATTAGCGACGGCAATTCCACAACCTTCATTAAAATCTCCTGTGCCTGGAAGATATTTTGTAGCTGATATTGATGTTGGTACGCCAGATGTATTAAGATCAAATGCTATTTTGTAATTAAATTGATTCGGTCCGCTGGGGTCATCATCTGCCATTAGAATCAAATCTGGAATACCATTGTTATTTATGTCTGTCAAAACACAACTCGCGCCATCATGATGATCTCCCACCCCTGCAACATAGACAGTAGAAGATATAGAACTTGGATCGCCAAGGTTATTTAAATCAAATAATACTTGGTATCTAAATTGATTTGGCCCGGAAGGCGCATCATTTACCATTAAAATTAAGTCAGGAATTCCATTACCATTAATGTCTCCAATTGCGGAACCACTTCCTTCACTTACGTCATTTAAATAAGGTGCTAACTTTGGATACATCGCTAAAGTGGTACCTGAGATGTCTGCCTGCGAAAGTGCTGTTCTTTGAACTGTGAAATAGCTCCCATCCTTACGAGTTATTGCAGGTATTACTGGATTAATTTCAAAACCAGTGAAAGAGGGATACATCATAATGCTATTGAAATCGAGTCCGCCTCTTGACGAAAACGAATTAGATGGAATTTGAAAGTTATTTAGATAGGCAGGTTGGATATTTGTTGTATTTACAGTTATATAAGTATCTCTATCAGCTCTAGTATGTTCGTGATATAGGCCTATTGCATGTCCAATTTCATGAATTACGTTCCCTGTAATAGCCCCTTTAGCAAGGTTTACTATTTGTACCCCTGATGCTTTTCCAATACTGGTTGAAAATGAAGTGGTAGTATCAAAATTTTGAAATTCAATTACATTAGAAGCAGAAGAGCTTGCTGTAAAAATTAAATTTGTATTATTCTGCCAATGAGTAATAGCATTTCCAATCATAGTCTTTTGCGCCGGTGTTAAGCTGCTATTAAATCTATAATAAACTTTATTATTGGGCCAATAGTAGCTTTGATTTAACGGCGAAACAGATTTTGAAGGTTGAATTTGGTTCCCTAAAACAATTTCAGAAAGGGGAATTAGCAAATCTCCCTCAATAATTGCAGAATTTCCGTAGATGTAGAATGAATATCCTCTCCCGCGATAGGTTCCTGTAGCAGTTTGTAGTTGAGAAAAATCAATATTCCGAAATCCCTCGACCATAAAAGAAGAAGTTGGAATTGATGATTGTTGCTGCTGAGCAGTTTCATTGGTATCAATTTTTTTGCATGAAAATAATATTGTCAGCGCAAGCAAGGTAAAGTGTGTCTTTTTCATAAAATAGAATCTGATTTTGTATCAGTAAACGTCCTACTCTGAATTGCTTTTCGGATTTCGCAAATTTTCAATTTTAGGAGGATTAAATTAATATACTTAGTATAACTGTATTCGAAATTAATTAATTTATATAATTATTTCTATAGTAAAATAAGTAATTTAATAGAATTTCTTCGTAATAGGTATAAGGTTGTAAAATATCTAAGTGCTTCTATGTATTTAGCCTTTAATAGAGATTTTTTGTAAAAATTAAAAACAGAGTGTCTGTAACTCACTGATAATACTGATAAGTAATAACCCGGTATGGGAAGTGGAGTAGAAGATCAATGAAGCCGATCTTGTGGTGGTCGTAGGGCGTTCTGCCTACGAAGCTATGGCATGCGGCAGACCGGTAATTATATTTGATCACAGGGATTATTACCCCTCGTGCGGGGATGGCTATGTGAGAGATATGATCGGAGCCAGCATACTCAACAATTGTTCGGGCAGGTACAGCAACCGTAGCTATACTGCCCCGGAGCTGGAACGCGAGCTCAGAAAGTATGACCCGGTGGATGGCGCTTTTTTCAGGAAGTTTGCGGAAGACAGGCTTGATATCTGGAACAGCATTACGGAGTACCTGGAACATTTCCGGGATGCCTGGAGGAATGTTACCACAGTGAGCATTGCTTATCTCAGGCGTATGTGGCTGTGCAGGAAATGGAGAAAAAAACTGAAGAAGAAATTTGGAGATAAGTAATCAAAAGACAAAGTCACGAATGCACGAATGTATAATGCATTTTGATTTTTATTCTTGCATTCGGTACAACAAACCATTTCCTGCTACGACATTTTAGTAAAGAGATAGCCACGAAACCATGAATTTACACCAATACCTTCGTGCCCATTCGTGCATTAGTGGCATATTAAGTATCTTCTCTGGATATCCATTTTCCCGTATCAGGTGCTTTGTAATTTTTCATCTTTTCCAGCAGGTCGCCTATCCGGTCACCGTATAAAAGCATTTCCTTGTGAATGGTTTTGAGGAAACCTTTATCTGTCATGGTGTACACCAGGGTTATAAGCGGATCGTAATAATGTGCTATATTAAGTAGCGCTACCGGCTTTTGGTGAAGCCCGAGCTGCGCCCAGGTAAGCATCTCAAAAAATTCTTCCATTGTGCCATAGCCCCCCGGGAGCGCGATCACTGCATCGCATAGCTCATTCATCTTTGTTTTGCGCTCGTGCATACTCTCTACCAGGATAAGTTCGGTCAGCCCGGTATGTGCTATTTCTTTTGACTGAAGAAAATAAGGGATCACACCGGTTACTTTTCCTCCCTGTTGAAGGGCGCCGTCAGCTACCGCTCCCATCAGCCCTACTTTTGCTCCTCCATATATTATCTCTATTCCCTGCCTGGCCAGTGTTGCGCCTGCTAATGTTGCTTCTTTATAAAAAATCTCATCTGTGCCGGAACCTGAGCCGCAGAATATGGTAATACGTTTCATGAATATTTGTTTGCTGTGGGGGCAAATATACAATGGTGAATGGTGAATGGTGAATAGTGAATGGTGAATAGTGAAACGTGAAAGGTGAGAGGTGAAACCTGAAACCTGTAACCTGAAACCTGAAACCTGAAACCTCCTTACCACATATTTCCCCCATATCCTTACATTTACTCAAAAAAAACGTGAGGATCCTTATCGTTGAAGATGAAAAAGAGCTGTCCCGCAGTATAGCAGATTACCTGCAGGGCGAGAGCTATCTCTGCGATACGGCATTCAGCTTCAGGGAAGCAATGGATAAAGCGGAATCTTTTGAATATGATTGCATACTGCTGGATATTTCGCTGCCCGGCGGTAACGGGCTTAAAGTGCTTGAAGCACTAAAGGAGGACAGGAAAGCCGATGGCGTCATTATCATTTCCGCCAAAGATTCGCTCGATGATAAAATAACGGGATTGAAGCTTGGCGCTGACGATTATCTTCCCAAGCCTTTTCACCTATCCGAGCTGAGCGCCAGGATAGAAGCTGTTATACGCCGGAAAAGCTTCCGGGGAGGCAACGTGTTTGCTTTGAATGAACTTAGCTTTGATCTTTCTGCGAGAACAGTAACTGTAAACGGAACTCCCGTGGATCTTACGAGAAAAGAATATGATCTCCTGCTGTATCTTGCTTCCGGCAAAAACAGGGTGATCTCCAAAAATGCCATTGCAGAAAAAATATCAGGTGAAAGCGCCGACGTATATGATAATTTTGATTTTATATATGCGCATATTAAAAACCTGAAGAAAAAGCTTGCTGCCGCCGGCTGCGAAGACTATATTCAATCTGTATATGGTATAGGCTATAAGTTCACTATCTGATGAAATTGCTAAAGAAGACCATACGGCGTTACCTCGCATATTCAGTGATACTTTTACTGGTAGAGATACCCATATTCTATTTTGTGGTGCAGCAGCTTGTGCTGCAAAGTGTAGACCATGATCTTATCACTACCAAAGAATTGTTAAAGCCGAAGATCGGTGAAGCCATTGTTAATAATACACTGGGGCAATTGCGCTTTGCCGACAGGAATATTTCAATTTCAATCGCTACTGTTTCCAGGGTATATGATTCGCTGGCTTCCGTCGAAATCTTCGACAGCGTAACAGGCCGGGAGGTGCCTCACAGGATACTCACTTCAAGCTTTAGCATTAATGGAAAGCCCTGTGTATTGCAGGTAAAAACATCTCTGCTGGATAATTTCAGCCTGATTGAAAATATTGTTAAGATACAATTGGCATTGCTTGTATTGCTGCTTTTAGGGCTGCTGCTTATCAACAGGAATCTTTCTAAAAAGATATGGGGACCGTTTTACCGGACGCTCAACAGGCTGCAGCGCTACAATGTTGATCAGCACGAACCCTTATCACTTGAGCAGTCTTCTATTAAGGAGTTTGATGACCTCAACCGGTCGCTGGAGGGGTTGGCGCAGCGTGCCCGCAACGTATACTCCAGCCAGAAGGCATTTACCGAAAATGCATCGCACGAAATGCAGTCGCCGCTGGCCGTATTTCAAAGCAAGCTGGAATTGCTGATGCAGACGTCTCCCTTCACGGCTGAGCAGGCTCAATTGATCAATGACCTTGCTGATGCAGGCAGGCGGATGTCGCGATTGAATAAAAGTCTTGTATTGCTTACCAAGATTGAAAACAACCAGTTCTCAAATGTTGAAAGCATTTCTTTGCAGCATATCGTTGCTGCGTTAATACAGCAATATAAAATGCAGATAAAGGAAAAGGATCTACAGGTGCATTTTGAGCACAATGGTGATATTGTGGTAAATGCTGATAAAGCATTGGTCGAGATGTTGGCCGGCAACCTGCTTGCCAATGCCATCCGCCATAATTTTTCCGGCGGGGAGATCCGCATTACTCTTCAAAATAACAGGCTGCTGGTATGTAACAGCGGGGTGGGGGCGCCGCTGGATGAGCAAAAAATATTTGATCGTTTTGTAAAAGGAAGTGCCGACAACAACGGCACAGGACTTGGATTATCTATTGCCACTACCATTTGCAGGATATATAATTATACTCTTCGTTACAGTTACGCTGGTAATATGCATTGCTTTTCCGTAGAGTTTGGGAAAGATGAATCGTGAATATTGAATGGTGAATGAGACGATAAAGGTGAGAGGTGAAACTTATGCGTGTCTGAAACAGGGTGACATTTTTTATAATTGTATACTGCTTGCTTTCCACTTTTTATCAATTGCAGAATATTCAACCGATGGAAATCCGTTGGAACAAAATGCGACCAAGCCTACGGCTCCTTGCTGAAAGCTGATAGCTGTTAAAACTTTTTTAAAACCCCGCCTATTCTCACTCTTTGCCTGATTTCTTCAGAATGTATTCAGTATTGCCTGCAAATTTTACAGCAGTAAATCAAAATCTAAAACAAAAAAAATTAAGACGATGAAAGGCAGATTGAATATTATAGCTTTTGCTGCCGGCATTATTGCCACGGCAGCGGCCTATGGGTTATGGTTGCATAGCGCTAAGGCAGAAAACAGTATTTTGGATAATGGACATACTCCTGTTGTAAAAACCGCTTATACGGAGGGAACGGTAGCCCCCGTTGATTTTGAGAAAGCGGCCACTTCTGCGGTGCCGTCTGTAGTGCATATTAAAACCACAACCAAATTTAAGCAGGTAGCCGGGAGAAGGGGAGAACAGCAGGATCCCCTGGGCGGCATGTTTGGCGATAACGATTTTTTCAAGCGCTTTTTTGGCGATGGCGGACAGGGATTTCAGCAGCCTGAACAAAAAGCATCCGGATCGGGTGTTATCATCAGCAGCGACGGCTATATCGTTACCAATAACCACGTGGTAGATGGCGCTACTGATATTTCTGTTACGCTTAGTGACAGGAAGAGTTACAAAGCAAAAGTGATAGGCACTGATCCTAATACAGATCTTGCGCTTATTAAGGTAGATGCCAGGGGTCTTCCCGTAATGCCCGTTGGCAATTCCGATGATGTGCACCTGGGTCAGTGGGTACTGGCGATCGGGTATCCTCTTAACCTGGATGTTACGGTTACGCAGGGTATAGTGAGCGCAAAGAGCAGGAATATAGGTATCAACCGGCAGGGAGCGGCGCCTGTGGAAGCCTTTATCCAGACCGATGCGGCTGTAAACCCCGGCAGCAGCGGGGGCGCGCTGGTCAATACCAATGGTGAACTGATCGGCATTAATGCCGCTATTGCTTCTCCAACCGGTGCGTATGCAGGATACGCTTATTCTATTCCTTCTAACCTTATGAAAAAAGTGATCGGGGATATCATGAAATTCGGCTCGGTGCAAAGAGGATACCTTGGGATCAGCATGGCGCCTGACGAAATGAATGATGCCGTAAAAAAAGAACTGGGCATTGTGAATGATGATATTGACGCTGTGTGGGTAATGGAAACCGATCCGAAAGGTGCGGCTGCCGAAGCTGGCATTAAGAAAGGGGATGCTATTACTAAAGTTAACGGAACTACGGTCAATACTGATGCGCAGCTTGCAGAGCAGATAGCAAGAATGAAGCCCGGAGATAAGGTAAGCCTGACAGTGATAAGGAACAAGGAAGAAAAGAATTTCAACGTGATGCTGAAGAATAAGCTGGGCACTTTTGCTTCACAGGAAACTGCGGCTATTGAATCGCTGGGTGCGGAGTTCTCTACGCTGAGCAAAGAAGATGCTGCTAAAATGAAGATTGCCGGTGGTGTGCAGGTAGTAAAGATCAATGGAGGTATAATTGCTGATCAGACCAATATGCGCCCTGGTTTTGTAATTACAAAGGTGGGTGATGATGCTGTAAGAACTGTAGATGATCTGAAGTCGGCGATAAGCCACCAGGATGCTAACTTCCAGATACAGGGCGTCTATCCCGGCAGCAATGAAGTATATTATTATGGCATCAATGATTTTGGAAAATAGAAATCCTGTTGATTAACTATGATAGGCCAAAGGCCGGGTTTTGATTTTCATCCGGGGCGCACGGGAGTGCGCCCTTTTTTTGTTTGGATGGTTTCGGGGCTTGTGTATTCTTTAAATATTATTTCAATGAACCCGGTCTTCATAACCGATTATTATTTATATTGAATTGTTTTTTACGCCCGCAAAGCCGGTTATTTGCACTACATATCAAAACCAATACAATGCACATACAGACTAACGATAGCGCTATCCGGCCCATTCAAAAAGGCTCAGCCCATCTCTTCGGTATTTCTTTAATTGCTGCCCTTGCGGGTTTTATTTTCGGGTTTGATACCGTTGTTATTTCCGGCGCCAATCAGCCAATCAAAGAGCTGTGGCATACTACTGAAATTTCTCCCTGGTTTCACGGCTTTTTTATTATGTCAATGGCATTATGGGGCACAGTGGTGGGAGCTGTATTCGGAGGAATTCCTACTGATAAGTACGGGCGAAGAAAAGTGTTGCTTTGGGTTGGCATCTTATTTACTGTGTCATCGCTGGGCTCTGCGTTTGCAGGTAATCCTTACAGCTTTTCTTTTTTCCGGTTCATCGGCGGGCTGGGTATTGGGGTGTCTTCGGTAGCTGCCCCGGCTTATGTGTCGGAGATCTCTACGCCGGCTACGCGGGGGCGTCTGGTTGCCATGTACCAGTTCAATATTGTTTTCGGGATACTGATAGCATTTTTGTCCAATTATTTCTTGCAGGGTGTGGGAGGTGCAAATGACTGGCGGTGGATGCTTGGGGTAATGGCTGTCCCTTCATTGATATATACCGTGATGGTTTTGGTGATACCCGAAAGTCCCCGGTGGCTTGTGGCAGTAAAACATGATAATGCAGCGGCTAAAACTGTTCTTACCAGGCTTGGGGCAGACAACCCTGACCGGGAAATCGCAGCCATTTCCGAGAGTGCTGAACGCGAAGCCGGCAACAGTAAAAAGAGTCTTTTCAATGTTAAATATAAAAAGGTTATCTGGCTGGCATTTTTTGTGGCGTTTTTCAACCAGTGGTCCGGCATCAATTTTATCCTGTATTATGCTCCCGAAATTCTTGAGCGTGCAGGGCTGGCAACCAAAGATTCCCTGTTGAATTCCATAGCGATCGGTGGTATCAATCTTGTGTTTACGTTTGCAGGCTTGTATCTTATTGACAGGGTAGGGCGCAAGACGCTGCTGATCTGGGGATCCTTCGGTTATATTATCAGCCTTTTGTTGGTAGCCTGGGCATTTTACTCCGGTGCAGGCCCATATTTTTTGCTGGTATTCCTTCTCTTATTTGTTGCATCACATGCTATGGGGCAGGGCGCTGTGATATGGGTGTTTATTGCTGAAATATTTCCCAATACTATCCGTGGTAAAGGGCAGTCGTTTGGCGCGAGCATTCACTGGATATTTGCAGCCGTTATTACATTGATCACTCCCGTATTCCTGGATGCCGGCAAAGGTATCTTTCGGGAGAATCCCTGGCCCATCTTTGTCTTTTTTGCAGGTATGATGGTGCTGCAACTGATATGGGTGCTCACAAAAGTGCCCGAGACCAAAGGCATTTCCCTCGAAGATCTTGAGAAAAGGCTGGTGGAGGAATAATAGAATCAAAGCAGGGACATACCTGCCTATTGTAAGGCTTGACCGAGGAATAATATTCCTGATCTTTCTTTCCCCTCTGTTGTAAGGGGCAGCATGGAATACTTCGTGGAGGGATTTCAAAGCCTCCATAGCGCCCATCTCAGGATTAGCGGTCAGGCTCGTATTTTTTCGACATCCTTTTTCCCCCACGGAGAAATTGTCGTAATTATAACATTTGTAGAGATACTGGTAGCGCTTGTAGGTCAGGGATTACCACTGCCATCACTGATAAAACGGTTACAAATGAAACCGGATAATGATGGTGAGGAAAAGAAAGGGAGCTATCAGTTTTTTATTTTAGCCTTCCATAATCACCCTGAAAAATAGTACTATAAATGTAAATAAAAGTAACATCAATATATTTTTAGTGAAACTACATTTGATCAGTAAACTTTTATTAAAATTTAATCAGGGCATGAAGCATTCAAAGCAAAAAGTGAAGCACCCTCACCGTAACCCGGCGTTTGTTACCGGTGCTTACTCCGATGCCGTAATAGTCAATGGGTTCATTTTTGTAAGCGGACAGGCACCTGTTGATTTCAATACATCAACGTTTGTGCTTGGTACTATTGAAGAAGAAACCCGACGGACACTTGATAATATCAAACTTATTTTACAGGAAGCGGGGGCATCTATGGATAACATAGTAAAATGCACAGTGCATTTGAACGATATCAGGGAATTTGACAGGTACAACGTTGTGTATGCATCATATTTCCCCGGCATCAAGCCCGCAAGAACAACGGTACAGTCAGTGCTGGCGGAAGGTATTAAGGTGGAGATTGACTGCATTGCATATATACCTGATCAACAATAGAAAAGATGAACGGGAAAATACATCTTCAGGGCACTGTCATTGGGATCGTAGGGCTGGGGCTGATGGGAAGCAGCATTATAGCTTCTTTGCTGGCGATGGGATATCCGGTGAAGGCCATCGCTCCTATACACGGTGAGAAAGAAATGGGGTACAAACGTATTCTCGAGCAACTGCTGTTGTGTGAAAAGTTCAATATACTTTCTGCCCCCGTTGATGAATATATGGCATTGCTCACGGTATCGGCAGAGTATGACGAATTGAGAGAATGCGGGCTGGTAGTGGAATGTATCGTAGAGAATCTGGCTATAAAAGAAACTGTTTTCAAAAAAATTACTGCAGTTATAAAAAAAGACGCCATACTCGCCAGCAATACTTCGGCGATACCTATCAGCATCCTGCAGAAGGCAGTTCCCGATCCGCAGCGGTTTATAGGAATACACTGGGCTGAGCCTGCATTTGCTACCCGTTTTCTTGAAATTATCTGCGGCAATCAAACCAGCGAAGCCACCACTGCTGCCGTTGTAAACCTGGCCCTGGGCTGGGGTAAGGAGCCCACCATACTAAGAAGAGATATCAGGGGATTCATTACCAACCGGCTGATGTATGCCGTTTACAGGGAAATACTCCACCTTGTGGAAAAGGGTCATACCGGTTTTGCTGACGCCGATAAATGTTTTCGTTATAATGCCGGCTCTTGGATGACACTGATGGGCATTTTCAGAAGAATGGACTATGAGGGACTAAAAGACTATTTTGCGGCCTATAAAAATATCTTTCCTTTGCTTTCAAACAGCGATGATATTTCCCCGCAGATGCAGAAAATAGTAGATACTCATTCCCGCGGTATACAAAACGGGAAAGGGTTCTATAGTTATACAAAGCAGGAAGCGGTGCAATGGTCGCAGGCATTCTCGGAATTTAATAAAGATATCTTCCACCTGGCAGCAAACTATCCTGAACGTGTAAACGAAGCACACACAAAAAGCTGAGCACTGCTATGAGTACAACAAATTACGCTGAATCGGCAAAATTGCTGGAACGGGCAAAAAAAGTATTAGCGGGGGGCGTTTCATCGGAATTCAGAAAATACAATCACCCGCATGCGCTTTTTTATACGCATGGCAACGGAAGCAGGATCTATGATGCGGATGGAAATGAATACCTGGACTTTACATTGAGCCAGGGTCCTCTGATCCTCGGGCATTCCCATCCTGAGGTGGTAAAAGCTGTTTCCGGTTATTCCCAATACGGGCAGTTGTATGCGGGGCAGCATCTTAAAGAAATTGAGCTGGCAGAAAAGCTTAATGCTGTCATTCCTTCTGCAGAGCTCATGCGCTTTTGCCTCGATGGATCTACGGCTGTACAAACTGCCTTCCGCATAGCAAGAGCAAAAACCGGTAAGCAGAAATTTATCAGATTTGAAGGGCACTACCATGGCTGGCTCGATAATGTATGCTGGGGCAATGCCGCGCCGTCATTAAGCAGCATGGGAGACCGCGGGCATCCGACAGCCAACCCCTGGACCAAAGGATTGGCAGAGGGGACAAGTCAGGAAAGCATTTTGCTGCCCTGGAATGATCTTGCGCTGGTAGAGACTACCGTCGAAAAATTGCATGGGGAGATAGCGGCGATCATTACAGAACCTGTAATGTGCAACAATAACTGCATAGAGCCTGCCCCCGGGTTTTTGCAGGGGCTCAGGAATATTTGTGATCAATATAACATCGCCCTTATTTTTGATGAGGTGATCACCGGTTTCAGGCTTAGCCTGGGAGGCGCCCAGCAATATTTTGGCATTACGCCGGATATGTCTGTCTTTGCAAAAGCAATGGCGAGCGGTTATCCTATAAGCGCGGTGGTGGGTAAACGCGAGTGGATGCAACTGCTCGAAGACGGAACGGTCATCCATGCCGGAACAATGAATTCGGGAAATGCTACGGTAGCTGCTGCATTAGCCACCATAGAAATACTGGAAAGGGAAGATCCGTATAAGCGAATGTTTGAGCTGGGAAGACATTTTATGGAAGGATTAAGAAAAGCTGCTGCTGAGACCGGGCAGCACATGCTGGTACAGGGGCCGGGGACTATGTTCTGTATTGCTTTTACCGATGCTGATACCATAAATGATTACCGTGGCACTTTTAGTTGCGATAAAGCAAAACTTTCAAAATTTATTGCGGCTATGCATGACCGTGGAGTAAGAATCATAGGGAGGGGGCTTGTATATATAAGCGCGGTGCACAACCGGCAGGATATCGAACAGGCCATTGCTGTTGCAGGAGACGTACTAAAAGGGTTATAAAATTTTACATACAGGATGGAGCTTACAGTTTTTAAAAATATATTGGTAGTGGGCACAGGCAGGATGGCATCAGGCATAGCAACTAACCTTTTAAAGGCCGGAATGGAGATACAGTATATTTCAGAGGACACTACACAGGATAAAAAGTATATGGCTGATAATGTAGCCGGCTGGAAGCAATACCGGAATATTCCCATCTGCACAGACAGGCTGCAATACCTGTCTTCTGTTGAGGAAGCAAAGGCAGCAGATATTGCTGTTTGTATTACAGGAGAAGATCTGCCGGTTAAACAAAAGCTTATACGGCTGTTGGAGCAGACGCTTTCTCCTGAAACCATTATTGCAGTGAATACTGAAAGTATTTTGCTGGAAGTATTGCAGGAAAACACAAAATACCCGCAGCGGATCATTGGGTTAAACTGGTGTGATCCTGCCTACACTTCTGCGTTCCTGGAGATCATAGGGAATCATTTAACGCCTGCGGGTGTAATAAAGTCCATTGAAACGGCAGCCGTGACCAACTGGGACAAGGATCCTTGTATTGTTCTTTGCGGCTACAGCGTTAATGCCCGTTTAATGGCAGCGCTTGCACGTGAAGCCCTTTATCTTGTAGAGCATGGCTATGCATCGGTAGAAGATATTGACCGTGCGTGCAGGAATGATGCAGGGTATTATCTGCCCTTTGCCGGCAATTGCAGGTATATGGATATGATGGGCACTTATGCGTATGGATTGGTAATGAAAGACCTGAACCGTGAATTGTCGAAGGCAGCTCAGCCTCCTGCGTTTTTTGCCCGGCTTATACAGGCCGGTAAGACCGGCATGGAAAATGCCGGTGGTTTTTATAACTATGCAGCAGGAGCCGGAGAGCAGTGGGAGGAACAGTTCATGAAGTTCAGCTTTGAAATAAAAGATATTATTGAAAAATATCCTTTCAACTATCTAAGGGAGGAATCCAAAATGGTCAATTCCAAAATTACGCTTAATGAATAGACCTTTAATTTTTGACGCGCATCTCGACCTGGCGATGAATGCCATAGAATGGAACCGCGATCTTACCCGGCCGCTGGATGAGATCAGGCTGAGAGAAATGCATCTGAAAGATAAGAACGACAGGGGAAAAGGTACGGTATGTTTGCCGGAGTTGCGTAAAGGAAAGGTCGGATTAGTAGTAGCTACACAACTGTCACGTGTAAGCGCTGCGGGAAGCGCTTTGCCGGGATCAAGCTGGAGCTCGCCGCAGCAGGCATGGGCTATGACACAGGCACAGCTTGCCTGGTACCGTGAAATGGAAGCATTGGGTGAAATGGTGCAGATCATAAACCTGCAGCAACTGGACGCTCACCTGCAGTTGTGGGATGACGAAACCATTGCTGACGATAAAAAGCCTGTTGGATATATTTTAAGTCTTGAAGGTGCGGATTCCCTGGTTAATATTTCGTATTTGTATAAAGCCTACGACTATGGTTTGAGGGCAGTTGGTCCGGCGCATTTTAGTTCGGGCCGTTACGCTCCCGGCACCAAAACGGAAGGTCCTTTAACACCACAAGGTGTTGAACTGGTAAAAGAGATGGGTAAGCTGGGAATGATCCTCGATGTTACTCATTTAACAGATGAGGGGTTTATGCAGGTGATGGATCTGTACGACGGGCCTGTGTGGGCCAGCCATCATAATGTCAGAAAAATAGTGCCAACGCAGCGGCAATTAACCGATGAACAAATTAAGTTACTGATAGGGAGAGGGGCAGTTATTGGCGGTATGCTGGATTGCTGGGCTTTGGATAATCGCTTCATTGATATGGTTTCTGATCCCTGGCAACTGAATATCAAACTGGAGAACCTGGTGGATCATTGGGATCATATCTGCCAGATAGCAGGGAATAGTTTGTATGTGGCTTTCGGCACCGACCTTGACGGGAATTTTGGAACAGAACAGTCCCCCTGGGATATGAACAGCATTGCCGACCTGCAGAAGTTTCATGGGATATTGTTAAGACGAGGCTATGAAGAAGAGGATGTGGAAAATATTTTTCACAAAAACTGGATAAGGTTTTTGAGAAGGGCGTGGGGTGCAGCGGATTGAAATCCGTTGGAACAAAATGTGATCGAGCCTGCGGCTCTGGTAGAATGGTAAGTGAGTTGTAAGGGGTAACTGGTGATATGTGCAGTGTGCCCTATGCCTTATACCCTATACCCTATACCCTATACCTTACACCATAAGTAATAAACTCTGATTTTGTACGTCTTTGTGCCGTTGTGGTTTTCAAATCTCAAATTTCAAATTTCAAATGAATAATTTTTTCGCCGGTGCAGCCCAAACAGATATTACCCCGCCGTTGGGAACCATCATCAACGGTGAGTTTGTGGCTTTTTACGCACATACCATTCACGATCCTTTATATGCAAAAGCACTGGTATTACAAAATGCGGGGATATCCCTTGCTATTGTGATCGTTGATATCTGTGCAATGGATAAGGAGTTTATTACGGAGGTAAAGAAAGAAATAATTGCTCTTGCTGAAATCCCGGCTGAGCATATTTTAATAGCTGCAACCCACACGCATTATGCAGGTTCTATACTCGATCTGCTGGGAGGTCCCTGCGATCTGCCATACCGGAAAAGCCTGGGAAAAAAAATTGTGCAGTCTGTTGTGGATGCTGTGCAGCGGTTACGCCCTGCCAGGATCGGGTTTGCGTCTGTAGATGTTCCGGAGCATGTGGTATGCAGGCGATATTATATGAAACCCGGGTATAAAGCTTTTAACCCGGTTACAGGCGGGCTGGATATAATCAAAACAAACCCTGCCGGAGGAGAAGCATATATAGACAGAAGGTCGTCTGAAGTTGATCCTGAATTAAGTGCTATGGCTATTCAAACAATTGATGGTAAATGGATCAGTTTGCTGGCAAACTATTCTATGCACTATGTAGGAGATTGCGCCAATGGCACGGTAACGGCTGATTACTTTGGTGTTTTTGCAAAGCATATTTCGGCTTTCCTGAATGCTGATGCAGGTTTCGTGGCAATGCTCAGCAATGGCACCAGCGGCGAAGCAAACATCTGGGATTTCCTTCAGCCTGATCGTTATCCTAAAGAGGAGCATCAAAAAAAAGAAATAATAGGGAGAGATCTTGCAGGGAAATTATACGAAGCATTAAAAGACATTGAATGGCAAACAGATCCTTTTTTATCTGCTTCGTTCAAATATATCACCCTTGGTGTACGTAAACCTTCTGCGGCTGAAGTGGAAGCTGCAAAAAAAATAGTTTCACAAACCGATTACCGCCTCATCAATCCTGATGCAGAAGCTATGGTGAAAATATATGCGAGAGAGCAGGTATTTCTCAATGAATACCCGGATACCATTGAGTTTCCGGTGCAGGCATTGAAGATTGGCGATATAACCATCGGCGCATTGGGCGGTGAGTTTTTTGCAGAGACAGGGTTGGCGCTGAAAAAGAAAAGTAATACCGGTAAATATTTTACCATAACGATGGCCAACGGGTATATCGGGTATATACCTCCCGCACATGAAATAGAAAAAGGGGGATATGAAACGTGGCGGTGCCGGACGAGCCATATTAAGGAGGATGGTGAAGGAATAGTGAGACATGCATTATTTGAAATTGCAAAATAACCACCTATACTTTTTATATAAATGCCTGTCACACGAATTTTAATAGCCGCTCTGTTCTTTACCCTGGTTAGTTGTCATGTTAACAATACGCCGGCTGGTGCCAGTAAATACCGCCTGATCCATAATAATGACGGCACCGAAATTTTGGGTAATAATTGGTTTGGTAAAAGACCATTAACACTGGATGATGTTAATCGCTATGTAGATATGATTGCGAATTCGCAGGTAACTACTTTTATGATCTGTTCCGGAAGCGATTTTTTTTATTATCGCTCCAAATATGGCAGTATATTGGGAGACGATAAAAACGGCAAGCTGGATTGCGGGAAAGACACAGCGCTCTATAATACGCTTCGCCGGTTTTATCAGAATGCGATGGTGCTGGATAAGCAGGGAACAGACATTATAGAAGCTACATTAAAAAGAGCCAAAGAAAGGAAGCTGGAAGCTTTTATCACTTATCGCATGAATGACCTGCATTTTGCGGATACCAGTGTGGGCTGCCCATTGCAGTACGGTGAATTTTGGAAAGAACATCCTCAATACCGGACAAATGACACTACTTTGAATGGTTGGAACGCCGGAAACGCTTTTGATTTTGCCCACCCGGAAGTACGGGAATATAAATTGAATATAATAAAGGAACAGCTTGAAAAGTATGGAGCCTTAACAGACGGGTATGAATTGGATTTCATGCGCTTTATTGTGTACTTCAAAAAAGAAGAAGCTGAAAAAAACGCGCCGCTGATAACAGAACTGGTGCAGGCTGTAAAGAATATTGCAGATGATGTTGGTAAACTTCATAATAAAAAAATTTTGTTGACTGCCAGAGTACCTGCATCCATAAGCGATTGCAAAAAGAAAGGATTGGATGTGCAGGAGTGGGTAAAGAGAGGATTGATTGATTTCATTACCTTAGGCGTCCACTGGCGAGGCGAGCCTGCTATGCCGGTAGCGGAGTTTAAAAAACAATCAGGCTTTGAAATCCCTGTATATGCATCACTTGACGATGGTACTTACAACCCCCGTGAGGTTTATTCGCATGGAATGTACAGGGGAATGGCCTCCCATGCAATGGCACAGGGCGCTGCCGGCGCATACCTTTTCAATTATTTTTTAACTGCCTACAATGAAGCTGGTCAAAAACTAAAACCGGAGGAAGGTACTCTGGTGTGCCGTACGATTGCGCCGGAGTTATTACAGGAGCTTGGATCGCTGGAAACGCTGAGAAAAAGAAACAAAGTTTATATGCTTTCAGATGGCGCTACTTCTTATGATTTAACTCCCGGCAGTCAACTGCCACTACCGGTACGGCAAAATACAGCAACCGGGATTTTTGTAGGCGACGATGTGAACACAGAACAGCCACAGGAAGTGATCCTGTTCATACGCACTAACACAAAAGATCCTTTTTCGGTGTCCATGAATGGCTACGCTTTACAACATATCAATACTGATTATCCCAGGTTGTATGATAAACTGCGCGGGATAAATGACCGTCAAAAAGTTACCGCGTTCATTATACCGGCAAATACGATCATGCAGGGCAATAATAAAATTACATTTTCTTCACCGGCAAACGGACTGGTTGTACAAAGGATCGAACTTGCATTAAAGTACGGCCCGGTGGAAGCGTGCGGGTATTTCTAAAATCAGCGGACCATTGATGTATGAACAAAACCTTTATTCCATCCTTAAATAAATATATCAGCAAAGCTGGTTTGGGCTGTGTAACATTTGGAAGAGAGATTGATCTTCCCGCCTCTTTTTCAATCATGGATCACGCGCTTGAGAAGGAGATCACTTTTTTTGATACTGCCGCAGCGTATGGCGGGGGTGCTTCCGAAGAAATTATCGGCCAGTGGTTCACTCAAAGAGGAAAGACAGCTGCGCATATAACAATCGCAACAAAACTATTGCCACCCTTTGAAAGCACGGCTATTGCCGCAGCCGTTGAGCAAAGCCTGATGCGGCTTTGCAGGGACCGTATTGATATACTCTTTCTTCATTCCTGGCATCCATCTGTAGAGGACGATCATGTTTTGATTGAGCTGAACAAGCTTCTCACCTCCGGAAAGATAGGTGCTCTCGGCGCAAGCAATTTTAATGCTAAGCAGTTGAACGCCTTGCTGCAAAAGCAGGTAAATAATAATCTCATCCCGGTTGCATTCATCCAGAATAACCAGAATTTTGCTGTGACTGCTGTGGATGATGGGCTGAGAGAACAGTGCCGTGATTTCAACGTGCATATTATCACCTACAGTCCTCTGGGTGCAGGGTTTCTCACCGGAAAGTACCGGCATGCTGTTTCACCGGATGCCCGTTTTGAGATCATACCCGGGCATAAGGACATTTACTTCAATGATCATGCGTGGGAACGTCTTGATACATTGTTAAAGATGGCGGAAGAAGCAGGAAAGCCTGTTGCATCGCTGGCGCTGTCGTGGGCTTTCCATCAGCCACAGGTAAGTTCCGTGCTGATCGGCTGCCGTTCCACGCAGCATATAGACCAGGCGCTTGCGGCGATGCAGGACGATGATACCGGGTGGTTTGGGGCTATTCACATTTAAGCCCTTCATGCTAAAATACAAGACACCGGCACACCAAAATATTAATTAGCCGGTATTTCGTTAAGTATGTAATGGTATATTCGATAAAAAGAAATTATGAAAAGGATTTGCTGCCTGCTTTTGGTATTAATCTTTTTTTCTAAAGAAATTTTTTCACAAACAGACAGCTTGCCTGTTGGCGCATATCCCGACGCCATACCCGTAACCCATTTCCCTGACAGGTTACACGCTTTTGTGTGGCGTAACTGGAATCTCGTAAGCCCGGATGCGATGAGCAGAACGATAGGATGTAAAAATTCAGATATCCTGGAGATAGCGGCTTCGATGGGGCTTCCTTCCTATGTGCCGGTAGATGGATCTTTCAAAAAACGCATATACATTACAGTAATCAGAAGGAACTGGCATTTGTTGCCGTATGATCAACTGCTGAAGCTGCTTGATATGAGCAGAGAAGAACTGTCTGTAGCGCTTAAAGAAGACGACTTCCTTTTCATTAAGCTGGGGAGCTTAAAGCCAAAGGTAGCGGAGCTCCGGTATGCTGCCCCCGGACCGAAAAGCATTGCCCGGGCTGCTGCGATCAAAAAGATCGCTGAAAAATATTTTCAGCAGCCCACCGGGGTACCACGGTTTACATTTATAGATGATCTCAGTATGGTCTCCCCGAATGGCAGCATTAATAAACCGGGCACTCATAATGCCGATACCCGGCCCAGGATCGTGTATTCTTATTTCGGCATCTTTGGCGACCCGCTTTCTGATACATCTCAGGATCCTTACCCCGACGGGCTGCTCGAAAAATTATCCCGCAGTGGAGTGAACGGTATCTGGATGCATACGGTGCTTAACCAGATGGCGCCGGGCGGTGAAGATTTTCCGGAATTCGGTGCAGGGCATGAGACACGGATAAATAATCTGAAAAAGATCGTTGAGCGGGCTGCCAGATACGGTATAGGCATTTACCTGTATATGAATGAGCCAAGGGCAATGCCCGCCTCTTTTTTTACGAACCGTAGGGATATGCAGGGAACAAAGGAGGGGAATTTTTATGCCATGTGCACCAGTAATGAAGCTGTTGTTAACTGGATGAGAGCATCGCTGGCTTTTGTCTTTAAAAATGTGCCGGGGCTCGCCGGAGTACTTACAATTACGGCATCAGAAAATTTTACCAATTGCGCTTCTCATGGTCACCCGGAACTTTGTCCCCGCTGCAGCCAACGCAGCTATGCTGATATTATTGCCGGGGTGAACCGCGTCATCGAAGAAGGAGTTCATGCCGGGGATCCCAATGCTAAAGTAATTGTATGGGACTGGGGCTGGCATAACCATGGGCTTGCGCAGGATGTGATCACTGCATTGCCTAAATCTGTATACCTTATGTCGGTGAGTGAATGGGCCAAGCCTATCAACAGGGGAGGTGTGGAGTCAAAAGTTGGCGAATATTCCCTATCGGCTGTTGGGCCGGGGCCGCGTGCCATACAGCACTGGGCCTGGGCAAAACAGGCAGGGCTCAGGACTTTCGCCAAGGTGCAGGTAAATAATTCATGGGAACTTTCTGCAGTTCCCTGGTTACCTGTTTTCGACCTGGTGCAGCAGCATATATCGGCTCTTTCAAATTACGATATGGACGGGCTCATGCTGAGCTGGTCGCTCGGCGGTTATCCTTCTCCGAATATGACCATTGCAGACCTGTGCTTACATCATGGCGTATCAGGTGAAAATGATGTGCTCGACAGTATTGCCACAGACAGATACGGAGCTCCCGCAGTGCATGCTGCCCGTAAAGCATGGACCGCTTTCAGCAGGGCATTTCAAGAATATCCGTATAGCGGCGGTACGTTATACACCGCACCACAGCAATATGGCCCGGCCAACCTGCTTTATCAAAAAGCGACGGGTTACAAAGCGACTATGGTAGGATTTCCCTATGATGATCTTAGAAGCTGGAGAGCTATTTACCCGGACAGTATTTTTATCCGCCAGTTCAATCTGGTAGCGGAAGGATGGCTCAAAGGGCTTGAATATTTCCGGCAGGTAAAAAATATTTCAGACAGTTTACACCGGCAGACCGCTTTGTCTGATGGGCGCATTGCAACCGCTGCATACCTTCATTTCGCATCGGTAGTGAACCAGGCACAGTTCATAATGTACAGGGATAGCCTGGCCAACAAAAATCTTACACCGCGCATCCTTAAAGGCTTACAAAAAAATATCCGTGGTATCCTCAGGAATGAGATAGTGCTTGCGGCCGAGCTGTTCCGTATCTGCAGGGAAGATCCGAGAATAGGCTATGAAGCTTCCAACCAGTATTATTACGTTGAACAGGATCTGGTAGAAAAGATATTGAATTGCCGTTTCCTGCTGGATGTTTTTAAAGACTGATCTTCTTGGAAAAATACATAGTAAGGCGCATTCCCATGCGGCGCACAGGAGCGTTACCTGCTCCGGGTGTCCCGTATTTATTTAGGATGATTATTTATTCAACAGCGGCAGCAATACAGTAATTGCAAACCTCTTCTGTACAGGATCATCAGAGGGATGCCCGGAGCTTGTTTTACGAACCGGTAAAAAGAAAATCCTTTTTGAAAAATAGTATTAAGAATGTAAAGAAAAGTAGCAGATTTTGATTGTTACTACAATTAGATTTGAAAATGAAATTATTGTTAACGATTCTAATTGTGTTATGAGCAGGCAACATTTTTCTGATCACTCTGATTTCCTTAAACTACCAAAAACTGCGATTATGATACGACAATCCGCTAGAACTCCAAAGCCTTTTTTTTCATCATTTAGTATGCTGCATAGAATTTTAGCCATGCTATTACTATGCCAGTTAAATATTTCGATTGCACAATCACAAGTAAAGGTTTCCGGTAAAGTGACCAATGAAGATGGTGAGCCTCTTTACGGAGCCAGCATAAAAGTAAAAAACGGCACAGCAGGAGCTACAGCAGATAATGATGGCTCCTTTAACATTAATTTACCTAATTTGAATGTAACCCTGATAATAAGCTCGGTTGGCTTTGGTACCAAAGAAGTTATTGTCAATAGCCAGTCTCCACTTAATATAATTTTAGGGAGAGAAGCTCCAAACGCATTATCGGAAGTAGTTGTTGTTGGCTTTGGTAGTAAGCAACGAAGGGATGTTATAACTACAGCAGTTTCTAAATTAGATAATAAAGTGTTGGAGAATGTTCCATATTCTAATGCTGCTGCTGCGCTTCAGGGTACGATGGCTGGTGTAAGAGTCCAAACCAATTCAGGTCAGCCGGGTGCCGCTCCTAATATTATAGTAAGAGGTGGTACCTCCATCAATAGTCCTAATAGTTCTCCACCTATTTATATTATTGATGGGGTTTTGAGGAATAACATGAATGATATTGATATTAATGATATTAAATCTATCCAGGTATTAAAAGATGCCGCAGCCACGGCTATATATGGGGCGCAGGGATCCAATGGTGTTGTAATTGTGGAAACAAAATCAGGTCGGAGCGGAAAAACACTGGTGACGTATAGATTTGATTTGACAAAATCTGAAGTGGCCAAAACCTACGATGTTTTATCGGCAAAGGATGAAGTATATTTTGCCCGTCTGGGTCTATTAGCAACCGGAGGATTAAACTCAGCATTTCTTGCACAATTAGACGGACGGACGTATTTAGGCGGAGCTGGTAATGATCTAACCAATAAAACGGCGAACTCATTACAGTACCTTACACCTGAAAATCAACATAAGCTCAATGAAGGCTGGGAAAGTATTCCTGATCCTGCAGATCCGTCCAGGACATTAATTTTTTCGAATACGGACTGGCAAAGCCGGTTGTTTAGAAAGCCATTGTCCCAAAGTCACTCCATCTCCGTATCCGGTGGCAATCAAAAGTCCAGATTTTATTTAGGATTAGGTTACCTGGATGGTAAGGGTATAGCCATCCAAACAGACTATAAGAGATTTACAATGAATCTGAATGGAGAATTGAATATCAATGAAAAGATAAAACTCTATTCAAGGGTGATGTATTCCAATACAAGGAATACACAGGTGCCGACAATAGATATTTTTAAATCTTCTCTCATTGCGCCCGCGACTGATAAATTATATTTTGAAGATGGAACTTTATCCCCGGGGCGTAGCTTAGGATATTCCAATCCATTTTATAGATCGTCTGTATATAATCCAAAGAACCTTGCAAATGATCTGACCCTGATTGTTGGTGGTGAAGCCGAAATCATCCCCGGCCTGACTTTCAGCCCTCAGGTCTCTTTGCAGTACCGTGGTGGTTATTCCCGTAATTTTGTGCGTAGTTATTTAAATGGTCCGACAACATTAGTAACATCCCGCACAGCTACCGGTTCCTATGCAGAAAATTTCAGACCACAGGTAAATGCTGTTTTAACGTATAATAAAACATTTAATAACGATCATGACCTTGAGTTGAAAGGTGGCCTTTCTTATTTATGGGCGGATAATATTTCGTTGTCAGCAACCGGTACCAATGCTGCCACTGACATCATTCCAACCTTAAATGCTTCAGCTACTCCTACCGTAGTATCAAGCTCCGAAACACACCAGGCGTTGATAGGTTATTTTGGACGGGCTACCTACAATTACAAAAGAAAGTATCTTTTTAATGTTAGCTTAAGGTATGACGGAGCATCCAATCTGGGTACAGATAATAAGTGGGGAATTTTCCCGGGGATGTCAGCCGGGTGGAATGTTGATCGGGAAAACTTTTGGAATTTTCTTCCGGAAGGTTTAGTAAAGCTGAAATTGAGAGCCAGCTATGGCGTTACCGGAAATATCAGCGGACTGGGGCTGTACCAGGCACAAGGCGCATACAATGCTTCTTCGAAGTATAATGGGGTTTCTGGTATTCTGATTTCCACATTACCTAACCAAAATCTTAAATGGGAACAATCAAAAACATTTGATTTTGGAGCAGATGTTGGATTATTCAATGACAGGATTAGTGTAATTTTTGATTACTACCGGAGAGCGACAAACAACCTGCTTACTTCTCTTACATTACCTCCTTCAACAGGTTTCTCAAGTATTTTGACGAACTATGGCTCTTTGGAAAACAAAGGATACGAAGTAGAAGTATCAGCGAGGATATTGTCTCCAACTTCTCCTCTGCAATGGAATATTGCCTTTAACACTGCAAAAGTTAATAGTAAAATCCTTCGGTTGCCTGAAAATGGTATTGAAAATAACCGCGTTGGCGGAGTATATGTATTTGATCCGGCAAAAGGAACTTATGGATGGTTAGGAGGTTTACAGGAAGGTCAAAGGATCGGCGACTTATATGCTTATAAGCAAGTCAGTGTATATTCAACAGATGATGAAGCAGCCAAAGGTCCTATTGACATGATAGTGCCTGGTGCAGGTAAGAAAAAATATGGCGGTGATGTGAATTGGCTTGATGTTGATAAAAATGATACTATTGATACAAGGGACAGAGTGTATATGGGCAACTCAATCCCCCGCGTGACGGGTGGTTTTACCAACACGCTGAGCTATAAAAATTTAAGCCTTATAGTGAGAATGGACTATACGTTAGGAGCCACGATATATTATGAAACCGGGGCAAGACTTGAAGGTAATTTTTCCGGGGCTAATGCCATCAGCGGACACATGCTTAGATCCTGGCAGAAACCAGGCGATATTACAGACATTCCAAGGTATTATTGGGCAGATCAGAATGCCCAATGGAATGTATGGAATAACCGGGGTAATTCAAGGTTTTATCAAAGCACTGACTTCCTGTGCCTGAGGGAAGTGACGCTTGCTTACAGCCTTCCCAAAAATCTTTTGAATAGAATTGGATTAACAGATGTGCGACTAAATTTTACAGGAAGTAACCTCATCTACTTCACCAAATATGAAGGACTGAGTCCTGAACAAACTGATACAGAGACAGCATATCCGAATCCAAGGTCTTACATTTTTGGCGCTTCAATTACTTTCTAATTTTAAACTGCAGAGCATGAAAACTATTAAATCATTTATATACGCAACTATTGTAATTGCTTTATCTGCAAGCTGCACAAAGCAGTTGGAGCTTGAGCCTGTAAGTTCTATTTCTACTTCCTCTTTCTGGAAAACTGAGGATGATGCGAACGGCGCTGTAACGGGAATGTATATCAGGCTGAGGAGCGTAACATCTACCAATCTTTTTATTTGGGGTGAATCACGAAGCCAGGATATGAAACAGTCCCTTGGGAACGATTTCACCAATATCCGGAATTTTAATAATACCCTTGATCCTACTGCTGCAGGTCCTGACTGGAACAGCGTTTATCAGGTAATAAATGATGTAAACCTGATCTTAAAGTATTTGCCGACTATTTCTTTCAAATCTGATGCGACAAAGAATAAATATCTGGCAGAAGCATACGCCATGCGCGCATATTGCTATTTTATCATGGCGAAAACATGGGGAGACCTTCCGCTTGTAACTGACCCTACAGAGGGATATGATCCATCAGTTATTTATAAGGAAAGAACTCCGGTAGCAGATATCTTTACCCAGATCAAAAATGACATAGCTCAGGGATTATCCCTTTTCTCCGATAATAGCTTTACTGTGGGCAGGAACAGATGGTCAAAGCCGGCGTTAAATGCGCTTAAAGGAGATGTGTTTTTATGGACCGCAAAAAAATTAAATGGAGGCAATGAAGATCTGACTGCAGCACTTTCTGCTTTGAATGATGTGGATGCGGCGGATGTACAGCTATTAAGTGATTTTGGGAGAATCTTTGATTATGATAATAAAGGGAATAAGGAAATTTTAATGGCGAATAATTTTCTTCTCAATGAAACGGGAAGCACTTTTATGCAGAACATGTATATAGACGGATATCCGCCTGATAGTGATCCTGCTGCAGTCGCAATTATTGGTGCTGTCGGAGGGGCAAATTACTGGACACTGACTGATGATACAAGACAGAAGTTTAAACCGGAAGATTTACGCCGGACAGCGACTTATACTGAATTATATAGTTATGATGAAGCAACCAGCGGATATACCAAATTTTATGGTTGTATCCAGCGGAAATTTGACGGAATGATCAATGCAGGCGCCAGAACTTTTATTGATGATGTGGTATTGTATAGATATGCTGATGTATTACTGATGAAGGCGGAAGCGCAAAATGCGTTATCCCAGGATCCTTCTGATGCAATGAATAAAGTAAGAAAGAGGGCATTTGGCAGTAATTTCAGTGGTAATGAATTTGTGTCAGGGTCAAAAGAAGATAATGATAACGCTATTTTGGAGGAGCGTTTGCTGGAATTTTTATATGAAGGGAAGTATTGGTGGGATATTTTGAGATTTGATAAAGCTTCTGAATTGATACCATATTTTCAGAATAACCCCTCGGATACTTATAAATACCTATGGCCACTGTCGTTGGATATTTTGAGCAAAGAGCCGAAAGCTAAGCAAAACCCCGGCTATCAATAAGAATATGCAATGAAAATTTTCAGAGTAAGCCTTTTATTTCGCTCAATGTTGCAGCACCTTCTGATGATATGTGCATTGATGTATGCAGCAAACATTTGTGCTCAAAAAAAGGTTAATGGAGAAATCCGCCAGATAGGATCTTCCCGGCAACTGTTTATAGATAATATATTAATAGAAAAGGTTACGGGGAAAGCTGATCTCCTGCTTCATCATCCCGTACCACGTAATGTTGTTTTGGAAACTAATGAAGGATGGGAAGGAAATGGGACAAACTATATTACGGTTTTCCGGGATGTTGATAAGTACCGGATGTATTATCGCGCCGGGCACTATTCTTATATCGGAGGTAAAGACAGACCTAACCGTAAGGATATTTACTGTTATGCGGAAAGCACGGATGGCATTCACTGGAAAAAGCCTGTTCTTGGGATCATTAACTGGGCGGGGTCGTTTAAAAACAATATTATTCTTGATTCCATTGGTAGCCATGCTTTCTCTCCGTTTTTAGATACGAATCCCGATTGTGCGCCAGATGCAAAATACAAAGCGCTTGGATGTGGCGGAGGAAAACATGGACTGTATGCTTTTAAATCTGCCGACGGCATACATTGGACCCTGATGAATGAAGATCCTGTTGTTACCAAAGGCGCTTTTGATTCCCAAAACCTGGCATTTTGGGACGCTGAGAAGAAGGAATACAGGTGCTATGTTCGCGATTTTCGCAATAAAACAAAAGGTTCTGTAAGCCTCATCAATGCAGGAATAGATGCCGGGCGGGATATTCGTACCGCTGTATCTAAAGATTTTATTCACTGGACAGAACCGGAGTTTGTCAGCTATGAAGCAAATACAGATCCTGGCGGCAATGTGCCGGGAAAAAAAACGCGTTCTGAAGACTATCCAACGGGCAGAGTCAGCGAATTATATACTAATCAGATATTGCCGTATTATCGTTCGCCCGGGTTATTCATAGGCTTTCCCACAAGGTATGTAGATAAGGGATGGACCACATCAGCGAAGCTTCTGCCCCGTTTTGATTACCGGCAGATAAGGGCGGCTGATTCCCGCAGAGAAGGAACAGCTATAACAGAAGGTATGATTATGAGCAGCAGAGACGGGAATCATTTTACTATCTGGCCGGAAGCCTTTCTGCGCCCGGGACTCAGAAAATATGATACATGGTTTTATGGAGATATGTACCAAAATTGGGGATTGACAGAGACGCCATCCGATATTGAAGACGCCCCGGCGGAAATATCAATGTATGCAACGGAGAAGACGCTGCAGGAAACAGGAGTAAGCATAAGGCGATATACTATCAGGATAGATGGCTTTGTTTCACTTCATGCATCGCTTGCCGGAGGTGAGCTTATTACTAAACCATTTACTTTTAGCGGGAGTAAGCTTAGTTTGAATGTCTCAACCTCTGCTGCAGGTTCGGTGAAGGTGGAAATCCAGCAACCGGATGGTAAAGCTATTCCGGGGTTTTCATTAGATGATTGTGAAGAAATATACGGTGATGATCTGGACCGGCAGGTTATATGGAAGCCAGGTGCTGATCTTGCTAAATTACAGGGAGTTCCTGTCAGACTGCGGATAGCTGTAAAGGATGGCGACGTTTACTCCTTCGTATTCAATCAGGAATAATGTGCGTATATATATTCAGGATATGAAAGTTCTATATTTTGAGAATTATGTTTATAAATCGTAGGAAAAAGAATTTATTTTTTGGGTTAGCGGTCATTTGTTCTGTTATCCAGACGGGTCTGTTTGCTCAAGCAGATAAATCTTTACGGGTAGGAAATAATAGAGAGCTTTTTGTAGATCAATACCTGATAGAAAATCTTAGTGGCGTAGAGCAAAGACTGCATCATCCAAGAAATGAAGGAGCTGTGCTTTATTTTGATAAGCCATGGGAAGGTAATTTCAGCGCCTATGTTACGGTGATTAAGGATGGCGATTTGTACAGGCTATACTATAGAGGAAGAAGAGATGCCGGAAAAGATGGGGGCGACGCTGAAGTGACATGTTATGCAGAATCCCGTGACGGGATTAACTGGGCAAAGCCTGACTTGGGGATTTATACCATTGCGGGAACTAAAAATAACAACGTAGTGCTGGCCCATGCGGCTCCCGTCACTCATAATTTTTGTCCCTTTCTTGATAAGAACCCGGATGCTAAATCTTCCCAGCGATTTAAAGCAATTGGAGGTACAGCTCCGGGAGGGCTGAAGGCATACGTTTCCGCTGATGGCATACACTGGGATCTGCTACAGGATAAGAGTATTATAACCGGGGGTGCTTTTGATTCGCAAAACGTTGCTTTCTGGTCTGAATCAGAGCATAAATATATCAGTTATATAAGAACGAGTGCCAAAGAAGGAAATATATCTTACCGGTCTGTAAGCAGGAGCACATCAACAGATTTCATAAACTGGACAAGGCCTAAACCCATGAAGTTTGGGAATGTTCCCTATGATCATTTATATACTCAACAAACCAGTCCATATTACCGGGCTCCTCAAATATATGTTGCGATAGGAGCACGGTTCATGCCCGGCCGGCAGGTGGTTTCAGATGAGCAGGCAGCTATTTTGCATGTTAATCCCGACTATTATAAAGATTGCTCTGATGCGATTTTTATGACAACAAGAGGCGGTAATCTTTACGACAGAACATTTCTGGAATCTTTTATCAGGCCAGGCATTGGCCTGGAAAACTGGGTTTCCCGCTCAAATTATCCTGCATTGAATGTTGTAGAGACCGGAGAACAGGAAATGTCGGTGTATGTTAATGAAAGTTATGCGCAGGAGGGGGCGCATTTGAAAAGGTACTCAATGCGAATTGACGGATTTGTGTCTGTACATGCCGGAATGAAAGAAGGTAGCATTACCACAAAACTTATTAAGTTTGAAGGAAAAGAACTGGAAATTAACTATTCAACCTCTGCTGCCGGATCAGTGAAAGTAGAGCTGCTTGATGCAGACGGTAAACCCATTCCCGGGTTTTCAAAAGAAGATGCAGGTGAAATAATCGGGAATGAAATTAAAAGGATAGTATCCTGGAAGAATAATCCGTCTTTGAGTGCCATATCCGGCCAACCGGTAAGATTAAAATTTTATTTAAAAGATGCAGACCTGTTTTCTTTTAAGTTTAACTGATTGCGGCACAGAAAGACAGTTTTTGGCCTTTCATTTTATTAAGTCATTAAGTACAATTCAACGATGAAGACGTTCCTCCTCAATCAATATTATGTTCGGTTTTTTTTGCTGATTGTATGTATTGCACATCTCGGTACTCCATGTTTTTCGCAGATCAGGAAGATAAAAGACGTTGTGGTATATAGCGATACAGCTTTCTATGCAACCTTTCCTTCTGTAGTTAAACTTAAGAATGGTGAATTAATGGTGGCTTTCAGAAGAGCCCCCGATCGCATCATTTTTGGAGAAAGGGGCAATAACCATGTGGATCATAACAGTTATCTCGTGTACGTAAAATCGAAAGATGGAGAAAGCTGGATGAAAACTCCTCAGTTGCTGTATGCCCACCCATTCGGCGGCTCTCAGGATCCCTGTCTTCTTCGGTTGAAGGACGGTACTTTGCTCTGTACAAGTTATGGCTGGACGACAGTACGTCCTGAAGGAATACCTAATTTAAAACAACCGTATTTTGAAGCCGGGGGATATATATTTTTAGGAGGCTATGTAGTAAGATCAGTGGATGATGGGAAAACATGGCAGGGGCCTTATTATCCGCCACATATAAAACCCGAGCGGCATTTCAATGCATACGGACAAGAATTGCCTGCATACAACCGTGGGGCATTGTATGAAGCCAGAGATGGGAGGGTGCTATGGATCGTTGCAGCACATGACAGTATAAAGAAAACATCTGATTATCTGCTTGCTTCAAAAGATAAAGGATTAACCTGGGAATATATAAGTGAAGTAGCAAGAGATGCCAATGCTTCTTTCAATGAGGCATCAGTATATGAAACACCGGGAGGAGATATTGTCGGTTTTTTACGTACTGCCAATATGGATGATCAGGCGGTAATAGCCCGCTCTAAAGACGGAGGAAAAACCTTTTCCTGGGAATCAATGGGTTTTCAGGGACATCCGTTAATGGCGACGAGATTGCCGGATAAGCGGGTTTTGCTGGTATATGGCTACCGCCATAAACCTTATGGCATTAGAGCCCGCATCTTAAATGCAGAATGTACGGATTGGAAAACATCCAAAGAATTTGTGCTGAGAGATGACGGAGGTAATACGGATATCGGTTACCCATGGTCGGTAGTATTGTCCGGGAACCGGGTACTGGTGGTTTATTACTTTAACAAAGATAATGGCAACCGTTATATTGCCGGAACTATCATTGAAATTCAACCGTAGTTTTTAATTCATTTAAATATAAATGTCATGCATATCCGAAAGAGCATATTACTATGTTTGGTATCTATTTGCCTTAACCAGGCCAATTTGCCTGCCCAGACCGGTAAGCCGCTGCAGCTTGGAAGTAACAGGGAACTTTTTGTTGATCAGTATTTGATAGAAAAATTAAACAATGTCACCCAGCAGCTTTATACTCCGAGAAATGAAGGAGCGGTTTTAAAATTTGACAATCCCTGGGAAGGAAATTTTAGCGGGTATAGCACTATTATTAAAGACGGAACGCAATATAAGCTCTTTTACAGGGGTATTCGGGAAGCCGGGAAGGACGGTAACTCAAATGAAGTGACTTGCTATGCAGAATCATCTGATGGCATTAACTGGACAAAACCCAATCTTGGGATTTATACTATAGATGGTACTGCAGATAATAATGTCATATTAGCTAATGCCGCACCGGCTACACACAACTTCAGCCCTTTTCTTGATAAAAACCCAGATGCAAAAGCATCAGAAAGATTTAAAGCATTAGGCGGAGTAGATAAAACCGGGCTATTTGCTTTTGTATCTGCAGACGGTATTCACTGGAAAAAAATACAGGATTCCGCTGTGTATAAAACAGGTGTTTTTGATTCTCAGAATGTATCTTTCTGGTCTGAAAGTGAGCAACAATACGTTTGTTATTTCCGTACCTGGAGCGACGGGGGATTCACACAGTATAAAGGATTCAGATCGGTGAGCAGAACAACCTCTAAGGATTTTATCAACTGGACAGCTCCTGTAAAAATGACTTTCGGTGATACCCCGTTAGACCATTTATATACTAATCAAACCAGTCCTTATTTCCGGGCTCCGCATATATACTTATCTATTTGTGCCAGGTTTATGCCTAAGAGGCAGGTTTTAACGGATGAGCAGGCAAAAGCGTTAAATGTGAACCCTGGTTATTTTAAAGACTGTTCGGATGCCGTTTTTATGAGCACACGTGGCGGATCGGTATATGACAGGACTTTTATGCAATCTTTTATCCGTCCTGAGATCGGGCTGGAAAACTGGGTGTCCAGGTCTAATTATCCTGTGCTGAATGTGGTGCAGACCGGCCCTACAGAATTGTCGGTGTATGTAAACGAAAGTTATGCCCAGCCTACCGCGCATATTAAAAGATATTCTTTACGCCTGGATGGGTTTGCTTCCCTTAAGGGAGATTTTAAAGGTGGAGAGGTAATTACAAAACCTTTTGTTTTTAAAGGGAAAGAATTAGAGATCAACTACGCTACCTCAGCAGCGGGATACGTAAAAATTGAAATACTTGATGTTAAAGGACGACCGCTACCGGGATATACGGTTAATGATGCCCGGGAAATTATAGGCAATGAGATCAAACGTATAGTATCATGGAATGGAAAGGAGGATGTTTCCTCACTTGAGGGAAAGCCTGTAAAGCTGAAGATTTATTTGAAAGATGCTGATTTATATTCTTTGAAGTTTAACTAAGACAGGAGCGCGCCCTTATAATTTAATTTATTATAGTGTATGATTTTTCAGCAAAAATTCAATGTGTCTGATGCCGCTATTGCAAGGATCTTCAGCGACTTTGTTCCGGAGGAGGTTTTTGATATTCACGTGCATACCTATCATTCGGCTCACTTTCAGAAAGAAATATCTTTTTTAAAAGGAATACATAAGCTGGGTTGTGAAGATCATCGCAGTTATTTAACGCGTTATATGCCGGTAAAGAAATTGCACGGACTGTACTTTGGAATGCCGGAGAAGCACGGTGACCGTGAGGCTATGAACAGGTTTACGCTGGATGATGTAAGGGATCATGGAACAGATTTAAGCAGGTCGTTATTGGTGGTTTCCCCCTATGACGACGTAGTGAAGGTTGCGGATCAATTGAAGCAGGATACCTGTTGCGGCATAAAGGTATATCACTGTTATGCAGGCAGAAAGGATACTATGAATGCGGAAATAGCAGAATATGCACCGGAATGGATGTGGGAATTATTGAATGAAATGGATGGTGTTCTGATGTTGCATATAGTGAAAAACGGAGCAATAGAAGATAAAAATAATCAACAGCAGATCAGGAAGCTTTGCACAGCTTACCCACGGGTAAAATTAATATTGGCTCATGTGGCGCGTAGCTTTAATTACCGGAATGCGCGAAACGGACTTGCCGGCATTGCCGATATTGAGAATGTGTTCCTGGATACTTCCGCTGTTTGCGAAACAGAAGCCTTTAAAGCAGCGCTCAGGATATTTGGCCCGAAAAGATTGCTGTGGGGAGGCGATTTTCCTGTTACAGAAATGCGTGGGCGTTGCGTTACGACCGGTGATCGCTTCTTTTGGCTGCATCCGGAGATCATAGACAAACAATACCAGCCTCCTACTGATAGCGCTATCACATTAGTCGGGATAGAATCTTTACTGACCCTGCGGGAAAGTTGCGAAGATACCGGGCTTAACCGTTCTGATATTGAGGATATTTTTTTGAATAATGCGTTAAGATTACTGCAGCCTCATTTGCCTTTATACGCTCATACATCTGTTATTGACAATAAGAGGTTGTGGCAGTCTGCTAAGGAGGTCATTGCCGGCGGAACGGGGCTGTTGTCAAAAAGAGCGGAGCAGTTCAATACCGGATGGCCAACTTTTTTCTCAAAAAGCAACGGTTGTGAAGTATGGGATTTGAATGGAAGGAAATATATTGATTGTGCCGGTGGTATTGGCGCCGTATTGCTGGGGTACGGCGACGAAGATGTAACGAAGGCGGTTACGCGAAGGCTGACCCTGGGAACTTACTCTTCCCTGGTGAATCCGCAGGAGCTGGAACTTGCTGAAAAGTTACTTCAGCTACATCCGTGGGCAGCTAAAGTACGCTATGCCAGAACAGGGGGGGAGGCAATGTCTGTTGCTGTTCGTATAGCCAGGGCCGCCTCAGGTAAAAGCGGGGTTGCTTTTTGTGGTTATCATGGTTGGCACGATTGGTACCTGGCTGCTAATCTTGGTGAAACTAATGCACTGGATGGTCATTTGCTTCCCGGATTGCAACCTGCCGGAGTTCCCCGGGAACTGACAGGGACAGCCGTTCCTTTCAGGTACAATGACTGGCAATCTTTTGAAGCTGCAATAAACAAACTGGGCGATAATTGCGGGGTAGTAGTAATGGAGCCTATGCGCTCACAATTCCCCGGAAATGACTTTCTTCAAAACATCAGGAATTTTTGTTCCGGCAGAAATATAGTTATGGTTGTTGATGAAATAACAAGCGGATTACGATATGGTTATCCCGGAGCGCTTGCCCGTTATAATGTAGTACCTGATATTGTAGTATATGCTAAGGCTATGGGCAATGGAATACCGTTTGCAACTGTGGTAGGAAGTGATAATGTGATGACTGCTGCTGATGAAAGTTTCATTTCGTCCAGCTACTGGACGGATGGCATAGGCACTGCCGCAGCATTAGCCGTATTAGAAAAGATGGAAAGAGAAAATATATCTGATGCTGTATGGACAAAAGGAGTAGCCCTGCAGGAGCGGTTGCGCGAGATTGCGATGAAGTATGTTTCCTGCGGTCTTGTTGTAGGCGGAATGCCGGCATCGCCTACTTTTACTTTTACATCGTCTTATGCTGCTGCCGCCAGGAAGTTATTTATTACTAAGATGCAGGAAGGCGGTTTTCTGGTGGCAGGGATCTTTTATTTAATGCATGCGCATAAGGAGCATCATCTGAATAGATTTGCAGAATGCTTTGAACAGGCGCTACAGTTGGTAGAGAACTCCATTGAATCCGGTATAATAGAAATGGATAATAGTAAAGCCTTTCAGCAAGGATTTACCCGGCTGGCATAAGAACCCGGAATAGCTGATTATTAATACTCATTGATGCTTATGCTTACATTGCTTCAGATATCTCCCCCGGCCCTGTCCTTGTTAGATTGGATCGTATTGCTTGCCTATGGAGTTGCTATGCTGGCAATAGGCTGGTATTACCAACGGAAAAATAAAACAAAGGAAGAGTATTTATTAGGAGGACGGAAAATGAGACCCGCCTCTATCGGCATATCGCTATTTGCAACGCTGGTCAGCACATTGAGTTATATAACCACTCCTGGCGAGATGATCCTGCATGGCCCGATTATTTTTGCCGGAGCGCTCGCTTTTCCACTGGTATATATTGTTGTAGGATGGTGGATCATACCAGCCATTATGAAAACAGGAGTAACCAGCGCATATGAGATCCTGGAACAAAAACTTGGTTTGTCAGTTCGGTTACTGGGCACGGTCATGTTTTTATTTTTACGTTTGCTTTGGATGGCTACTATTATTTATGTAACTGTTGATGTAGCCCTGTATTCTGTTATTCAATTTGATAAAGCTTATGTGCCATTGATAGCCGGGATGCTTACCATAATCACTGTTATTTACACAACAATGGGAGGGTTGAAAGCGGTTGTAGTAACCGATATCATTCAGTCCTGTATTTTTCTGGGGGGAGCATTGCTGAGCGTAATAATTGTTTGCTGGCATCTTGGTTCAGTGAGTGCCATTTTCCCAAAAGAATGGCCGTCGCACTGGGGGACATTTGAATTTAAATTTGATCCTCAGCAAAGGACGACATTAGCCAATGCTATGTTGTCTGTACTGGTATGGTATGTTTGCACTAATGGTTCAGATCAGATTGCAGTACAACGCTACCTGGCAACTCCCGATGCAAAGACTGCCAGGAGCTCTTTCAAAATAGCACTGCTGTCAGATATGTTCGCATCCACATTACTCGCTTTAGTAGGCTTATCCATGCTGGCATATTTTACTTTCAATCCCGGCTTGCTACAGGGAAGACCGATAGGGGAGCAGGCGGATACTTTATTCCCCCGCTTTATTTTAATAGGGCTGCCGGTTGGATTATCCGGGTTATTGATTGCAGGACTTTTGGCCGCCGCTATGTCGAGTCTGTCGTCAGGGCTGAATAGCGTGTCTTCTGTGATTTCAGAAGATATTCTTAACCGTTTTAGAAAAAAGGGTCGGAAAAAGAAATCTCTGCAACAAATAAAAAAGCTCTCATTTATAATGGGGGTCGTTATTATGATACTCAGTTTTGTGGTGGCTAAAGTACCCGGTAACCTGTATGATATTATTATGAAGGTAGTGAACCTGTTTGTTGCCCCGTTATTCGTGCTCTTTTTTATGGCGTTATTTGTTCCCTTCGCAACGGAAAGAGGTACTTTTTTAGGCGGGATTTTAGCTGTAGGTATAGCAGTTGCCATAGCATTCTGGAAAATAGGAGGCATTACGGTACTTTGGATCATGCCTGTATCTCTCGTAACAGGTGTCATGGGGGCAATGTGTTTTAGTGCTATTGACCGTTCAATAAAAAGAAGACTCCGGCGTGAATATGCTGAGTGACTGTAACAAAACATCGTTTTTATTTTCTTCAAATACTACTCTCATGCGTTTAGCAACCGTGTTATCTCTTTTGTCATTCCTTATATTGTTTGTAATACGCGCTGTGTCACAAAGCAATCCTTCAGATCTGACTGGTCCGTGGGAACTTATGGCTGACGATTACCTGATTGATTATAAAGAGAACGTTGTGCGACAGTATCATCCTTTTGTTAAGTATGAAGGTAATCCTGTGCTGACAGCAGATAAGCCATGGGAGGGAACAACAAGTTATTTGTACGGTACCGTTTTACCTGAAGCATCTCCCCGGAAGGGCTACAGGATGTGGTATCACGCCTGGAACGGAGAGTATACCAATCTGTATGCTGTTAGTGCTGACGGCATTCACTGGCAGAAACCATCCCTTGGGTTAATAAACTTTCAGGGGACAACGCAAAACAATATTTTTTTGAGGCGAACAAGGGAGGATCATCTTCCCCAGGTTATATATACACCCTGGGAAAAGGATACCTTAAAAAGATATAAGTTGATCAACTATGATTACGGAAGGACTTCTCCTGACCATTTGATCAGTGGTTTCTGGGGAGCCTATTCTTCAGACGGAATTCATTGGAAGGACGTATACAGGAATCCCATTCTTAAAGATCCCGGTGATGTCGGCAATTTTAACTGGGACCCGCATAGCCGTTCGTATATAGGATATCCTAAGATATTTGCCCCTGTAAGCGGATTTAACAGGCGTTGTGTTGGTTATACTGCAACAAAGGATTTTGAGCAATGGCCGTCTGCTCAACTGATTCTGGTACCTGATAGTACAGATGATCATTGGGTGACAACTTCCGGGCAACGTACCGAATTCTACGGGCTGAGTGGTTTTGCTTACCAGTCTGCTTACCTGGGATTTTTATGGATATTCCATATTACCGATGGGAAAAATGATGGTCCTATATATTGTGAACTCGTAAGCAGCAGAGATGGCATCCGCTGGAGCCGGCAGGAAGCTGTTGACGGGGGAAGAATCCCAATCCTGCCGGTAGGAAAGGCAGGTTCCTGGGATCAGGGAATGGTATTTTCTACCAACCATCCGCTTGTAGAACATGATACGGTAAAATTATGGTATGGCGGCTCAAATATTACTCATGCTTCCAATGAACAAGGGCGTTCCGGAGTTGGTATTGCCACGCTTCCCAAAGACCGCTTTGTATCGCTTAATGCACAGGGAAAGCAGGGTATTATTACTACCAGGGTACTGGGTAACCTAAAAGGTAACTTATATATAAATGCAGATACCAAAGGCGGCCAGATACAGGTGGAGGTATTGGATGCATCGGGAAATGTACTGCCGGGTTATGAAAGAAGTGCCTGTACCATCACAGGAAAAGACAATACGGAAATCCTGGTAAACTGGAAAGGGAAAAAATTACCTGCCGTAAAGTTGCTGAAGTTGCGTTTCATTTTGAAAAATGCATCTTTATTTGCTTTCCGGGGAGACAGCATAATAAAACCCGGATCACCGGATCCCGTTATGAGCATACGGCCATTTAAGGAGGCTGTAGTTTTCAGGCCGGTTGCAGAAGGCACTTATCATCCTGTAGAAATCCCGGGTTCCTCTTTTTTAGGACCAAGATTTACCCTTTCTGCAATGGTTAAGCCAGCCACAACGAAACAGACGAGGCTGTTCAGCAATTATCGAGGGAGCGGTTCTTTTGTAACAGGAGAGCTGGTAGTTGACTTTGATCCTTCCGGTCAATCAATGCCGGGATGCAGGTTTATTGTAAATGGGCAGAGCGTAACTTCCGGTCCCGTAAATTTCAGAGATGGAAAATATCACCAGATCGCTGTTACCTATGACTACGGCAAAGTAGTGCTCTACTTTGATGGTAACCCTGTAGCTGCTAAGCAACTGGATGCCGGAGCCGCACATTTGTACAGCGACAGAAGTGTAAAAGCTTATTTTGATTTGCCTGACGCCTTACACAAAGTAGGTATATACCTGGGAAATGATCTGGTAATAGGAGGTGACCGGACCGGTAATTTTACTACCTACCGGCACACATCAAAAGCCGCTGATGATGCATTGATGGAAGGTGTGATAAAAGAGGTATTGGTTACTACTGAAGTGCTTTCTTCACAACAAATTTTGCAGCGTTGGCATAATACCCTGCTACTTTAATAAGATAGTATGTAAATCCAGCATGATAGTAGCAAAGTTATTTATGGATCAGAAGTAAATTTAACAGGCATTTTGAGAAACAGGTAAGAAAAGCGAATGTATGTTATATGCTTAATAAAAGGACTATAGTAATTATAGGAGCAGGTGTAACCGGGCTGAGTACAGCTTACAGGCTGGCGAAAAAAGAAGCCGGAAAAATAATTGTTTTTGATAAGGGAAAAGCAGGAGATGGTTCCAGTAGCCGGGCCGCAGGCATCATTACAGGATTGCTTTGGAGCAGGACAGGTATTGAAGCCAGGAAGGTTGCGTTGCAATTATTCCGTGAATTATCTTCTGAATTGAACGGCTATTGTTTTCAGGATGTTGGTACACTCAATTTGCTGGATCAGCAATCCTGGGAACAAAGAAAATTGTTATTGCCTCTGTATGAGCAATGCGGCGCACCTTTTGAAATCCTGACGGCAAAAGAGATGCGTACACGGTGGACTGATCTTTACCCTTCCGGTGAACTGACAGGGCTTTTCGACCCTTTGGGCGGATACAGTGAGCCCGAAGATTACCTTGCAGCGCTAAAATTTGCCTGTATTAAATTGGGTGTTGATATCAGGGAAGAGGAACCGGTCAGAGACTTTGTATTACGCTCGAGAAGCATAGCCGGTATTATGACAGGGAGAGAATTAATTGAGGCAGATACTGTAATAAGTACTGTATATGGATGGACGAATGTTTTGTTTTCCAGGCTTGGTTTGAAGCTGCCTGTAAAGACAGTTGTACACCAACGGTATGTTACAGAACCCCTGCATCATCCTGTAAGTATTCCCTGCGTGAATGCTGATCCGTTCTATGGTTATTGCAGACCTGCAGCAGGAGGACGGCTATTGTTTGGAATTGAAACGTCAGACAGGGAAGAATGGCGGGTTTCGGATATGGATTTTCATCTTGATGACCTGTTACGGTCAACGGATCCGCGTTATACAGAAGTTGTTTTGAGAGAGAAGGTAAAGGAAAATTTTTCATTCTATTTTCCCCCGATAAAAGATCTCCGGTGGGAAAGCTCAAAAACAGGACTGCTTACTTTCTCCATGGATGGAGAACCGATACTCGGTCCTGTGGCTGAAATCCCGGGTTTATTTGTAGGAGTAGCCTTTCATTCCGGCGGCTTTGCCTATAATCCTGTATCAGGACTGCTCCTGGCAGAATTAGCTACAGACGGGAGGACGTCTGTCAACATTGATGCGTTTTCACCCTCTCGTTTCAGCACCGAACAAACAGAAAAATATCTTGCTCAGACTGTACAGCAAAAGAATGTTGCAAAAAGAAGGCATTGATACAGGCCTTGTGGCCAGAAACTTTTACCAGGTTCCCGGAACCAACTGGAAAATGTTAAACTATCTTCGATGAAAATTATCAGCAGGGGAATCATTCCCACTCCCGGTGATCAGCGTTTCAGCAGCAACACATTCCCCTGCATACAAAAGCTTCCTTCCGGCAGGTGGCTGGCGGCGTTTAAGGCTTCGGAAAAAAAAGGAGATTGCGATTTTATGCACGCTGTTGCTTGCTGGTCGGATGATGAAGGAGCTTCATGGAATGTGCCTTTTGAACCGGTAAAGCTACCGGACATAAATGGAGTGCCGGGGCAAAGCAGGACAGCCTGTTTTTTACCACTGGGTGGCACAAAGGTTTTAATGGTTTTGAACTGGGTAGACTGTTCGGATACTTCGCTGCCATATTATAATTCTGTTGAAGAAACATTAAAAGATACCCGGATATTTTGTTGTTTTTCGGATGATGACGGAACCTCATGGTCTGTGCCGCAATTAATGACAATAGACGGCATTAATGCGCCTGTGCCGTTGACCGGTCCTCCATTGATGCTTAAAGACGGAACAATTATTTGTCAGTTCGAGATCAACAAAGCTGTGGGTGATCCCAATGAGTGGATACATCGCTCTGCGGTGGTTTTTTCTTACGATGGCGGCAATACCTGGAAAGACCCGGTCATGGTCACTGAAGAAAAGAATATGTACTATTGGGATCAGCGGCCGCAGGTGCTGGCAGATGGTATATCAATCATTGATTTCTTCTGGACGCTGGACGGAATGACCAATCAGTATAAGAATATCCATACAAAATGGAGCAAAGACGGAGGAAAGACCTGGGGAGCGCTTTGGGATACCGGTATATATGGACAACCCGGGCAACCAATTGTTTTAGAAGACGGAAGATTAATGACGATTGATATTGACAGGTCGGTGAAACCGGTTATTACTGTGAGGATAAGTAAAGATATCCGGAGTGGGTTTGATGCATCGCTGATAGTGTATCAAGCAGATTCGGGCAGGCAGGACAGCCGGGAGATCAGCATGAATGATGCATGGGCGGAGATGGTAAAATTTTCTGCCGGGCATCCTGCTCTGTTGTATCTCGGGAATAATGAGGTATTGGCTTATTACTATGCAGGTGCTTCTGCTGATACTACTGATATAGCATTCGTTCGTATTTTGGTATAGAGCGCTGGTAAGAAGATTATTCGATTCAGTGCCGGGAATGCTAATTATTCTGAATGATTATTTATAAGAAAAACAGCTAAAATGTATTGCAGCCGATTTCCTTTTCTTCTGTTAATCCCATTGTTTTTAACAACCAATATCCCTTTTCTGTTTGCACAAAAGGCAAAGGAAACCGTTGATATAGGTTCCCGCAGAGAATTGTTCATTGACGAATGTATGATTGAAAGCGTTAGTGGAAAAGCGCAACGGGTTTTACATCATCCTGAACCTAAAGGAGTAGCAATTGTGCATGATCAGCCATGGGAAGGCAATACATGTGGTTATCATAGCTTATTTAAAGATGGCGGCATTTACAGGATGTACTATCGTGGTTCTCATATTGCAACTACCAAAGAAAGCCTGAAAGAAGCACATCCCTTCTATATCTGTTATGCTGAAAGTGCTGATGGAATTTCCTGGATCAAACCGGAGCTGGGTATACACGAAGTAAATGGCTCTAAAAAGAACAATATCGTTATCATGAGTGGTAATATAGCCGGTGTGGAATTGAAAATGGGGGATAATGCGTCCATGTTTAAAGATATTAATCCTGATGCGCCGGCTGATGCCCGTTATAAAGCATTTGTATGCTCCAGTAATCCCAGGGGATTATTCGCCTTTAAATCAGCGGATGCTGTTCATTGGTTACCCATGGCTGATAAACCTGTGATTACAGAAGGGGCATTTGATTCCCAAAATGTGGGTTTTTGGGATAGTGTTAAAAAAGAATACAGAGCATACTGGCGGTATTTTAAGAATGGTAAAAGCGAAAATACACTCACATCCGGAGGCGTCAGGGCGGTACGTACTGCGATATCAAAAGATTTTATACACTGGACCAATTCAAAAGATGTTACTTATGATGATACCATGAGAACTGAGCTCTATACCAACCAGGTGAATGCATATTACAGGGCTCCCCATATTTTATTGGGTATTCCTACCCGTTACATTGAGCTGGGTTGGTCTCCTTCAATGCGCGCTCTTCCCGATCTTCCGCATAGGGAGTTGAGGAGTAGCCACCATTTGCGTTATGGCACAGCGCTTACAGATGCAATGTTGATGACCAGCAGGGATGGCGTATCTTTTGACAGATGGGATGAAAGTTTTTTCCGCCCCGGGATAGAAAGAGCGGGTACCTGGAATTACGGGCATCAGTATATATGCTGGGGAATTGCTGAAACCAGATCAGACCTGCCGGGAGCTCCAAATGAAATGTCTTTCTATTCAACAGAAAACTCGTGGACAAATGAAGCCCGGACCAGTGATCTGAGACGCTATACAATGCGTCTTGATGGCTTTGTATCGGTCAATGCGCCGATGTCCGGCGGAGAAATCGTTACACGGACATTCCGATTTAAAGGCAGTAAATTATCAATCAATTTTTCAACTTCAGTAGCTGGTGCTGTTAAGGTAGAAATACAGGATGAAAAAGGCGTCGCTATTCCGGGATTTGCTTTGAAAGATATACAGCCGGTCTTCGGTGATACTATTGAACGCGTTATTGAATGGAAAGGAGGGAGTGATTTGGGAGCTTTGTCCGGCAAACCTATCCGTCTGCGTTTTGTGCTTCATGATGCTGATCTGTATTCGTTTCATTTTTTTTGATTGACCGCCCTCAATTTTAAAAATTATATATAAATATATGAATGAACAATACCTTAAATCATTAAAATCCTCTTTTGATAAAGACGGATACGCGTATATTCCCGGTTTTCTTTCGCCGGAAGAAGTACAGGACCTGAATAAGAACGTGCAGCGCTTTATTGCAGAAAAAATACCTGCTATGTCTGCAAGTCATTATTTCTATGAAGATAAAAATGATGCAACAACCCTAAAGCAAATGCAGGATCTTGAAAAATATGATCCGTATTTTAAAACACTGGCGGTAGACAGTAAGTTCGAGACAATCGCCAAAGTTTTGCTGGACGAGAGTGTTGTTTGCAAAACCGTAGAATATTTTAATAAGCCTCCGAAAATAGGGAAGCCTACGCCGCCTCACCAGGATGGGTATTATTTTATGCTGGATCCTCAGCAGGCGGTCACTATGTGGCTGGCGCTGGAAAAAGTGGATGAAGAAAACGGATGTGTAAAGTATGTAAAGGGTTCTCATCTCAAAGGAATGAGAACGCATGGGCGTACTACCACGCTCGGGTTTTCACAACAGATCGTTGATTTCGGAACAGAAGACGATATGAAAAATGAAATAGCATTCCCTGCTAATCCGGGTGATCTGCTGGTGCATCATTCCTTAACCATTCACAGGGCAGGCGCTAATACAACTGCTGACAGGACAAGAAAGGCGATTGGACTGATTTATTGGGGAGAATCTGCCAAAGAAGATAAGGAGGCAAAAGAAAGATATATGGAGCAGTTGGCAAAAGAAAGGGGGAAAGCGTAATGTTATGAGCGGTGAGCTACGGGCTGTCAGAGAGGCTTGTGTTAGAATGTCAATACCTGAAACCTGAGACTTGCAACCTGTACCCTGTATGAGTGTTACCATGAAATTATTATCAAAAATATTTTTAATTGTATTGATGATGAGCGCTTGTCATCCGGGGGAAAGCGGAACAAACGAACAGCAGGTTGAATTGGAGGAAGAAGCTGTTAACACGCTAAGAAAAATTTTACATGAGCAGCAGGAATGGGTAAAGGTACATGCTGCGGAGTTCTTAATATGGTCGGGGCATCGGGGGGGTGTTAAAGAAACATACTTAAAAGAATTGGAGCTATTTCGTGAAAAGCCGCAATACCGCATAGGCATTTGGAGGGTGCTTGCACAGTTAAGTAATGGCGATGAAGCTGCCCGGTATAAAGCACAAATTGTAAATGCTTTTTTGGATACGGCAGGCAGAGACAGGATACATGCTATTGAAACGATGGCAAAGCTGAAGATATCTCCCTTGCCTCTATACCCGGACGCAACCCATGCAGCGCTCCAAAGCGATGTTAGAGGTCTTTCTGCTTATACGCATTGGGCAGTTGCTTATACCAGTAAAGATTCGGCTAAAGCCGCAGAAAAATATTTCCTTGGCAGGCTGCTGGATGCAAATGAGGATATATTACAGCGACGTGCAGCCGCGTATGTATTGCGTAATAGTGGTGAACTGGATGTGGCGGACTGGAATGCATTAAGTGATATGGCGCTGGCATTGGCGGACGATGCGGAAGGGAAAGTCAGCTTCCTGAACGCTGCGTTGCTTACTGCTCCGCAGGAAATGAAGACCAGTGAAACCTGTAACCACATCTTCAACAGGTTTATCGCTTTCAGCAATAAAAAAGATAAGGGAATAAGAATGGATATAGCGGCAGGGTTGGCCGTTGCTGGCGGTAAAGTGCATTTATCCCTCCTTAGGGACTGGATGCGTAATGCCGATCCAACCGGCATAGCTGCAGATGATGCGGATGTGCAGGCATCTGCAGCATACGCTGTTTTACAGGTATGTAAGAGGATTAGTAGCGCGCAATAGCCGGTACATCATTATTATTTATGAAGCATGTCCTTCAATTATTTGCGTCGCTTTTTCACTTTGCGTACAAAATCTTCGCTAACGCCGGCAAAACCGGCTATTTCCGGAATGGTAAATTTGCCCGCTGACAGCAACTTTTTTACAACCTCATAACTTTTTTGTGCAGCACCTTTTCCCATCCCTTCCGCTCTACCTTTTTGAATTCCTTCCGTCATACCTTTCTGAATACCTTTCTGAATGCCTTTCTCAATACCTTTCTGAATGCCTTTCTGAATGCCTTTCTCGACACCTTCCTGAATGCCTTTCTCAATACCTTCTGCCCTGGCTTTTTCTATAGCCTGTGCCAATTTTTCCCGCGCTGTTTTCTTTATAGCATACGCATCCCATTTATCCATAAGTGCTCGTTCGTACAGCATATATTCCTCTTTTTTTAAATTGGCTACTTCAGAAATCTGGAACAGCTTCTGAAATACGCTCTTGTGTAAAATTACCGGAATTTTTTCAAACTTAGTCATGTTGCGCAGTACATACAGCCAACGCTCCAGGTCAGTCTTTATATCTTTTTCTTCTATGTTAAAGTTGGGCAACTCTAAAAATATAAAGCCCAGTTTATTATAAAAGGTTTGTCCGGTTTCTTCCTCTGCCAGCCTTACGCGGTGCAGGTATTTTTCGGGCGATGCAGGGCCAAAGTTGAAGTCCATTAAAGCTATGAGGTACACTTCCTTTAGCTTATAGTCCCAATCCCTTTTTCCCTTTGGTCCTTGCTCATATAATTTGCTGGCAGTATAAAAGACAGCCCTGTCAACGAAAAATTGCTGTTCTGCCCGTTGCATTTCAATAATAAGTATCTCGTCATCGGCGCCCGTACAGGTAAGGTCAAAAATGGATTTGCGATAATGCTTTGAGGGGCCGTTGTGCTCTTGTGGATTATACACCAGGTCTTTTATTACTTTGCGGCCTTTGAACAGTTCGTTAAGAAAAGCGATCAGTAAATCCTTATTAGGCTCGGAGCCGAAGATTTTTTTGAAACCGAAGTCGGTCAGCGGGTCAATAAAACGCCCGATTGGCGGAACAGTGTCCCTTGAGGTGTTTGTCATATAATTAAAGATAAAGAATTAACCACGAAAAAAAGTATCATATTTATGTATTAAAGTAACAATTGTTTTTGCTGCATACTTTTACATTTGATAAGTAGGTTGCAATACGGGGCGCCTATATTCTAATATCGTGACACAAACTTCAAAATCATCAACACATAAATCTTCCTTCTATCCCTGGCTGGTAGTGGCTATGCTATGCGTGGTAGGGCTTTTGAATTATCTGGACAGGATGATGATCACCACCATGCGCAGCTCTATAGTGTCCGAAATTCACATGACCGATGCGCAGTTTGGCCTGCTCACTTCCGTATTTCTTTGGGTATATGGTTTCCTTAGCCCGCTGGCAGGATTTATTGCAGATAAATTCAACAAAAGCAGGATCATCATCATCAGTCTTTTGGTATGGTCGGGGGTAACCTTTCTAACGGCCTATGCCACCAGCTTTGAATACCTGCTGGCAACAAGGGCGCTGATGGGCATCAGCGAAGCATTTTATATTCCTACCGCGTTGGCGCTGATCATGGATTATCACCGGGGCAATACCAGGTCTTCTGCCAATAGTGTGCATATTATGGGTATTATGGTCGGACAAAGCCTTGGCTTTATAGGTGGCTGGCTTGCGGAGTTCCATTCATGGAACTTTGCTTTTAATATATTAGGAGGCATTGGTATACTGTATGCTATTGTACTGATATTCTGCTTACGGGATAGCAAAGAGCCTGATCAGGCAGTAACTTCGGTGGGAAAGGCAGAGCTGGGGAATAAGCCAAAGTTTCTTGCAGTGATCGGATATTTGCTGACCAGTAAAAATTATCTGAAAATATTGTTCACCTGGAGCATGATCGGTATTGTGGGCTGGGTGATCGGTGGCTGGCTGCCGACTTTCTATAAAGAAAAGTTCAACCTTTCACAAACTATGGCAGGCATATATGCCACAGGTTATTTTCATACAGCTTCAATTATCGGGGTATTGGCCGGCGGTTTTTTAGCAGACAGGTGGAGCCGGACGAATAAGTATGCAAGAATATTGTTGCCGGTGATCGGTTTGTGCATTGCTGCTCCGGCTATTTTTATTGCCGGATATTCTTCGATGCTGGCCGTGGCAGTGGCTTGTTTTATGCTATATGCGTTCACCCGTATTTTTTCAGATGGCAACATGATGCCAATCCTTTGTATGGTAGTGCATCAGAAATACAGGGCAACCGCTTACGGGGTGCTGAATCTTTTTGCTACCGTTATTGGCGGGGCAGGTATATATGCAGGCGGATATCTCAGGGATATCAATATAGATCTCGGGCTGTTGTTCAGGATTGCTGCATTCCTGCTGGCAACGGGCGCGCTGTCATTGTATTTGTTGAAACGATCGGTGAGCAAACAATAGGCAAAACTGCATAGAAGTGATGGTGGCAAAGGTGAAAGAAAGAATTAATTTTGGAAACAATAGCAGAAAGAGGAAGTGTGTATCAAATCTCAAATCTTAAATTTTAAATCTTTTACTGATGCGTAAAAGCAGCGTTCTAAAAAAGCTTCGTGCAGGTGAAAATGTGAGCTGTATAAAAATTAACCTGGCAGATCCGAGAGTATGCGAAATGGCTGCGCTGGCCGGCTTTGATTGTGTATGGGTAGACCAGGAACATATCAGCCAGGATTGGTCGGCGCTTGAGGCTTCTGTTTGGGCAACAAAGGCACATGATGCTGATCTGCTGGTAAGGGTTCCGAGAGGAGCGTATAATAATTATATCAAGCCACTGGAGCTGGATGCCACGGGTATTATGGTGCCGCATATACTAAGTCTTGCTGATGCCAGGGAAATTGTATACCACACCAGGTTTCATCCTTTGGGAAGAAGAGCGATTGACGGAGGCAATGCAGACGGCGGATATACCGGCGTAGACTTTTCTCAATATTTAAAGGAAGCTAATGAACAGCGTTTTGTAATACTGCAGATAGAAGACCCGGAGCCATTGGATGAGCTGGACGCCATTGCTGCATTGCCGGGATACGACATGTTGTTTTTTGGTCCGGGCGATTTCAGCCAGGGAATAGGTGCGCCGGGAGTATGGGATCATCCGTTATTGATTGAAACAAGAAAAAGAATTGCAGAAGCAGCAAAGAAAAATGGAAAATTTGCCGGAACGGTAGGAAGCCCCGCCAATCTGAATGAGCTGCATGAAATGGGTTACCGGTTCGTAAGCATAGGCGCCGATGTGGTTGGTTTGAAAAATTATTACGCTTCATTGTTGCAGGCATTTAATAACACTTCTTCGGCAAACGGCAGTTCCTATATAGAAAAGCAATAGTATATGCAAAAAAGGTTTTTAGGGAATACAGGTATCCGGGTTTCGGAAATAGCTTTTGGAGGAGTGGAAATAGGAATGCCTTATGGCATTGGTGTGAATGGAAAGGAAGATATGATTGCAGAAGAAGATGCCATTACACTATTGCAAGCTGCCGTGGCCAAAGGATTTAATTTTTTTGATACAGCCCGGATGTATGGTGTGAGTGAAAATATAATGGGGAAAGCGTTCAGGCATTGCCGGCAGGATATTGTACTCGCAACAAAATGCCGTCATTTCAGGAATGCAGAAGGATCGCTGTCATCAGATGCAGAAATAAAAAAAACAATACATGCCTCAGTCAGGGAAAGCCTGTTAGCATTGCAAACCGATTATATTGATGTATATATGCTTCACCAGGCCGACAGGGAGATACTTGACCGGCAGGTGATCGCAGATGAAATGCTCAGGCTTAAGCAAGCCGGTGTGGTAAGGGCCATTGGTGCATCTACCTATAGTGTAGAAGAAACCCGGAAAGCTATTGAATCAGACACCTGGAATGTGATACAACTGCCTTTCAACTTAATGGATCAGCGCCAGCAGACATTGTTTGAGCTTGCTGCAAAGAGTGGAGTGGGGATAGTAGTACGTTCTGTTTTACTGAAAGGATTATTAAGCACGAGGGAAACAGGTTTGCATCCGGCGCTTCAAGAGGTTGAAGAACATATCAAAAAGTATGGCAGGCTGCTGCAAAACAGAGAATCCCTTCCTAAAATGGCAGTGAAGTTCGCGCTGTCGTTTCCGCAGGTTTCTTCCGTGCTGGTAGGTATAGATAAAGAGTCATATCTGTTGGAATCGCTGGATGCTGCAGATGGCAATTACTTGGATGCAGCAGGAGTGCAGCAGGCGCGTTCACTTGCCTATCCCGATCCGGCTTTTCTGAATTTGCCGTATTGGGATAAGATGGGGTGGCTGAAATAATTTGAGGTTTGAAATTGCTGTCAGTCATCAAAATGCTATGAACAACAAACGATAAATAATAAAACCACATTTGCACCTTCGTGGTTCAAATTTCAAATCTTAAATTTCAAATCTCAAATGTTAAGCGTTGGTATCATCGGAATGAGTGCGGGTAATGCGCATCCTTATTCATGGTCATCTATCATCAATGGTAAATATGATGGTAAAGAAATTACAACAGTTGGCTATCCTGGCGTAACGGCTTATCTTAATACCAATAAAGATACGCTCGGTTTGCCTGAAGCAAAAGTGACTTATGTATGGACGCAGGAGCCATCCGTTTCAAAAAGTATTGCTGCTTCCTCAGGTGTTGAAAATATAGCAGAAAAAGCGGAAGATATGATAGGCAAAGTGGATGGGGTCATACTTGCCCGTGATGATGCGGAATTTCATGTTGAAATGGCTAAGCCGTTTATTGAAGCGGGGATACCCATTTTTATTGATAAGCCCTTAGCCATTAAACAGGAAGATTTGAACTGGTTTGAAGAGCAGCATATTGCCGGAAAATTTATTATGTCCTGTTCTTCTATGCGCTACGCCAATGAATGCCGGGTGGTAAAACAAAATTTTGGCGCATTAGGCAGGCTGGAACTGGTAACCGCAGTGGGAAAAAAGGACTGGCTGAAATATGGGGTACACATGGTGGAGGCTTTGTTTGCAACACTGGATGATCCTGAGGTGGCAACGGTACAGCACATTGGTGAAAGAGGTAAAGATGTGGTGCATATTACTTTTGAAAACGGTCTGCCTGCAACTATTCACCTGTTTATGGATATATCGGGTACGTTCCAATTAACTTTCTTCGGGCAGCAGGACTGGCGAACGGCGGATATAAAAAACTCTTATTCCATGTTCCGGGATAATATTATAGAATTTTTACGGAGTGTGAAAGAAGGAAAATCCCGGTTGGATTTCGGCATAACAAAAAATATAATCAATACGGTGATCGCTGCAGAAACCAGCAGGCTTTCCGGTGGCAAAATCATTTATTTAAAATAGTCAGGCATGAACGTAATGCAGTTGTTTAGCTTAAAAAATAAAGTCGTGCTGGTTACGGGGGGCGCAGGTAATTACGGCCGCTCCATAACCGAAGGTGTAGGCGAAGCCGGTGCTACGGTGATCATCGCTTCCCGTAATATGGCGGCGATTGAAAAAACCGCAGCAGATTTTCGTGCAAGCGGTTTGGATGTCCAAGGCATGCAGGTTGACCAGGCAGATAAAGCCTCGGTATTAAACCTGAAAGAAAATATTGTAAAGCAGTTTGGTAAGCTGGATGTTTTTATAAACAACGCCGTATCACGGCCAATGAAGGGATACAACGCGCCTATAGAGCAGTTTGATGAATCCATGCGGGTGAATGCGACCGGCATGATGGATATTCTCAGGGAGATGACGGGTTTAATTATACAATCAGGAGGAGGTAGTGTGATCAATATCAGCTCTATGATGGGGATGTATGCTCCTGTATATTCAAACTACGATGGTATACCGGGTATGGGTGATATAGCCCCTGATTACTGCTTCCACAATGCCGGATTGATCATGCTTACCCGTTTCATGGCTAAAACGCATGCAGGTAAAAATATCCGTTTTAACTGTCTCAGTCCCGGTGGATTGTTCAACAACCAGCCGGAAAAATTTGTTGAGAATTATTGTAAAAAAGTTCCGCTGGGCAGGATGGCAAACAATGATGATATTAAAGGTTTGATCGTGCTGTTATCATCAGATGCCGGCGCATACATCAATGGCGAAAATATATTGATTGATGGCGGGCTATATGCTTAAAAGGGATTGTTGATAAAAGAACGGATATGAGTAATGCTTTTCAATTAAACAACAAACTGATCTGGGTAGTTGGGGGAGCCGGCTACCTGGGCCAGGCAGCGGTTACATTATTAAGCAATTCCGGTGCAAGAGTGTTATGTATAGATATGGAAAACCGTGCTGTTGATTTTGTGAGAAATACAGGACTTGGAGATAAGGTTGCAACAGCCTCTTTTAATATTAACGATACAGGCTTTATTGCCCAATTTGTTAAAGAGCAGGTGGCTCTTCATGGTAGCCCAGACGGTTTGGTTAATCTTGCATTTGGGTCTACCGCCAAAAAGCTGGAAGACCTTGCCGGCGAAGATTTTGACAAAGTAAATCATACTGCGCTTACCGCTACATTTATAGTTGCCCGCGAAGCAGCACAGTATATGATCCAAAAGGGTGGGGGAAGCATTGTATTGTTTTCCAGCATGTATGGTATGGTATCGCCTAATGATGAAGTGTATGAAGCGCCTATGAACAAGAACCCGCTGGAATATGGCGTGGGTAAAGCGGGCATTATTCAAATGACCAAATACCTGGCCGTACACTGGGCCAGGCAGCATGTCAGGGTGAATTGTATATCACCGGGGCCGTTTCCCAACCCAACTGTTCAGCAAAATCATCCGGGGTTTATTGCACGGCTTGCAAAAAAATCACCAATGGGAAGAATAGGAGTTGCTGATGAAATTGCGGGCCCGGTAGCTTTTTTATTATCAGATGTTTCAAGCTATATTACTGGCCATAACCTTGTAGTGGACGGAGGCTGGACGAGCTGGTAGAAGTAGGGAGTAAGGTAAAAGGAGTAAGGTAAAAGGAGTAAGGCAAAAAGGAGTAAGGTGTAACGGCCTTATACCCCATACCTTCACCGTTAAAATTTTTATTATGCGATCCAAAGTTGTTATCATCACCGGCGCTGCCGGAGGTATTGGCGCAGCTGTTGCAAGATCTTTTTTAGCAGCCGGTTATAAGGTAGTAGTACTTGATCTGCAGCCGGAGAGGGTTGATGCGGTAATAAGCGCATTAAATGCTGGTGCTGCTGCCGGTTATGCATGCGATGTGACCAGTGAGCCGGATATGCAAAGGATCTTTGCGGAGGTACATAATAAGTCAGGCAGTATTGATGTGCTCATCAACAATGCAGGATTACAGCATATAGCGCCGGTGGAAGCGTTTCCCCTTGAGAAATTCAGGTATATGCTCGACGTGATGCTGACAGCGCCATTTATAGGCATTAAACATGCACTGCCCTATATGAAGCAGCAGGGGTTTGGCAGGATCATCAATATGGCATCCGTAAACGGGCTTATAGGCTTTGCCGGTAAAGTTGCATACAATAGCGCCAAGCACGGGTTGATAGGGCTGACAAAAGTGACGGCCCTGGAAACGGCTACTTATGGAATCACGGCAAATGCTGTTTGCCCGGGTTATGTAGATACAGAGCTGGTACGCAATCAACTGACGGATCTTGCTAAAAACCGCGGGGTCTCTGTTGAAAAAGTACTGGAAGAAGTGATCTATCCACTGGTGCCCCAGAAAAGACTGTTGCAGGCAGATGAAGTTGCCGCTGTCACCCTCTTTCTCGCCGGGGAACAGGCTGCGGGTATTACAGGCCAGGCAATTGTAATAGACGGCGGGTATACGGTGGGGTGAGGGAAGATAGTGGTAAGCAGGTCGCAAGTTTCAGGCATAAACTATAAACCCGAAACCCGAAACCTGAAACCTGAAACCCGAGACCTGAAACTTGTACACCTTCTACCCTCTCCCTCTCTCATATCTCCAGCATTTTGCGATATTCCGTCGGGGTCATGTTTTTTAGCTTTTTAAACTGCCGGTTGAAATTAGCGAGATTGTTAAACCCGCTTTCATAAGCGGCTTCTACAATGTTTTTGGTGGGGTCGCTCAGTAATTTACAGGCATGCCCTATTCTTATTTCTGTTACATATTCCATGAAGGTCACCCGGTAATGCTCTTTAAAAAAATTGCAGAAAGTAGTGGTAGCCATATTGGCAACGGCGGCAGCTTCATTGAGGCTGATATCGTTGTCAAAATTCCGCATAATATATTCGGTAATATTATTGAACCTGTCGGATGCGTGGAGCGTAGTGCTGTTTACAAATGCCGGGCTGGCTAACAGCTCGTATTCTTTGGTATTGGCCAATAGGTCAAATACGGTAAACAATAAGCTAAGGCGCCGTAACCCGCTGGCATCCGGCATTTGCTTCATCAGCTCATTGATGCGTTTCCGGGTATTGCCTTTTATTTCCAGCCCGTTGGCCGATAGCTTCAGTATTTTTTTAAGTCCCTCAATTTCGGGGATCTGCAAAAATTTTTCACCCAGGAAATCTTCCACGAACTGTACCACAATAGCGTCTGCTGCGTCTTTATTACTGCCGTTAATATATTCGCTGTCATTCACCCACACATGCGACAGCATTGGACCCATCAGCACAAGATCTCCTTCATTAAAATAACCAATATGGTCGCCTACCATTCTCCTGCCTGTACTTTTGGTAACGAGCACCAGCTCATATTCGGGGTGGTAATGCCAGGGTACAGGAAAGAAGCATCCTCTCTCCCTGAAGACTATAAAAGATTTATCAAACTCTTTGGGTAATCTTACTTCAACCGCCCTCATTATGTTCTTCTTTAATGGGTAAACTATGGATTATTTTTACAGATGCAGCACAACTTCTAAAGTTATCGAAGATTTTTTAAACCGGCGATGGTGAAAAGGACGTATTTCAAATTTTAGCACCATTTTGCATGATTGAAATCCCAGTGAAATATATTTTATCGGGCCTGCGGCTCTGAAACGCAGAATTACGAGACCCATCGGCCCGGTAGCATATTGTTTCAACGGATTTCAATCCGCTGCACATTTCCGCTTGCGAAAAATTGAAATACACCCCGGTAAATTGTTGCTAAAATTTTACAGATTTATTTATTCATCTCCAATGATCTTATAATACCATAATATATTCGTTGCAGCAGCGTCATATCCCTTGTAATGACAAGCGCCCTTGCCTTTAAGCCGCTCTTGAATTGCAGGTTCCTTTTCCGTGAGGTGAGCAATCCTTCCGGAAGGTCCACTCTGCCTAAGAAGCTGCTGTCCACCGACATATCTGATATATAATCCAGCTTACCCCGGACAAATCCAACTTCCTGGTAAGGATAGGCATCAAATCTCAACTGCACATGCATACCGGTATCTACTTTTCCGAAATTATTTTGCGCTAATCTTATCTCGGCATAATAGCTGGCATCTGCCGGGCTGACATAACCGATCAGCTTCCCCTGCTCTAAGAACTGGTTTTTTTGTAACGGCAAAACAAAGGTCAGTATCCCGTCAACAGGGCTTCTTATTACAAATCTTATGATCCAGTCCTCTGTCCCGCTTTTCAGCGTATATAAAGCCTGCTCAAACAGCTTTTTCTGCTGCAGAATGTCATGGTCCAACTGGTCTATTTCCTTCTGCTTCTCCCTGACCTGGTTTTCCTGCGATATGATGCCTGATTCCAATTGCGGTATTGCCGACAGCTTATTTACATAAGCGCTCTTTGCCGCCCGGTATTCCTCTTTTGAGATCACTTTTTCCTTGAACAGGTATTCATTCATCTCAAAGCTCTTTTTTGCCAGCTCATTGTCGGAGAGCTTCAGTTGCTTCTCTTCCATCATCTTTTCCCTGATATGCTGAAGGGAAAGAATATCGTTCAGCAATAAACGTTTCCTGTTGGTATAATAGCCATTCACCAAGTAGTCATTGAACTGCTGCCATGCCGTAACAAATGTCTGGTAGCTTCCCTGCAGCTCACCCAGATGTTCCAGCCTCTCCTTAAATAAGCCCGATAATTCTTCCGGCTTGTTGTCCAGTAATAATTGCGCCCCTTTATCAAGCATTGCAGAAAGCTTCATGATCTCTTCGGGATCGGCAGCGCTTTCTATCCAGCCTATAACCTGGTTGGCTTTTACCTGCCGGTTATTTTCAAGGAACAATCCTGTCAAGCGGCCACTCTGCCGGGTAACAATTTCTTTAGGTGCGTTTTTGCCCGTAAGCACAGCATTTCCTTCTACTATATCGGGATATTGTATGAAGGAAGCGCTTACAATTACAGCTACTATGACCAAAAGAAAAATAAGCAATGCCCATTTTTCAAAAAGGCCCGGCTTCCGGCTTATGATCTCCTGCGTTTCTTCCGAACGGAGTGTAAAATTTTTATTCATGGAAACAGATACCATATCTGTTTCGGAAAGCGGCGCTGCATCTGTGATTTCCTTTTTCATAGCTGATCAGTTTCCAAGTTCCAACTGGTTTTTTACCAGCTCAAAATATTTTCCTTTAAGATCAGTCAGTTCTTTATGTGTTCCCTCCTCCACTATTTTGCCTTTTTCCAGCACTACGATCTTATCGGCATTCTTTACCGTACTTAGCCTGTGGGCTACTATTATCACGGTTCTGCCTTTAAAAAAGTGATCGAGATTTTCTACGATCACTTTTTCATTGTTGGCATCCAACGCATTGGTCGCTTCGTCAAAAAGAAGGTATTCCGGGTCTTTGTAAACAGCCCTTGCAATAAGCAATCTTTGCCGCTGTCCCTGGCTTACTCCCGTACCATCTGCTCCAAGCCTGGTATAATAGCCATTGGGCAGCGCTTCAATGAAGCCATCTATATTAGCCACTTTGCAGCTACGGAGCAATCGCTCATGATCAATATCCCCTTCGCCTACTGCTATATTCCGGGCAATGGTATCATTAAAAATATAGCCGTCCTGCAGTACCGCCCCGCATTTTGTTCGCCAGAAAGTAGGACTGATAAAGTCAAATTTTGTACCTTCTGTATTTCCCTTTTGCGCACCAACTCTTATTTCGCCCCGGGATGTATCGTATATTTTCAGCAATAGTTTTATAAGCGTGGTTTTCCCGCTGCCGCTCGCTCCCACAATAGCAGTCACCTTATTGGCAGGGATCACCAGGTTTATTTTGTCCAAAACAGGATCGTTCCCGGCGCCGGGGTATGTAAATGTCACCTCGTTTAATGTAATGCCCTTTTCTTCCGGTAATTGTTTGATATAAACTTTATCAGGTTTTTCTTCATCTTCCAACCGGTGAATTTCATTCAGCCGCTCCATGCTTATTTTGGCATCCTGTGCGCTTTGCACAAACCCGATCCATTGCTGCACCGGAGCGCTGATCTGGCCGATGATATACTGCACAGCCAGCATAGCCCCGAGGGAGAGCTTGCCTTCTATCACAAAGGCTGCCACGATAAAGCTGATCACTATGCCCTGCGCCTGGTTTATGAATGTTGCTCCCGCTTCCTGCCACTGGCTGTAGTTTAAAGTTTTGAAGCTTAGCCTGAAAATACCAGCCTGTATATTCTCCCACTCCCATCTTTTCCGCTTTTGGGCATTATTAAGCCTAAGTTCCTGCATACCCTGTATCAACTGCAGGGTGGCATTATTCTCTTTTGCGGAAAGATGAAAGTTTTCATAGTTCAGCTTTCGCCTGATACGCAGGAACAGGCTCACCCACAAAAAATAAATAATGCTGCCGATACAAAACACGAAAAACAACTGCACATTATATACGACCAGCACAATGGCATATATAGCAAAGCTGAAAACAGAGAATAAGGTAGAAAGCGCAGTGCCAGTAAGAAAAGCCTGTATCTGCCGGTGGTCTCCGATTCTTTGCAATGTATCTCCTGTGTGATGCACATCAAAATACGACACCGGCAACCGGGTGAGCTTGATCCAGAAATCAGATAATATCTGGATATTAAGCATATTTGATATCCGCAACAGCAGCCGGTTCCTTATAAAATCTACGATGGTCCTGCTGAAGACCAGCATCAACTGTGCCGCCAGCACCACCGTTACAAAATTCAGGTTTTGGAGATTGATGCCATTATCTACCACACTCTGGGTTAAAAACGGAAAAATAAGCTGTAATAACGAGGTGATGAGGAAAGCAATGAATACCTGTACAATCTGCCATTTGCCGGTAACAAGGTATTGCAGCACCAATCGCCAGCTAAGCTCATGCTCCTTATTTCCCGGCTGCTGGTAAAACAACGGCGTAGGCTCTAACAACAACGCTATACCGGTGTCTTCTCCTTTGTCATTTTTAGAAACTGCCCAATGTGCCAAAAACTCCTGGAGGGTATAGGTCATTTTTCCTCTGCCCGGGTCAGCAACGCTCAGGTATTTTCTGCTAACGGATATCAATACTACAAAATGATTTTGATCCCAGTGCAGGATGCAGGGAGTGACCGCTTGTTGTAATTGCTGAAAAGAAACTTTGACACCCCTTGTCCTGAAACCAATTCTTTCTGCAGTTTCACTAATAGCAAATAAAGAAACGCCATGCTTACTAAACCCGCTTATATCTCTCAATACTTGTGTGCTGTAATGTTTTCCATAGTGACGAGCTATCATTTTCAGGCAGGTTGGGCCGCAATCCATAAGGTTCAATTGCTTGTAGAAAACAAAACTGCTCATATTATAGCAAACGTGTTTTAGGTTAATGTCATAAATATAAGCTTATAAAGAATTGCACCAAAAGAAATTATAACTGCCGTGGATTGCCTTACGCACAGGACAACATTAGATAAAAGCTAAGTAAAAACTCTTATTGATCATTTCATATTTATTTTGAGTCCGAATATATTGGACTATACTTTTTGAACTTTGGAAAACAAAAGATGATAAATGCTTCTCTTAAATGCCCTGCTGTATAATCAAAATGATTGCATAAATACCACAGCCTGCCTGCTGGAGCAATTGAATGTGCCATTTACACGCATGGCATTACAGGAAAAATTAGAGGAGCATCCTGATTTTTCCAGTATGCTGTCTATAAGTGATATACTGAAAGAGTATGGTGTAGATAATATTTCAATAAAATGTAGCCCGGAAAAACTAACGTCCTTGCCCCTGCCACTTCTCACGAATATCAAAGTAGAAGATAGGAATACATTCTCATATGCAATTGTCAGAAGCATTAAATACGATATCGTTCAATATTATGATGTCGCAAAGAAAAAATGGGTATTGAGAGATTTTACTGGTTTTATAAAGATATGGCCGGGAACCGTTTTATTAACCGATAAGGATGAACATGCAGGGGAAAAAGAATACTTACAAAATAAGACGAAGGAATACAAAAAAAATATTTCAATTATTGCCGGTATATTATTTTTACCTATTGTTTCATTTGTAATTGCCGCATTTGCATTTATCTCCAAAGGTAGTTTAGCCATTTACCCGGTCTTATATATGCTTTTGTCGCTGGGAGGTGCAGCGGTAACCTCTTTATTACTATGGCATGAGGTTGACCGGCATAATCCACTGCTCCGCCAAATCTGCACCGGCGGGAAAAAAGTAAATTGTAATGCTATACTACAATCAGGGGCTTCAACAATCATGGGTATGAGCTGGAGCAGGATAGGATTTAGTTACTTTACCGGAACATTATTAATAATGCTTTTTACAGGCATAACCGAGCCGCAGATATCAGGCATATTAGCCTGGTTAAGCACAATATCTTCCCTGTACATTTTATTCTCCCTGTATTATCAGTGGCGTATAGCAAAACAATGGTGTGTATTATGCTTATATGTGCAGGCTATATTAGCTGTACAATGCTTTATAGCATTGTTTGCCAGGTGGTATGCTTTTCTGCATATCAAGGATATTACGCTTCAGCATATTACTATCGGTATATTTTCTTTTGCTGTACCATTTTTACTGAGCGGGATCCTGATACCGGCTTTTAAAAAAGCTAAGGAAGGAAAGCATCATAGAACGGAGGTACTCCGCTTAAAACACAATACACAGATCTTTAATGCGCTTCTGACTAAACAAAAATCCATCGAAGAAGATCCTTCGGGGATCGGCCTGGTATTAGGCAACCCGGATGCAAAATACAGGTTGATAAAAGTATGTAATCCTTATTGCGGACCATGTGCAAAAGCACACCCGGTAATAGATGAATTACTCCGCAATAATGATGATTTGCGGGTACAGATCATTTTTACTGCAACTAATGAAGAAAAGGATATAAAAGCTCCTCCCGTAAAGCATTTACTGGCGATAGCGGAAAAAGGAGACGAGTGCCTGCTGCTAAAAGCATTAGATGACTGGTATTTGCCGGAAAAAAAAGAATATGATGTATTTGCCGCTAAATATCCGATGAATGGAGAACTGGGCAGGCAGGCTGCCAAACTGGAGCAAATGAAAAAATGGTGCGATAAAGCAGCCGTATCATTTACGCCAACTTTTTTTATCGCCCGGGAGGGGAGAAAGGATGAAGAACCAAAATATTATCAGTTGCCGGAGATATATTCGGTAAAAGATTTAAAATATTTTCTTTCCGTATAGGCAGCGGGGAGAAAATGCAGGAGCTGCCTGATATTGCTGAAGTACAAGGCAATATATTTCCTGCTAGACATACCGGCAGCATGGCATGAGTCGGTATGCTTTAAAATTGCATGCCATTATTTTCATCACTATTAAATTTTTCAAACATGAAAAGTCGTAAATTTAGCAAGCTCAGTTTTGATGATACTCAGATATTGACCAGGGAAGAACTGAAACGTGTATTAGGTGGAGATGGCTATGGATGTGATGGATACGCCGGTGGAAATTATGGAAGCGGCGGAACTTGTGCATACTATTTACCACATGGCAGTGGAAGTGGGGGCCCCATTGCAACTTATAATGTTTCAAAAGGTGAAGCTTGTACCATGATCAATGGTGTATCGGGAGCTCATTGGTGTTGTGATAGCTGCAGTTCTGCAAGTTGGTATGGCATATAACAATTAAGGGGCTCATTAAAGAGCCTCTTTTACAATTTACTTTGCAGTAAGTTAACTTAATATTATTCAACAATGAGCATGTACAATGTTCTTTCCCAATACTTTAAGCCATGTATTATTGTAATGGCTATAGTAATCTTTGGCATTCTTACCATCCGCTGTAAAAATAATTCGAATCAGAAAACGTCAAATCACCCTACTATTATTATTAATGATCCTAAAGAAAACTCTCAACCGGTTGTTTCATTTATCAATAAAAGTGATTTCCTTACTCCGGGATTCAACAGGTGTCCGTTATTAGCTGCATCTTTTGAAGGAAATATATTTATCCCTAAGACCAAAGAACTTTTTTTTTCTTTGGTAGCTCTTGATGAAAAAAGAGAGTTATTTTATTCAGGAGATACATTCATTCCTTATTTTCTTGAAGACAAGGATAGTATATTTATTCAAAACAATTTAATAGCGAAAAATAAGTTTCCTTATCTATTAACATCCAATAATAAAAACCGTATCAATGAAATTACTTTTTTTCAAGATGCTGTTATTAATGGTATACCAATACTTTATTGGGAACGTGCCAACCAGTTTAAAGGGTTAATAAATGTGCATGATGTCTCCAATAATCTATCTGCCTTAAAAGCACTCTATCAAAAAATGAAAGATTTTTGCGTGGACTATTTTGCAAAAAATGTTGTTAGACAATCTTTCAGGGAATTTATTGAAAGCTATATCAGATTTGATCACTACACTAAGTTATTTTTTTATATTACTAAGCCTCATATTATTGACTCATTAATACAAGTGCACTATTTTAACTTCGATATAGATAAGAAAAATCCTTATTATAATTGTAATTATGCTTTTCAAGGGGCAATCTATCAGTACATGTTGCATAAACAAAAAAGTATAGGCTCAATAAACAAGATTGATTCATTATTTAAAGCTGCCGATATAGCTTTTGAACCAAGTTCAGCTTCTCTATACAAATATATTTACCTAAAAAATTACTTCGATTCCCTTTATTTAAATAACCCTGAGAAACTATCTGCATATATTACTAAATTAAAAGATGAAAACTATCGATCTATACTTAGAGATAAAATAAAAGAAATTGGTTTTTCCTTAAAATCAAAAAACATGCTTATTGATAAAGAAAAGAAAGAATTTGTGTTTAATGATATAATCGCCGAATTAAAAGGCGAAGTAATATACGTAGATTTTTGGGCGAGTTGGTGTATGCCATGCAGAAAGGAGTTTTCTTATTATCCTGAATTAATAAAACATTTTAAAGATCGGGTTACTTTTGTTTTTATATCCATAGATAAATCAAGAGAAGCCTGGGAAAAGGCCTTAAAGCAGGAGAACCTGGATACAATAGTTCATAATTATCTTTTCGTTAATCCAGATGCTCAGGAGTTAAGAATGCTAAATCTAAATACTATACCCCGATATTATTTATTCAATAAAAATGGTAAACTGATAAGTGACAATGCACCCAGACCCAGTGATACTGAAACAGTACCTCTGCTTAATAAATTAACATTAAGGTAATCATATAAGTACTTAAAAAAGTATACTTGATAGTTTAGTCAATCTTTATATTCTACCGCGCTCTTATCGCCTGTTGTAAGAGCTCACGCAATACAGTAACATGAATACTCCTCAAATATCAATAGTCATGCCTGCATACAACGCAGCAGGATATATTGAGGGTGCTATTAAAAGCATGTTAGATCAGTCATTTGAAAATTTTGAGTTGATTGTTATTGATGATGCTTCTACTGATAATACACTGTCTATTGCCAGGGAGTTCACTGACAAAAGAATTATAGTAACCCCCAATAAAGGAAACAAAGGAAATTATGTCGCCCGTAACCTGGGCATAAAAAAGAGCAGGGGGAAATATATTTGCGTGATGGATGCAGACGATATATCCTTACCGCATCGTTTGGCCACTCAATTAAAATGGTTAAAGGAGAACGACAATGTGGGTATAGCGGGCAGCTTGGGAGATATTATTGACAGCAATGGCAATTTTGTAGAAGAATACCTGGCGCCTTCCGGCTATAATAACATCCGGCTTTGCCTTCTTACCAATATGTGCTTTATTCATTCGTCGGTAATAATGAACAGATCATTTTTGAAAAAGTATTATATCCGCTATAATGAAGCATATTATTATGCGGGAGATTACGAGTTGCTTGCAAGATGCGCTCAAAAATTCCCCATAAACATTATTCCGGAAAAGCTTGTGTATTATCGAAAGCATGAATCACAGATATCTGCTGCAAAATATATGCAACAGGCACATTACGCCGACCTTGTAAGACTTAAACAACTGGCGGTATTTAAACCAAATTTTAGAGCCGCAGATACAGCCATCTATCTTAAACTCACCAAAAATCAATTATTATTACCTGATGAGTTTGATATTGCGATAAATTGTTTAAATAAGCTGTTAAAGCAAAATGAAAAGCTCAAACTATTCAAACAGGAAAAACTGCATTATTTTTTTACAGCGCTGCTTAGTCGTTCCAGACATGAACAAAAGGAACAAAATACCGAACCGGGTGGCTTTGCTATCGAACAGGAGGTCATAAATCTATTGCTCAAAAAAATACCCCGGGGCAGCCTGGTATTGGAGCTCGGGTCTGGCTTTGGTACCGGCATGCTTTTAAAATATTATAAGGTCGTAAGCATTGAACATAACTTGTTTTATGCTGTACAGCGTTCCCCGGAGCACATATGCATTCATGCGCCTCTTCAGTCAAACTGGTACTCTCCGGAGTATATAGCAAATGCCATGGCACTAAGTCCTGCTGTGATTTTAATTGATGGACCTCCGGGAGAACTAAGAAAAAATATCTTAGCAAACCTGGACCTTTTTGAACACCTTACATGCCCTGTTATTTTTGACGATGCAGACCGCGACACAGACTATCTTACAGCCATAGAGTTCTGCAGAAAGCTAAAATATAATATTACCGTTTTAAAAGGAGAAAATAAAAAAATTGCATGGTGTGAGAAAATAAATCACTACTAAAGAATGCTGTACATTACCCCTCAAACCAATTGGGGAATGGGTTGAGAATGGGTTGAGAGACTTCATCTAACCGAAAATAGGTGCATCCTCCATGATACTTCTTCATTTCAGATTCATCCAGATCCTCTTTAAATAAGGTTTTTACCATTCTGCCCTGCCTGTGATAAAAATAACTATTGTGTTCCCTGTCATATTCAATCGGGAATCCCATTTCCTTCATTTCCTTTAAATATTCATTAAGCATACTTTTGCTCATACCTGTTTTATGAGCAAACTCCTTTTGGTTGCCGGTAGCTTTTCTTCTAATAAAATAGTCTAACAATTCAACTTTCCTGAAATAGCGGAGAATAGACATAGGTAAGTGTTTTTTGATCAAGCATACAGCTAATATAAGTAATTATTTTATTTTTTATTTTCATTATTGTCCGACTAAAGTCGATCTTGTTTGACCTATAACCCTTTTTCACAAAGGATTACAAGGTAAAATTATGTTGTTTCAAATTTTGGGGTAGTACCCCTTGTTTTTTATGGTGTAAATGCAAATGATGCATTGTGTGTTTTCCTCCAGGCTTTGTAAGTGTCTCTGATAAACTCCAGCAGCGCCACATAGCTCATTAAATGCAATCGAATCACTGTAATCATATTGGCAAACGATTTTTTTGTTGCCGCCTTTTTACGGATTACCACCATCAATAATTGGGCTATCAGAACACAATATACTTGCATCTTTATGGCATTGGGGCTTTCTCCCCAAAAGTACCTCAGTGGAAAATTCTGCTTGATCTGCTTGAAGAGCAACTCTATCATCCACCGGTTCTTATAAATGGTAGCGATTTGGGTAGCCGGCAAGGTAATATTGTTGGTCAGGAACACGTATGTTTTTCCTTGTTCAGAAAGGAAGGTTATGCGCCGGAGTTTTAAGCGATGCACTATTGTTCCATTCTGTTTCACACCAACTGTTACCAGTTGCTCCTTTAGTAATCCTCTGGCTTTGCGTTTCCGGGTTTTATCCACCAATACTTTGGTGACATGAAAATCAGCATTACTTCGTTCCCGAGTCACAAACCATACTCTCTGATCCGTCCATTTGGCAAACTGGACATAGGTGGTATAAGCCTTGTCAAAGACAATCCAACTGTTGGGAGCAAGTTTCAGGTGGTACAGGAACTTCTGGTCATGTTCCCGGGCTTCCGTCAGTCGTACAAATTCGGTTACCCCGCTGAAGGCATCCATCATCGCATGCACCTTAAAGCCGCCCTTCTTTCGGGCTTCATCCAGCCGGTTACGACCTACGCCGCGCAGGATTTCACTGAACAGTTGAATGGTGCTGCTGTCAATTACCTTTAGATTCCGGATACTTAACCCCTTTAATCGGCTGTCCGAGATAAAACTATGATACTGCCTGAGCAATCCGTAATAAATCGTTTCAAAGACCTGGTAGCTGCGTCTGTTATTCGCATCTGATATGGTACTGCGGGCCGGAGCCTTATCCAGTCCTAAATGGGAAAGCTTTCCCTCACAGGCCAAAAGCCCCTCGCACAGCTCCCGCAGCCCATTACAATAGCTGAATACACCGTACAACAGGCTCACTAAATGAACCCGCACAGGTAATCGCTTATAATACCGGTTTGACTTATGTTTCCTATTGGCTGCTTGAATTATTGAGCTTGGTATAACATCCAATATTTGGGACAATACCGGCTGTCCGGCAAATTTTCTAACTTCACCCATAGTTATCGTTTAAGTGTGGTAACTCAAACATAACTATTTTGGGTGGTTCTCCGGAACTGCCCTTTTTTATCCCACAAATTCAATCACTTTAGTCGGACAATAGTGTTTTATTTTCATTTTTTCCTCTACCCCATCAACTTTTTAAATACAGCTTCATATTCGTTATTTGTGTTTCCAGTATATTCGTTACTTTTTTATATTCCGTTTCTGTGGTGAAAATCTTATTGTATCAGAGTATACTTTAAGCTGTATAAAGATAATGACTGAAAGTTGGAGATTTGCCGGCAGAAAAGGATTCGAAAAAGCTCCTTCTGCTAATAAATGTTATAAATTTAGGTATGAAATTTCAATTAATCTATGTTCTATTCTTTACAGTTGCCCCTTTTTATTCCTCAGGACAATACAAATTCACCATCAGAGGGCACATTGATAATAGAGATGAACATTCATCCCAAAGGGCGACTTGGGGCGATACAATAGTTTTGAGATTTTATAATTTACAACGCTTTGATACTGTTTTGGTTAATAACAATGCTTTTTTATTATGACTCAGATGTTATTTTCCGGGAATTACCGGTATTACCAATAAAAATGAAACGCGTTTTTGCTGTAAAACAAACTACATTAAGTTCTCGCCCTTTTATGTGCTGACGTTTGTGATAGAGTTTACCCCAATAGCCCTGATAACAATGGAGGGAATTGTTGATTGTATTGGGTGCCACATGAACTATTAAATATTTTTTAAAAACCTATAATATGAACCCACGTTTATACTATATTTTTATTCCATCAATAAGTTTATTTTTTTTCATGCTACAACAAGATGGGGATGTTGCTGTCAAAAAGATTGACAAAAAATGGGCTTTCCAAAGTAGCCTGCCTGATACAACCCTTCATCAAATCATTAGATATTATGAAATAAAATTAAAATTTATTCAACAGAAACAGTTTGAAAAACGTAATACTAAGCGTGAAGCTGATAAGGATAGTTTATATTATTTTGATTCTTTGTATGAGAACCTAACAGAAAAAAGGAGTTTAGCGCCTGCGCAAAAAATTGAAACGAGTATGAAGGGGAAAGAGGAATTAAAAGCATTAAGATATATAGTATTTGATAAGCATTTCCCGCTTCAAAGGGCAGATTCATTATTTAAATGTTTTAGCCCTGAATTACAAAAGGAAGGGGCAATTATTAAGCAACATTTAAAGGAACGCTACTTCAGAGAAGCGATCTATCCGTTCGATACAAATATTTTAGACTATAAATTTATGTCTGACAATGGAACATCAATATCTTTAAATGAAATAAATAAGAAATATCTTGTTCTTGATTTCTGGGCGTCCTGGTGCCTGCCCTGCCGCTATGAGAATGCAAAATTGGCCAAATTAAAAAATGAGCTGGAATTATTATCAAAGGTTTCAGTTGTTTTAATATCTCTTGACAAGATTGAGAAAAAGTGGATTGAAGCAAACAAAAATGATAAAAAAGGTTTTATCAGCCTTTGTGATTTTAAAGAAACAGAAGGCCCTGTTGCAAAGGAATTCCGGATAGAAAAAATACCGAGTAATATCATAATCAGATTGGATGGTAAAATTATTGCTCGTAACGTATGGGGTGACAGCTTATTCAAGATTCTTAAAGATCTTAATTGATTATGCCTTAATGCACTTATAGTGCAATGAGTTGTTTAAACTTCGTGTTGATAATTTATTTTTAAATATTGTTGTCCGAATAAAAATATTTAAAATTAATGAAAGCCTTTGCTGTAGCGGTTTCTGCTCCCTCTCCGCGAGGAGAGGGCTGGGGTGAGGCGATTAACTGAATTTCAAACGATTATTAATATTTGCCGGACAATAGTGATTTTTAAACAATAAAATTATTTGACATAAAAAAATTAAGATTAAACTTTAACGATTATGACAACACAGAAGTATTGTCTATGGAACAATAAAAAAAATTATGGACGGGGGCGGAAGTGGTAGATTGCTACGGGGGACTTGTAAACAAGGGCAATTAATACAGCAGTTGATTTTAGATTAATACACTGTTTTAAAATATTATAATAAGCGTTGTTGCTATTTACTCCGTCAATTCAATAATTTATTATGTACAGAATACTCTTAATGTTTTTTATATTTATTTTAGAGAACGGAGCAAACGCACAACCCGAATTTACGCTTTCCGGCACACTCCCGGAAAAATTTGATGGGGCTGAACTTAAGCTTATTTTTTATGGTGATGAATTTGCTCCTTTATATACCATTTCCAATAATGGGAAATTTCGTTTCTCGGGAAAGATAAATCATGAATACGAGTACGTCTATTTAAATATATCAAAAGGGAATGTCTCCGGCAGTATTGGACCTTTTTTTATCAAGAATGGAGACAAGGATATGAGCATTGAAATTCCTGCACTACCACCGGATAGCAATAGCATTCGCTACCATAACATTTCTTTCATTGATGAAGTTAAAAAGTATCGTAATTTATATAAACCCATTGAAGACAGTGTATCAATGATATTTAATTTGCTTAGTAATGTAGAAGATGGCTTTCGAAATGACTACGATGTAGATACATTAAGGGCGCTTTTGGATCGCTCAAGGATTGAACAAAGGAATAGAATTATTACCTTTATAAAATCTATCATTAGTGTCCGGTTAAATTAGATTGATTTCCAATTGAGTATAATTTTGTTCT
>CAYWVB010000005.1:99270-144714 GCA_964461595.1 uncultured Terrimonas sp. | reverse complement strand
AAGAACTTTTTTTCTACACTTGTGGATATCCTCCGTTTTTAATGCGTCTGCCCTGGCCCCCGTTATCGTTTTGGGGTGAATCTTGATTTTAACTGGAATGATTTTGATCTGTCGGTATTCCTGCAGGGCGTTGGCAGGCAGGATTTTTATCCCCGTCATTATCTTTTCTGGGGACCATACCAGCAACCTTATGCAGGTATATATGAATGGAACCTTGACTATTATCGCGGCGCCTCTGAAACCGGTGCCGACAGAGACAGGCACTCTGCATCGTATATAGCAGCCGGTTTGGCAGACGAAAATAAAAATTCTTATTTCCCGGTATTGCAGGCCTGGCTGGCAGACGCCAATTATGGAGCGGGACTGGATATTCCTCAAACCAAGTATCTTTTAAACGCAGCCTACCTGCGTATCAAAAATGTAACGCTTGGTTATACTATTCCAAATTCAGTTACCAAACGCTTTAAGGTAAGCAGGCTTAGAATATTTTTTACCGGGGAAAACCTGTATGAATTTTCTGCTATCAAAAAATATATTGATCCTGAAGCTGTGGCAGATGGCTGGGGCTGGGCCTATCCTTACCAGCGTAAATATGCTTTTGGTATCAACCTCGATTTCTGATCGGAAAGTGACTTATTGTTAACAGAAAAAATGTACGAATGAAAAAGTTTATCAACATACATACATTATTAGCCTGCATGCTACTGCTGGCGGCTTCCTGCAAAAAAGATTTTATGGACCGGTATCCTCAAACATCGGTGCCGCCGGAATTGTTTTTTAAATCTGAAGAAGACCTGTCTTTATACATTAACGGGCTTTTGACCATACCGGGCAGGGACAACTATTTGTCGGACCAGGATACGGATGATAAGGCTACTACCGGAGCCATGGAAATAAAATCAATTATGACGGGTAGTCCGAGTTCTCAGACCCTTACATCAGGATGGAGCTGGGGCAGGCTCAGGAACATCAACTACTTTCTTGATAATTATTCCAAAGCCCAGGTAACAGACGCTGTAAAAAATCACTATGCAGGATTGGCTAGATATTACCGTGCTTTGTTTTATATAGACAAAGTAAAGCGTTATTCCGATGTACCCTGGTATTCAAAAACACTCAATCCTTCTGACTCGATAGATTTATACAAACCGCAAGACCCACGGGCAATGGTAATGGACAGTGTGATGGCCGACCTCGCATTCGCTGCCGCTAATGTAAGAGAAAAAGTACCTGTAGGAACGCCTAATGTATGGGTAATGAAGCTGGTGCAGGCAAGAACGGCTTTGTATGAAGGTACTTACAGGAAATACCATGATGAGCTTGGCCTTGAAAGCAGCGCTGACGGACTATTGCAGTTGGCGGCAGAAGTATCAAAAGAAATAATGAGTTCCGGGAATTTTATGCTGCACGATTCTTATGCAGAATTGTTTACCAGCGCAAGTCTTGTTGATAATAAAGAAGTATTATTAGCCAGCATTTACGATCAGGCCCTGAAGCGCAGCGGAGGCAATGGATATATACTGGACTATGAAATGTCGCCTTCCCGCGAACTTGTACAGACATACCTGATGAAAGACGGCAGCAGGTTTACGGCACAACCCGGCTATCAAACATTTAGCTTTGTACAGGAGTTCCAAAACCGCGACCCCCGGCTTTCGGCTACATTCATATATCCCGGTTTTGTATTTGCTACCAATGCTCCAAATCCCAAACCTTATGTTCAAAGGCTGAATAAGAGCTTTACAGGGTATCACCAGCTGAAGGGATATATTAACAGCACAGACAACAAAACAGTAGCGGATGTTGATTTCCCGGCCTATCGCTATGCCGAAGTATTACTTACGTATGCTGAAGCTAAAGCCGAGCTGGGAACGCTTACACAGTCAGACCTTGATGAAAGTGTGAATTTACTGCGCACAAGGGTAGGGCTTCCGGGTCTTAGCATGGCCTGGGCAAACAGCAATCCGGACCCGGTACTGGCTGCAAAATATCCCAATGTATCAGGCGCAAACCAGGGTGTGCTCTTAGAAATACGCCGCGAAAAAAGAGTAGAGTTTGCAATGGAAGGCTACAGGTTTGACGACCTGATGAGATGGGGAGCAGGTAAAACGCTTGAGAAAATACCGGAAGGAATGTATTTTTCAGGCCTGGGAAATTTTGATCTTACAGGCGATGGCATTGCAGATATTAAGCTGATTGATAAAGGGGCTTCTATACCCAATGAAGATGATAAGGAGATCAATGCATTAGGGGATAAGCTGGTTTATTATAAGGCCGGCAGCTTCGGGGAAAACGTAACAGTATATCTCAAAAACGGCAATGCCGGCGGAACAACCGTTACAGAAGTAACGGCGCGCCAGTTCATTGATCCTAAATATTATTACCGCCCGATCCCGTTCAACCAGGTTACTTTAAATCCTGCGCTTAAGCAGTTGTTTGGATGGCAATAAATATTTTAACAATAACAGCAGGGCAGGAAGCCGTTTTCGGCCCTGCTGTTGGTGCTATATAATATGAAAAGAAGAAATGTACTAAAACGGGTGGGGTTACTTGCGGCAACTGCTTTAACGGGCAATGTTGCAGGTGTGAACGGGCAAAATACTAAACGGGTGAAGCCCGTTCTTACCCTTGCCCATATGACGGATGTGCATATACGCCCTGAAGAAGGGGTGCCTGTCCGGTTCAAAGAATGCCTGAAGCTTGTAAAGCAGCATACAATTGATTTTGTTTTAAATGGCGGCGACTCCATTCACGCGGCGGATTATGATGACATTACCCGCCCGAGAGTTACCGAACAGTGGGATACCTGGTTCGACTGTATGAAACAGCTCTCAGACTATGAAATATACAGTTGTATAGGAAATCATGATCCCTGGTGGGCTGCGCCTGACAAAACAGATCCTATGTACGGAAAAGAATACGTTGTAAAACAGCTCGGCATTCCACACCGGTATTATAGCTTTTCTAAAAAAGGATGGCATTTTATTATCCTTGATGGCAACAATCCCGGTATTAAACTGGATGAGGAGCAGTATCAGTGGTTGGAGCAGGATCTCGCTGCACTGCCTCCGGGTGCACCCGTTTTGCTGATGTCGCATTTCCCCGTGTTTGGCGCAACGCCTGTTTTAGTGGGGGGCAATCATTCGGACAATAAGAAATTAAAAGATCTTTTCTATCAGCACCGCGACAAAGTGCGTGTGGTACTGAGCGGGCACAATCATTTATACGATAAAGTTTTATACAACAATGTCTGGTACTGCTGCAACGGGGCCATGAGCGGCTTTTGGTGGGGAAAGGGTGATAAAGAAAGTGCAGGGCCGGGATATTATCTCGAAACTCCGCCGGGATATGCTATACTGAAGCTATATGCCGATGGATCGGTAACGAATGAGTATTATCCCCACGGGCAATGATAGTTACCTTATATTTATTATTTCTTTATTAAGCGATCAACAGCTTATTCTGTTTAATACAACCAGGAATTACAATGAAGCAATTTATTATTTGTTTAGCTGCTATAGCACTTAGCAGTACAGGTATAGCCCAGTCATCAAAAAAAGCCCTTTTTGTAATTGTTGATGGCATTCCTGCCGATGTAGTTGAAAAAATAAATACCCCCAACCTTGATGCTATAGCCAAAGAGGGCGGCTATACCAGGGCGCATGTGGGTGGAGAAAAAGGCGGTTATTCTGAAACACCTACTATATCCGCCGTTGGGTACAACAGCCTGCTCACAGGTACCTGGGTGAATAAACATAATGTTTGGGATAATGATATTGCAGCACCCAATTATAATTACTGGACGATATTCAGGTTTTTTAAAGAACAATATCCGCAAAAAAAGACGGTTGTATTTTCCAGTTGGGAAGATAACCGGACAAAGCTTGTGGGGGAAAATCTTGCAGCAACCGGTAATCTAAAACTCGATTATCATTTTGACGGATTGGAGCTCGATACAGCAAAATATCCTCATGATAAAAAAAGAGACTTCATGCATCGTATAGATGAAGCCGTGGTAGATAATGCAGCTGACTATATCAAAAAAGAAGCGCCCGATCTGTCCTGGGTATACCTTGAATATACGGATGATATGGGACACATGCATGGCGACAGCCCCGAGTTTTATAAAGCAGTTGAAATGATGGATAACCAGATGGGAAGATTATGGGCGGCTATACAATACCGGGAAAAAAGCTTCAAAGAAGACTGGGTGATCTATATAACCACAGACCACGGCAGAAGCGCTGACAATGGTAAGAATCATGGCGGTCAGTCAGACCGGGAGAGGAACACATGGATAGTAACCAATGCCAAAGGGCTCAATAATTATTTTAAAACCGGCAACCCGGGTATTGTGGATATTATGCCTTCCATCGCGTCCTTCTTAAACATTACCATTCCCCGGGAGCGTTTAATGGAGATAGATGGCATCCCGCTTACAGGGAATATCTCTGCTACCCATCCCAATGCTATGCTGAATAATGGTAAGCTGCGTGTATCATGGAAAGCCTTATCCAAAAAAGGCAATGCAAAAATATGGCTGGCAACTACCAATCATTTTAAAGAGGGCAGTAAAGATGAATATAGTCTGGTGGCTACCGTGCCGCTTGCGAAACAGGAGGCAGTGATTGATGTAAAGGATAAGCCGTCATCATTTTATAAAATCGTTGTTGAAGCGCCTGAAAACATGCTTAACCGGTGGGTGGTAGAGCGGAAGTGAGTTGCAGGTTGGGAAATTTGAGATTTGATGGCGGTTGCAGGGTGCGGGGCACAAGTTAAATTTATGATTTGAAGATTGGAGTTGAATATTGGACATGGCACTGATGGTTCATCGCTCATCGCTGATAGTCCACAGCTCTATTAATAAACTTTCACCATGAACAGGATCTCAAAATGCAAATTTATTTTTCTGTTTTTTCTTTTAGCAGTTTCGTGCAGGGTGCAGCGTAATGCTTCAACAAATGTCGCTGCTCCTTCATTGGTTATACAGGGTCCTTTATGGGGGGCGGTTTGGCAGCAAAAAGCCTCCGAATATAAGGCGCTTTGCTTCCAGGCATATAATGCTGCAAGGGTACAATTGGATATCATATTGAAAGAACAGCATGGGAAGCCGCTTGCGCTTGTTACGGATATTGATGAAACCATTCTGGATAACAGCCCCTACCAGGTGCACAGCGCTTTAAGAAATGAGGAGTACAGCGACTCTTCCTGGATAGTATGGACAAAACGCGTGGAATGCGATACCGTGCCGGGAGGACTAAGCTTTTTTCAATATGCAAAGAGCAAGGGGGTAAGCGTATTTTATATTACCAACAGGCTCGAGGCAGAAAGATCGCAGACATTACAGGAATTGCAGCGCTGGAATTTTCCCGATGCAACCAATGATCATCTTATACTAAAAACAGCAGGCTCGGGCAAAGGTCCGCGTCGTGATAAGGTTTCGGCAACTCATGAGATCGTAATGCTGTTTGGTGATAACCTGAGCGACTTCAGTTCCGTTTTTGATAAAAAACCACAGGAAGAAAGAGACAATCAAACAAGAAAAAATGCCGCTATGTTTGGCACTCAATTTATAGTGCTTCCTAATGCCATGTATGGCGATTGGGAAGGAGCGTTGTATAATTACCAGTATACATTGCCCCCAAAACAAAAAGATAGTATTATAGTGGGCGGACTAAGAAAGTATTAAAGGATTTCCAGCCTTCATAGGTTAGAAACCACTGTTGTCCGGCAAATATTAATAATCGTTTGAAATTCAGTTAATCGCCTCACCCCAGCCCTCTCCTCGCGGAGAGGGAGCAGAAACCGCTACAGCAAAGGCTTTCATTAATTTTAAATATTTTTATTCGGACAACAATAGTTAAAAACTGTTGAATTACAAGATCTGTACCGGGATTGAAATCCCGGTGAAATATATTTTATCGAGCCTACGGCTCTGGAACGCACAACTACAAGAACTATTGGCGCCGTTCATATTGATCGGGCCGTGGGATTAGTATATTGTTCAAGGTATTATATATACTCCTCTTTTCAAAAAAGCCAGTTACAAAAAGCCAAAACACTTTTGCGCCGTCACTGCAAAGCACTTGCAGGATCGTTTCATTGTGAAAGGCTCCGCCAAAGAGCTGAAGCAGTCTCCGCAGTTGATTTCACGAGGATAACTCCGGCGCATTAAGCGTCGCTTTGTGCCAGGGCAATACTTCTGTGCCGTGGCAGGGCGTGTGACCGGTTGATGATTTTGTAGCTTGCGGGATAATTCAGGTTTGCAAATAATCTATTCTCTCGCTGGAGTCTGTGGGTGTATCCTATGTTTTGCAGACCCCCTGCTTAGATAATTTGAAACCCGTCCAAACTTTGTTTCTTTGCCCTCCTGGTCGCTTTGCGTGAAATAAATCCTTTTGATGCAGCATCTTATTATTTGCGATCATCAATGCGCTCTTTCGTATTTTTGATGGGTAGGGCTGGTATGTTGATGAATGGATCACAAACCATATTGATCTGATGAAACCTAAGCAATTATTCCCGATTTTATTTTTAGTGATGTTGCTGGTTTCCTGTGCCGGCACAAAGCATGCGCAGAAAATGACACTGAGCTGGGAAGAAAATTTCAGTCAGCCTGGTGGCTTTGATACCAGCCGGTGGTCTAAAATTCCGCGAGGCCTGTCAGACTGGGACAGGCATATGAGTGATTTCGACAGTTGCTATGCCATGCGCGACGGCAAGCTGGTATTGCGGGGCATTATGAACAACAGTGTTCCCGGCGATACCGCTCGTTACATCACCGGTGGTGTATATACAAAAGATAAAGTAACCTTTGGATCCGGAAGGCTTGAAATACATGCGAAGCTAAACGGTGCACGTGGCGCCTGGCCTGCTTTCTGGCTTCTGCCCCAGGGAATGGGATGGCCTGATGGCGGCGAAATTGATATTATGGAAAGGCTGAACTCCGATTCAATTGCTTACCAGACCGTACATTCACACTATACTTACACGCTTAAGATAAAGGAGCCCAAACAGGGAGCAACCGGTCGTATAGATCCCGGTGATTTCAATACTTATGCGGTAGAGCTGCACCCGGACAGCCTGGTATTTTTTATAAATAATAAAAAGACTTTCACTTACCCCCGTATAGTAACAGACAAAGAAGGACAGTTCCCTTTTGATAAGTATAAATTTTACCTGTTGTTGGATATGCAGTTGGGCGGCAGTTGGGTAGGTAAGGTTTATACCGAAGACCTGCCGGTTGAAATGGAAATTGACTGGGTAAGGTTTTATTCCTTCAAGCAAAAGCGGTAGATGCTGTTGTTTTTAGGAAAAAATAACAATACCTTCATTGCACCAATTGAGGCTAAACTATCTGTAATGACGGGAAAAGAGATATTTGCGCTACAGGAACGGGTTGCTTTATTCAATGACCAGCATGCTTTCAGGCAATTGTTCAGGCATTATTACACCGGGCTTTTCCAGTTTGCAGTATCTATTGTGAAACTAAAAGAACCTGCCGAAGAGATCGTAGGAGATCTGTTTGTGGCGATCTGGAATAAACGCACCGCTATTACAAATATTTTAAACCTTAAAGTATACCTCTACATTTCAGTAAAAAACCGTTGCCTTAATTATATCAGCAGGAAGACTGATATACGGAGCATTGACCCGGATCAACTGGATACGATATGCAGCGAGCTGGCGGCCGACCCCGTAGATCTGATCGTTGCTTCCGAGCTGCTTCAATCGGTCAATAAAGCCATCCGGGAGCTTCCGCCCAAATGCCGGGCAGTATATAAGCTCGTGAAAGAAGATGGGCTTGCTTACAGGGAAGTTGCCAAAGTGCTGAATATTTCCCATCGAACTGTTGAAAACCATATTGCAGCAGCGGTCAGGAAGATCGCCGCATCGCTTAATATTGATTTCTCAGCTTATCAAAAATCATCTTCATTGCCCTCTCGCTCCTGAAATGAGCTGTCTCAGCGTGTCAAACGTGAAATACTCTTTTTGCCTTAATTATCTGAAAGAAACTTTAACCGGCAATAGGGGGTGACCGCTTTTACAGTGTCCTTACACATACAATGCAGAACATGAACGAAGCCAGGATCTTTATTTTGTTGGGGAAAAAGCTAAGCAATGAAGCAACAGCAGAGGAATTAGCCGAGTTAAAGCATTTGCTGGAGGATCAGCCTGTTGAGCCTTATGAATTGGAGCTGCTACAGGATATCTGGCAGAAAAAGCAGGGGACAGATGAATCTTTACTGGATGAAGGATGGGAAAAAATTTCGGGCCGGCTCCGCGAACAGCCGGGGATGGTATATGAATATATTCCCAAACAGGAGAAAAAGAAAACCGTCTTTCCTGTCGCAAGAATGCTGGCGGCGGCATCAGTGGTGGCGTTCCTGGCGCTTACGGTATGGCTGGTATGGCGGCGACAGGAAGAAAAGGCTGCACCTGTTGTCGTGGGCGGGATAAAAGACTCCGTTACAGTTGCGCTCAACGGTGAAAGGAAGAAAGTGCTGCTTCCTGATAGTACAACTGTTCACCTGAACAGCGGCAGCCGGCTGTCATACAATAGAGATTTTGGTAAGGGCAACAGGCAGGTGTGGCTGAGCGGGGAAGCCTTTTTTGAGGTAACCAAAGATAAGGCTCATCCCTTTTTAGTTAATACCGACCGTATGATAGTGAAAGTGCTGGGCACTGTTTTTAATGTAAAGGCATACGATACCAAAGAGGATATAGAAACAACAGTGGTGGAAGGAAAGGTGGAAGTGAGCCTGAAGGAAGGCCCAGAAAAAAAGGTGATCTTGCTTCCGAGCGAAAAAATCTCATTGAAGAATAACAGGATAATTAAGGATGAACCTATATCCCGGGAAGCCCGTCCGGGGATCAGCTATGAAGTAAAAACCGTTCAGCCTGATATCAAAAAGACCGGTATGCCCGAAGAAGCCGCCTGGGTCAAGGAGAAAGTGATCTTTACCGATGAACCTTTTGAAACGGTAGCCCTTAAAATGGAAAGATGGTATAACGTGCATATCCTTTTCAAAAACGAAAAGATGAAAAGCATTTTAATGAATGGTGATTTTGATAATGTGAATATTAATGAAGCGATGCATATACTGCAGATGATGGTAGGCTTTAAGTATACTATCCGCGATAACGATATTTTTATTGAATAAGTTTTATATATCCATATTGTAAACCCCAAAAAACTTGCTTATGATCTGTCATAGTCCACCATAAATGATCCTGTAAAAGGGGAAGAGATTGGAGCTCTCTCCCCCGGAAAAAGCTAATGTATTGTACAGCGGAATCAGCCAGCCTGTAGTGACGGCTTATTCCCCTTTATTAACTTTTCAATTCAAATGTATGAAAAAAATAAGGTACAGGCTGCCTCATGCGGGTAGCCCGGTATTTAAGTATTTATTATTTATGAAGATAACCGCATTATTGTTGCTTCTTCCATTCCTTCAGGCATCTGCAAGGGGCTATGGCCAGGAGAAGTTTTCGCTGAAGATGGAACAGGTAGAAGTTACGAGAGTGCTGATGGATATTCAAAAAAAGAGCCCCTATCGTTTCTTTTATCTTAGGGATGATCTTAAAAAACTTGGAAAAGTTGACGTGAATGTGAAGGATGCTACCTTGGCAGAAATAATGCACCAGGTTTTGGGTGATGTATTGGCTTACAAAATTGTAAGCGATTATCTTGTAGTGATCTCTCCTAACAGGGGAGTGCTGGCTGCCCAGGCGGAAGTCAAGGGAAAAGTTGTGGACGAAACTGGTAATCCTTTAGAAGGTGTATCTGTAAAGGTAAAAGGTCAAAACACAGGAGTAAGTACGGGAGTGGACGGAACTTTTTCCATTGCGGTGGATGATAAGGCAGTGCTTCAGATAACAATGATAGGTTATGAATCAGTTGAAATCCCTGTTAATGGTCGCAGGCAACTGGATAATATTGTACTTAGGATTGCTGTGTCTGGTTTAAATGAAGTAGTTGTTGTAGGGTATGGTACGCAGAAAAAGGTCAATCTTACGGGAGCTATAGGAGTTATAAACACAGAAGATCTTAATAATATTCCTGCTGCCAATCTCTCCAATGTAATAGCAGGCCGGGCTGCCGGAATAAATGCTGTTGGCACTTCAGGATTGGCAGGCGCATCTTCCAGCATACGTATGCGTGGTAGTTTTGCTGAACCGTTATATGTGATCAACGGCATAATAAAAGGAAAAGCTGATTTTGATGCGCTTGATGCCAATGAAGTAGCAAGCATCAGTTTCCTTAAAGATGCGGCTACAGCTTCCGTATATGGTTCGAAAGCAGGTAACGGTGTTGTATTGATAACTACCAAAACCGGTAAAACACAAAAGCCTCTGTTTGAATACAAAGGCTCTTACTCGGCCTCTACGCCAACAAGATCCTTACAAAATTTTACAGCCACACAAGAAATAGAGTACGATAACCAAATGGCCGTGACCCAGGGGCAGCCAAAGCCCTACGGGCAGGAGATTTATGATTATTTTAAAGACAAGAGCTATAGTATCAATGATTATATATGGCAAACGCCCACAGTACAGCAACATAACCTGTCTGTAAGAGGTGGCACGGAGGCTATTACCTATTACATGTCGCTGGGATACCACGACGAGAAGGGGTCATATAAAAATCTTGATTACGGCAGGTATAATTTCCGTTCCGATATTACGGCAAAGGTATCCAGACGGTTTAAAATAAACCTTAATCTCAGTGGTAATCAGCGTAATTATGATCGCTGGTATTGGCCTTATGACGGCGCAGAAGATTTCAACGTAAGCGATTTTTACAGGGCTACCTTTAACTGGACAAGATTATACCCGTTTTATGTGGATGCAGAAGGGAACCCATCTACCAATACAAATGATTTCCCGGTAGTCCCGGGTGCATGGCATCCCGTTGAGCTGATGGTCAACAGCGGGGGATACAGGCATACCAAATACAGAACGCTGGATGGCATCCTTCGTTTTGATCTTGATCTCGGAGATTGGGTAAAAGGGTTAAGTACCAGCCTGGTGGGACAATATACCGGCAATGACAAGGATATGAAATCCTTTGTTGTATTTAACAAAGCCTACATTTTTCAATCAGCCAGCGCAACAAATAAATTTATTCCCGGTCCCATAGATCCAACGAAGATCAATTTGCATAATCTCAGCGCCAGTTATCCGAACATTGCTGAAAATCTGGCTTTTTATAACTCTTACCAGTTCAACTGGAACCTGCAATATGAAAGGTCGTTTAACAAGCATTTTGTATCTGCGCTTGCAGTGTATGAACAGGGAGGTGAAAAAGTGAAAAACCTAAGTGGCCGTGCAGATGCATTATTGACTACTTCTGTTGACCAGATTTATAATACTTCTACCGATGCAGGTAAGAGATGGTTTGACGGTAGCGAAGGCGAGACGTCACGCGCCTCCTGGATCGGTCGTTTGAATTATAATTACGATGAAAGATATATCGCCGAATTCTCTTTCCGCTATGATGGAAATTTCAGGTTTGCACCAGGGCACCAGTGGGGATTTTTCCCTTCTGTATCTGCGGCATGGCGTATCTCCCAAGAAAATTTCTTAAGGGATATTATCTGGCTTAGTAATTTAAAGCTGCGGGCTTCTTACGGTACGACCGGTAATGATGACGGAGGACTTTACTACGGTACACAGGGAAGCATAGCTCCTTTTCTTTGGGGACCAAGTTATAGCAAGAGTACCGGATATGTATTTGGCACTTCCCTCGCCGATGGAATCACCGTTGGCGTAATACCCAATCCAAACCTCACCTGGTCAACTTCAAGAATGTTTGATATAGGTGTTGATTATGGGCTTTGGAATAATAAACTGACAGGCGAGCTCGACTATTTCACCCGGAAACAAATCAATATCCTCGGCGCCCGCATTGGTTCTACCCCCAGTACATTGGGAGCCACATTACCTCCTGTTAATTATGCAGCCCGTTCCTGGAAAGGATTTGAGCTATCGGCAACCTGGAGGGATAAAGCAGGCAATGTTAACTATTCTGTATTTGGTAATATGGGCTATTCTGTTGATCGCTGGGATATACTGGATCAGGCTGCTGCATTAACAGATGGTACATATAAGGACAATTGGAGAAGCGCTATAGGGAAACCCCAGGACAGGGTATACGGGCTTATTTCCAAAGGCATCATAAGAACACAGGCTGATCTGGATAAGCTCCCGGCAGGCTTTACTCAGTACGGGCGGACTCCCAAATTAGGATACCTGCTGTTTGAAGATATCCGCGGACAGAACTTTTCAGAAGGCCCTGACGGGAAAATTGATGCAAATGACATGACCTATCTTTCCAACAATGGAACACCCCGTATCAATTATGGCATAGGTTTCAGTGTGGAATGGAAAGGTGTCAGTGTGAGTGCATTATTGCAGGGCGTAGGCGCATACGATCGAATGATCAGTACGATGAACGGAGGCGGTGTATTCCAGGTAGATCGTCCTTATTTTGAATTGTGGGCCTCCAATTACTGGACGCCTGAAAACCCCAATGCGAAATACCCGAGAGTGTCGGGTGAATGGATGCAACAGGATATTGGTGGCGGACCTTCTACTTTCTGGTTGAGAAATGGTGCATACATGCGAGTGAAAAACCTGGAAATTGCTTACAGCCTTCCCAAGAAATGGCTGAGCCGGGCCGGTATCGGAAGGATACAGGTTTTTGCAAATGGCACTAATCTCCTGTGCATTTCCGGCATGAAAGAGCAAGACCCCGAGCAGAAAACACTGGATTCCTATCCACTGATGAAAACCTTTACAGGAGGGGCATACATTAACTTCTAAATTATTGAAGAATGAAAATATTAATGCGTTATAAAATAATACAGGTATTGCTGTGCTTTTTATTTGCAGCGACAATATCTTCAGGATGCAAAAAAGTATTGGATTTAGAGGATAAAGCTCATTATCCCGCAAGCGGTATTTTTGATGATGAAGCTACCGCCAATGCATACCTGAGCAATCTCTATGCACGTACTTTTAGCGGGTGGCCGCTGAATATGGGAAATAATGCCGATGAAAGCGGGGGCATAAATGGAGACGGCTGGATCACTACCGATAATGGAGTATTTAAAATTTGGCCTTACGATATTATCAGAAATATCAATACGCTGCTGCAGGAAATGAGCACCAGCGTGCTTCCCCAGGATAAAAAAGATCTGATGATAGGTCAGGCTAAGTTTCTGAGGGCATTCCTGTATTTCAGGATGGTATATTACTATGGTGGTGTGCCAATTATAGAAAAACCCCAGGACTACCAGACAGATGACCTGATGGTAGCCAGGAATTCCACAGCGGAGTGCTTTGATTTCATTATGAAAGATCTTACTGAAGCTGAATCGGTGCTCCCAATTAAATATGATGGCAGTAATCGTGGTAAAATTGACCAGGCATCTGTAAAAGCTTTTAAGGGAAGAGTGTTGTTATATAAAGCTTCGCCGCAGTTTAATCCATCCAATCCTTATGATAATGCATACTGGGCAGATGCTTATAATGCTAATAAAGCAGCGAAAGATTTTCTTGATTTGAATGGATATGGTTTGCTGGATAACTATACTGCGGTATTTGAAACAAAAGCAAATAAAGAAAATATTTTGTCTGTTATCTATACCAATCCTGCAAAAACAAATGGCCGTGGTGAGGATGCTGTACGTCCCTTATCGGAATCAAAAAATGCTACCGGTGGTGACCAGCCGATATGGGCAATGGCAGAAGCGTTTCCCATGAAGGATGGCAAAAAGCCCGGCGACCCAACCTCCGCCTATACCTATAATGTGCAAACCTTCTGGAAAAACAGGGACCCGAGGTTTGATGCTACTATTGTATGGAATGGAGCTATTTATGAACTGAGCGGTATAGCAGGGCGCCGTCAGTATACTATGGCAGGGATCGCTAAATCAATGGATGCATTTGGATACGTCATTCAAGGTGAAAACCATTATCGCACGGGATTATATTGCAGGAAAGGTATAATGGAACAGTTGCCCTCAACACAGGTTACCTTAAATGATGTAGACTGGCCGGAAATACGGTATGCAGAAGTATTGTTTAATTATGCCGAAGCGGCAAACGAAACGGGCAAAAGCAACGAGGCGCTTGATGTATTAAAAGCTATTCGCCATCGGGCTGGTATTGAACCGGGGGGCGATGGCATGTACGGGCTGAAGAGCGGGATGACAAGAGAAGAAATGCGGCAGGCAATACTGGATGAAAAATACGTGGAGTTTATGTTTGAAGGCAAGCGTTTCTGGGATCTTCGCCGTCACCGCATGCTCAACAAATTGGATGGGATGCGTAAATATGGGATAATGGCTATGAAGGTAAATGGTCATACAATGGAGCAGATAACTGAAGATGACATTGCCAAAGCGAATGCTTTCGAGCTTTTACCTGAATCATTCGAATACCAGGTCGTTGAACTGATCACTAATGGGCCGACCCAAATGGTGATGCCGGATAAATATTATTTCTTTCCGATACAGTTATCTAATATAAATCAGAACCCTAATCTCAAGCAAAACAAAGATTGGGGAGGGGATTTTGATCCTACACTACATTAAGTCAGGCAGTTAGTTTGGATACATAAAGAAACCGGTCTGGCATTTGCCAGGCCGGTTCTTCCTCTGCTTCTGGTAGTTAAAAAATATTAGTGATAGTATGAGCTCGTTAATATCTTTATAGGATGAAACATTATCTTCTTTGCTTTTTTCTCTTTCTGCTTTTTTCGTTGTCCGTGGTATCCCAGCAACGATCTTTATCCATTGTGCCTGAACCGGCGGAATTAGTAAAGGAAAAAGGCAGCTTCCTGCTGGATGCCAAAACAATAGTAGTTGCTGAAAACAACGATGCCGGATTAAGACATCTTGCCGAAACTTTTACCGGGTGGTTATCGCCGGCAACAGGGTTCCAACTGAAGATCGCTGACCATGCGGTCACGCCGGTAAAATCAATTGAGCTTTCGTTAAATGCATCTTTAAAGGATATTAAGACGGAAGAAGGATATATGCTGAAGGTAAGCAGCAATCGTATCCATTTGTCTGCAGCAAAGCCTGCGGGTATCTTTTACGGCTTACAAACCTTACGCCAACTCTTACCGCCGGCAATTGAATATCAGTCAAAGCAATCTGCTGTATGGGAAATACCTGCAGTGAAGATTACAGACTACCCGCGTTTTGGATGGCGGGGACTGCTGCTGGATGTCAGCCGCCATTTCTTTACTAAGGAATTTGTAAAGAAATACATTGATGAGATGGCGCGGTATAAATTCAATATCCTGCACCTGCATTTAACAGACGACCAGGGCTGGCGGATCCAGATCAAATCATTTCCCGAGCTTACCAAAACAGGCGCCTGGCGCGTACCCCGCACCGGGAGATGGTGGACTTACGAGCAGCCAAAGCCGGGAGAAGCGGCTACTTACGGCGGCTTCTACACCCAGGATGATATAAGGGAAATGGTACAGTATGCGCAGGAACGAAATGTATCTATACTACCTGAAATTGATGTGCCCGGTCACTCACTGGCGGCTATAGCTTCTTATCCTTATTTATCGGCCACGGGATATATTTATCCCGTAAATCCCGGCAGCAAGTTCTATAATATTGAAGACAATACACTTAACCCGGCTGATGAACGGGTGTATGATTTTCTTGATAAAGTGTTTGGAGAAATAGCACAGCTTTTTCCTTATCCCTATATCCATATCGGCGGTGATGAATGTACCAAGACCTTCTGGAGAAAGTCGGCGGTAGTGCAGGACTTTATGAAAAAAGAAGGCATAAAATCAGAGCATGAATTACAGAGCCACTTTATTAAACGGCTGGAAAAAATATTACAGCAAAAAGGAAAAAAGCTTATTGGCTGGGACGAGATACTGGAAGGCGGGCTGGCGCCCGAAGCTACCGTGATGAGCTGGCGGGGAATGTCCGGCGGTATAGAAGCGGCGAAGCAGGGACATGAAGTAGTAATGACGCCGGCGAATAATGCTTACCTCGACCTGTACCAGGGCGATCCTGCAACCGAACCCGATACCTACAGTATGCTGCGGCTTAAAACCTGCTATCAGTGGGATCCCGTTCCCCGGGATGTAAAGCCTTCTCTTATTTTGGGCGGGCAGGGTAATTTATGGACAGAGTCTGTACCTACAGACCGTCACGCAGAATATATGACATGGCCGCGGGCACTTGCACTGTCTGAAGTGTTTTGGTCTCCTGTGCAAAAACAGCATTGGCCTGATTTTCAGAACAAGCTCGAAGCACAATTCCATCACCTCCGGGCCGCAGGCATCAATTATTCCAGAGCAGCCTATGATGTGCTTGCTGCTACAACGACGAATGACAACAAGCAGCTTTTTGCTGAGCTTACTACCGATATAGACGGACTAACCATCTACTATACTATTGATAATACCAATCCCGACAATTTTTCAAATGAATATAAAGGACTGCCGATAGAAATTCCTGAAGGCATATACCAGCTAAGAGCGGTTGCCTATAAGGACAATAAGCCTGCGGGAAATATATTGATCCTTTCAAGAGAAGACCTGGGAAAAAGAGCCAGACGCAAATAATAATAAATATGAAGCTGAAATGTATTTTGTTCTGGATGTGTTTTGTTGTAACCGGTTTTGCACAAACGCACAAAGTAAGCAAAGAAGTATTGCCAACGTCTTCGCAATCAGCATGGGCTGATGCTGAAATTGGCGCTATCATTCATTTTGACGTGGTGAATTTTGTGCCCGGTTATGATTTCAGAAAATGGGGAACACATCCGCCTGCGTCTGTATTTAATCCTTCGCGGCTTGATACAGATCAGTGGGTGCGTGCAGCCAAAGCGGCAGGCGCTACTTATGCGGTGCTGGTAGCAAAACATTGTTCAGGATTTAGCTTGTGGCCAACAGAAGCGCATCCTTACAGTGTAAAAAACGCGCCCTGGAAAAATGGTAAAGGTGATATTGTGAAAGATTTTATCGCTTCCTGTAAAAAGTACAAGGTCAAACCCGGTATATATGCCAGCGCTGCGGCTAATGGTTATTGTTATGTTGATAACCCGGGAGTAGTTCAGCCTGGCAGTCCGTATACGCAGCAGCAGTATAATGCCATTGTAACAAAGCAGCTCACGGAGCTATGGAGCAATTATGGGAAATTATTTGAAATATGGTTTGATGGCGGCGTATTGCCTGTAAAAGATGGCGGTCCCGATCTTGCCCCGCTGTTAAAAAAATTGCAGCCCGAAGCTATCTTATTCCAGGGACCTGCCGATGCAAAAAATCTCATTCGTTGGGTAGGCAACGAAGATGGGCTTGCACCATACCCAAACTGGAGCCGTAGCGATGCCGGCACATCTGCAAGCGGCACTGTTGCTATTGATAATATGCATGGAGATCCTGATGGCCGGATATGGTGCCCCGGCGAAGCAGATTTTCCGCTGCGCAAGGGTTGGCAGGGTGGATGGTTCTGGAAAGCCGATGATCAGAAATTGCTTACGGTTGACCAATTGCTGTATAATTATATTTCGAGCGTTGGCAAAAATTCAAATATGCTGTTAGGAATAGTGGTTGATACGAGCGGGCTGGTGCCTGCAGAAGATGTACAGGTGCTTGAAGCCTTTGGCAATGAATTGAAAAAGCGCTTCTCAAAGCCAATCGCTGAGATAAAGGGCTCGGGGAAAAGTTTTGAACTTACTACGGGCGCATCACCGGTAAACGTGCAATACATTGTGATCAAAGAGGATATTAACCATGGTGAACGTATAAGAAAATATACTGTGGAACAATGGAAAGATGGCAATTGGCAGCAAGTTGCCGATGGTATTTCGGTAGGGCATAAACGAATTCATGCATTGCAGGGCGTAAAAACTACCAAACTCCGGTTAACCATAACAAAGTCATCGCAGACGCCGGAACTAAAACAATTCGCGGCATATTAAGAATCAAGTTCTTCTATCATCACACTATAGTTGTCTGATATTACATACTTCATGAAAATGTCACGATTATTTTTGGGCTTGCTGTTATCAATATCCTGCGTTGGTGGGACGGAAGCGCAGATTACCTTTCAGTCTTTACTAAAGGAAATGGGAGACAGGTCAGTGTTAGCACAATTCCCTCTGCCGGCGTATCAGTCGCTGCAGGCCAGCAGTTACAACAGGGCCTCCGTAGTGAAAGATTCCGCAGGCTGGTTTGCAGACAGCGATGGTACGGGTTTTATCCGGAAAGAGGAAAATAACGGGCATGAGGAATGGGTAGTAATGGAGCATGCCGGACCGGGTGCAATAACCCGGATGTGGGCGCCTTATTTTTATTATGGAGGATTGGATGACCTGGAAGGGCCGGAAATCAATATCTATCTTGACGGTGATCCCAACCCTGTCATCAGCGAAAATTATTTTAAATTGATTACAGGTAGAGGATCCTTCCCGGCTCCGCTGGCGCAACGGACAGCGCGGGCAGGGGACAGTTATGTTCCCATACCTTTTGCAAAAAGCTGCAAGATCACGTTCAATAAAAAGCCATTTTACCATATCATCAGCTACCGTGCTTACCCGCAGGGGACAAATGTTGTCAGTTTCAACATGGACCAGTTGCGTTTAAGTATGCATGTTATAGATGACATCACACAATCGCTTTATAGTTCTTTTTCAAAAGATAAAGGAGTCACTGTCTGCAGAAGCGGTTTGTTAAGTGCGGGGAAAGAAATATCATTGGAGGTTAAAAAAGCAGGGGCTATAAGGGAATTTACTATGGATCTTGATCCTGTACAGGTTAAGGAGTACCCGGAATTATTACGGTCTCTTGCATTGATGATCTCCTTCGATGGCAGGCAAACAGTATGGGCGCCGGCAGGAGATTTTTTCGGAGGCTCTGATATGCTACATCCTTTTCAAACTTTTACCCGCTCGGTGAATGCATTAGGGCAATTGCGATGTACCTGGGTGATGCCCTTCAAAGCTTCTTTTCATTTCACGATACGGAACCTGGGAAATACAGTTGTTGACATAAAGAACTTATCCATAAAATACAGCGACTGGTTATGGGACGAACGCTCCATGTATTTTCATGCCAACTGGAGAAGCGATGAGTTACTTGCCGGCGATACTTTTAAAGACTGGAACTTTATTGATATTCATGGTAAAGGTGTGATCGTGGGCGATCAGCTAACAGTATTGAATCCGGATGACGGATGGTGGGGAGAAGGAGATGAGAAAATTTATATTGATGAGGATCTTAACAAAAAATTTCCTTCGCATTTTGGTACGGGCACAGAGGATTATTATGGGTGGGCCGGCGGAGAAGTCCCGGGTAAAGATGATGTGTTTTCCCATCCTTTTCTTGCAAATATAGAAGTGGGGTCTGCCACGCCGGTAAGAAGAGGCGCTAAAGGATTTAACATTTGCACCCGCGTCAGGGCACTGGATGCCATACCTTTTTCAAAACGCCTGGTATTTGATATGGAAGCTTCGCCGGGAACACAGATACGCAATGCATGGAATTTTTTAGATTATTCAGCGATGGTATTTTGGTATGGGCGACCGGGAACTGTTGACAACAGGCCGCCGCTGCCGGAGCAGGCGATTAAGCCGGTTATTACACTTTTACAGATTGATAGTTTATCCAATGCTGTTAAAGCAGTACTAAACAAATAGCGTTTCGTAATGCATACAATAGGGTCTTTGCCCTAAAAAATAAATAATGCTTCTGCTATCTTTAAAATTGTATATGAATGCTTTAAAATTTACCTGTTTGTGTTGCATGCACACCATGCTTGTCTTTTCTTACCGGTCTGCTTATAGCCAGGATGTTGTTATTAAAAATGATAAGGTAAGCAGGACTTTACATTATTCAGATAGTGTATGGCTTACTGTTAGTGTGTCAAGGCCAGATGGCTCCGACAGGCTGAAAATGCAGAGTGAAGAGTTTCATATTTTGGGGATGGATGATCACATCCTCACGGCAAAGGACTTCAGGGTGGAAGGAGTACCTGTAGCAGAACGTTGTGGCGATACTAATACGTTGACAATTCATTATCGCCGCCGTTATAACAGACATTATACTAATGATGATCCTGCAGCGGTAGAAGTACGCTATACGGCATTGAAAGGTGATGAGGTGATCCGGAAAAAAATTATACTGCAATTTGATGCTCCTGCCGTTGTTGACCGCCTGGAGGTGGAGCGTTTTATTACAGGCGCAAAAGAGACCGGCGGCGGAAGAGGAGAACCTGTTTTTATGAATGACAAATGGTTTACCGGCCTGGAATACCCCGCAGGATATAGCCGTCATACAGATGGCAATACGCCAAAGGCATACAGCCGTCATTATGAAATGGTGGGCAATTATAGTTTTATAAACCTGGAAGAGCGGGATATTGAGCCGCACGGCGCTACGGGGATGGTAAGGTTAATGCATTTCCCGGGATATGCAAAAGAAGCTGCAGATGGTAAGTATTACATTGAAAGTAAAACTTCGGTTATGGGTATAGGTAAGCCCGGTGATAATGCGGAGAATGGCTTTATGTATTATCTTGTCACTGTCTGGAAAGCTCCACGTTCTTTTCTTCACTATAATAACTGGTTTGAGCCCCGGGCTAAAGACCTGAAAGGAGATGCGCTGATTGATATATACAGGGCTTTTAAGTCGGCAATTGCTCCCTATGGTATAAAGATGAATGCGATGGTAGCTGATGACGGGTGGCAGGATCATGAATCCATATGGCAGCCGGCGCCCAAATATTTTCCCAAAGGGATTGCTGATATGAAGCTGTTGAGCGATAAGCTGAAGCGGGAAGGTACGGGCTTTGGATTATGGCTTTCTATCGGCGGCACCAATGCAGGGGTACCCTGGGGGGAAAAGCATGGTTATCTTCCTGCAAAGCCCAACAGCTATTTTGCCCGTTATTTCCGTTATTATTCCCTTTCTCATCCTAAGTATAAAATGGAAATGCTGCGGCAGGTGCCCCGCCTGGCCAAAGAGGCCGGACTGGTATACTTTAAGCATGATTTTAACCAGTTGTCTGACCTGAATGATAATGCCGGGCATCCTCCCACGGATCGCCACGGGCATGAAGCCAATCTGGACGCCATGCTGGAGATACTAATGGCAACCCGTAAAGTAAACCCTGATATTTACCAGAATATTACCAACTGGATATGGTTTTCTCCCTGGTGGCTGATGTATGCCGATGCGTTGTGGATGCTTGCGGGGGACGACGGGCTGAACGGCAACTGGCCGGAAATTTCATCAAGGGCAATGGCTACCACGGACAGGGATACTTATATCTGGCGCATGTGGGGAGATGCCGCAGACAGACCGTTGGTGCCTATTTCCAGGCTGATGACGCATGGTATCATTCGCACCAGCACCGGCAGGATGGAAAGCAAAGATGATACTGTGCAGGACTGGCTGGAATATGTATTGATGCATTATGCAAGAGGAACTTTGTTGAAGGAATGGTATATCTCTCCCGAGGTGATGTCTCCGGAACATTGGAAAGCATTATGCACCGTACATAACTGGGCCGCTGCCAATGAAAAATATCTGAACCATACTGTTTTTGTGGGAGGAAGGCCGGATGAGGGCAATCCTTATGGATATATTGGCTGGAATGGTAATAAAGCTGTACTGGTAGTCAGAAATCCCCGTGCGGCTACTTCCACATTACAGATACCGTTTGATCAATCGGTGCAATATCACGCGCAGAAAGCTAAACGTTACCATGCAAAAGTAATATTCCCTTACAGGGACGAATACCCTGAAACTTTTATATCAGGTCAGCCAATGGCAATAGAGATACCCGGGTATGCTACTATGGCTTTTGAGATAAGCGAAGGGAAAGCCGGGAAACCGGCTGCAGGAAGCCTGCCGGAGATAAAAGATATAACTAAGACAGACAGCAGCATCACTATGTCTTTACCGGCAGATGCAGGAACACGCTGCGACCTGCTGGTGATCGCATACGATTCTCTCCCCGGCATGGAGATTAACGGGCAGCCGCTTATTCCTTCACGCACCAGCAAATCTGCAATCAATGCATTTGCCGGCTATGCCATAGCAGGTATGCCAAGTAAAACAGCACGCTCCTGGAAAATGGCCACGTATGATCTGAGCGCAATGGCGGGTAAAAATATCACTATCAGCTTTGATCCTGCCGCGGCATCTGCTACGGAAATACATTTGCTGATGGAACGGAAAGTCATGCAAAAGCCTTACCCTGCTGCTCTGGTGAATACTCCATGGGCGATCACTCCGGATACGAGGAGGCAAACCATTCAATTGAGATAAGCACAGTTCATTATTCGGGTCATTTGCCGCCTGGCTATACTTCTTCCCCTGCAGAAAACGCCGGTTACACAAAGCACTCCTGCATCTCTGCGATCCCAACCACCCCGAATGTTCGGGGGCGAAGCAGTCCTTGCAGTACGTAAAGGAATAGATGCACGAGGATGGCTTTGGCGCATTAAACGGCGCTTTGTGCCGGGCAATACTTCTGCGCCGCGCCAGGACGTGCGACGGATTGATGATTGTGTAACTTTCATGATAAAGTAAGACTGAAAATCATTCACACACTTTCGCCGTCGCTGCGATCCCGCGAGCGTGAAGATTTAAATTAAATGAATGTTGCGGCGGGCGAAGCAGTCTCCGCAATAAACAGCGATGGTATCATCTGCGGGTATGGCTTCTCCCCCCGAACATTCGGGGCGGTTGGGATCGCCATGACGGGTAACGAAAAGGGTTTCCACCCTTCAAAAGATCGGAAATACTGCAGCTAAATTACCGGCGATCTGAAATACGTTCCGGATGAGAGCACCTGATGGTTTATAATTTTATTTTTATACATTTGAGGATCGCTTGTTTTAATTTATCCCTTTCATGTATCACCAACTGACTGACGATGCTTTGATGCAATTGCTGCGTAACAGCGATGCGGCGGCATTTGCAGAGATATACCGGAGATATTGGGAAAGACTGGCGCTGCAGGTGCTGAGAGTGATACATTCGAGGGAAGATGCCAGGGATATAGTCCAGGAAGTGTTTGTTTCTATCTGGAAGCGGAGGATGGAAATTGAAGTAAAAGGTTCGCTGACAGGATATCTCCTGAAAAGTGTGCGCAATATAGCTATACGATACATTGAAAAGAATATTACCCGCGATCATTATTTACAAACCTTGTCCGATAGCATAGTTACGGATGAAGATGATCCTGCAGGGTATTGCGAATACAGGGAATTGCAGCATAAATTAAAGCAGGCTGTTGCAGGCCTACCTCCTAAAATGCAGGAAGTATATCTTTTGAGCCGGAACGAAAAAATGTCTTATAAGGAGATCGCAGACCGCCTGGGTATTGCGGAAAATACAGTGAGAAAACAATTAAGCAATGCGCTTAAATTGCTCCGGACTTCAGTAACTGGGCTTACTATATCCCTGCTTGTATGCCTGGCAACAAAATTCTTTTGAACAGGTCGCTGATATTGATCGTTCATAGTTTATTGTTTGAAGTACCGCTGACAGCCGATAGCTGGCTGCCGTTACACCTCAAACCATACACCCGGACAATAATATTTTCTGACTTTTTTTCTTTCCATCTACTACTTTTTTATTGTTCATGTAACCTGTTATGAAATAGAACTTCTGTAAAAGTTCTTGTTTTTATAATTATGACGAAAGAGCAGGCTGTCATTTTACTTCAACGTTACCGGAAAGGGTTATGTTCTGAGGAGGAAAAAAAAGCGGTAGAGCGCTGGTATATGTCATTGGAAGCAAAACGGGACTGGAATTGGACAGACGAGGAAAAGGCTTTATTCGGAGAGGAATTGTTTGAACGCATATCTGCGGAAGTTGCTGAAGAAAAGGAAGATGCAGTAATACGGATTGCATGGTGGAAAGTGGCGGCCGCTGTTCTGCTGCTGGGAGCTACCACTTTTATGTGGATATTATTGTCTCGGGATAAAAAGAAACAACCGGCTGAACCTATTGCTGCAGTTCAGGATACCAACGATGCCCCACCGGGAAAAACGGGAGCTATCCTTACCCTGTCGAACGGGCAAAAAATTTTGCTGGACACCGCTGCTGACGGAATGATACCGGTGCAGGGCGCTCCAACCATATTGAACAGGAACGGAACGCTCACATACGACGATCGCAACGGTGACGGCATTGTGGCATATAATTCAATTGTTACTCCCAAAGGGAGGCAATATAAGCTGGTGCTGTCTGATGGAACAAAAGTGTGGTTGAATGCTGCCTCTTCGCTTTATTACCCGGTTTATTTTACCGGTGGAAAAAGGAAGGTCGAAGTTTCCGGTGAGGCATATTTTGAAGTAGCGGGAAAAAAAGATGTGCGGGGAAAAAAGATCCCTTTTATTGTAAAGGTAAATCATGGATCGGGCAGCCCCGCTGAAGTGCAGGTGCTGGGTACTCATTTTAATATTAATGCTTATGATGATGAGCCCGATACAAAAGTGACATTGCTGGAGGGAGCGGTGAAAGTGAGCACTGCTGCTGCCGAGCCGGTGATGATATTCCCCGGTCAGCAGGCAAGGGTGGATAATAAAATAGAAGTAAATAAAGATGTTGATCTTGATCTTGTGATGGCATGGAAAAACGGGGCATTCAATTTTAAAAATGCGGATGTAAAAGCTGTAATGCGCCAGGCGGAGCGGTGGTACGATATCAGGGTGGAGTATCCGCAGGGGATTCCCAGGGATACCCTCAACGGGGGGATTTCCCGCGATGTAAAGCTTTCGGAATTCCTGGACATCATACGTTACAGCGATATCCGGGCAACCATCCGGAACGGTGTGGTAGAGATCAGGCCTGCCATGGCAGGCAAACAATAGGTTTTAATCTGGCTCATAAAAAAAGCCAGTAGTGGTGGAACACTGCTGGCCGATATATGGGTCAATGTATATACAATCGGCGAAGACTGTTATTCAATCACCCAACAAACCAAAGTTATGCAATTTACTGCGCACTTGGACTGTCGTTCTTTTATTCCGGACAGTACAAAAACCAAAATCCAACACCTGCCGTTTCTCCCTGCGCGGCAGTTTCAGCAGGTAAAAAAAATGCTGTTGATTATGAGGCTCACAGTTATTCTTGTATTGGCCGCCTGCCTTAAGGTAAGCGCCGGTGGATATGCCCAGCAGATCACGCTCAGGGCAAAGAATATGCCCTGTGAATCAGTTTTCCGCGAAATAACCAGGCAAAGCGGCTACCAGTTTTTCTTCAACAAAAGGCTTATCAGGAATGCCCGGAATGTTTCGGTGGAGCTGAATGCAGTTCCGGTGGAAAGAGCGATCGAAATTTGTTTTGCGGATCAACCCTTCGATTTCGCTATTGTAAACAAAACAGTAGTGATCCGTAAAAAAGAGCAGCGCGCTGCCGTAATACTTCCAAACGCTCCTGCCGCAATTCCTCCTGTGACCATCAGAGGTAAGATTACCGATGAGCATGGGAATATACTGCCGGGGACAACTGTGAGTGTGAAAGGAACCAATAAAACTACCGTTGCCAACGAAGAGGGTGTATTTACAATCGAAGCGAATGCAGGTGACCGCCTGGAATTTTCTTTTGTGGGATTCGAACCCCGGGAAATAATAGTAACGAAAGAAACAAATCTTCAGGTCACATTGAAGGCGGCTGATGCAGGGCTGAATGAGGTGGTGGTAGTGGGTTATGGAACCCAAAAGAAGATAAGTGTAACAAGCGCTGTCAGTACGATAAAAGGTGAAGAGCTGCAGAGAAGACCTGTATCCAATGTGCAGCAGGCGTTGCAAGGCCAGGTGCCTGGTCTTACTGTTTTAGACCAGGGAGGAAGCCCCGGAAGATCCAATACAGTTGTCAGGGTAAGAGGTATCACTACGATCGGTGCTAATGATCCGTTAGTTATTGTGGACGGCATTGAACAACAGCTTGCCGACATCAATCCAAATGATATAGAAACGATTTCTTTGCTGAAGGATGCTTCTTCCACAGCTATCTATGGTTCAAGGGCGGCAAACGGAGTCTTATTGATTACTACCAAACGCGCTAAAGCGGGAAAAGCCACGGTTACATACAATGGCTTTTATGCATTGCAGCAGGCCAATAACAAACCGGAGCACATGGGTCTCGAAGACTATATGAGAGAGCAGAATGCAGCATTTGTCAACGTTGGTAGTGCTCCTAAATTCACAGAAGAGCAGATACAGGAATATCTCAGCGCAACTGACAGGTACAAATATCCCTTGCCAAATACCTGGTTTGAGACAATGCTACGGACGGCTCCCCAGATAAATAATTCCGTATCACTAAGTGGAGGAAATGAAAATCTTAAGGGAAGAGTAAGTCTTCGCTATCAGGATCAACAGGGGATTATTGCTAATTCCGATTCAAAAATTTATGAGGTAAGGGCCAATACTGATTTTAAAATATCTTCAAAAATAAGTATCAGCACTGATGTAAATTATCGCTATAATACAGATCGCTTTGCCGCAAGCCAGTTCAATGTTTTTAATATTATGCTGCATGCATCCCAGTGGACAGTACCAAGATATCCTGATGGTACTTATGGCTTAAGCCCGCAGGGCCGTAGCCCTTTGGTAGAAAATGAAATCGGGGGTTATTCCAGGATAGCGGGTGATTATATTCTTGGTAATTTAAAAGGGGACTGGGAGATTGTAAAGGGACTGAAATTCACGACACAATTTGCCGGCAGCCTGACTATGATGGCCGGAAAAAACTTCCTGAACAGCTATGAAATAAGGGATTATTATAATCCTGATATCGTGAAAAAAAGGTCGCCCCTGAATACGCTTACGGAAACAAGAGGCATAGACCGTGAATATACGCTTAATAATCTTTTACATTATACTACTACTATAAAAGAAGATCATGACCTGGAGGCTTTACTGGGGTATTCACAAATAAGGAACGAGGGCAGTGGACTCAGCGCATTTCGCCAGAACTTTTATAATAATGATGTTCAATCCATCGGACAGGGGATCAATGACGCTACAAAAAGTAATAATGGAAATGACTCCACCTGGGGTTTACGTTCTTATTTTGCCCGTCTCAATTATGCGTACAAAGACAAATATCTCTTTGAAGCTAATGCGCGATACGATGGTTCATCCCGGTTTACAGGAGATAACCAATATAGTTTTTTCCCATCCTTCTCTGCAGGCTGGCGCCTCTCCCAGGAAAATTTCTGGGGTGATCTGGGTAATTATATCAACGAATTTAAAATTCGTGGTTCATGGGGTAAGACAGGTAACCAGGCGGTTAATCTTTATAGCTATTACCCTACTTTGGATTTGCTCACCTATTCATTTAGCGGTGCGCCGGTTCAGGGGTATACGCAGCTAAAAATGTCAAATAAAGACCTAACCTGGGAAACTACTACGCAAACAGATGTTGGACTTGACGCACAGCTGTTGAACAATAAATTTTCATTGAGTATTGATTATTATAATAAGAGAACTGACGGGATCTTACTGGTATTGCCTGTTCCGGGCACATTGGGGCTACAGGCTTCTGCGCAAAATGCAGGTGTTGTTACAAATAAAGGATGGGAATTCCTGGTAGGGGTCCACGAGAAATTCGGGCAGGTAGGATTTGATGCCAATCTGAATTTTAATATTAATACAAATAACGTTGTGAGCCTGGAAGGAACAGGTCCATACATAACCGGAACGGATACTGATCCGAAATTTATTACAGGGGAAGGATATGCTATTAACTCTTTCTGGGGATATAAGACGGATGGCCTGTTTCAGACACAGGACGAAGTTGATCATTATCCCACCATTGCCCAGGGCATTAAGCCGGGTGATGTAAAGTTTATTGACCTGAGCAATGACGGAAAAATAAATGCTGAGGATATGACTTACCTGGGCCCGTCTTTTCCCAAATATACTTTCGGGTCTTCCTTTAATGTAAGCTACAGGGCGTTTACACTTAACTTATTGTTCCAGGGAGCCGCAAAAGTATACACCCGGTTGTCGGGAGCGTTGGCTGAAATGGGCAACCAGGAAGGGTTTACAGATAAAATATATGCCAATAATTACTGGACTCCCGAAAATCCTGGCGCACGTTTTCCAAGACCTACTAAATATAGCTTGCTCAATATACAGTCCTCAGACAGAATGCTGATAGACGGATCTTATTTGCGGTTAAAAAATATCCAGTTGCTGTACCAGCTACCTTCTGCTATTCTTCATAACACTTTTATTGAGCGTTTGAATGTGTATGTTTCAGGAACTAACCTTCTTACTGTTTCTAAATTAAATGAGTGGAATCTTGATCCTGAAACAATGCCGGGCCGGGCAAATTATTACCCTCAAACGGCGCTGTATACATTTGGTATTAATGTTCAGTTTTAATTATTACTGATGTATCAATCACAAAAAACTAAAGAAATGAATTATTTAATAAAAATATTTTTTGCTGTTATCATTACAGCTTTTTTTTCCGGTTGTTCCAAAGGCTTATTGGAAACGGTCCCCAATGATCGCATCTCGACCGAAATTTACTGGAAAACAGATAAAGATGCCATACTCGCTTCAAATGCTGTTTATACCTATCTTGAAGGAGTGAATATTTTTTCATGGGATGGTATGTCGGATATAGGACATACTAATATACCTTTTGCTGTAAATGCAGTAGTGGAAAGAGGCCAAATGGATGTACAGAACGGAATTGTTTTGAATGAATGGCAAAATGATTATGCAGGAATACGTTCGGCAAATGCCTTTCTGGCAAATGTGGGTAAGATAAAAGCAACAGATAAAGACAGGATCGAAAGCCTGAAAGGTGAAGTAAAAGCAATAAGGGCTTATCTGTACATTAAATTAGCTTCTTTGTTTGGCGATGTGCCGCTGGTAACCAATGAGATCACTTTGGAAGAAAGCAGGAACCTGACGAGAGAATCCGTTGATAAAGTCTGGGATTTTATTGCTGCGGAGCTTACCGATGCTGCCGGCGTTTTGCCCAATGCACAAACAGATAAAGGAAGAATAACCAAAGGCGCTGCGCTTGCGCTCAAGGCCCGCGCGCTGTTGTATGCCGGCCGTTATTCCGAAGCTGCCGAAGCTGCTAAGCAGGTTATGGATTTAAATGTATATGGCTTATACCCTTCTTATCAGAACTTATTTACTTATGCTGCAGAGAATAATAAGGAGGTAATACTGGATAAAGAATTTGTGAAAGACACTTACCGGAATAATGCATTCGGTTATATGGCTCCTTACAGCCAGCAGGCCAGTGGCAGCACTTTTGTTCCGCTTAAGAAGCTGGTTGATGCTTACCAAATGAATAATGGAAAAGATATCACTGATCCTGCAGGCGGCTTTGATCCTTATGATCCTTATAAAAATCGTGATCCCCGTTTAAGCTATTCTATTTATACATTAGGAGATCAGTTACCGGATAATAAAACCTATGATTCCAGGCCGGGAAGCGGAACAGCGGATGCAGTCGGGTATACATACCTGGCGACTACTACCGGCTTTAATGTTAAGAAGTATATTAATAAGGAGGACCTGGGACAGCCGGGCAACTGCGGTATCAATATTATCCTGATACGCTATGCCGAAGTCTTATTGACCTATGCAGAAGCCAAAATAGAGGCTGATCAGATTGATCAGAGCGTAGCAGATGCTATTAATGAAGTAAGGCAACGGGCTGATGTAAACATGCCCCCTTTAACAGCTATCGGCTCTCAGGAAGAAATGAGAAATATAGTAAGGCATGAACGAATGGTAGAGTTAGCCTTTGAAGGGTTGAGATATATTGATATCCGTCGTTGGAAAATTGCGGAAAATGTAATTCCAGGCAAGCTGTATGGCATGACTTATACAGATAATACCGGAACATTACAAACCATACAAATACAATCTTTCGAAAAAACGTTTGATAAATCAAGGGATTATTTGTGGCCCATTCCCCAAAAAGAACGGGATATAAATCCTGCATTAACTCAAAACCCAAACTGGTGATATCATGAAGAGAGCTTTTTTCATATTAACGCTGTTAGGTAGCATTATTCATATTAACGCACAAAACAAGCCATCTTCCAAACCGAACATCATCATTATTTTTATGGACGATATGGGATATGGCGATCCTGATTTTAATATGGGTACAGGCTATACGACTCCCAATTTAGACAGGCTGGCGGCAGAAGGAATGAGGTTCACCAACTTTTATTCGGCACAGGCTACCTGCACTGCCTCAAGGGCAGGTCTCCTTACCGGATGCTATCCCAACAGGATCGGTATGTATGGCGCTTTCGCTCCCTGGGAAACCACCGCACTGAATCCAAAAGAAGAAACTATAGCATCGGTTTTGAAAAAAAGCGGGTACAACACCTGCATGGTGGGCAAGTGGCATCTCGGAAGCAAGCCTCCTTTTCTTCCTACCCATTTCGGTTTTGACAAATATCTCGGTTTGCCCTATTCCAATGATATGTGGCCGGTGCATTATGACGGGAAAATGATCACTGATACAAGCAATCACAGGTACCGCTATCCTGTCTTACCCCTGCTGCAGGGCGATGAAGTTTCGAAGTATATCCGTACGCTGGAAGACCAGGGACAACTGACCCGGACCTATACACAGTATGCTACTAAGTTTATCAGGGAAAATAAAGATCATCCTTTCTTTTTATACCTGGCTCACTCCATGGTGCATGTTCCCATAGCAGCTTCTCCTGCTTTTTTGGGAAAAAGTAAGAACGGCCTGTTCGGAGATGTAATGATGGAAATAGACTGGTCGGTGGGAGAGATCATGAAAACGCTGCAGTCAGAAGGTCTGGATAAAAACACCCTCGTTGTTTTTACGGCCGACAACGGCCCCTGGCTGAACTTTGGCAATCATGCCGGTAATACAGCAGGACTGCGTGAGGGAAAAGGAACTTCTTTTGAAGGAGGACAAAGGGAGCCATGCGTCATGCGCTGGACAAAACATATACCGGCAGGAACGGTGTGCAATAAAATAGCATCCACCATTGATCTGCTGCCTACCATTGCAAAGATTACCCGCTCCGGCCTGCCTGAGAAAAAGATTGATGGTATTAATATATTGCCTTTGTTATCGGGGGATCCCGGTGCTGATCCACGTACAGAATTTGTATACTATTATAACAGGAACAGTCTCGAAGCAATCCGGCAGGGCAAATGGAAGCTGATCTTCCCGCATAAATCAAGAAGCTATAAATCTCATCCCCCCGGGAACGACGGCTTCCCGGGACCTACTTCGCAAGTAGACGTTCCTTTTGCATTGTATGACCTGAGTACGGATCCGGGAGAAACAATGGATGTGCAGGAACAACATCCTGATGTGGTAAAACAATTAGAAACGCTGGCTGATAAATATCGCAATGACATAGGTGATGATTTAACCCATGTGGAAGGAACGGGGCGAAGGCCTGCCGGGGTTTGTGTTCCATGCAAAACGAATATCAGGAAACCATAAGTTCAATATCGCCAGGGATTATCTTTTGCCGGTTCCTTTGCAAATACACAAGTGATCACGATGTCGTCTCATTCAAAACAATTAAGATTGTACGTAAAGTCTCCCGTTTAGTATGTATTTTTTATTTTTAAGAAATAATATTTAAATCTTCAACTATAAATTATGGATAAAAACTAATTATCATGAAGAAAATTATTTTTCTTTTATTTCTGTTATGTAATATCATTTATATTAAAGCACAAAAAAATCAGCCTCAAAAGCCCAACATCGTTTATATCTTAGCTGATGACCTCGGCTATGGCGATCTGGGTTGTTATGGTCAGCAAAAAATAGAAACGCCCAATATTGATGCCCTTGCAAAGAATGGGATGAAGTTCACGCAGCATTATGCTTTTCCTGTTTGCGCCCCATCAAGATACTTGCTGATGACAGGCAAGAATTCCGGACAGGCTTACATCAGAGGGAATGATGAGTGGACGCAGAGAGGTGATGTCTGGAATTTTCAGGCTATGGAAGACAACCCTACGCTGGAAGGTCAGTTGCCCATTCCTGATTCTACCATTACCATTGCCGAGATTTTAAAAAAAGCCGGTTATGCTACCGGCATGGTAGGCAAGTGGGGGCTTGGTGCGCCAATGTCTGCAGGAGAGCCTAATAACCAGGGTTTCGATTATTTTTACGGCTTTATATGTCAAAGGCAGGATCATACTTACTACCCCGGCCATTTATGGGAAAATAATTACCGGGTTCCACTAAATAATAAGATAGCACCTCCCAATGTAAAGTTCCCGTCCGGCCTTGATTCACTCGATGCTGAAAACTATGCAGTTTACCAGCAACGGGATTATTCACCTGATTTTTTAATAAAAGCTGCGCTGAAGTTTATAGAAAAAAACAAGAGACAACCTTTCTTCCTGTACTATCCTTCGCCGTTGCCTCACGTTTCTTTGCAGGCACCACAGAAATGGATAGAGTATTACCACAGAAAGTTTGGAGATGAAAAGCCATTTTTGGGAGACTCTTATTTTCCCTGCCGGTATCCTCGTGCCACTTACGCTGCTATGATCTCCGCATTAGATGAGCAGGTGGGAGAAATTGTAAAAAAATTAAAAGAAGAAGGTATTTACGATAATACTATCATTATGTTTTGCAGCGATAATGGTCCTGCCTATAATGCCGGCGTGGATCCTGTTTTTTTCAACAGCGGTGGTCCTTTTAAAGGAGAATACGGGTGGGGCAAAGGTTTTGTACATGAAGGAGGTATACGTGAGCCTTTTATTGTTCAATGGCCGGGAAAAGTAAAGCCCGCTTCCACTTCAGATCTTATCTCTGCTACCATAGACATGATGCCTACATTATGCGACCTGTTAAAAATACCTGTTCCTGAAAAGGTTGACGGATTAAGCATACTTCCAACCATAATGGGAAAAAACAACCGGCAACAGCAACACCAATATTTGTATTTTGAATATCCTGAGTATGGTGGGCAGCAGGCCGTGAGAATGGGAAAATGGAAGGCAGTGCGCCTCAATCTTTTGCAGGGTACGCTAAAGACGGCTTTATTCGATCTGAGCGCTGATATTCAGGAACAGCACGATATAGCTTCACAACATCCTGACATTGTGAAACAAATGGAAGAGATCATGAAGAAAGAACATCATACTCCGGATGTTGCTTCATTCAGAATGGAAGCCCTGGAGGAAGATGCAAAATAAAAACGCAGGAACCTCGTCTGACATACGATGAAATTGCTTTAAATCAGGGCAATCAGGTTCTTGATGATTTCCTTTGAATGTAAAATAAACCTCAATTGTTAATTTAATTGCGTACCTTCGTAAAGACAGTTTGAGTTCTATCGCTCTTGTAAACATTCCCTCCTTATTTTTTACATCTGCCATTTTTCTCAAATATTTTTTATTGAATCATTGCATTATTATGAACATTTATGTATCGAACCTGGGCTACAGTTTCCAGGATGAAGATTTAAGCAAGCTTTTCGGAGAATATGGCAACGTTTCCTCGGCAAAAGTGATTACTGACAAATTTACCAACAGGAGCAAAGGCTTCGGTTTTGTTGAAATGTCCGATAAACAGGCTGCTGAAACAGCTATCCGGGAGCTCGACGGTAGAATGATTGACGGCCGTTCCGTAAAAGTATCAGAGGCCAGGCCAAGAGAAGAAAACCGGAGCCGTAGTAATAGTTATGCCAAGCGCTGGTAGTTGATGCGTTGCGGGGCCGGTGAAATTATTATACACTACTTTATACATTTACATGGATATAGAAAGAATTGAGCATTACATAAAACCCAGCATTCGCAACAATACAACTATTGATATTCATTTCAAGGGCCGGTCACCTGTGACCGGCCTCTTTATTCGCGCGGATGATTATGATGAGCTTAAATCAAAAAATTTCTGGCGCGTGGTGCATTTGTCGCAATTGCAAAAATGGTCGGAAACCAATGACATGAATATAGCGAGAATATTTAACGGAGCTTCCTTTACCTCGCTTTCAGAAACGAAACTTTAAGTTGATTATGGCAACAAGCTGGAATAAAAAAGAAAGAGAAAACAAGAAAAGAGAAGAGCGCAGAAAAAAAGAAGAAAAAAAGCAGGAACGAAAAGAAAATGCCGGCAAGGGAAAAAGCCTCGATGAAATGATGGCTTACCTGGATGAAAACGGTAACCTTACTTCTGTTCCGCAGGGAGATAAAAAAAGAGTAGAGATCAGCCTGGATGAAATTGAGATTGGTGTCCCGAAGCAAAAAGAGTTGAGCCCTGAAGAACTGATACGTAAAGGCACTATTACCTATTTTAATGGGGCAAAAGGATTCGGATTTATAGAAGATAATGAAAACGGCCAGCGTATTTTTGTGCATCAGTCAGCTTCGAAGACTGCTTTGCAGGAAGGATTACAGGTATCATTCGAAATAGAAAAAGGTCCAAAAGGTTATACTGCAGTGAATGTTTCAAAATGGAAATAAAAAAGGAAGATCTTGTGTTCAATCATTACACATGGTATGAGGATGATACTGGCCCCAGGCAGGATATGAGCCCTACCCGAAAAACCTTTGACAGAAACAATGGTGCCCATGTTTTATGGATCGCCAATTGGTATGTGGCTGAATACCCTGAATTTCAAAAATCTGATATCGCTAAATTAGAAAAATTACTGTCCGATACGCTGCCTTCGGATTTGATGAGCGAAAAATCAGTCTGCAACTGGCTTGCAAATACCTGAAGCCTGTAATCACACAACCGGATCATATCAACCCGGGAAATTACTCCTACGATGACTAAAGTCACCTATAATAACAGGAATGCTGTATTTTTTGCTTCACTGAAAAAATCAGTTGACAGGTATTTTGAGCAGGCCGGCGTTAAGAAAACCGGCAATATTCATCTGTATATTAAATCTGCAGTTTTTATCCTTGTGGCACTGGGTTTATATACTGCGCTGTTATTTATTAAAATGCCAATGTTTGCAGGTATTACTGTAAGCGTATTGCTTGGTTTTATACTGGCGTGTATAGGATTTAATGTTATGCACGATGCCAACCACGGCAGCTATTCATCCAATAAATGGGTGAATAAAACCCTGGGGCTGACGCTGAATGCTTTAGGCGGCAACAGCTTTATCTGGAAGCAGAAACACAATATTATCCACCATACGTATACCAATATAGATGGCATGGATGATGATATTGCCAAAAGCCCTTTTATCCGTATGTGCAGCTCCCAGCGGTGGATACCGGCTCACCGGGCGCAACATTTATATACGCCATTGCTATATGCTGCCAGCTCAATGATATGGGTATTATACCAGGATTTTGAAAAATATTTCAAAAGAAAGATATGTAATACACAACTGGGCAAAATGTCGGTTGCAGATCATATTCTGTTCTGGAGCAGTAAGCTGTTATATATTTTATTTTATCTCGTTATCCCGATGACAATGCTGGGATGGCAATTATGGCTGCTGTACTTTGTATGCCTGCATATAGGATTAGGACTTACTTTATCTGTTGTGTTTCAACTGGCACATGTGGTGGAAGAAACAACATTTGAATTTGTAGATGATAATGATAAGAAAATAGAAAATGAATGGGCGGTCCACCAGGTAAAAACAACCGCCAATTTCTCTGCCGGAAATAAGATCATTTCCTGGTTTGCCGGCGGGCTGAATTACCAGATAGAACATCACTTATTCCCCAGGATAAGCCATGTTCATTATCCTGCGCTCAGCAGGTTTGTAAAAGCGGAATGTCAGGCCTTTCAGCTGCCGTACAACAGTATACCTACGATGATCGGTGCTATAGCATCGCATTTTCGGTTTATAAAACTGATGGGACAAAAGCCGTAGGTGATATTATAGTAGTGTTATGTTAATCATGAAACGTCAGAAGCCAAACGCGAAAGCTGACCTTTCACTTTTCACGTCTCACAATTGTTTATGGCACAATAGTCTTAACTTAACAGTAGTTTTGCCCCGGTGCAGCAGAACTATATAAGTTTTAACCTGTAAAACTTCCCGGATGTATTACCTCCTGTATGCCTTTTTTTACCTGGTATCATTACTGCCGATGCGCATATTGTATCTTTTTTCTGATGCTATGTTTTTCATAGTATATCGTTGCATCGGGTATCGCAGAAAAGTAGTTCTCAGTAATCTTGAAAATGCATTTCCCGAAAAGACCGAAGCAGAGCGTGAAGCTATAGCGAAACGATTTTATGGGAATATGATTGACTCATTTGTAGAAACCTTCAAACTGCTCAGTGCATCACCCCTTTTTTTGCAGCGAAGGGTAACGGCCAATTGGGAAATACTGGAACAATTACAACAAAGCGGGAAGAATTGCCAGCTCCACCTGGGGCATACTTTTAACTGGGAATGGGGTCATCATGTGTTGCAGATGAACACTCCGTATCAGGTGCTGGTGGTATACAGTCCCCTGTCAAACAAAGCATTTGAAAAACTATTACTGAAGATCCGCACAAGATTTGGAAGTGCATTCATTCCCGCATCAGATATGAAAAACTCGATTGCCGGTTATGCAGATACCCAATATCTGTTAGGCTTGGTCGCAGATCAAAGCCCCGGCAAACCGCAGCAGGCCTATTGGCTCAATTTTCTTAATCAGCCTACAGCTTTTATTCCCGGCCCTGAAAAAGCAGCGCGTAATCTTGACATACCCGTGCTGTTTGCTTCGGTATACAAAACGCGCAGAGGGTATTATCATGCAGCATTGACAATGGCAAGCGAGCATCCGGCTCAATTAGGGCCGGGGGAGCTCACGCTGATGTATGCACAGTTTTTGGAAAGTACGGTACGTAAGCAGCCTGAAAACTGGCTTTGGAGCCATCGCAGGTGGAAGCATGCATTCAGACCGGAGTATGCAGCACAATGGATTGAATCGGGACAGCCTGCTATCTGATAATATCACGCCATGACGTCATTGTATTGTTATAGCAGCCCGTACCTGCCAAAAACTACATTGACCTGATCTTTAAAAGAAGTTCTGATATATAGTATGCTATTTGTGCGGTCAATTCACGCCTTAATATATTGGCGCCTGCATCTCTTTTGTATTGACCGATCACTTTTTCTGGAAGGTGATACAATGATTTCAATATCTCTTTCCATATCGTGGTATCTTTAAACGCGGTAGCAGACCGCATTAATGCTCATGCCGGCTCCTACGGAAGCAAAAACAATAATATCCCCCGCGAATATTTCATGTCCGGCAATTCCTCCTTTACGAACCATCTGGTACAATGTGGGCACGGTAGCTACAGAACTGTTCCCCAGCCACTGTATATTCATCGGCATAATACCCGGAGGGGTGGACAAGCCGTATGATTCAAACAATCTTTTGATAATTTCCTCATCCATTTTTTCATTAGCCTGGTGTATGAATATTTTCTTTACCTGCCCGATCTGCACTCCGCATCCTTCAAGACAATGTCTGATGGCTGCAGGAACATGCAACAAGGCATATTCATATACCTTCCTGCCCTTCATTTTCATAAACAGCCTGCTGCTATTACAGGCGTTATAGGGCTTTCCCATATTGATATAATTTACCTCCTCAAGGCTGTGTGTTTCAGCACAGGTGCCAAGTATACCCCGACCATCTTTGCCTGTTTCAAGATATTCAAGCACACAGGCGCCGGCGCCGTCGGCAAAGATCATACTGTCCCTGTCGCCGGGATCAACAATCCGTGACAGTGTTTCTGCACCGATCAGCAATACCTTCCGGGCCATGCCTGCTTTAAAGTACGCTTCCGACTGGATCAGTGCCTGTATCCAGCCAGGGCAGCCAAAAAGAATATCATAAGCAATGCAGCGCGGATTACGTATGGCGAGTGTATGCTTTACCTTGCTTGCCAGGGATGGCACATTTTGGCATTGCAGGTTTTGATGATCAATATCGCCGAAATTATGTGCAACAATGATCTGGTCCAATGTTTCAGGATCAATGCCGCTATCCTTTAATGCCTCCATCCCTGCGAAAGCAGCAATATCTGATGTGTTTAAATACTCGGGCACATAGCGTCTTTCTCTTATGCCCGTAATTTTTTGAAACTTTTCAATAATAGTAGTTGGTGCATCTGTTATGGGCGATCCCTTGTCATCATAGAATACGTTATTTACAAAATACTGGTTCGGGCGGAGCACTTCAGGAATATATGCGCCGGTGCCTGTAATAACTGACTTCATCATAGTGTGCAAATAAATTTAGCGATGTGTCTACAAACTGCCACTACGATGTTTTAAAAAATGCAGCGCAATAAGTATATTCGGACGGAGCAATAATACTAAAAGTTACTATTATTTATGATAACAGGAACAGGTTGAAGCACATTTTAATAAAATAAAAGCAAAATTGAAACGTATCCCGGGCTTCTTTTTGTTCAAAAGTCAAAGTAATAAGAATTCTCTCGCAAATATAATTCTCGTTCCCGGCGTATTAAACCACGGGTTTCACTCAAGTATAGAATACTGATACTTCAAATGATCAAGTTCTGCCCCGGCAAAGTCAAGCGCCTTGAGGAATGCCTCCCTGCCCGACGAAGCTATACCCGGGAGACCAAAATAATAGTTTATACCATTCCTGAGATTTTGATAAAAAAGAGCGTAGGATTTTTTATTTTTTTCAGCATGCCCTTCCTGCAAATCATCTATTAATATTTGTTTCAGATAATTAATATATAAATAGAGCTCTGCAATAAACATATGTGGCCTGCTGCTGTTGGCCAGGATGTTTGTTCTGCCGTAAATATGGTCCGTCATGGTCTGCAGGGAAATCACTTTTGAAAAATTAACAATATTAGGACCGGGGCAAATCGTTACGGCGTCCAGCTTTTTTACAAAAGGCTGCTTGTATTGAATTGCCGCTGCGTTACTCAGACCTATACATAAACATTCTTTATTCAATACTTCCGTCAATTGTTTTTTATATGCAGGCTCCGGAAGATCCAACGATTTTAACTGTGCGATCTTCATCTCCTGGTATTTACGGGAAGCTGTGCAGATTGGCTCTTTGGTAAATTCTGTATTAAATGAAAGGTGCTTCTCCGTGCATGGGCTTCCCGGCCTGCCATTGCTGATGCGGGACAATTTTTCATTGTGAGAACTGGTATTTTTCAGGTAGTAAAATTTTACACCTAATGGTGAATTCCCACTCAGCACTACATCCTTTTCTTTTGCTTCGCATAATAGCTTCAAAGTATTGTCATCCACCGTGGTGGCTTCAGGCACCAGTAAAAAAGGGGTACCCCATCCTGTACTTTCTATATCATAATGCCGGTGCAGAAACTCATCTTCTTCGCTGGTGCCGATGCCTCCCTGTACGGAAATGACCAATTGTGGCGGATAAATAAATTTTTTATTCTTCTTTTTTAAAAGAGCCTCATTATAGATCTTAAAAAGCGAGTCAATCAATTCTTGTTTTTTTACCCTGAACTCTTCCAGTATTGGTCCCAGTAACACCCCGTCTGTTGCAAAGGCATGGCCGCCGCAGTTAAGCCCCGATTCAATCCTGAACTCACTTACCCAAATCCCTTTCTTCGCAAGGTACTTTCCCTGAACGAGGGCAGACCGGTAATCGCTCACTTTCACAATTACTTTTTTTGTGAACCCGCCATCCTCATTTACATCAAACTCACTGCAGGTGGCCAAATAGCTATACAAGCGAGGGTTCATACCCGCCGAAAATACAATTGACGAATCAGAAAGAGTGCTTTTCGCATAACCTCTGAGCGCAGCTACCGCATCCGACCCATCCTCAAGCAATTTGCCATTCCGGTCAAAATTATCCCGGTCTACTTTTGTCATGATATTTACATCAATACTGCCTGGTTTTATTTGCTTACGCAAATAGGTCTCTATCTTCTGTTTCTCCGGCTGATTGTCTGTCGCCATCATTTGCCGGTACAGTATTTTTAGACGACTGTCATCTGGCAGCATCTCAAAATATTTCACGATCTCCGTACCTGCATCGAATGTAGCCTGCTTCAGTTTTTCCACCTGCGCCTGTACGATCGTATTGACAAGGTTGAGATAATCCGTAATTCGTTTAGCCCTGTAATCAGGCTCATGAGTACTGATGGGCTGGTACTCCTTGTTGATCATTGGATAATAATGCCGCCTCATCATCTCCACCAACCTGTCTTCTATAATTGAGATAACAGATGAAATGCCAAACCGCGCCACTTTAATCGGGCTGTCTATAGTATATGCCACCCCCATTACAGGGATATGAAATCTATGAAATGCTTGCTGATGCATGAAGTTATTTTACTATCCGGTCAATAAATATTTTTATACAAATTCTTCCCTGTTCCAGAATATTTTCCTTGCAAATCCTTTTGTACCATCCGTCATCTTTATTCTGTCAATACGGATGGTTGTGATATCCCCTTTTATGGTCAGCGCCAGGGGATGCCGCTTATGATATAAGTAAGAAGCGTTTTCAGTTAAACGATCCTGCTCATTCAGTACCAGCCCCTCAAACTGTACACCCTTTATTAATAATTTGTTTAGCTTATCCGGTAAAACGGTACCGGCAACCAGCGGGTTTATGCTTAGTAACTGGCTATGATAGGACGCTGCGGATGACTTAAAATAGAATAGTCCTTTTTCGTCGTTGAATGCATAGAAACAGCTAAAAGAATATGGCTTATCTTTTTCTCCCATCATACATATTGTGACGCAGGTTTGCTGTTGCAGAAAACGGGCGATGTCTGCGTTCATACTATTCATCAATTTTTAGGTGAAAGTGTTCGGCTATATCCGGAACAGCCCCAATAGTATTACCATCATTCCCATTGTAAGCATACTTCATATCAGGTATGTCATCTTTGTTTAGCAGACAGAAGCTAAAGAGCTATCCGTATTTGAATGGAGGGTGTCGTTGGCCGAGATTTGATTTTCCAGTTCCCTCATAACCAGTTCAGCTTGTTCAATACTAAAATCCTTATGTTGCTCTTTTCTGACATCGAACCGGCTCAGTTCAAAATGTATATCAGGAGAAAGATTGTGATTGCTCAGGCACGCTTTCGAGCAGGACAGGGGGCAGCCATCAATGACAATGATCTTCCTTCCTGATTGTGCTGTTCTCACCAGCTTTTTTACATTACCACCCACACCCGCAATGCAGGACATTTCAGCAATTTCTTTTCTGTCAAACTGCAGGGCAATATAGTTGGCCATCTGGGCGGCGCTGCTACATCCCGAGCAGGAATATATGAGGGGCTTGTTTTTGATTGTTTCTTTTAACATAAAAATTCAGTCGGAAAATCAAAAGTAGATAATGTAAGCATTTGACTATTCTAAATTGGTACTGTATTTATGACAGACTGACTAAAATCATATATTTCTCCGGAATTAGCTAATTAAAATCATATCGCCTCTGTTGCCGGTGCCGGATTTTGCATAAAAGCAACGGTCTCTTAAACTGTTGATCAATTGAATTTAATTACTTACTACAACTATGCTTCAAATAACAAAAATATTTCGCTTCGAAATGGCTCATGCCATCAACGGATATCCCGGAAAATGCAAAGACATTCATGGTCATTCCTACGAATTGCATGTAACAGTAGCGCCGGTTTCAATTCCGCAATATTTTATTCCTGGTACAGGCCTGGTAATGGACTTCAAAGAATTAAAAGCGATTGTGCATCAATACATCATTCAGCCGTTTGATCATCGCCTTGTACTTTCAAAGGAGTTTATCAGGTCGCACAATTTCAGTAATTATGAAAATCTCCTGGACTGGGACTATGAACCATCCGTTGAAAATCTTATACTTTACATCCGGCAGGTGCTTTGTGAAAAATTGCCGGCTCATGTCAGGCTTACCAGGCTCAGGCTCTTTGAGACCTGCGATTCGTATGCAGACTGGGAAGCATAAAACCAGTGTGTATCAACTGAAGCACCTTGTATTTACTATTTTCCCTCGCTTGTTCCCGGAGCTTAACTTTAATGACATTACGCGGGGGGCAAATAATTACAGAAGGCTTGTTATTAGTCATTAAATTTCTCTGTACGGATAAAACCGCTTACTTCCGTAATATTTTTTCCATTGCCTTTCCCTTTGCCAGTTCATCAACCAGCTTATCCAGGTAGCGGATCTTTTGCATGAGCTCATCCTCAATTTCTTCTACACGGTATCCGCAAATGACCCCGGTGATCTTTGAAGCATTCGGGTTCATTTGTGGCGCCCGTGCAAAAAAGGTTTCAAAATCGGTTTTATTCTCAAGATGCTTTTGCAATGTTTTTTCATTATACCCTGTCAGCCAAAATATGATCTCATCTACTTCGGCTTTCGTGCGGCCTTTTCTCTCCGCTTTTTGGATATAATGCGGATAAACACTGGCAAAAGACATTTTATATACTCTTGTGTTATCCATTTCCGTTGATATTATTTAATTAAAGTTAGCGATATAAAAAAAGATTTTTTCCGGTTCATCTCCCGCTGGGTGCATTTCAATTTTTCGCATGAGATTGAAATACTGCGTTCCATCATTCGTCGAATTTTCCCGGCAGTAAATTAAACTATTGGAGATGCCTGAACTTGAACCTTTTGCTTTAGTAGACGGGACCGCTTTGTCATTTCTTTTGGGGTATAGAAAATCTGTTGACCCTGGGATATAGCCGAACTTTTACAACATTACCCTGTTTCTGACTTTGTTCAATTTCATAAAGATAAAAAGGCCGCTGATTTTAAGCGACCTTTTGGCGGTTTGGTTACCCGACCTGGATTCGAACCAAGGCTATCAGAGCCAGAATCTGATGTACTACCACTATACGATCGGGCAATGGGGTTGCAAATATAGGTCTATTTTCTTTTCGAAATATATTTTATAATTCCTTCGCCGCCATATAATTTGCAATGTTGTAGTAATATACAGCTACAGATCAATATGGCACTTTTAGAGCGGCAACTTGCAGTAAAAAAATCTTCGCTACCCTATGCCGGTAAAGGCTTGTTTACTAAAAAATCAATACCCAAAGGCACAAAGATCGTGGAATATAAGGGTACCATATCCCGCTGGAAGGATGTGAACCATGATGAAGGGAAAAACGGCTATATCTATTACATCAACCGCAACCATGTCATTGACGCTGGTCCTCACCCGGAATATATTGCCCGCTATGCCAATGATGCCAGGGGGTTGACCAGGATAAAAGGCATCTCCAACAATGCTGTGTATAAAACAGAAGGATTAAAAGTGTATATCTGCTCCATACGCGATATTCCCGCCGGAGAGGAAATTCTTGTAGGCTATGGTAAGGAATATTGGGATGTCATCCGCCACAATATGAAAATTGATCGTAAAAAAAAGTCCTGATTTTCATGAAAGTACGCGAAGAAAGCAAGACGTAATAAGAAACGACAAATATACTCAACCTCTCCATGCACTCCTCCTGATTATGATTGTGTTATGCGCTGTTCTCTGCAGGAATTGTAGATAAAATTCCCCGCCTTTTTTATGAAGCCCCTGATTTTCCTGTGGGCATGATAATTGGCTTACTGACAGCATGCCTCCGTGGCTGATCAAAAGTATCATTAAAATGAAATTCAGCAGCAAACACAAGGCCGGGAGAGATGTTTTGAATGACCTGTTCCCACAGGCTATTTCCGCATTAAAAAAAAATCTTATCATACCGCTTTTCTCCGAAAATCTTTTTGAAAAATACGGGGCCGAGAAAGAGCCGCTGCGTTCTGAGCTTTTTACGCTTCAGCAGATGGAGCAGCATGCGCGTTCGCTTGCCGGCCGTCATATTCTTACCAGGGCAAAACCTCCTGAACGGATGCTGAAAAGGCTGGGAGATAATGAGCGGATACTGATGGAAGTGCACAGCCTGCTCACAGAAGAGGTGAAGGAAGGAAATACCATTGATCCTGCCGGGGAATGGCTGCTGGATAATTTTTACCTGATAGAAGAGCAGGTATTTACAGGCAAAAAGCATTTGCCAAAAGGATATAGTAAAGGGCTGCCTCAATTGGGCAACGGCGCGTCTGAAGGGCTGCCACGGGTATATGATATAGTGGTTGAGCTGATATCGCATAGCGACGGGCGGGTGGATTTTGAAAGCCTTTCCGGGTTTATAAGCGCATACCAATCTGTTACTACCCTGCAGATAGGAGAGCTTTGGGCAATTCCCATTATGCTGCGGCTGGCACTTATAGAAAATATGCGCAGGCTCTCCACCCAGATCGCGCTGGATATACTGCACAAGAACCTGGCGGCCTATTGGGCAGACCGCATGATAGAAGCGGCTGAAAAAAAACCAAAAGAAATGGTGCTGGTGATCGCGGAGATGGCACATTCCCATCCCCCGGTAGAGGGCGCTTTTGTGGCAGAATTTGTGCGGCGGCTCCAGGGCCGTGGCTCAGGGCTGACCCTGCCACTGAGCTGGGTGGAAGAAATGCTTTCTGATGCCGGGCTTACCAGCAATGAACTGGTGCTGATCGAAAACCAGAAGCAGGCCGCCCGCCAGGTTTCAGTGAGCAACAGCATTAACAGTCTTCGTTTTTTGAACGCTACCGACTGGAAAAAATTTGTAGAGCAGGAAAGCGCCATTGAAAAAGCGCTACGCAAAGATCTGAATGGAGTATATGGCGAAATGGATTTTTATACCCGTGATAATTATCGCCATGTCGTTGAAAAAATTTCGAAATACAGCAGCTTATCGGAAGAGGAAGTTGCCAGCCTGGCTATTGAGCTTTCCCGGCAACAGGCGGCAGGTACACGTGAAAGTCACGTGGGATATTTCCTGGTAAGCAATGGCATCAGGCAACTGGAACAGGCAGCCCGGGTAAAGCTGCCATTTGCTGATCGTATCAAAAGAGCTATTACTGCCACTCCTTTATTTTATTATATCACAAGCATCGGCATACTTACTTTTTTGCTGAGCTGGCTCCTGCTGTATACCGGCTACGACGGCAGTGCCCGGAACTGGCAGCTTTACCTGCTGGCTTTCGTTGCAGGGATTGCCGCCAGCCAGTCTGCCATTGTGCTTGTCAACTGGTTATCTACGCTTATCATAAAGCCGGAAGCGCTCCCGAGAATGGATTTTGCAGAAGTCATTCCCGATCAATGGAGAACGATAGTGGTCATACCTACTATGTTGGAATCTGTGAATGAGATTGATCAAATGGCCGAAGCGCTTGAAGTGCGCTATATAGCTAACCGGGGCCATAACCTGTACTTTGCTTTGCTCACCGATTTTAAAGATGCTCATGAGAAGCATGAACAGGGCGATGATGTGCTGGTAGCACATGTGAAGCAAAAAATAATACTGCTGAATAAAAAATACCAGCATATATCACCCGGCGCCTTTATGTTGTTTCATCGTCCCCGCAAATGGAATGCAAGAGAAAAATTGTGGATGGGTTATGAACGGAAAAGAGGCAAGCTGGAAGAGCTGAATGCCTTAC
>CAYWVB010000005.1:82515-99170 GCA_964461595.1 uncultured Terrimonas sp. | reverse complement strand
TTGTGGATGGGTTATGAACGGAAAAGAGGCAAGCTGGAAGAGCTGAATGCCTTACTGAGAAAAAATGAGCGTAGCAATTTTTCAGTAATTATAGCCGATGAGCAGGTATTGCCCTCGGTAAGATTCGTGATCACCCTCGATACGGATACAAAGCTCTCCAGGGAAAGTGCCTGGAAGATGATAGCAACATTGGCACACCCGTTGAACAGACCCGAATATGCTGAGCAAAAGGAGCGCGTAATAAGGGGGTATACTATTTTGCAGCCCCGCGTATCTAACAGCCTGCCGGCTATGCGAAGCTCCTTATATGAAAGAATGCACGGGAATGAGCCGGGAGTTGATCCGTATACCAGAACGACATCTGATGTATACCAGGACTTATTTAAGGAAGGATCGTTTATAGGAAAAGGTATTTACGATGTAGATATGTTCGTAAAGGCGCTGGAGGGGCGTTTCCCGGAAAACCGGATACTGAGCCATGATCTTGTGGAGGGCTGTTATTCCCGTTCGGGCTTTTTGAGTGATGTGCAATTGTACGAAGCCTATCCCGCTTCCTATTATGCCGACATGAAGCGCAGGCACCGCTGGATAAGAGGTGACTGGCAAATTGCCAGCTGGCTCTTCCCCCTGGTACCGGGAGCAAACAAAAAATTGAAAAGAAATCCGCTCACGCCGCTCTCCCGCTGGAAGATTTTTGATAATCTCCGCCGCAGTATGGTGGGATTGAGTTTTATTATGCTGTTGTTGGCCGGCTGGATATTTTCAAAAAAAAATTTTATTACGCTCGCGGTTGCTGCAGTGATAATCCTGCCGGCTGTCATCAGGATATTACGCAACTTTATTGCCCGTCCTAAAGATGCTGGTTACTATGCTCATATCATATATGTATTGAATAATGCAGGGAGTAGCTTTTTCCATCATTTTCTGGATATCGTTTTTCTTCCTTACGAAGCCTGGGTCAGTACAAACGCTATAGTACGCACAGCCTGGCGCATATTTATTTCCCGCCGGAAATTACTGGAATGGAATCCCTACGGCAATACGCTGCGTTCCTCTCCCAAAACAATTTTCGAGTATTACAAGGCAATGTGGCCGGCATCGTTATTTGCCTTCGTAGTATTGGTGCTTCTTATTATTAATAATACTACAGGCATTTGGTGCGATTGGCTGCTGCTGGGATTGTGGGTTGTTTCTCCTTCCATAGCCTGGATGGTAAGTAAACAGCGGGAGCCCAGGAAAGCTGCTCTTTCAAAAGAACAGGTAGATTACCTGCAAAAATTATCAAGAAAGATATGGGCATTTTTTGAAAGATTTGTGGGGCAGGAGGACAACTGGCTCCCGCCTGATAATTTCCAGGAAACCCCTTCTTCCAAAATTGCGCACCGCACTTCCCCTACCAATATCGGGTTGTCGTTGCTGGCTAATCTCACGGCCTATGATTTTGGGTATATATCCGTTACCCGCCTGCTCGACAGAACAATACGTACGCTGAATACGGTACAATCGCTTGAAAAGTACAGAGGGCATTTATACAACTGGTACGATACCCGCTCCCTTGCATGCTTGCAGCCAAAGTATATATCCAGCGTGGACAGCGGTAATTTTGCAGGGCATCTTATTACCCTTCGCCAGGGACTGCTGGCGCTTAAAGAGCAACCTGTTTTTCCCGGAAAATGTTTTGACGGACTTTCGGATACATTATCTGTGATTAAAGATATAGACCGGGAAAACAGCCAGCTGGAAGTGCTGCAACGGGAGCTGGAACTTGTAAGAGCGGACCCGCCTCACGACCTGTATGAGATGACTGCCTGTGCAGACAGGCTGAGAGCTGTTGCAACAACCTGGATGCATGAGAATGAAAAAAGGGAAATATCGGCACCGCTTTCCGAATGGGCCTCATTGCTGATGGTGCAGGTAAACGACATTGCTGCTGATATCGTTTTGCTTTGCCCGTGGATATTCCTCCAGCCTCCGACAGATAAACTGATGCCTGTAAAAGTGGCGCCGGACCGGGCGCCCACTTTGCTTGAGCTTGGGGAGATACAAAAAAGCATATTGCCCGGTGTAAAGGAATATTACCAGCCTTCTAATTCACCGGCAGAAGATCAATGGCTGGATTCACTTGTTTCACAGGTGATTGAATCTTCAAAGAGAGCAAAAGAAAGAATTTCCATAATAGACCAGCTGGCAGATACCTGCTATGACCTGTCAGAAGTAGATTATGATTTTTTGTATAGTAAATCGCAACGGCTGCTTTCTATAGGATACAATGCAGATGAGCACAGGCGGGATAACAGCTTTTATGACCTTCTTGCATCTGAGGCAAGATTGGGGAATTTTACAGCTATTGCACAGGGCAAGCTTCCGCAGGAAAGCTGGTTTGCGCTCGGCCGGCAGTTGACACATGCGGGAGGGATGCCAACCTTGTTATCGTGGAGCGGCTCTATGTTTGAGTATCTTATGCCATTGCTCGTAATGCCTTCTTACGATAATACCCTGCTGAACCAAACCATGAAAGGAGTAGTTGTAAAGCAGATAGAATACGGGGAAAAAAGAAATGTGCCCTGGGGCGTTTCCGAGTCGGGCTATAACATGATTGATGCAGCGATGAATTACCAGTACCGGGCTTTTGGGGTACCGGGATTAGGGCTGAAAAGAGGATTGGGAGAAGACCTGGTGATTTCTCCTTATTCCACTGTTATGGCATTGATGGTAATGCCAAAAGACAGCGCGGAAAACCTGCAACTGATGTCTGCAAAAGGTTTTGAAGGAATTTATGGGTTTTATGAGGCAATAGACTATACGGTCTCCAGGTTGCCGAGAGGAAAGGAATATGCCATTATTGAATCTTTTATGGTACATCACCAGGGTATGTCGCTGCTTTCTTTGTCGCACCTCCTGCTCAGTCAGCCTATGCAAAAGAGATTTATGAATGATGTGCAGGTGCAATCCACTTTACTGTTGCTCCAGGAAAGAATACCGAGAGTAACTGCAATAAATGCTCCGGCCATGCATATTGCCGAACAGGGGGTGGTAAGCAAAGAAGAAGATAATCCGATAAGGGTGATCAATACACCGCATACTGCAGTGCCGGAGGTGCAATTGCTGTCGAATGGCCGCTATCACGTGATGATCACCAACGCAGGAGGGGGATATAGCCGCTGGAAAGATATTGCAGTTACCCGTTGGCGTGAGGACAGTACCTGCGACAACTGGGGAAGCTTCTGCTTTATTAAGGACGCGGAAAGCGAGGATTGCTGGTCGGCAGCTTACCAGCCGCTGCAGAAAGAAGGGGAACATTATGAAGCGGTTTTCTCACAGGGAAGGGCGGAGTTCCGAAGAAGAGATTTTTCTTTTGAAACACATTCAGAAATAGTGGTTTCACCCGAAGATGACGTAGAACTGCGCCGGGTGAAGATCACCAACCGCTCCCGCCGCAAGCGGATCATAGAAGTGACAAGCTATGCAGAGGTAGTGCTGGCGCCCCAGGCAGCGGATGCAGCGCATCCGGCTTTCAGCAATTTGTTTGTTCAGACAAAGCTGCGCTCTGAGCAGCATGCTATTGTATGCACCCGCAGGCCGCGCTCGCAGCACGATAAGCATTATGCCATGTTCCATCTTATGAAAGCATATAATGCCCGGGCAATGAGCATATCGTATGAAACAGACCGCATGAAATTTATAGGTCGTGGGAATACAATACAGCAGCCTTATGCATTGCAGCAACGATCACTCTCTTCCACCCAGGGTGCCGTGCTGGACCCCATAGTATCAGTTCGCTACCTGGTAGAGATTGAGCCCCAGAAAACGGCTGTTATAGATATGGTGACCGGTGCCGCAGAGAGTGAGGAACTGTGTAATAATATGGTAAGCAAGTACCAGGATAAGTTTCTCGTTGACCGGGGCTTTGAGCTTTCCTGGACACATAGCCAGGTGGTGCTGCGGCAGATCAATGCTACAGAAGCAGAAGCGCAGCTTTATGGCAGGCTTGCTTCTGCCGTGATATACCATAATCCTGCATTAAGGGCGGGCTCCGATATTATTGCAAGGAACAACAGGGGACAATCCGGGCTGTGGAGCTATGCCATATCAGGCGATATCCCTATTGTGCTGGTACAGATAGAAAAGATAGCCAACGTAGAGCTGGTAAAGCAAATGATAATAGCCCATGCCTACTGGCGTATGAAAGGTTTGGCGGTAGACCTCGTGATCTGGAATGAAGATCATGGCAGTTACCGGCATAGCCTGCAGGCGGAGATCCAGGCAATGGTGGCGCCGTTTGTCGGAGTGCAGATGAGCGAGACTTCGGGAGGCGTTTTTATTCGTTCTGCAGAGCAGATCTCTGCCGAAGACAGCATCCTTTTCCAAACGGTGGCGCGCATCGTGATCTCTGACAAATATGGCACACTGGAAGAGCAGGTGAACAGAATGACTAAAGTAAAAAATGTGATCCCTTATTTTACCCCGGTTAAATTTTATGCCTCTGCTACCATGGCTGCATCTCCTCCGGAGGGTCTTCTTTTTTATAACAGTATTGGCGGCTTCACTAAAGATGGGAAAGAATATGTAATAGTTACGGATCCTTACCATCTTACGCCGGTTCCCTGGTGCAATGTCTTGGCTAACCCGGTTTTGGGGTCTGTCATTTCAGAAAGCGGTCAGTGCTATACCTGGCTGGAAAATGCCCACGAGTACAGGCTTACACCCTGGAACAACAATCCTGTAGGTGACCTGGAAGGGGAATGTTATTATCTAAGGGATGAGGAGAGCGGAAAATTCTGGTCTCCTGCGCCACTTCCATCACGTGGTAAGACTAATTATATTACAAGACATGGATTCGGTTACAGCAGCTTTGAACATATAGAAGACGGGATACATTCTGGCATGACTGTTTTTACTGACCTTGAATACGGGATTAAGTGTACTATAGTGCAACTGCATAACCGCTCCGGACGGTCAAGAAAAATATCGGTAACGGGTTATGTGGAATGGGTGTTGGGCGAATTTCGCCATAAAACGGAGATGTATGTAGTTACCTCTGTTGATGTGAATGCAGGAACAGTCTTTGCCCGCAACACTTACAATACCGGGTTTGAGAACCGGGTGGCTTTTTTTGATATGGATAGAACACCCGGATCTTTCACCTGCGACAGGAAAGAGTTCCTGGGGCGCAACGGCAGCTGCAGGAACCCCGAAGCAATGAATAAAGTCAGGCTTTCAGGTAAATACGGAGCAGCGCTTGATCCCTGCGCTGCCCTGCAAACGACCCTCGATTTTGGTGCGGGAGAAAAGCACGAGATCATTTTTAAGCTCGGAGCAGCTAAAACACATACAGAAGCCATTGGTGTGCTTGATAAATTTAAGACCCCGGCGGCAGTGCATCAGTCACTCTATAATGTAAAGCAATATTGGGAACATACGCAGGGCACCCTGCAGATCCATACTCCTGATGAGGCGTTAAATATCATTGCCAACGGCTGGCTCAATTACCAGGCACTTGCCTGCCGGGTATGGGGCCGCAGCGGATATTACCAGTCCGGCGGGGCCTTCGGGTTCCGTGATCAGTTGCAGGATGTATTATCCCTGCTTTTTTCCAACCCGCAAATTGCACGGCAGCAGATCGTGCTGAATACCTCCCGCCAGTTTGCGGAAGGTGATGTGCAGCATTGGTGGCATCCGCCAATGGGAAGAGGCGTCCGTACCACCTGCTCTGATGATTATTTATGGTTGCCTTTCGCAGTGGGTAAATATATCCGCCACACCGGTGATGAAGCGATACTGGATGAGCGTATCAGCTTTCTTGAAGGAAGAGCATTGCACCCAGGTGAAGAATCCTATTATGATCTCCCCGTCAGGTCTGCTCTTAATGCTGATCTTTATACGCATTGTGTTAAAGCGATTACTCACGGTCTCCGGTTTGGCATACACGGCTTGCCGCTTATAGGTTCCGGCGACTGGAATGACGGGATGGATAAAGTGGGTGAGGAAGGAAAAGGAGAAAGTGTATGGCTGGCCTTTTTCCTGTATACAATACTGACGGATTTTAGTCATATTGCCGGCGCCAGGGAGGATAAGCCTTTTGAAGATAAGTGCCTGCAGGAGGCTCAAAAGCTCCGGGAAAGCATTGAAGCGCATGCCTGGGACGGAGCGTGGTACCGGAGAGCTTATTTTGATGATGGTACGCCTCTGGGCTCCGTACAGAATGAAGAATGCTCTATTGACTCTATAGCCCAGAGCTGGGGTGTATTGTCGGGGGCAGCAGGTGCAAAAAGGATAGCTATGGCAATGCAGTCTGCTGCCGGCCGCCTGGTAAACCGGGATGCAGGTCTTATTCAACTGCTGGATCCTCCTTTTGATAAATCTTCGCTCAACCCCGGGTATATAAAAGGATATGTGCCTGGCGTAAGAGAGAACGGAGGACAATATACGCATGCTGCAATATGGTTTGTAATGGCGCTGCTGAAGCTGAAGGAAAAAAAGCAGGGATGGGAACTGCTGCAAATGATCAATCCCATACACAGGAGCGATAATGCAGAAGCTGTGCAGCGTTACAAGGTAGAGCCCTATGTAATGGCGGCTGATGTATACGCAGAGCGTTCTCATTTGGGCCGTGGCGGGTGGACATGGTACACCGGTTCGGCAGGATGGATGTATCAGTTGATCATTGAGTTTTTTGTAGGAATGACAAAAAAGGGTAATCAATTATATTTTGATCCCTGTTTGCCCGATGAATGGGCGGATATTGCCGTCACATACCGCTATGCAGATACTGTTTACCATATTATAATACATCTGGCAGAAGATGCACCAGCGCCTGTTCGGGTAATTGAGAATGGAGAAAAAACCAACAGGGAGTTTATAGAGCTGGTGAATGATAACACCACACATGAAGTGCGTGTAGAAGTGGCGAAACACCTAGAGCGGCAGACAGTATATCAATAGGGAAATAACAGGAAGTGTAGTTGGTAATCTTTCATGCGAAAAAAGCCAGTAAAAAAACAAAGCACTCCGGCGTTGTCTTTGCAATCCCAACCGAAGATCGGCAGAAGCGGCCTCTGTCGTAGATGCACGGAGATGGCTTTGGCGCATTAAGCGGAGCTTTGTGCCCGGATAATTCGAAAAGCGCCTATATTTTGCCGGCATATTTGTAATGCTGAACTTGCGATAAAATCACTGCTATATTTCTCATGAGCATTTTCCATGAATACTGGCCACTGAGCATTATCATTCCGGCAGGTATGCTGTTGAGCATATTGTTGAAAAAGCTTACGATTGCGGCCGCCTTTACCGGTGGGGTGCTGAGCCTATGTATTTTTGTGGGCTCTGGCTATTGGGGCATTGTGATGATGACTGTTTTCTTTTTAACCGGGGTAATTGTCACCTCCTGGAAGCTGGACATAAAGCAGCAAAATGGATTAGCGGAGATAAATAAAGGCAGGCGCACAGCCGGGCAGGTATTGGCTAATGCAGGTCTCCCTGCTATATTAGGAATAATAGCATGGCGCTGCCCTGCCTGCAAAATTGATGCACCCCTGCTTATAGCCGCCTGTTTTGCTTCAGCCACAGCCGATACGGTTTCTTCAGAACTGGGAAATATATATGGCAGCCGGTATTACAATATCCTTACTTTAAAAAGATCAGTGCGGGGATCGAACGGTGTGATAAGTGTGGAAGGTGTATTGCTGGGGATTGGCGGAAGCCTGCTTATTGCCCTGGTATACAGCATGGCATTTGGCTGGTCGTTCAGCAGTGGGATTATAGTTATTGCCGGTACTGCAGGTAATTTTGCTGATTCTGTATTAGGCGCTTCATTAGAAAGAAAAAATTACCTTAATAATGATGCTGTTAACTTTTTAAATACCTGTATTGCTGCACTGACAGCTTTTCTGTTGTAAAAGCGGAGATTTTGCGTGCCTGGTATCTTCTTCCCGCACTTTGGGTTATATTGTGCGCCTGAAAGCTGTATAACGGAATCATAAACAATTTATAATCACTCTTTGCCTCATGAAAAAGCAAATTATCGGTATCCTGCTGTTCTTTTCAGCATCTGCTTTTGCACAAAACAAAAAGCATCTTACACTTTGGTACGACAAGCCTGCTGATGCATCTGTAAAAGATATCCGTGAAGGATGGAAGAATGATGAAGAATGGTTGAAAGCATTGCCGGTAGGCAACGGATTTATTGGTGCAATGGTGTTTGGAGATGTAAACAAAGAAAGGCTTCAGCTCAACGATAAGACACTTTGGAGCGGCAGCCCTGCAGATAACGATAATCCTGAAGCGTTCGCATCATTGCAGAAAATAAGAGAGCTTTTGTTTGCAGGGAAATATAAAGAAGCGACGGAGCTTACCAATAAAACCCAGGTTTGCAAAGGCGTGGGCTCGGGAAATGGTAATGGCGCGAATGTGCCTTTTGGCTGCTACCAGACTTTAGGCGATCTGTGGTTTGATTTTAATACTACTTCCCCTTATACCAGATACCGCCGCGAGCTTGATATTATCAATGGCATAGCATCGGTTACTTACGAACAGAATGGCATAGTGTATACGCGTGAAGTTTTTTCCAGTTACCCCGATAAAGCCCTGGTGGTCCATTTAACGGCATCCAGGCCCGGCGTTATTTCTTTCTCAATGCATATTGACAGGCCGGAGCGTTATACTACGGTGGCAGGTAAAAAAAGGCTTGTGATGACGGGAGTGATGGATAACGGGCAGGGAGGAGATGGTATGCAGTATAAGGTCGTAGTATCTCCTTTTATAAAAGGAGGAACGATTGCTGAAAAAGACAGCGGGCTGGTAATCTCCGGAAGCAGTGAAGTGACTATTGTCGTCACCTCAGGAACTAACTATCGCCTGCATTACCCGGATTATATAAATGATGGTTATGCACAGGAACTGGATAAGCGTACTGCTGCCGTGGTTTCAAAGCAATATGCTTTGTTACGCCAGCGGCATGCAGCAGATTTTTCTTCTTTCATGAACAGGGTCTCGCTTACGCTTGGAGATCAGTCCAACGCTGCAATACCTACGGATCAGCTGCTGCAGAAGAACAGGGAATCCAAAGGGGAACAATACCTGTATGCTTTGTATTTCCAGTTTGGAAGATATTTATTGCTCTCTTCGTCAAGGAAGGGAAGCCTTCCTGCCAACCTTCAGGGGATGTGGGCCAATAAGATCCAGACACCCTGGAACTGCGATTATCATACAGATGTGAATGTGCAAATGAACTATTGGCCGGTAGAATCCACAAATCTTTCAGAGAGCCATCTTCAGCTTACTGATCTTATAACAACCCTTACAGCGCCCGGTAAAAAAACAGCAGCGGTGCAATACCATGCCAAAGGCTGGGTGATGCATCCCATTACCAATGTATGGGGATTCACGGCTCCCGGGGAACATTCCGGCTGGGGGTTGCATGTAGGCGCATGTGCATGGCTGAGCCAGCATTTATGGGAGCATTATGCGTTCAGCATGGATAAGGGATATCTTCAAAAGGTTTTTCCCGCATTACAGGAAGCCTGTATCTTCTACCTGAACTGGCTGGTGAAAGACCCTGTTTCAGGGAAGCTGGTTTCCGGTCCTGCGGCCTCTCCTGAGAATAGCTTTGTAGCTCCCGACAGCAGTACCGCAAGTATCAGCATGGGACCTGCGCATGATCAGGAAGTGATCTATAATCTTTTTACCAATACATTACTTGCTGCCAAAGCATTAAATATCCAAAATGACATCATCAGCAATATTGCTGCTGCACGGGCTCAATTGCATCCGCTGGAAATAGGCAGTGACGGACGCCTGATGGAATGGGCAAAGGAGTTTAAGGAAACAGAGCCTGAGCACAGGCATGTATCCCATCTGTTTGCGCTCTATCCCGGCAGCCAGATATCTTATTATGAAACGCCTGCTCTTGCGCTGGCGGCTAAAAAATCCCTCGAAGTAAGAGGCGATAATGGGACAGGATGGTCCCTGGCAATGAAGATCGGGTTCTGGACGCGTTTGCATGAGGGTGACCATGCGCTGAAGTTGCTCAACAGGCTTTTGTACCCTGTGCATTCCAGCGGGGTGAATATGAGTAACGGCGGCGGTACTTATAATAACCTGTTTTGCGCCCATCCTCCTTTCCAGATAGACGGGAATTTTGGGGCAACCGCAGGCATTGCTGAAATGCTGCTGCAAAGCCAGGAAAGCTTTGTCGAGCTTTTGCCGGCATTACCTTCGGCGTGGGTAAACGGGTCGGTGAAAGGCTTGTGCGCGAGGGGCGGCTACACCTTCGATATGGACTGGAAAGACGGGAAGCTTACCCGGGTGATACTACAGTCTAAAGTGGGAGGAGAATGCGAAGTGAAATACCGGGATAAAAAAATAAAAATACAAACAGTAGCAGGTAAACGATATGATATTACTTCCCGGATAAAATAAGCAGGTTGATATGAGAAGGAAAAAAGCATTATTGAGCATTGTTTTTTTTATTGCCGCACATTGCATTTTTGCCCAACAGCAGCAATTGACATGGACAATGGTACAGCCGGGAATATGGAAGGCTACGGTTGGAAAAAACGCATTAAGCTTATTGAAAATAGCGGACAATGTTCCTAATACAGGGGCGCTTCAGCTTTTGCCGGCTGTCAATTTTCCATTACCGCAGCAGGAGATCATTGCACAGGTGAACGGCGATCATATTGCGCTTCGTTTTCCGCTGGATAGTACTGAAACATTATTTGGTTTGGGACTGAATTTTAAAACCGTCAACCAGCGCGGCCGGATATTAAATCTTCATACCGATCATTATGGCGGGAGTGATAACGGCAGAACACATGCCCCGGTACCTTTTTATGTATCCTCAAATGGATATGGTATACTGATAGATGCGGCAAAATATATTACCGTATATGCCGGTACGGCTGTCAGGAAAGACAGCAAGCATCCGCCGGAGCTGAAAGACCGTAATACGGATCAATCATGGGATGCGCAACCTTACTCTGATGCAGTGGAAATAAATGTGCCGGGTGAAGGCGTGGACATATATGTTTTCGGCGGGCCTTCTCCCATGCAGGCCGTGCAACGGTATAACCTTATGAATGGCGGCGGTTGTCTTCCTCCCAAATGGGGACTGGGTTTTACCCAGAGGGTGCCCACTTTATTCAACCAGGACCAGATCATTGCTGAAGCGAATGAATTTGAAGCGCATCATTTCCCGCTTGATTTTATCGGCGTGGAACCCGGATGGCAAAGCATGTCTTATCCCTGCACACTGGAGTGGGACAGCACAAGGTTCCCTGACCCTGCGGGCTTTAATGCTGCATTACGGAAAAAAGGTATAAGAACCAATCTCTGGCTCAATCCTTATTTCTCTCCCAAAGGAAGCCTGTATAAGAAACTATATCATCTCTCCGGCTCGCATACCGTGTGGAACGGCATCGTGCCTGATATTACATTATCTCAAACACAGCAAATTTTAAAAGAACATTTTCTTACCCATCATATAGATATCGGCGTAAGCGGGTATAAGATTGATGAAGTGGATGGGTATGACAACTGGCTTTGGCCTGATGTGGCAACATTTCCTTCCGGCCTGTCCGGAGAACAGATGCGGCAGATATACGGACTGAAGATACAGGAGCTTACCGCCGGTTGGTTCAGGGAAAGAAACCAGCGTACTTACGGGCTGGTAAGGGCTTCCAACGCGGGAGCCAGTGCGCTCCCTTATGTGATCTACAATGATTATTACAGTCATAAAGATTTTATTACCGCGCTTATCAACAGCAGCTTTATAGGTGTATTGTGGACGCCCGAAGTACGGGCATCGCAATCTGCAGAAGAATGGGTGCGCCGTATGCAAACGGTGTGTTTCTCACCCATGGCGATGCTGAATGCCTGGGCCGACGGTACCAAGCCCTGGTCTTTCCCTGAAGTAGAAAAGGCGGTACAGGATGTGGCCATGTTGCGCATGCAGCTTATCCCGTATATCTACAGCAGCTTTGCACAATATCATTTTGAAGGGAAGCCTCCCTTCAGGGCAATGCCGCTGACAGACGGCTTTGGCTTTGGTACAAAACAGGTAAGCGGTGAGCTTGATGCTACGAAAAATCCTTATAAGCTGAATACCGTATCGGAAATAAAAGACCAATACATGATGGGTGATTATATATTGGTTGCCCCGGTATTTACAGGAGAAAAATCAAGAAAAGTATATCTGCCTGCAGGCAAATGGTACGATTTCTACACCGGCAGTTACGCCGGGGAAAATGAAGTGATTGATATTACCGCGCCATTAGACAAAATACCATTATTTGTAAAAGACGGCGCTATTATACCTATGATACCGCCGCAGCGGCAGGCACCCACCAGGGATGAAATACTTCCACTGGAAGTAAGGTATTACGGTACTAAAGAAAGCAGCTTTGTACTGTATGATGATGACGGGGAAACATTTGATTACGAAAAAGGAAGCTACAGCCGGACAACATTGAGCGTAAGTAAAAACAAAAAAGGCATTCTGCAGGGCAATCAGCCGGCGCCGGTTAAAGGCAAACCTTTTCATTATGAGCCGAAGATAAAGTGGGTGTTTATGACAAATGGTAAATGATAAACAGCAAACAAAAAACGATAAACGTGAAACTGAAACTTGTGGCAGTCTCTCACGTTTATCGTTTATCTTTCATGTTATTCCCAAATTATTTCCTTACTCCTGTAGTTCCTCCGCCGTCCAATGTAAGCTCAACAGGCTTATTTGTTTGCCATGCGCCCCGGGTGAAATCAGGTATATCAACCGTCATAGATTTTTTGCCCACTGATCTTCCGCTCAGCGGTAAGATGCAGCTCCAGGATGCCGCATCATATACGTTCTGGTCCAGGGGCAGACCATTCCTGAGGCAGTCAATTAATCTCCAGTCCATAATAAAGTCCATACCGCCGTGCCCGCCAACTTCCCTGGCAATGTCGCCTATATGCTTTACGATCGGTGGAGTATATTTTTCATACAGGGCATCCAGCTCTTCCTTTTTTATCCATTCATGACCAAAGGCAATGCGCTCAGGTTCAGGATATTTCTGCGCGATACCCTTAGTGCCGCTTACCAGGTGAATGCGGGAGTACGGGCGGATGGTAGATACATCATGCTGGAGCATCAGTGTTTTTCCCTTGTTGGTCCTAATACATGTAGTACTCATATTTCCCCGGTAGGGCTTGCCTACAAATGCTTTAAAGAAGTCATCTTTGGCAGCCATTTCTTTGGCAAGATCGCCAAGTGTAAAATCAATGGAGCTCATGCTGGTCATATAGTCCATTTTATCTCCCCGGTTTATATTCATGCACTGGGCAATAGGCCCCAGCCCGTGTGTAGGATACAGATTTCCATTGTGCAGGTAATTCTGCTTTAAGCGCCACATGTCCTGGTAGGCATTTTTGTTGAACAGATAGTCCCTGCTCAGGTCGTGCAGGTAAGCGCCTTCCGCATGAATCAGCTCCCCGAACAGCCCGTTGCGCGCCATGTTCAGCGTAAGCAGTTCAAAGAAATCATAGCAGCAGTTTTCCAGCATCATCATGTGCTTTTTTGTGGCTTCAGAGGTTTCCACCAACTGCCAGCATTCATCAAGGGTCAGTCCTGCATTTACCTCTGTTGCTGCATGCTTACCGTTTTTCATAGCGTGTATAGCAATAGGCGCATGCAGATACCATGGAGTGGGTGTATATATAAGGTCTACATCATTGCTTTCGCATAGTGCTTTCCATCCTTCTTCCCCGCTGTATTCTTTTGCTTTTGGCCTTCCTCTTTTTTCAAGGGTGGCCTGGGCTTTGGTTACCCTGTCGGGGAGTTTATCACAAAGCGCTGTGATCTCCAGCCCGTCTATATAGCTCAACCTGCTGACGGCTCCGCTTCCCCTCATCCCCAGGCCTATGATCCCTACTCTCACTACATCCAGCTTAGGTGCAGCATACCCACACATGTTAAAACGGGGAGGAGTTTTTTCTTTTGCTGATGAACGTTGCATCTGTTCATCTGTAGCTGCATCCAATGCATTGGCAAGTGTTGGAATGCCTGTTGCAACTGCTCCTGCACCGAGGGAGATATTGCGTAAGAATTTTCGGCGGTTGGTATTCATGTATAACTTTTTTAGTAGTTGCAAGTTCTATAAAATATTCAGTAATAATGCTGTTGCTGCAAATTAGCACAAACGTTTGCCTGGATTCTCATCTCTGTAATATACTTGCAGTATGTTTGCTATCTTAGCTGCTGCTCAATCAGACTGCAGATAATATGTTCCGCCTATGTCCACAATATATCTGATAACCGGTTTTTGTTCAATACTATACCTGTTGCCTTTATCTCAAAATACAGGTGCTCCTGTATATTCATTACAGGATACGGCTGCGCTGCACGTGCCGTTGGGAGGCAATACATGGGCGTGTGGCGCTTCAAAAGGGGAGAAGACAATTACCGGGAATGGCATAGCGCATTGGGAAAATGCTTCAACATATTTTAAAACTTATATCCGTCTTAGTAAGACAGGCTCTTTGCACCTGAAGCTGAAGGCAAGAGCTGAAGGGAACAGCAGGCTGGGGATAACTATAGGCGGAAAGCAAAAGGAATGCAGGATCAGCAGTGGTGATTACCGTTTATATGATGCCGGTGAATGGAACATTACGGATACCGGCTATATAGATATTACCCTGAGCGGTTTGCAAAAGAGCGGAAAATATTTTGCCGATATAAGCGACTATGAAATAAGTGGAACAATTGCAGAAGGGGAAACGGCATTTACCCCAAATAATGAAGGCAATTTTTTTTATTGGGGAAGACGTGGTCCATCCGTTCATTTAAATTATCCTTTTAACGACTCGGTAAAAGCAGGCTGGTTTTATAATGAAGTAACTGTGCCGGAAAAGGAGGATGTGACCGGCTCTTATTTTATGGCTATCGGCTTTGGAGAAGGTTATTTTGGCATACAGGTAAACAGTGCTGAAGAACGGCGGGTATTATTTTCAGTATGGAGCCCGTTTTCAACGGACGATCCCGGAAAAATACCGGAGGATATGCGCATAGCCCTGCTGAAGAAAGGAGAGGGCGTGCATGCAGGTGAATTTGGCAATGAAGGCTCTGGCGGCCAAAGTTTCCTGAGGTACAACTGGAAAGCCGGCACTACTTATAAATTTCTGTTGCACGGGAAACCTGATGATAATGATAACACTGTATATACCGCATATTTTTTTGCTCCAGAAAAAGGGCAATGGCTGCTGATAGCCAGTTTTAAAAGACCACATACCCACACTTATCTCAGGCGTTTTCATTCTTTTCTTGAAAACTTCATTCCTGACCAGGGTGATAAGACAAGAGAAGTATATTTTGGCAATCAGTGGATATGTGATGCAGAAGGAAACTGGAAAGCATTGAACAAGGCAATTTTTACCTATGATAATACTGCAGCAAAGGGATACAGGAAGGATTTTGCAGGAGGCGTAAAAGGAGACCGGTTTTACCTGAAAAATTGTGGTTTTTTTAAGGACTATACTGCTTACAGATCTGTTTTTGAGCACAGCGCTACCGGTAAAAAGCCGGAAATAGACCTGGCAGGACTGCCCTGACGGGTGTTCCGGGATATCAGGATGCCATGAATTCGAGAATATCCCCTGCACGCGGCTTTTTCTCGAAAGCATACACTAGACTTTCCCCGTTGTTGGTAACATTCAATGTAAAATAGTATTTCCCGCTGTTAAGATGCGCTACTCTCATTTGCACTTCAAGCCCGTTAAATTTTCCCTTCCGGCATACCTTTTTTTCCGAATCTGTGATAGTGTATTCGAATACGGGATTGACAAGTTCTTCATCTTTAATGCGCAGTGAAAGCAATTCTCTTACTACGGACGGAAATTCTACTTCAATATTTTTGATTTGTCCCATGAGAAATGATTTGGAGTGATACTGGATTAATAAGGATATAACTACAAACCGGGACAAATATTATAGGATAACAAAAAAAATGCTTTAAGATGCTGTTTTGTTGCTGTTCTTAATCCAAAGGCTGGGTTATACCCGTTGGTAATGGGGAATAGAAGATCGCTAAAAGTGCTGTGAAAAGTATGATTTTGAGAAAATATTAATAAAATATAGTATATAATAGCATGGTGGTCACTAATATGGCAAGGTCATTGCATATAGGTAGTAGAAATACAATGTCAGGTGAATGATGAATCAGGGTACAACCATATCGCCTATCAGTACTGTTGTAAAGATTGATAAGGAGTTAGATACCGTAAAGGATGCGCTTCACGAGCTGCTGGAAGATGAGGTTGCTTTAGAAGGGAAGGGGCATTCCGGTAATTCTTTTATGCTGGGCTGGGTGAAATCGTTTACCATAATAATGATCTCTGTCACACTTCATAAAGCATCGGACGACAGCACCAATATACATATTGAAGCGCTCAACGCCGAACCCGACCATAAAGGAAGGCGGATAGTACAGGACGGGTTTTACGATTTTCTTTCTTTTTTCAGACGTAGCATGCTCCCCGGGGTTGCGACAACCGGCATCGCGGAGAAAAATGATTGGGGTGGAAGCTGGAGGTGGTGGTTCCTGGTACTATTTATTATATTTATGGCGTGGTATTTCTTCGAAAAATAGATGAAGACCCCAACCCTCAGCTATTAAATATTCGTGAGA
>CAYWVB010000005.1:0-82415 GCA_964461595.1 uncultured Terrimonas sp. | reverse complement strand
CACTATTACCAGTGTCTCTCCATTACTGTCAGCAAACTGCATGGCTTTTCCTATTACCTGGTCAAGGTCCATTACTTCTGTTGCAACTACAGGCATCTTGTTGGCATGCCCGCCGTCATCAATCTGTGAGCCTTCCTGCATCAGGAAAAAACCGTTTTTGTTTTGGGACAGCAGGGATATGGCTTTTTCAAATGCCTCAACAGACCAGTCGCCACGTCCTTTGAGCACAGTAAGCCCGGCTCTTTTATCGGCTACCATCAGCGGCATTTTTGTAGTGGATCTGACTTCCCGGACTGAGCTGACAATAGTGAACTTTTTTGCCAGCTTCCGGTCGAGCTCGTCATTGTTTTTCAGTTCAGGCTTTTCTCCCATAATGATATCAACATGGGCAGAAAGCAGATCCTTCAGAATAGGGGCGCTGCTGTCCCGTTCGGATTGATGGGCATAGAAATCAGCAGGGGTGGCATCCGTAAGGTCTCCACTGGTAATGATGCCGGTTTTTATATTGCGCCGGATAAATATATCGGGCAGAAGGGTTAATGCTTTCCCTGTATGGTCTACTCCTACAGCCCGGTTATTTGTTTTTACCCCGGAAGAAAAAGCAGTAGAGCCCGGCGCTGAATCTGTAATATAGCTGTCGTACGAACTGGTTTTGGACAGCCCGGTGTATCGCATATTGAATACGTTCAATGCTCCGCCATTGGCAGTATATCCCGCATACCATTGTGCAAGCCCCGTGCCATCACCGATGAGGAGGATCACATTTTTTACAGGTTTTGCAGTGCCGTCATTCCTGTACCGGGGTGTATACAGTGCATAGGAATCGGGTGAGGTATATGATCTGTTGGCAAGCTGGTGCAGGAAGGTGCCCATTGCTTCAATATGATCGGTATTGATATAGTCAACGCTAAGTTCCATGAAGCCATACCATGCATTGATGATGTCGGGTGCATTCCAGAAGCGTACTTTCTTTTTCAGATCGTGTCCTTTTTTGATAGCAGCTTCTACCCTGGCCCGGTCTGCTTCGGGCAGGATTCCTTTTCCGTTCCATGAGGAATATTTTTTGAAATTATCGCTGAGCATTTCTATTTTCGGCAGCGCCTCTTCGGGGTAAGTGACGCTTAATTCTCCGTCGAAGTATATATATGCGGGGTAGTTTTTAAAGTCTTCTGCAGGCGGGCGATTGCCGGAGATCACAATTTTTAAGGATGAAGCCGAAATGAGTGCGGGATAGCGGCCTAAAATTTCAATAAGTTTATTCAGCGTGGGCACTGATCCGGTTTTTATGTCTACAAGCAATTGCAATTGCCTTGTTTTGTCGCGGTATACCGTGCCATTATTTTTTTCAATGCACTTTGCCAGCGGATCAAGGTAGAGCGATTCCAGTGTCCTGCCTGCCGCCAGCTGATCTTCCTGGTGGGCCACAATGAGCTTTCCATCCTGCAGAAAAATATCAGCTTCGATGGAGCCGAATTGCTGATCATAGGCTTCCCGGAAAGGAACAGGCTTTTCGTAATCATTATGCGAATGAGCATTGGCTGTCGTATAATTTGAGGGTTGGGAAAAGACACGCAGCGTACAAAAAAACAACAGGAACAAAAATAATTGGCGCATGGCTTGGGATTATAAAAACAGAGCGGTTAAAAATATTGATTTAAGCCCTCGGAAAAAACAACATAGGCAAAGAACAAATTATTTTTTGCTTTCCTTTGCCCAGGTATCTTTCAGGGTTACGGTACGGTTAAATACCAGGTGTCCGGGCGTTGAATATTTATCCGGGGTAAAATACCCTTTTCGTATAAACTGGAATTTCTCCCCCGGATGAGCCTCTTTTAAGGAAGCTTCTATATAGGCGTTTTTGATCACTTTTAAGGAGTCAGCATTAATATAATTTCTGAAATCCCCTTCTTCCGCAGCGGGATTTTCTATATTAAACAGCCTGTCATAGAGGCGAATTTCGGCTATGCCTGCATGTGGTACGCTTACCCAGTGGATCGTGCCTTTTACATGTATACCAGAGGTATCATTGCCGCTTTTGCTTTCGGAGATATAACTGCAATGCACTTCGGTGATATTTCCCTGGTCATCTTTTTTGAAACCTTCGCACTTTACAATATAAGCGCTTTTTAACCGCACCATAGCCCCGGGAGCTAGCCTGAACCATTTTTTTGCCGGCACTTCCATAAAATCTTCTCTTTCTATCCAGAGCTCTCCCGAAAAGGATAGCGGTCTTGTTCCCCCGGCATTTTCTTCTTCGGGGTTATTTTCACTCCTTACTTCTTCTGTCTGCCCTTCGGGGTAGTTGGTAATGATAAGCTTTACGGGGTCAAGCACAGCCATGCGGCGCTGGGCAACTTTGTTGAGATGATCTCTCACACAGTATTCCAGCAGCCCCATATCTACAAGGTTCTCTCTTTTGGCTACTCCAATTCTTTCACAAAATTCTCTTATGCTTTCAGGGGTAAATCCTCTTCTGCGCATACCGCTTACCGTAGTCATCCGAGGGTCATCCCAGCCATCTACAAAGTTTTCATTCACCAGTTGGAGCAGCTTACGCTTGCTGGTGATAGTATAAGTGAGATTGCGCCGTGCAAATTCATATTGTTTGGAAGGATAGATCTTCAGCTTTTCAATAAGCCAGTCGTATAGCTCCCTGTGCGGAACAAATTCCAGCGTACAGATAGAATGGGTAACATTTTCAATGCTGTCGCTCTGGCCGTGGGCAAAGTCATACATAGGGTATATGCACCACCTGTCGCCGGTACGGTGGTGGTGCGCATGCTTAATGCGGTAAAGCACGGGGTCGCGCATAAGCATATTGGGATGCGCCATATCAATTTTCGCCCTCAGCGTTTTACTGCCGTCAGGGAAAGCTCCCGCTTTCATTTTCTCAAAAAGCTCCAGGTTTTCTTCTGCACTGCGGTCGCGATAAGGGCTGTTTTTACCGGGCTCGGTAGGCGTCCCTTTCAATGCGGCTATCTCTTCTGATGTGCTGTCGTCCACATAAGCCAGCCCTTCTTTTATCAGCTGTATAGCGTATTGGTATAAAGTATCGAAATAGTCTGAGGCATACAGCTCATTTTTCCATTCAAACCCCAGCCATTTTACATCTTCTTTAATGCTTTCCACATATTCTGTTTCCTCTGTTACAGGATTGGTATCGTCAAACCGCAGGTTGGTATAACCGCCGAACTTTTTGGTAAGCCCGAAATTGAGACATATACTGGAAGCATGCCCTATATGAAGGTAGCCATTGGGCTCCGGCGGGAACCTGGTGATGATTTGAGTGTATTTATGGTTTTTTAGATCTTCTTCTATTATTTCCTCGATAAAATTCTGGTTTTTTTCTTCCATCATTGATTCTGATCCGTTTATTAAGCAAATGTAAAGGACGGCGCTAAAGATACAATAAGGAATTGTAACGCCCGTGGGACGTATTTCAATTTTTCGCTCCATGCACAGTTTGTCAATGGCGGTTTCTGCGGTGTTCCAGGTATATGAGACACCCGGTTTTGCAGGCAAAACCAATTTGTAAGTAGCATCGGCACATATATAATAATAGGATTTTTCTGGAAAACAACAGTGGCATGGGAGCATTGCGCATGCATTCATACCCGCATAATTATTATGATTATCAGCAGAAAAGGGTTACCTCCCGCTAAAATACCGGTATGTTTTAAGCCGGAGACCGGCATGCGATCTGTGGCTGGCTTTCCATTGCCGGTTGAAAAGGAACTAAAAAAGATAAAATCTTTTTGACAGTAATGATATTTTCCTGAACTTTGCCGTCCCAAAAAACAGGATTATGGCCAGAGTATGTCAGATAACAGGTAAAGTTCCTATGACTGGTAACTATGTATCGCATTCGAATATAAAAACAAAACGCAGGTTTTTACCTAACCTGCAGACCAAGCGTTTTTTCCTGGCCGAGGAAGACAAGTGGATCACACTGAAGGTTTCTACCGATGGGTTGCGTACCATCAATAAGAGAGGGCTTTATACTGTGGTAAAGGAATTGAGAGCACAGGGAGAAAAGATCTGATAAACATTTTAAAAAATAATCTATCATGGCGAAGAAAGGTAACAGGGTACAGGTAATACTCGAATGTACGGAGCACAAAAACAGTGGTCTGCCGGGCACCAGCCGTTACATCAGTAACAAGAATAAAAAGAATACCCCTGAACGTCTGGAGCTGAAGAAATACAATCCCATTTTGAAAAAAGTGACTGTTCACAAAGAGATTAAATAAACCATTTGAAGATTTGAAAATTACTTTTCATTTTCAAATTTCCCCATTTTCAAATTATATATCATGGCAAAAGCAGCAAAAACAGCGATAAAGACAAAAGACCAGAAAGCAGCCGCTGAAGCAAAAAACTGGACTAAAGTTGTACGTGCTGTACGCAGCCCCAAAACGGGCGCTTATACCTTTAAAGAAGCTATTGTTCATAAAGACAAGATCAAAGAATTCCTGGCTCAGAAATAAGTCCCTTACTTAAAAAGAGCAGAGAAAGCTGTCACGTTAATACCGCGACGGCTTTTGTCATTTTTAAGAATTTTATGAAAAGCAATATTTTTATACGCCAGGCAGCTCCCGAAGACCGTGATATTATAGTAGATCTTGGACGCAAGACCTTTGTAGAGACTTATGCTGAAGTGACGAACAACGGGGTGATTGAAAGTTACGTGGAGAAAAGATTTTCTCCTGATGCAATAGCTGCTGAGCTTAATAATCCCTGGGCTACTTTCTATATCGCGTTTTTAGACGGCAAGCCTGCGGCATTTACTAAGCTTAGGAGCGACAGGAAAGCTAAGGGGCTTGAACAGCAACATGCTATTGAGCTCGAAAGAATATATGTGCTCAAGGAATACCAGGGAGTAAAAGTGGGTAAGGATATGATGGACAAGTGCAAAGAAATGGCTGCAATGGGCAGGTACGACCTTATATGGCTGCAGGTATGGCAGAAAAACAGTAAGGCAATACAGTTTTACCAAAAGGCTGGATTTGTGATTTATGAAACCACTGTTTTTAATTATTTTAATGAAATGACGCAGGATGATTTTCTCATGCGTTTCAATTTATACTATTAAACCGGTTGTATGGGATTTTTTGGAAAGTTGTTTGGCAAAAAAGAAAAAGAAACACTCGACCAGGGACTGCAAAAAACCAAGACAGGTTTTTTGTCAAGACTAACTAAAGCCGTTGCCGGCAAAAGCACGGTAGATGAAGAAGTGCTCGATAATCTTGAAGACGCGCTGGTGAGCGCTGATGTGGGTATTGCTACTACAGTCAGGATCATAGAAAAGATAGAAGCACGTGTTGCAAAAGATAAATACCTTAATACCTCTGAGCTGAATACAATATTGCAGGAAGAAATAGAGTCTGTTCTTGCAGAGGCGGCTGAAAAGGATGCTTACGATTTCACCGCTGAACTGCCGGCCAAACCGTATGTGATGCTGGTGGTAGGGGTGAACGGGGTAGGGAAAACAACTACTATAGGCAAGCTGGCATATAATTTTAAAAAAGCCGGCAAGTCAGTTTTGCTGGGCGCTGCAGACACTTTCAGGGCGGCAGCCGTGGAGCAGTTGACAATATGGAGTGAAAGGGTGGGAGTGCCTATCGTTAAGAAAGAGACCGGAAGCGATCCGGCTTCCGTAGCTTTTGATACGGTAACCAGCGGGGTGGCAAAAGGAGCTGATATAATATTGATTGATACAGCAGGCCGCCTGCACAACAAAACGCACCTGATGGAAGAACTGGGTAAGATAAAAAGGGTGATACAAAAAGTAATTCCCGGCGCACCTCATGAGGTGATGCTGGTGCTTGATGGTTCTACCGGACAGAACGCACTGGAACAGGCAAAACAATTTACCGCAGCCACAGATGTTACTGCTTTGACAATTACCAAATTAGATGGAACAGCTAAAGGAGGAGTAGTTTTATCCATAGCTCACCAGTTTAAAATCCCTGTAAAATTTATCGGCGTCGGGGAAAAAATGGAAGACCTGCTGGTATTTAATAAGCACGAGTTTGTAGACAGTCTGTTTAACCTGCATCAGCCCGCAGCAAATGATTAACTATATGGCTTTAACCCAATCACCATATTTATTGTACTCCAACGGTAAAGGGGAAATATTTGAAGATACTTCCCTGTATGCCGCAGGCAGAACGGGATGGGACGCGCTTCCCGTGCCCGTGGAAGACTGGATAGCGCTGCCTGATGGCGGATCATTATATGAATTGCCCGGCAGACGCGGCATTGGTATTGATGTAAATACCGGTGAAATGCGCCTGTGCACGAAAGGCTGGGCAGTAGCCGCATTTATTCCCCCTGCACATACCGGACTGTATATTGCGGCGTATGAAACGATGCCCGAAGCCCCCGTGTTACCGCTGTTTTGCTACACCGCGGCTTCATGGCTGAATGATAAATTTTATGTGCCTGCTGTTCGGATTGAGCAGGACATACGCCAGGAATGTAGCGGTTTTGATGATACAACCATACATGATGGCGTTGACATATTGCTGAAATCTTATCCGCAAAACCGGCTGATAAAGCATCTGGCGGAAAACTGTTGCCTTACCTATCATTGTCCTGCGGCAAGAAATTATTTTATGGGAAGATGGGAATGCCCCGTTCCCTCATCACCGGCATGCAATGCCAACTGTATTGGTTGTATATCTTTTCAGCCGGAGGAAGAAGCCATACCATCAACCCAGGACAGATTGAACTTTAAGCCGACGGCAGAAGAAATTATTGAATTTACGGTGCCTCATCTTGAAACAGCTCCTTTCCCTTTGATCAGCTTTGGCCAGGGTTGTGAGGGAGAACCGTTGCTGATGTGGGAAACGATAGTAAAAGCTATTAAGGAAATCCGAAGACATACTGGCAAAGGCAGCATCAATATCAATACCAACGGCTCAAAGCCGGCTGCAGTCGCTGCATTATGCGAGGCAGGGCTTAACAGCATACGGGTAAGCACCAACTCTGCCCGAAAGCATATCTATGAAGCATATTACCGTCCCAATAATTACTGCTTTGAAGATATTGTTGAAAGTCTCAAAGTTGTTCGCCGCTATGGCGGCTGGACATCCATCAATTACTTTGTTTTTCCGGGGATGACAGATAGTGTTGAAGAATATGAAGCGCTTCGAAAATTGATTATCGAAACCGGCCTGTCCATGATCCAGTGGCGCAATTTCAATATTGACCCTGACTGGTATATGGGAAAGATCGGTATAAGTGAAACCGGTGAATGTATGGGAGTAAAGCAATTGATGGAGCTGATCCATGAAGAATTTCCCGATCTGAAATTTGGATATTTTAATCCACCGATAGAAAGAATAAAAGGAGCTTACGAAGTGAATTTTGCGCATTAATTTATATTTTTAAAAATCGATAGAGTAATCAAGGCTGACCTCTATAGATACGATGGTCTGACAGTTGGCAATATAAATATCGGCGATAATGTTTTAGTGACGCTTAACTCCTTTTGTAAATGTTGATGTTCCCCTTCTTCACTGGTTTTAGGAAACCCGTGTAAGATTGTCCCAAAAGATAATCCAACAGACCGTTATATTGAATATATATTAGAATGATATTCTACACCTGCGGCAATAAATATTTCCCTGCCAGGGCTGTGAACTGATCTGTCTGCTCTTTTATCCAGTTATCATCTTTACCCATTTCTTTCGCCATAATTGCTGCAACAGCCGGCGCTGTATCTATTGCCGCCTGCGCATCTAAAAATAACATGCGCATTCTTCTTGCCAGCACATCTTCTACTGTCATTGCCATTTCTTTTTGTACAGCCCATACCACCATTGCTTTTGTATAATCAAATGCAGGGTGAAGCCTTTCGCTTAAGAGCGGTGTTTCGGTCATGAGTTGTTTTATCCCGGCTGCATCGCTGCCGTAAAAACGTAACGTCTCGTTGCTGTCGGGCTTTTCGGTCCAGCCATGTATATGCAGTGTTTCAGTAATGCACGGTTTCCTGGTGACCTTAGATACAAAAGCAGCATTGTCAACGGCGTCTTTTGCCATCCTGCGGTAAGTGGTCCATTTGCCGCCGGTAATGGTAATAAGATTGCTTTTAGATACGATAATGGTATGATCTCTCGGCATCAGCGCCGTATTTTTTTGCCCGGACGCCTTTACCAATGGGCGTAATCCTGCAAAAACGGTTTTGATATCTGCTTTGGTTATATTGGTGGTAAGATAGCGGTTGATGTTGCGAAAAATAAACGCGATCTCTTCATCAAGAGGAGTAGGCTCGGGCAAAGGTTCCTGCACCGGCGTATCTGTTGTTCCTATGATGACATGATTATGCCAGGGCACAGCAAACAGCACCCGCCCATCGTCGGTCTTTGGGATCATCATGGCATGGTCACCGGGAAAGAATTTTTTGTCTACCACAAAATGGATTCCCTGCGAGGGGGAGACAATATGATGGTGACGCTCATCATCCATCTCCAGGATATCATCGGTAAATACACCGGTAGCATTGATCACGGCCTTGGCCTTCAGCTCATATTCTTTTCCGCTCAGGATATCTTCAGCAAATACACCTGATACCTTATCCTTTTCTTTATCAAGATCAAACACCTCCATATAGTTCAGCACCACAGCACCCTGCTCTGCGGCGGTTTGCGCAAGATTCAGCGCCAGGCGGGCGTCATCAAACTGCCCGTCGTGATACAGGACACCGCCGCTAAGCCTGTCCGTAGTTACTGCGGGAAGATACCGTGCTGTTGTTTTGGAAGAAAGCAGCTTTGTTTTTCCTATGCTCAGTTTACCCGACATCAGGTCGTAGATCTTAAGCCCTATGCCGTAAAACCATTTTCCGCGCCAGCTATAGGAAGGAAGCACAAACGCCTGGTTACGGGTGAGATGGGGAGCATTTTTCAATAGTAGTCCTCTTTCTCTTAAAGCTTCCATCACAAGCTTAATATTTCCCTGTGCCAGGTATCTTACACCGCCGTGTACCAGCTTGGTAGCCCGGCTTGATGTACCTTTGGCAAAATCTAGCCTCTCCAGCAGCAAAGTTTTATACCCTCTTGAAGCGGCGTCTACTGCTGCGCCCAGCCCTGTAGCGCCCCCGCCGATAATAATAATATCCCATTCTTTTTCCGTTTCCAGCCTTGCAAGCATCTCAGCCCTGTTCATAAACCGCTCCTGTTTTGTTTTCATAAATATACGGCAGTTACAAACGTCATATAGCGGCCCAGGCCCGGGTAGCCTTCACTGCCCTGAGCCATCCCTTGTATAACTGATTGCGGCTGACTTCCGGCATATCAGGTATAAAGGTTTTCTCTGCTTCCCACTGCGCTTTTATTTCATCCATATTTTTCCAGTAACCTACTGCCAGTCCTGCAAGATAAGCCGCTCCGAGCGCTGTTGTTTCAATCACTTTGGGCCGGATGACATGCGTATCTAAAATATTGCTCTGAAACTGCATCATCAGGTTGTTGACCGTAGCGCCTCCGTCTACCCGCAGCTCTTTAATGGCAATACCCGAATCAGATTCCATGGACTTTAATACATCAACGGTTTGGTAAGCAATGCTGTCGAGCGCAGCTCTCGCAATATGTGCAGCAGTCGTGCCTCTTGTCATACCAAATATGCTCCCTCTTGCATGCTGGTCCCAATAAGGTGCGCCCAGCCCGGCAAAGGCAGGAACAATATATACGCCTTCGCTATTGGCTACTTTCTGCGCAAGCGCTTCCACTTCGGATGAGGAATGGATAATGCCTAATCCATCCCTGAGCCATTGTACAACGGCGCCGGCAATAAATACACTGCCTTCCAGCGCGTAATGTGTGATGCCATTCACTTTCCATGCTACCGTAGTGAGCAGGTTGTTCTGCGAAGGCACGGCTTTTTCACCTGTGTTCATCAGCATAAAGCAGCCCGTGCCGTAAGTATTCTTCACCATACCGGGTTGCGTGCACATTTGCCCGAAGAGGGCAGACTGCTGGTCGCCGGCTATACCGGCAATGGGTATGCGATGTGCAGTGAGTATGTTTTGCGTTTCGCCGTATACCTCGCTGCTGCTTCTTACCTGCGGAAGCATATTGCCGGGTATATCAAATATCTTTTCAAGCTCGCCATCCCATTGTAATGTATGTATATTGAATAATAGCGTACGGGAGGCATTGGAGACATCTGTAGCGTGTATTTTCCCTTTGGTGAGGTTCCACAGCAGCCAGGAATCAATCGTACCGAAGCATAAATCTCCTTTATTTGCTTTCTCTCTTGCACCTTCCACATTATCAAGTATCCATTTCACCTTGGTGCCGGAAAAATAAGCGTCAATGATCAGTCCTGTTTTCTGCTGTATGATCTTATCTGTTCCTTTTGCTTTGAGCTCATCGCAGAAGGCTGCAGTACGCCTGTCCTGCCATACTATGGCATTATATACAGGTTTGCCTGTGGCACGCTCCCATACTACGGTTGTTTCCCGTTGGTTGGTAATGCCTATGGCAGCGATATTTTCAATGCTCAGCCCGGCTTTGCTTATCGCTTCGGCGGCTACTCCCAACTGTGTGCTCCATATTTCGTTGGGATCGTGCTCCACCCATCCCGGTTGGGGGAATATCTGCCTGAATTCTTTTTGAGCAACAGAAATTATCGAACCGTTTTTGTCAAAAATAATAGCGCGTGAGCTTGTTGTTCCCTGGTCTAAAGAAAGAATATAAGTTGACATGTAGCAATCTTTGAGTTTGAAGATAAAGAAAAATGGGATATGGGGAAAAGCGAATGGTGAATGGGGGGGACGTTGAATGAGAATGGTCAGAAGGTTGTAAGTTGCAGGTTTCCCGGAAACCCGCACCCGGGCTCATTTTAAAATTTTTAAATTGCCCGTTTTCAAATTAATACCCCATATTTCCACACTGTCATATTCTCGTATTTCCGCATCACTACTTCCCTTACATTTGCATAAAGCGCAATTGAGGTATGGATAATTTTATTGTATCTGCACGTAAGTATCGCCCCCAGACTTTTAATACGGTTGTCGGGCAGGGGCATATCACCACTACACTAAAGAATGCGATAAAAAACAAGCAGTTGGCCCATGCCTTTTTATTCTGCGGTCCGAGAGGTGTTGGAAAAACTACCTGCGCCAGGATACTGGCTAAAACCATCAATTGCGAAAATATACAGGCAGATGGTGAAGCCTGCAATGCCTGTACTTCCTGCAAATCCTTTAATGAGGGCACATCGCTTAATATTCACGAGCTGGATGCTGCCAGCAACAACTCGGTAGATGATATCAGGAGCCTTACCGAGCAGGTGCGCTTTGCCCCGCAGGCAGGAAAGTACAAAGTATATATCATAGATGAGGTGCACATGCTCAGCTCTTCGGCTTTCAATGCATTTTTAAAAACACTAGAAGAGCCGCCTCCCTATGCCATTTTTATTCTTGCTACCACGGAGAAGCATAAAATATTACCTACTATCTTATCGCGTTGCCAGATATTCGACTTTAAGCGTATTACACCCAACGATACCGTTGAACATCTGCAAGAGATTGCAGATAAGGAACATATTCATGCAGAAAAAGCAGCATTGCAGGTAATAGCACAGAAGAGTGACGGATGTATGCGTGATGCGCTCAGCATACTTGATAAGATCGTTAGCTTCACCAATGGCGAGCTGAGCTACGGCAACACGCTTGAGCATCTTAATATTCTTGATGACGATTATTACTTTAAGCTGACCGAAGCAATGCTCCAGCAAGACCTGCCTGCGGTAATGCTCCTGTATGATGACATCAACAGGAAAGGGTTTGAAGGAGACCTGGTGTTAAACGGCTTTGCTGAGTTTGCCAGGAATGTGCTGGTGTGTAAAGATGAGAAAATTGCAGGACTGCTTGAAGTGGTTGAAAGTTTTAAGCAGCGCTATGCAGATATTGCCAAAAAGCTTTCTCCTTCATGGCTGATCAGCGCGCTGAATATCCTTAATGAAGCCGAGCTGAACTATAAGGGAGCGAGAAATAAAAAGCTGCATACAGAGCTTACACTCATTAAGCTTACTTATCTTAACCAGGCATTTGAATTGGTGAATGACGGCGAAGCCGGTAAAAAAAAACTGAGTGAAGCCGTGCGCCCTGTTGCCTTCAGGCATATAGCACCTGCAGCGCAAAAACCTGCTGAAACAAAAGTACGGGACTACAAAAAAACTCAGCCGGAAGCAAAGCTGATGATTGAAACTACTGTTGAAAGTAAACAGCCGGCAGCCATAAAAACTTCTCCTTCCATACCGTCGCAAAAAATGCAGGCAGGTGCTGAGACTGCAAATGCGATAGCGCAACCGGCATTAGGCGCTTTATCTAAAATACGTAGGCAGATAGCTGAGCGAAACAATCAGGTGAGGGATGTGGCTAAAGCGCTCACTATTGAAAACCTCCGGCAGGCATGGGAAAAATATATAGAAAAGCTGGAGGAGCAGAAAAACCATTCTGCTGTTACTAATTTTAAGCTGGCGGGGCTGCAGGTGACAGCTGCCAATAACTTTGATATTATTGTGGAAAATAATCTCCAGCTCAAATTTATAGAGCAGGAAAGAGGCTCGCTGATAGAATACCTGCAGGCATTCTATAATAATCGCACATTGACTTATAATATCGTTTTGCAGGAAAGTGCAGACAATGATGCTCCCGTAGAACGTCCTTTGAACAGCAGGGAGCAGTATCTTAAAATGATAGAAGAATATCCGATGGTGAAGGAATTGAGAGACCGCCTTAAGATGGAACTGGATTATTAGCCCGCCATTTACCCGGAAGAAAAGCTTTGGGCGTATAGCTGTAATGTCGCTATACCTCCCGGGTAGAAAAGTTTATCGTCGCTCCGTTTCATTTACTGTTTTTGCCTTAATTTCGACCTTCCAAACTACATCTTAAACTTAAATTTCATATATATTATGGCTGAAGTTATTAAAATGCCCAGGATGAGTGATACGATGACCGAGGGAGTGATTGTGGAATGGCATAAAAAAGTAGGCGACAAGGTGAAGCCTGGTGATTTATTGGCAGAAGTGGAAACGGATAAGGCTACTATGGAGCTGGACAGCTATAATGAAGGTACCTTATTGCATATTGGTGTTGAAAAAGGGAAAAGCGCAAAAGTGGATGATGTTATTGCAGTAATTGGAAAGGAAGGAGAAGATTACAAATCGGTACTGGGTGGCAATGCGGCGCCTGCAGCGGAAGCCCCTAAAACTGCAGCGGCTCCTAAAGCTGAGCCTGCCAAAGAAGCTGCACCTTCTGTAACTCCGGAGCAACTTGGAGTAACCGTGATACGGATGCCCTTGCTCAGCGATACTATGACCGAAGGAAAAATAGTGGCATGGAATAAAAAAGTGGGTGATAAAGTAAAAAGCGACGATAATCTTGCGGATGTGGAAACGGATAAGGCCACTATGGAAGTGGTGGGATATACAGAAGGAACGTTGTTGTATGTAGGCGTTCCGGATGGCGGTACTGCCAAAGTGAATGATGTGATAGCTATTATAGGAAAAGAAGGCACTGATGTGAGTGGATTGGTCGCTTCTCTGAAGAGCCCGGGAGGAGCTGCTTCTTCTGCGGCGCCCGCGGCGGAAAAAACTGAAGCTGCTGCCGTTGCTGCACCACAGCAGGAAGCTCCGGCGGCTTTGTCTTCTTCTGAAAACGGGCGCATCAAGGCATCTCCTTTGGCTAAGAAAATAGCGCAGGAAAAAGGCGTTGATCTCAAGCAGGTGCAGGGATCGGGAGATGGCGGAAGGATCATTAAGAAAGACATTGACAACTTTGTTCCGGCGGCAGCTAAAGCGGCAACAACTCCTGCAGCAGCAGCAGTCCCTGTATTTACTGCGGCGCCTGGTACGGAAGGATATTCTGATATCACCTTGAGCCAGATGCGGAAGGCAATTGCCCGCCGGTTGAGCGAAAGCAAGTTCAGCGCTCCTCATTTTTATCTCACCATGGAGATCAATATGGATAATGCCATGGCTGCAAGGTCCCAGATGAATGAAGTAAGCCCCGTAAAGATCAGCTTCAATGATATGGTAGTGAAAGCAGCCGCTATGGCGCTGCGCAAGCATCCTGCAGTCAACAGCAGCTGGATGAATGATACCATCCGCCAGTGGCATCATATACATATAGGCATTGCAGTAGCAATTGAAGACGGGCTGATCGTACCGGTAGTGCGCTTCGCCGATCAGAAATCATTGAGCCAGATCGCTGCCGAAAGCAAAGAGCTGAGCGGAAAGGCGCGTAACAAGAAGCTGCAGCCTAATGAATTTACCGGCAACACCTTCACTATATCCAACCTCGGGATGATGGATATTGATGAGTTTACCGCCATCATAAATCCGCCCGACAGCGCTATTATGGCTGTGGGACGCATTAAGGAAACCGTGGTTAAAAAAGACAATGGCTTTGGGGTAACCAATATAATGAAGATCACGCTGAGCTGTGATCACAGAAGCGTTGATGGTGCAGTAGGGGCATCATTTCTTCAAACATTTAAACAGTACTTAGAAAATCCTGTAACAATGCTGGTATAAAGCATAATGGATTATTATTCTTGATTTATTCATTTCAACAAATACATACATGAACAAAATAATGGTATTTTTTGTTACGGCATTTTTACTGACGGCAAACAGCTCATTCTCTCAAAAAGCAGTTTCCCTATTTAACGGTAAAGATCTTAGTGGCTGGACAATACATGGCACGGAGAAATGGTACGTGGATAAAGGGCTGCTGGTATGTGAAAGCGGGCCGGACAAAGCATACGGCTATCTTTCTACCGATAAGAGTTATAAAAATTTTGACCTGACACTGGAATTCAAACAGTCGGCTAATGGCAACAGCGGTGTGTTCTTCCGTTCCTCCATTGAAGGCGTTAAGATAAGCGGCTGGCAGGCAGAGGTGGCTCCGCCGGGACATAATACCGGTGGCATATACGAATCTTACGGACGTGGCTGGCTGATCCAACCCGATCCGGCAAAAGACAAATACCTGAAGTTTGGAGAATGGAATACTTACCGTATCAGAGTAGTGGGAGATGAGGTCACTACCTGGCTGAATGGTCACGAGATGATCACGTTGAAAGATGAAAAGATAGGGCAGGGCAACGGATTCATAGCTCTGCAGATCCACGATGGCGGCGGTATTAAAGTGAGCTGGCGCAATATAAAGATCAAGACACTGTAATATCAGCAACACTTTATAAACGCCGGGATTTACTATTGAAGCGTCTTTTTGATTTGCTTCAAAACCCTGTCTTTTTCTTCCGGGGTAAGATTAGATCCTGATGGCAGGCAAAGCCCGTCCCGGAACAATATTTCAGATGTCCCGTCGCCATAGAAAGGAGCGTCTTTAAATATGGGCTGGCAATGCATGGGTTTCCATAATGGCCTTGCTTCAATATTTTCTGCGTCAAGCGCCATTCTCAGGTCTTCTCTCGTTTTCGAAGGATGTTTGACCAGTATTGTGGTAAGCCAGCGGTTTGAATAATAACCTTCCGGCTCCTGAAGAAACTCAATGCCTTCTGTGTCGCGCAATACACTGGTATACCAGTCATAATTAGCCCTTCTTTGTTGCACCCGCTCCGGCAGCACTTCCATTTGGCCACGGCCAATACCTGCGCATATATTGCTCATCCGGTAATTGTAGCCTATATGGGAATGCTGGTAATGAGGCGCTGCGTCTCTTGCCTGTGTAGAAAGAAAACGGGCTTTTTCTGCTGTTGCTGCATTTTTTGCCACCAGCGCTCCTCCGCCGGAGGTGGTGATGATCTTATTGCCATTGAAAGAGAGCGCGGCAGTTTCACCAAAGGTTCCGCAGTATTGACCATTTATGTGACTGCCTAATGCTTCAGCCGCGTCTTCCACAACAGGGATACCATATTCCTGTGCAATAGCAAGTATTTCTTTGATTTTTGCGGGCATGCCATAGAGATGAACAGGAATGATGGCTTTGGGCTTTTTTCCCTTTGCTATCCTGTCTTGAATAGCAACTTTGAGAAACTCCGGCGACATGTTCCAGGTATCGCGCTCGCTCTCTACAAATATGGGAATGGCGCCCTGGTAAGCAATAGGATTTGCAGAGGCAGAAAACGTCATGCTCTGGCAGATCACTTCATCGCCTGCTTTTACATCCAGGAGGATCAGTGCCAGGTGTATCGCGGCCGTGCCTGAGCTTAGTGCGGCTGCATGAACTTTCTGCCCGTGACCTCCTTCCAGGAAGCCGGCAATATCCTGCTCAAAGCCATTGACGTTAGGACCAAGCGGAGCCACCCAATTGGTATCAAAAGCTTCATTGACATACTTTCTTTCGCTGCCGCCCATATGCGGTGATGAGAGCCATATTTTTGATTGCATATTCAGGCGTTTTTTAATAAGTCACTTTCTTTCATAAGCATAGGGTATGCATCTACATCTCTTAAAAAGATATAATTTTCAGGAAAAGTATAGTGAATCGTTTGATTGTTTTCGGGGAGATCAAAAAACATAGCCTGCAAAGTTCGTAATGGAAGATTTGCGCCTCCTGCTGCCAGTGATGAGGTGAAGGCAACATGCCTGATGTTTATTTCTGTTATCTTAGGGTTGCCGCCGCCATCTTCCTTGAAGTCTGTAGTAAATATCCCGTTTAAAGGAGTGTTTAGCTGTTTGCTGATGGTATGCAGGGTGTTTATGGAAATGTCTACCAGCCCCGGCTCGTTCAGCAGTCTTCCGAAGGATGTATTCCCGGTTATTCCTGACGGCGCCACTTTTGCCATAATATAGTTCACTCTTTCGGCACATGCCGATCCCAGCAGCTTCCCTTCATAATACAATAGCTTACAGGCCATATTTCTTCCGGGGAGATACTCTGTGGCAATAAATTCCGTAACGCCGGGGTTTAAGGCGATCCATTGGGCTAACATTTTTTCATTCTCGATCTTTAAAGATCCTAATCCGCTTGAGCCTTCAGTGCTTCTTACCCAGAAGCTGTCGCCAAGCTTATTTTTTATACCGGCAAATGAATAATCGTGCGGGTCTAATTTGGTGAACGATGGTATAAAATCAGTATCCTTTAATATACTGTGTAAAAGATGCTTGTTAACGAGCTGCTGTGCCAAAAGGGGATCAGGGAGATGTAATTTTACAGGTCTGGTGATATGATAATGATTTTTTGACCATTCCAGTACTTCCACCTCCGGTAAAATGATAGCAGCGTCTATTTTATGATTGTCAATGATCTCATTTATACTTCTCCAGTAGCGGGGGCTGTCGGCTCTTGGCACCACAAATGAGGCAGCAAACAGGTCTTTATCATACAGCCCGTATGCAAGAGGGTTGGAGTCTGTACCGATAAACTCGAACTCATCTTTGTATATGCCGCCGAACCATTTAACTGCCCTCACAAATGATCTTGGTGTGGGACCGCCTACACCGGTTACTAAAATTTTCTTCATTGAGATGAATATTTTTTACAAATGTCTTTTTTATATTTCACCTTTAAAAGGACGCATGGGAATATTTTCCTCTGCATTGACGCCCTCGCTTTTAAATACTTTTTTTATTGTCATCCAGATGATCCGGCAATCCAGGGCAAAGGAACAATGATCCACATACCATATGTCCAGCTCGAATTTTTTTCCCCAGCTAATGCTGTTGCGCCCGTTTACCTGGGCCCAGCCTGTAATACCGGGCTTTACCTCATGCCGCCTTTTCTGATAATCATTATATAAAGGAAGATAAGAGACCAGCAGGGGGCGGGGGCCAACAAGGCTCATATCTCCTTTCATTACATTTAGCAATTGAGGTATTTCATCCAAAGATGTTTTTCTTATAAATTTCCCGATTTTGGTCATACGTTCTCCATCAGGCAAAAGCTTTCCCTCTTTATCCTTTTTGTCGTTCATTGTTTTAAACTTGATCACTTTAAAAATTTTCTCTTTTTTACCGGGTCTTTTTTGAAAAAAAAACGGTGTTCCTCCGTTCATAAAAAAAAGAAGTACCACAATAATTAAAAATACGGGGAAAGCGAGTATGAAAGCTATACTTGCGATTAAGATATCCAGTAATCTTTTAACAAATGAAACGTACATGATCGGGTATAAATATAGGATTAGTTGGCTATACCTGCTTTTTGTACTTCGGTTTTATATTCCCTTAAAAGCTCTTCCCAAATGAATTTTTGATTATAGCGGGCAATGATTATATCTCTTGCCACGGATGCCATTTGCTTTCTTTGATTGCTGTTTTCTGCGAGCTGGCGCATGGCATCAGCTACCGCTTGCGTATTCTTTACAGGAACGATCAGCCCATTCACATTATGCTCAATAATTTCATTGCAGCCATTTATATTGCTTACAATACAGGGTAAACCCATTGCGCCGGCCTGCATGATTACATTTGGAAAACCTTCCCGGTAACTGGGAAAAACAAATATATCGGTTATCAATAAATAGGGTCTCACATCTTTTTGAAAGCGGGCGAAATGAATGCTGGGATGGTGTAAAATAATATTTTCTGTTTCAGCGGATAATGGATCTAATTGTTTTTCGAAAGTCCCTACCAGGATCAGTTTAATGTTTTTATTGATTTCGAAATTAATGAGAAAAGCTTTTACCAGTTCCTCAATTCCCTTATCCTTCACCATACGACCGATGAAACAAAAAACAATGTCTGTGCTCTTTATCCCGATCTTTTCTTTTAAGGCGCACTGTGTTTTGACGGATATTGCTTCAGGAGAAAAGTGATCGGTATCTATGCCATTTGAACTTCCGTTGCCGATTACTTTTAATTTGTTTTTGCTGCAAAACTTTTCAGCTACTATAATTTCTTTAAGCTTAAAAGAATTAGGATAGACTTTTGTGGCACAGCTATAGGTGATTTTTTCAATAATATTTAACAGTGATCGCTTAAATCCCGAAGCTTCCAGTAAAGGAAGTCCGGCAACGGTATGTAATCGCACCGGGACGCCGGATAATTTTGCGGCAAGCATGCCTACAATGCCAGCTTTGGGTGTGTGTGTGTGCACAATAGTCGGGCGCTCCGCTCTCATCAATTTTATCAAGCGTATTAATGATTGTAAATCTTGCCAGGGAGATATCATTCGGGTCATTAAAACCGGGTGAGTAATGACGCCTTCCCGCTGTTTTACTTCGTTCATCCGCTCTCCAGGGCTTGATACAGCATGAACTTCATAAAACTGGTTCATATATCTCAATTGGTGTTTAAGAAGAACACATAATGAGCCTGGGATAGTAGTGATTCGCATTAACTTCGGTCTGGGTCTCGGCATGTTGTTGAATTTAGGAAATCGGATATTAAACAGTTTTATCAGTACAGGTTTCCATTATTTTACATGTATCTAGTTTAAGTTTAGCAGTACAAATATAAATCTCTTAGGATGGCTCTTTATGAATTCTTAGTTTATTGATTTTCGTATTAATATGCAAAAACATTATATTAATATGTCAAAATTATATAAGTGCAGAAATGATAATGCTATTTTTTTCATTTTAGTATGATGGAGCATCATTTTTTCATATTAAATTAATTTAAAATATTATTTTTAACTGATCTGAAGATATTACCGGTTCAAAAAAAAATTATTGTAAAATTAAGTTGCGGTCATCTGAAATTTCAAACCAATGTGTTGAACTAACTTTAATGCTGATTAATTGCATAGAAAAGCTATTCAATATTTGATTGACGTTTAGCAAATTATCAAAAACGAAATATGCATAATCGAAAGATGAAGCTATCTTTGCATCACTCCGGTCGCTAAAATGTATATTAAGTATATGCCCGGTTAAGTTACTTTTTCTTTCCAATTTCCTTTCTTTTATTGGATTTGTACGATAAATATTTTTTTTAATGGCACGATTAAAATTAAGGTTAGTGGCGATTTATTTTGGTAATCCCAAAAGCGGTGTCTCAAAAAAGGTAATTTACCAGGTACAGGCTTTAAGAAATAACAATATTGATGCCAGGCTGGTTTTATTGGGCAAAGGAAGTCCTGATGATTTTAAATATGATTTTGTTGATATAATACCCACTAAAACTCCCCCATATAAATCCTTTTGGGATAAATTAAGTGCAGTTAAATCTCTAAGAGAAAGCTACCGGCAGGTATTGTTAGAGGGAGATCAGGATGAAGTAATTATGCTTAGGAATTATGTACCGGCCTTTTGGATGTGGCGTACTGTAAAGCAATCCAGGAAGAAAGTGGTACTGGAATTGCTGGCTAACAATTTTCAGGAAGCGTTGTTGCGAAAAAGTTATTTTTATTATATAAGTCTTTGCTTATTTCATACCCGGATTCTGAAAAATACTGATCTTATTGTTAGTGTTACAAGAGAAATTCTTGAGCAGCATTTTAACATAAAAAAGTACAAAGTACCCCACCTCATTATAGGAAATGGCATAGAGGTTAATGCAGTGCCGGCGGGTAATAGAAAAAAAGAGTCTTTTACCGGAGCATATAATCTTACTTGTGTTGCCGAAGTTTCTCCCTGGCATGGATTAGATCGGTTAATGGAGGGGCTACACCGTTATAAAGGTAATGCTGTAATAAATTTTCATATTGTGGGAGCAGGAAGTGCATTACCGCAATTAAAAAAAACAGCTCAAAAGCTCAAGTTAAAAAATGTTTTTTTTCATGGGTTCCTGAGTGGGGAGAAATTGGATGAAATATTGGAAAAAACCGATCTTGCCATCAGTACGTTAGCTATTCACAGAACAAAGATACTTTATCTGTCAGTGTTAAAATCGAGAGAGTATTGTGCCAGGGGAATTCCGTTTATATATGGGGGGATTGACGATGATTTTCCCGCCGATTTTCCTTATGCCTTGAGAGTGGAGTCATCAGAACAACCAATAAATATTGAATTAATAGTGTCATTTTTGAAAAAGATGGAAAAGGATACCGAATGTGGGAGGTATATGAGAAGATACGCAGAGGAAGTTTTGTCTTGGGATATAAAAATGGGACATCTGGCTGAATATCTTAGGAACATGTCAATATGAGGTATTAATTGTATTTTCTTCCAGTGGCGGTAATTGTGTATATATAAAAACGTATATCATTCTCCAAATCAGAACTATAAGTATATTTACCGGAAATACAATTAAAAATGTTATTTTCTCTATGTGCAGATTAACTTCGTTTTTTATGGTTGCTTCTGTTTTCTTATGCTCTTGTAAGACAGGAAAACAATTAGCTTATTTTCAGGATTTAAATAGCGTGCCAGGAAAAGCTCAGGAAGTCCGTATTGCTGCGGAAAGTCCTTTGAGATTGCAGGCTAACGACCAGATGCAGATCGTTATCAGCAGTGTCAGCCCTGAAGCGGCGCAGTTGTTTAATATGATAGGTGCGGCAGTTGCTGCCGGAACCAACTCACAGATAATGCAGAGTGTATATACCATTTCTCCTTCGGGGAATGTTACTATTCCGGGGATAGGGGATGTAAAGGTGGCGGGATTAACCACAGATGAGGCTAAAATTGCCATAAGGGATGCTGTAGTGCCATATTTAAAAGACGCCGTAGTAAGTGCTTCGCTGATCAATTTCAGGGTAACCGTGATGGGAGAAGTAGCGAGACCTATTACACTGCAGGTTGCCGGTGAAAGAATGAATCTCCTGGAGGCATTGGGAATGGCGGGGGATTTGACCGTTTTTGCCAAAAGAAATACAATAAAGGTGATCAGGAAGACTTCTGATAAGGCGGAAGTAGCTACTCTTGACCTTAACAGCAGCGACATAATGAGATCCCCTTATTATAATCTGAAGCAAAATGATATAGTATATGTTGAACCTGTAAGACGTAAAGGGGCTCAGTCCCAAAATTTGAATATCATTATACCCATAGTTACCAGTTTTATATCTCTTGGTATCGTAGCCATCTCAAGAATAAAATAGATATTGAATTTATAAATATTCAATAAAAGTGAAATGAACTCTATAAACACAAGAGCCTTATTAAACGATATAAAGGACGAGTCTTCTGTTGATCTTAAGCAGGTATCCATTAATATACTTAACAACTGGCCCTGGGTTTTACTATCTACTATAATTATGGTTGCGCTTGGGTTAACATACAACAGGTATGCTGAGCCCGTATTTAAGGCAAAATCAGCTATTTTGATAAAAGATGAAAAGAAAGGCGGGGCAGGTCTGCTGGATAACCCATTGTTAAAAGACCTTCAATTAAGTGAAGGCGGAAAGCTGGTTGATAATGAAATTGAAGTCTTGCACAGCTACGATCTTATGGATGCCACAGTGAGAAAAGAACAATTATTTCTGGATATAAAAAGGGAAGGTAAGCTGATCAGCCGATCTGTATTTGGAGATGAATTTCCTCTGAAAGTAAGAGTGGCAAACCCGGATACAATAGGAAGACCTGTTACCTGGGAAGTGATCCAAAGAAAAAGCGATAATAAATGGTGGGTTAAGGATAGCGAGTACATGTTGCCCATAACAATGGGGAAATGGTATAGCATTAATGGTGTCATTTTCCAGATGGATAATTCCTCGTTAAACGGGGAGGATTCCACCATTGTTAATGATGATACTACGGCACTAGAAAATAAGTACCTTTTTAAATTCTCTTCGGTTGACGGGGCCGTCAATGCTTACCTCGCTGCTTTAAATGTTCAGCCTGTGAGTAAAACTGCAAGTATTATCACTCTTGAGCTTTCGGATCATAACGCGAAAAGAGCGAAGGCCGTCTTAAGTTCTCTTATAAATATTTACAAATCTCAGGGACTGGAAGATCAGAAACAAGTAAGTACAAACACGCTCGATTTCTTAAATGGCAGGTTAGCTATAATAGAGCGGGAATTGCAGGCTGTAGAAGGACAAGTTGAACGGTTTCAGACTCAAAATAAAATAACTGACATACCTTCTGAAGGACAGATATATCTTGACCAGGCAAAAGATATTGATCAGCAAAAGGTCCAGCAGGAAACCCAGTTGAATATACTTGAATCGCTTGAAACGAGCCTCCAGAATAATCAGGACAATGATAAGATGGTTACTTCTGCATCGGGCATCCTGGAGCCATCCCTTGCAGCATTGATCCAGTCTTATAATCAGTTAGTGCTTGAACGGGAAAGGCAAACTACAAGGCTGGGTCCCAAAAACCCAATTACAGTAGATTTGGGCAACCAGGTAAGAAATACACGGGAAAGCCTGATCGGCAATATAACGAGCTTAAAAAAGGCTTATCGGATAACATTAGATAATATTAGCAGGAAAGACGCTGAGCTCTCTATGCGGATAAAGAGCATGCCAACCATTCAAAAAAATCTTGTTCAAATTAAAAGAGACCAGTCAGTAAAGGAACAATTGTATTTCTTCCTGCTTCAGAAAAAAGAAGAAGCAGCTATAACTTTAGCTTCTACTACTGAGGATTCCCGTAGTATTGAACAGTCGAGGAGTATCGGAATCGTTAGCCCAAAGAAACAGCTTGTTCTTGCAATTTCAGTTTTGCTGGGGATTTTTCTACCGGCAGCGGTAATATATATCCGGAGTCTGCTGGATAATAAAATTGGAGACAAAGAAGAGGTAGAGCAGGGCTGTAATGCTCCGATACTTGGTGAAATTTCGTATGCGAAGAAAGAGACATCCCCGATTATAGTTGAAAGAGGAAGCCGCTCTATTATTGCCGAGCAATTTCGTGTTATAAGAACTAATATTGGATTTACAAGAAATGATGGCAAAGAACCTCAGGTGATCCTGGTAACATCTCATCGTCCTGAAGAAGGAAAATCTTTTGTAAGCCTTAACCTGGCAGCCAGTTTTGCTCTGATGGATAAGAGAGTTGTTGTGCTGGAGTTTGATCTTAGGAAACCAAGGTTGAGCCAGACGCTTAAAGTAGTTTCTGAAAAAGGTATCAGTAATTTTCTAAGTAATGCAAATGTTTCCCTGGATAGTTTGTTATGCAAAGTGCCTGATTTCAACGGGGATTTCTCGTTATTACCCGCAGGGCCGATTCCTCCAAACCCTGCCGAGCTCATATTGGGTCCCAGGATGGCGGTCATAATGGACGAGCTGAAGAAGAAATTTGATTATGTGATTTTGGATACACCGCCTTATAGCCTTGTAACTGATTCTTCTTTGCTGGGTGTATATGCCGATGTCAATATTGTCGTGCTTCGCCACAGATTTACCTTTAAGTTTGTGTTGAGAGAACTCAACAAAAAGATAAGAGAAAATCCTTCTCAGGGAATATACACTATTATCAACAGAGTTGGCGAAAGAAGAAATTACGTTAAATATAAAAGTTACGGCTATTCAGAATATTTTGATCCACCCGAGAAAAGCAGAAAGGGAATAGCAGGCTGGTTCAAAAAAAGGAATCATTGAGGGAACTCGTGAAAGTATATTTTATTTCTTTGCGAAGTAAGGTTAATTGAAGAATTATATGCACGGTATCAATAAAGCAAATAAGTTTTTAGCATTCTGGATTGCAATACCGACCTTTTTTAGCTATTCAGCATATTTCTTCCCTAAATCTCTCCAAACATTTGTTATTGCACCTTTAGGACTGTTTGTGTTCAGCATGTTTTTTTATATGGCATTTGTTTTTCTACGGCGCCCCAGGATACAATCAATTCCTGAAATTAAATATATTGTTATCTTGCTTGTGATTTTGTGCGTGGGACTTCTTTATACTAATGCGCCTAATTATGGAATTAGTAAAATAATTATTTTATATACCTGGATAGTTTTATTTCTTTTTTATGGGTTGATCATTATAAACAATTTTGAAGTTTATATTAAGGCTTCTGTTCTTTGTGGGTTTTTTTTTGTACTTCTTCTATTTAATAAGTATGGTGATCCCATTTCTTTTTTACAATCTATGCAGGGAGAGACCCTCAGGCTGGGTATTGAAGAAGATACCGGAAAATATGGCGGTTTAAACCCTATATGGGTGGGCAGGTATCTTGGTTTTTTATTTCTTATGACGCTGTTTGTTGTTAAAAAAAAATCACGCAATCTCCTTTTGTATGGGTTCATGCTGATTTTGTTTTTATATATGGTCGCTTCAGGATCAAAGGGTCCTATTATATCTCTCGTATGTGGATGTTTAATATTATTTGCTAATGATAAAATATCCGTGAATATCAAAGTGATATTTTTTTTGATACTAATATTTGCAGCGCTGTATTTACTGCTGTATGCTATTGATTTTTTTTCTACATCATTCTATGTCACAAGGTTTTCTGGTAACAGCCCATCAGCAGGAGAGAGAGAAGATCTGATAGACATTGCTCTTAAATTCTCAGGTATTGTTACTTTTCTTTTTGGTACTGGTACCGGTAACTTTGGTTATGTAATAAAACATACAGATGCAAGATTTTATCCTCATAACATAGTGGTGGAGCTTTATTATGAGAATGGAATAATATCTTTAATAATTCTGGCTCTTATTTATATCAGTGTCATAAAAGATTATACATTGATCTTTAAATCTAAAAAGCTTAGAATGTTGTGTGCATTGCTCATCTACTTTACTATGAATTCAATGTTTTCCGGGGATTTGCCTTCTAATGAATATTTTTTTATTTTTTATATTTTGTTTCATCTTGAAAAGCTCATTATGCAGGAAACAGAGCAATTAGAAATGGAATTGGAACAATTTAATCTGCACACACCAGGATATTGAAATAGTAAATTCATGAAAGTACTTCAGGTCATCAATTCCCTCACAGCAGGCGGCGCTCAAAAGTTAATTACAGATTTCGTGCCTGTAATGAATAGGAAAAATATAGCAACCAATGTGCTATTATTTAACGAAGATAAGGGGCCTTTTCTCGAAGTTTTAATGAGTAAAGGGGTTAAGGTTATGAATATAAAGTCGAAGCATTTATATTCTCCTTATAATGTGCTTAAGGCAGCTGAATATTTTGCTGAATATGATATTGTGCATGCGCATCTTTTTCCTGCTATATACTGGACGTCACTTGCGAAAATGATAAAGCCCGCTAACCGGAGAGCAAAATATGTGCTGACAGAGCATAGCAATTCCAACGGGCGGTTTACCAAACCTTATTTACGCCCGGTAGACAAATTTATATACGCCAGGTTTGATGCTTTAATTGCAATAAGTGAAAGTGTTAAAGAGGTACTTCGGAGCAGAACCGGGCATCCTGATATTCCTGTTATATATAATGGTGTCAATATTAAAGAGTTGTATGAGGCTCAACCGGTGCAACTTCCTGAAAACAAAGTCAATTTACTAATGGTAGCATCGTTCAGGGCTGCTAAAGATCAGGATACAGTGATAAGAGCGATGCCACATCTCGAAGACCACTATCATTTATATCTCGCAGGTGTAGGTAGTGGTCAACAAGCAAGTATGCAACTGGCAAAAGATCTGAACCTAGAACACCGGGTACATTTCCTGGGTATGAGAAAAGATATCCCAGGTCTCATGAAATCTGCAAGTATTAATATTCTGTCAAGCCACTGGGAGGGGTTGTCTTGTGTAACACTGGAAGCAATGGCTTCCGGCACTCCTTTTATCGGCACAGATGTAAACGGGATAAAGGAAATGTTTACAAACAATTCTTTTGCATTATTTAAAACAGGTGATGTGGAATCTTTAATCCAAAAAATAAAAAGAATAGCTGAAGATAAATCTTTTGCCCTGCAACAATCTGAAATAAATCTTAGGGAGGTCAGGAAATTTGATATTGAAGTGATGACGGATAATTACCTGGAATTGTACAAGCGGCTACTCCAATCATAATGATATAAATACGATTTTTTTATTCATACAGCCACTCAGAATGAATTACGGGAATTTTGTTATATCATTAGATTTTGAGCTGATGTGGGGGGTCCGTGATCATGCTACAATTCAGCAATACGGGAAAAATATTGCAGGTGTGCATATCGTAATCCCAAGGCTGCTTGATGCCTTTGGCTCTTATGATATAAACGCAACTTTTGCAACGGTGGGGTTCCTCTTTTTTGAGTCAAAAGCTGCCTTGCTGGCGGCTATCCCGCAAGATTTACCTTCTTATAATGATGCAAACCTGTCTCCGTATAATGGTTATCTTGAAACTATCGGCGATTCCCATCAGAATGACCCCTTTCATTATGCACCTTTGTTAATTAAAGCTATTCAGCAACATCCGCAGCACGAGATCAGCACGCATACTTTTTCTCATTATTATTGCCTGGCACCCGGACAAACAATGGAACAGTTCAGGGCAGATATGGTTGCCGCGAAGAATATGGCATTAACTTACGGGATATCTATTACTTCTGTTATCTTCCCGCGCAATCAATACAATCCATTGTATGCTGAAGTGTGCACAGCCCTGGGGATCACGACTTACAGGGGTAATGAGGCGCACTGGATATATGATTCAACAAAGGAGATAAAAAGCGCTCCTTTAAGATTGCTGTTTTCCATTGGCTCATACGGCTCAGGATTGAAAAAGGTTTTTAGAAGAGTGCTCAGAATGATGGATTCCTATATTAATATATCCGGACAGAATTGTTACAGCATGGAATATCTTCAAAGTAAATTCCCCGTGGATATTCCTTCCAGCCGCCTTCTTCGTCCTTATTCCCCTCTTTTGTCAATATTAGAACCGCTCAGGCTGATGAGGATAAAGAAGGGAATGACCTATGCTGCTAAAAACAAGCTCACTTATCATTTGTGGTGGCACCCGCACAACTTTGGGATACACCAGGATAAGAATTTTGCATTCCTGGAGAAAATTTTGGAGCACTATAAAAAGCTGCATTTGAAATATAATTTTCAATCTGTTACCATGTCGAAGCTGGCAGAAAATGTTTTGAAGCAAACTAAGGACTGATGGTATGAAGATTCAGTTTTATGCTATAGGTAGGGAGCATGAGCCATACGTAAGACCCGGCGTGGAAGATTTTACCAAACGTATAGCACGGTATTATCCCATAGAATGGAAGATTACGGCTCCCCCCAGGAATGCTGCTGTTTTGCAGGAAGCTGAACTAAAGCAAAAAGAAGCCGGTTCCCTGTTTGAATTTTTGAAAAAGGACGATTTCCTTATAGCACTGGATGAAACGGGTAAGTCTATGAGCTCTCCGGCGCTTGCCGCTTTTTTACAGGCGAGGGCCAATGAAAGTGTGAAGCAGATCATTTTTTTGATAGGAGGCGCATACGGGCTCCATGAGTCGGTTATCCAACGGGCTAATTATATATGGTCGTTATCAAAGCTCACTTTTCCTCACCAGCTTGTCCGTCTTATTCTTGCAGAGCAGGTATACCGCGCCTGCACTATTTTACGGAATGAAAAATATCACCATGCATAATTTAACGCAGGATAACGCCGCTTAACATGCTTTCTATTATCTTCGTAAAAATCTCTTCATGTCCATTACTCTGATCATTGTTATCATTACCTGTATAGTATCCATAGTGTCGCTTAATAACGATAAAATGAAGGCTGAGCTTATCTTTTGGCCTGCCGTGATAAAGAATAACCGCCAGTATTACAGGTTTCTTTCCTACGGATTGATCCATGCAGATTATATACACCTTTCCTTTAACATGCTGTCGCTGTACTCGTTTGGTGTATTTGTGGAAGATCATCTTTTTTCTGCACCATATTTCTTTGGAGAAAAAGGAAAGCTGTTCTTTATAATTATGTATATAGGGGCATTGATTGTATCTACGATCCCGGATTACGTAAAATACAAAAATGTGTATGGCTATACCGCGCTTGGAGCTTCAGGCGCTGTGTCCGCAGTTATCTTTGCCGGTATTGTGCTGCAGCCGCAGTTGCCTATACGGTTCATGTTCATTCCTTTTGATATACCGGGGTATGTTTTTGGGATCCTGTTTCTTGCGCTTTCCGCTTATCTTGCTAAAAAGGGCACAGGTAATATTGGTCACGTAGCCCATTTCTTTGGAGCACTGTTTGGCGTTGCATTTACTGTTATTGCAGTAAAGGCATTTTCCACCGACCATACCGATGTGCTGGGAGATTTTATGCGCAGTATATTAAACCGCTAACCTGGCTGAAATTGAATTTCCAGTATTTCTCTCGTATTATCCGTGACTTTAAACCGGTCGTCAATCCGGCGATTGATCACCCAGATGATCTTTTTATTCATTTCGAGCACCCATACATGCTCTTTATCGGCGAGCGATAGCTTTTGGTCAATAAAAAAACGCGACAGTTTTTTTTTCTTAGGCATACCAAGAGGATAAAAATAATCACCGGGCTGCCATTTCCTGAGCAGGAGGGGAAACCGGATATGCTTTATATCCAGCATTGCCACGGCAGCATCAGCGGCAGTTTTGATAAAAGCCGGAGACAGCTTTTTCTTCCTTATGCTGAGGCAGCCGTCTTCGAAATAAATAATGTCTGCGCCGGTCTCAATCACCCTGATCTGCTGGGCAGCTTGCGCAATTGGAGAAATAATGAGCCAATTACGGTTTTTCAATATGCGATGGGAGGAGCTAAGTATAAATTTTCCACTGTCACTATGGAGCAGCTTTACTATCTCGCTTGTTTGCCCGGAAGTAAAGCCATATTGTTTTGCAATTTCATACAATACAGTATGTAGCGGAATTATACCGGACAGTTTTAGCACAGGTATGTATACATCACTGTTCCTGTATTGCAGCAGCTTTTTCCTGTATTGACCAATCGCTTCATGGTACAGTAAGGCTGTTTCCCTGAATCGCTCAATATTGGCGGTGATGTTTTCCGCAGCGCCGGGATATATCTTTTCTATCAGTGGCAAAACCTGGTGGCGGATATAATTACGGGAGTATTTGTCTGATAAATTGCTTGAGTCTTCGCGGTAGGAGAGCTGCTGCGCGGCTGCAAAGCTGTGCAGCCGGGCTTTGGGAGCAAATAAAAGCGGCCGTACAAGCTTTCCTGTTTTGGGCAGCATCCCTCTCATCCCCGTTATGCCTGTGCCCTTAAAGAAATTCATTAACACCGTCTCAATATTATCATCCGCATGATGTGCCGTTACAATGTAGCGGGGAATAGTATTATTATCGGGATAACCAGGTAAATCATTCCCGTTTACAATATCATTGAACCAGGCATACCTGAGCTCACGGGCTGCCACCTGTATGGAGATTTTGTGTTGTCCGGCAAATGCAGCGGTATTAAAACGCTTTACCAGTATTGGGACCTGATAGCGGCCGGCAAGCTGTTTTACAAAAATTTCATCTTCTTCACTTTCTTTTCCCCTCAGATTGAAATTGCAGTGCGCAATTACAAACGGATAACCTGACAGCTTGCAGAGCTCACATAACACTGCAGAATCTATACCGCCACTAACAGCCAGCAATAACACATCCTCCGGTTGAAACAGTTTTTCTTTTTCAACGTAAGATTTAAAATCATCTAAGAGCAACCGGTTGTGCATGGGGTTAAAAATTTTTTCTGGTCAACTGTCTGCTAAGTCTTCGCAGGCAGCTTCCAGTTCGTTATAGGTCTTGGTGTCATTTTGCCTCTGTGCCTCAACCATTCCCCGTTTATACCAGTTGGTGGCAGCCGCCTGCTCGCCTGTTCTTTCCAATAGTTTTGCCAGGTGATAATAGGAACCTGTATAAGAAGGATCGCGTTCTAAAAGGTCAAGAAAAATCTGCTTTGCTGTAGAATCTTCGCCTGCTTTAATATATTCGAGCGCAAGTGCATGCTGCAAAAAATTATCAGTGGGATTATCGTTTAAAAGCGTCAAAATTTTTTCAATTCTTTCCACGGCGCTCTTTTTTTAAAAAATAAAATAATTAATTTATTTAGTTGTTATATTTGTGCATAAATTAGTTGCATAAACAACTTATTTATGTTTTATTTTTGATCAAGCACAACTCAATGAAAATACTTGTTTGTATCAGCAAATCGCCAGACACTACGGCAAAAATAGCCTTCACCGATAACAATACGAAATTCGCTACAGACGGTGTGCAATGGATAATCAATCCCTACGATGAATGGTATGCGCTTGTACGTGCAGTTGAGTTGAAGGAAAAGGATGCTTCCACTGTCATTCACCTGGTAACGGTGGGCGCTGCAGATGCGGATCCCATTATACGTAAGGCGCTGGCATTGGGCGGTGATGAGGCTATAAGAGTGAACGCCGATACCAATGACAGCTACTTTATTGCAACACAAATAGCTGAAGTGGCCAAACAGGGCGGCTACGATCTTGTATTTACCGGAAAGGAAACTATTGATTTTAACGGTTCTTCTATTGGCGGTATGATAGCTGAGTGCATAGATGCTCCGTATGTAGCGCTGGCGATAAAGTTTGAGCTTGAAGGCAACAAAGCTACTGTAAGCCGCGAAATTGAAGGAGGTGAGGAAGTATGTGAGGTTAACCTTCCTGCAGTGATCAGTTGCCAGAAAGGAATGGCAGAGGCAAGGATCCCTAATATGAGAGGTATCATGGCAGCGCGTACAAAGCCCCTGAAGGTAGTGGAGCCTGTGGCGGCAGACCATCTTACTGCTGTTGTAAATTTTGAGCTGCCACCGGCAAAAGCCGGTGTGAAGCTTGTGCCTGCCGATAACCCGGCAGAGCTGGTAAGGCTCCTGCACGAAGAAGCCAAAGTGATTTAACATACCGCTATCCTTAAAATGATAAAAAAATAATTATGCCCGTTTTAATATTTATAGATCAGTCGGAAGGACAGGTAAAAAAAGCATCTGTTGAAGCTATATGCTATGGTGCGGCGGTGGCTAAGCAAACAGGAGATACGGCAGAAGGCGTAATTCTTGGAAAGGTAACAGATGATATTGCTGCACTGGGAAAATATGGCTTGCAGAAAATACATCACGTGGATAATGAAGCGCTCAATCATTTTGATGCGCAGGTTTTTACCGGAGTAATAGCACAGGTAATTGATGCGATCAAATCCAAAGTGATTATTTTTTCTAATAATGCAGATGGTAAGCATATTGCTCCGCGGCTGTCTGTTAAGCTTAAAGCAGGTCTTGTTACCGGTGCGGTGGCTTTGCCCGATACTACAAATGGTTTTGTTGTAAAGAAATCAGTGTTCTCCGGCAAGGCATTTGCCAATATTGCGATCAACACGGATATAAAGATCATAGCGCTTAATCCGAATTCCTATGAAATTGCTGCCGGGGGCGATGCAAAGGCAGAAATATTATCCTTTAGCGCGCAGGTGGGTGCAACTAAAGTAAAAGTAACAGGCGTCAATAAAGTGAAAGGTGAAGTTCCTTTGAGTGAGGCTTATATAGTGGTGAGCGGTGGCAGAGGTCTGAGAGGTCCTGAAAACTGGGGAATGATTGAAGAGCTCGCTAAATTATTAGGAGCTGCCACTGCCTGCAGCCGCCCTGTAGCAGATGCGCATTGGAGACCGCATCATGAGCATGTAGGTCAAACAGGGCTGGCAATAGCTCCTAACCTGTATATTGCTATCGGGATCTCCGGCGCTATCCAGCATCTTGCCGGAGTGAACAGAAGTAAAACGATTGTTGTGATCAATAAAGACCCTGAAGCGCCCTTTTTTAAAGCGGCAGATTATGGCATCGTAGGTGATGCTTTTGATATAGTGCCTAAAATTATTGAAGAAGTTAAAAAGCTGAAAGGCGTAGCATGAGAAAACACGTTCCTTCATTTACAACCGTCCGGATTTAAATCGGGGCGGTTTTTTTTTAAGCTTTCAGAGATTTCCCTTTTTACAAATTTCTTGTACATTCGCAACAGATTATGAAGAAAATAGAACTGGAAATAGTAGCATTATCGCATAGTATTACCCAGACGCATTCTTATGCTGTTGTGCTGGGCGAAACGAATGGATTGAGGAGGTTGCCGATTGTGATTGGTGGCTTTGAAGCGCAGGCAATAGCTGTGGCACTGGAGAGAATGCAGCCCAGCAGGCCGCTTACTCATGATCTTATGAAAAATTTTATGATGGCTTTCAACGTGGAGCTGCATGAAATTATTATCAGCGATTTGCAGGAAGGAATATTTTATTCCAAGCTGCTTTGCAGCAGCGAGCATGATACTGTTGAAATTGACTCACGTACTTCTGATGCGCTTGCATTGGCTGTACGCTTCGGTTGTCCCATTTACACTTATGAGCATATACTTGAAAGCGCCGGCATATTAATGGAAGATTCCGGGAAAAAGAAGAAAACAGAAGAAGAGCAGCTCGTAAAGGAATCTGCCGGTGGTAAAGAAGATCTTAAAGGGATGTCGCTCGAAGAACTAAACCAGTTGCTGAGTGAAGTGCTTGAGCAGGAAGATTATTTAAGAGCCATCGCCATACGCGATGAGATCAACCACAGGAAGAAAAAATATTAGTACCCTGTTAAATGCACAGTCCTTGCTGGAATTTCCTAACTGTAAGATTAATATCGGATTGAACGTTACTTCCAAACGGGAAGACGGATACCACAATATAGAAACGATATTTTATCCCCTGCCCTGGTATGATATCCTTGAAGTTATCGCCTGCAGCCCGAACAGGAAAATCGCCCGGCCGGATATATTACATTTATCCGGTATAACTGTTCCCGGGGCGCTTACCGATAATATATGCCTGAAAGCGGCGGCGTTGTTAAGAAAAGATTTCCCGGAAATATCACCGCTTACTATTCATTTGCACAAAACAATTCCTGCAGGCGCCGGGCTGGGAGGCGGATCTTCAGACGGAGCCTTCACGCTACGTTTGCTGGATCGTCTTTTTAAGTTAAGATTGTCTGTCCCGCAGCTTGCGGCGTATGCGCTACAGTTGGGAAGCGATTGTCCTTTTTTTATAAATAATACTGCCTGCTTTGCTACCGGCAGGGGAGAGCAGATGGAGCCGGTTTTATCTGATCTTTCGGAATATACTATAGTGCTTATTAATACCGGTATCCATGTCAATACGGGGTGGGCATTTTCGCAGCTTACTCCCGCCATCCCTTTACAAAAGCTTAATGAGCTCATAAAACAGCCAATAACAGCGTGGAGAAATTTGATAAAGAACGATTTCGAAGAACCTGTATTAAGGGAATATCCTCCAATAGCTGCTGTTAAAGAAATGCTTTATGCCAAAGGTGCCCTATTTGCAGCAATGACGGGAAGTGGTTCTACGGTATATGGCATTTTTGCAAAGGGTGCTCCAAAAGAAATGCAATGGGAGAACTATCCCCTGCTCCGGATCATCGGATAAAACGTATATTGCATCGTAATTACTGCATATCATACAGAAAGCATATATATTATCCTTTTTAGAGCTCAATCTTGATTTTCTGGATCATCAATAGCTTATTGTTTCTCCTGCTTTTTTTACTTTTTTTGTGAACAACCACTCTCGTGGTTAATTTTCTTTGATTATGATCCAAACAAGCAATTCACCTGATCTGACGCAACAGTATATAGCGCTTGAAGACCGGTACGGCGCACATAATTATCATCCTCTTCCCGTAGTGCTCAACCGTGGGGAAGGAGTATATGTATGGGATGTGAACGGTAAAAGATACTATGATTTTTTAAGCGGTTACTCTGCTGTGAACCAGGGGCATTGTCATCCGCGCATCATCAATGCGCTGGTGCGGCAGGCGCAGCAGCTTACCCTCACATCAAGGGCATTTCACAATGAGCTTTTGGGAGAGTATGAAAAATTTATTACCACGCTCTTCGGCTATGATAAAGCGTTACCCATGAATACCGGTGTGGAAGCGGTGGAAACAGCCATTAAGCTATGCCGCCGCTGGGCTTATGATGTGAAGGGCATTCCTCCGGGAAGGGCGAAGATCATAGTTTGCGATGGTAATTTTCATGGCAGAACTACAACCGTGATATCTTTCAGCACCGACGAGGCTTCTACAAAGCACTTCGGGCCTTTCACCCCCGGTTTTGAAATAATAGTATATGATGATATTAATGCGCTGACCGAAGCGTTGGAAGATGAATATGTTGCCGGCTTCCTGGTGGAGCCCATACAGGGGGAAGCGGGGGTGCGTGTACCGCATGAAGGATATCTTGCAAAAGCTAAATCGCTTTGTGAAGAAAAGAATGTATTGTTTATTGCAGATGAAATACAGACCGGGCTGGCACGTACCGGAAAAATGCTCTGTTGCGATCATGAGAAGGTAAAACCTGATATCCTCATATTGGGCAAGGCGCTGAGCGGCGGAACAATGCCGGTGAGCGCGGTACTGGCAGATGACGATATTATGCTTACCATATCACCGGGAGAACATGGATCAACATACGGGGGAAACCCGCTTGCCTGCAGCGTAGCCATAGCGTCCCTGAAGGTATTAATAGATGAAAACATGGCGGCAAATGCTGAAAACATGGGAGCGCTGTTAAGAAAAGAATTAAAAAAAATCCATTCACCGCATATTGACCTTATCAGGGGAAAAGGGCTGCTGAATGCCATTATCATAAAGCATTCCAATAAGGAAGCTGCCTGGCAATTGTGCCTGCAACTCATGGAGAATGGATTGCTGGCAAAGCCTACACATGGCGATAAGATCAGGCTGGCGCCTCCGCTTGTCATTACTGCCGGGCAGATAATGGAATGTGTGGGAATTATTGAAAAGAGTTTAAAGATTTTGGATTAGCGCTGCTCTTGCTGATGTTATGTTTGTGAACAGCGAATAATAGTGAAATATGAGACGATAGACGTGAGACTCTGCGCTTTCTTACGTTTCTCTTCTCACCTCTCACGTTTTTATTTTGCTGCTGGAAATGCCGGAATAGTTTTTTATTTTTCCGGAATTATTTATTAAATAACAAGCTTGCTATATGAGCCCATTTGTAGCGGAACTCACCGGCACCGCATTATTGATCACTTTAGGCTGTGGCGTTGTTGCCAATGTAATACTCGACAAAACGAAGGGTAATAAGGGGGGGCTTATCGCTATTACTTTTGGCTGGGCCGTAGCCGTGTTCACCGGTGTCTATGCTTCTGCTGCAGTGAGCGGGGCTCATCTCAACCCTGCCGTTACCATAGGGCTTGCAGTAGAAGGCAGCTTTGAATGGAGCAAAGTGCCTGCTTATCTCCTGGCACAGATGCTTGGTGCAATGATAGGTGCATTCCTGGTATGGCTTGCTTATAAACAACATTTTGATGCCACACAGGATCCTGATTTAAAGCTCGGAACTTTTTGTACAGATGCTGCTATTGAAAGTCCTGTTCATAATTTTATTACCGAGACGATCGGTACTTTTGTGCTGGTGCTGGGCGTATTATTACTTTCAAAGCCTGAAATGAAATTGGGCGCCCTGGATGCATTGCCGGTAGCCTTGCTGGTGCTGGGCATAGGGTTGAGCCTTGGTGGTCCTACCGGCTATGCGATCAATCCTGCGCGGGATCTCGGCCCCCGTATCATGCATGCGCTGCTTCCTATAAAAAATAAACGTGACAGCAATTGGGGCTATGCGTGGCTTCCGGTGACCGCTCCTGTTACGGGCGGTGTTTTGGCCGCGCTCCTGTTTAAATTTGTCCTGCGACCTTAGCTTATCGAACCTTTTTTACCAAAAAACGACACTATCCGGTTATTGGCCGAATTAAGTTCAGTAAGCGCCGGGTTCTTACCATCTTTGTATTGTCAACGATGACACAACGAAAACCCCACGATCCCTGATTTCTGAATCCTTGAAAAACCGGCGCCCTTTAGAAAACACCCGAACCCTGAGAAGAAAACCATATCCTTTGAAAATGACCGACCCCTTTAGAAAAACCCAATCCAAAAGCATCCAAACCTGTGCAAACCAGATTCCAACCATCTGAAAAATCACACACTGTTATCCAATGTCAATGCAAAAACCGATGAAAAAAAAATAAGCTATGTAAAACCCATCAACCCACAATCCGATATTTGAAATCAACCAACCTTAAGAACCGAAATCCGTCAGTACCTTGTAGAAAACCGTACAAAACCGTTCATTAACCTCTGACAAGATTTCAAAAGATTGAGCCGCGCTTTTGCGCGGCTTTTTGTATTGGCGATCATTTCCGCAGCGTGGAAAATGCGTATCAAACAGTTCGATCTATTTTTAAAATATTCCCTTTTCAAATTGGACAATTATTTGCCGAACCTTACCTTTGCCGCACATTTGCCCATATACCTTAAAATATTTTAATATATGCCTAATAAAGGTAAGATCAAACAGATTATCGGAGCAGTTATAGACGTGCAGTTTGATGGTGAACTGCCGGAAATTTACAATGCCCTGGAACTCAAAAGGGAATCAGGCGAAAAGCTGGTGCTGGAAGTGCAGCAGCACCTGGGCGAAGACAGTGTACGCACCATTGCCATGGATGGTACCGACGGCCTTGTGCGGGGTATGGAAGTGATTGATACCGGTAAGGCAATAGCTATGCCGGTAGGTGAAGATATCAAAGGCCGCCTGTTTAATGTAACCGGTGATGCTATTGACGGTCTTCCCCAGCTTGACAAAACCAATGGCCGCCCTATACATGCCAAACCGCCGGCTTTTGAAAATCTGAGCGTGTCTACCGAAGTACTTTTTACAGGTATTAAAGTAATTGATCTTATTGAGCCTTACGCAAAAGGTGGTAAGATCGGGTTGTTTGGTGGTGCCGGTGTGGGTAAAACAGTATTGATCCAGGAACTGATCAACAATATTGCGAAAGGTTACGGTGGTCTGTCTGTGTTTGCCGGGGTGGGGGAGCGTACCCGCGAAGGAAATGACCTGCTGCGTGAAATGATCGAAGCCGGTATCATGAAATATGGTGATGACTTTAAGCATAGCATGGAAAAAGGCGGATGGGATCTCAGTAAGGTAAATATGAATGATCTGAAGGAGTCTAAGGCTACCTTTGTTTTCGGGCAGATGAATGAACCCCCGGGAGCCCGTGCACGTGTGGCGCTCAGCGGTCTTACCGTAGCAGAATATTACCGTGATGGTGATGGTAAGGGCCAGGGACGCGATATCCTCTTTTTCGTAGATAATATCTTCCGTTTCACACAGGCGGGCTCTGAAGTATCGGCCCTCCTGGGACGTATGCCTTCTGCAGTGGGCTACCAGCCTACGCTGGCTACAGAAATGGGACTGATGCAGGAACGCATTACTTCCACTAAAAATGGTTCTATTACCTCCGTACAGGCGGTATATGTGCCGGCGGATGACCTTACCGATCCGGCGCCCGCTACTACCTTCGCTCACCTGGACGCTACTACGGTATTGAGCCGTAAAATAGCCGACCTTGGTATTTATCCTGCGGTAGATCCGCTGGATTCCACATCAAGGATCCTTACTCCCCAGATCGTGGGTGATGCGCATTACAATTGCGCCGACAGGGTAAAGCTTATTTTGCAGCGTTACAAAGAGCTGCAGGATATCATCGCCATCCTGGGTATGGACGAGCTTAGCGAAGATGATAAGAAAACAGTATTCCGTGCACGTAAAGTGCAGCGTTTCCTTTCCCAGCCTTTCCACGTGGCAGAGCAGTTTACCGGCCTGAAAGGGGTGTTTGTAAGCATAGAAGATACTATACGCGGGTTCAATATGATCATGGACGGGGAAGTAGACGACTATCCTGAAGCAGCATTCAACCTGGTAGGAACCATTGAAGATGCTATTGAAAAAGGGAAAAAACTGCTTTCTGCGGCTAAGGGTTAATTACAAAACAATACCAAATGGAATTAGAGATATTAACTCCCGAGCGTAAACTGTTCAGCGGTGAAGTATATGGCGTGCAGTTACCCGGTATAAACGGATCGCTTGAAATACTCAACAGGCATGCTCCCCTGGTAGCTGCCCTTGGCACAGGTCGTATTAAAATATTGAAAGATAAAACCGGCGCCGGCGCTTCCTACAATATCAATGGCGGTTTTGCTGAAGTGCTGAACAATAAGGTGGCCGTGCTGGTAGAGGGCGCTTCTGAGATCTGATCATTGGTTAAAAAATAATGAAGAAACCCGGCTGATATGTGTCGCCGGGTTTTCTTTTTAGTTTTTCGTTATCTGTCCTTTGGGGTAAAATAACCAGATCCTAATTTCGTACCGGTTTACCTCCCTTAAGCACACTTTGTATCCTTTCCAGTGTTTTTCTTTCTCCGCAAAGGCTCAGAAAAGCTTCCCGCTCCAGGTCGAGAAGATATTGCTCGGTCACAAATGCGGGCTCGGTGAGATCTCCCCCGCACATTACATAAGCCAGCTTTTTAGCTACAAGGGCATCGTGGTCTGTAGCGTAATTAGCCCGTTGCATACCATTGATCCCTGCATATAAAGCGCCTAAAACAGAACGCCCTGCCACCCTTATGTCCGTACGCTGTAAGGGTTGTGTATAGCCGTTGTCAAACATCTCAATTACGCTTGTTTTTGCAGCTCCTATTCTCCGGTCCTGGTTGATGATCACTTCATCATGCCCCTTCCGTAATATGCCGAGGTCAAAAGCTTCAAAGGCGCTCGTGGATACTTTAGCTGTGGCGATCGTCAAAAACCTGTTTTTCAATGTAATTGTATCAGGTTCCTCTATGTGCATTTCGTCTGCAGCCCGAAGGGTGAACTCTTTGGTACCTCCTCCGCCGGGTATCAATCCCACGCCCAGCTCCACAAGGCCTATATATGTTTCTGCCGCCGGCATTACCTTATCGCTATGAAGGCTAAGCTCACATGCCCCGCCCAGGGATAGAGCGTGAGGGGCCACCACTACCGGTATGCTGGAGTACCTGGCCCGCATCATGGTATTCTGAAAGGCTCTTATGGCCATATCCAGTTCATCATATTCCTGCTCTACTGCAAACATAAATATCATTCCCACATTGGCGCCCGCCGAAAAATTCGGAGTATCATTGGCAATGACCAGCCCCTTATATTTTTCCTCTGCAAGAGCAATGGCTTTTTGTATGCCTTCCAGCACTTCACCCCCTATGGTTCCCATTTTCGTATGCCACTCCAGCCCAAGCACATCATCGCCCAGGTGATATACATTGGCAGCGCTGTTTTTCCAAACTGTTTGACCTGCAAAATTCTTCATCACAATAAATGCATCTGAAGTGTCTCCGGCTATTGTTGGAATATACGTTCCTGCCTGCGGAGAATAACATAACTGTTTACCCTGTTCTACCTTATAGAATGAAGCTTTGCCTTTTGCGATCATTTCATCTACCCAGGGCGCTACAGAGAACCCTGCTTCTTTTATATCTTTCACCGTTTTTTCAACGCCCAAAGCATCCCAGGTTTCAAAAGAACCGGTTTCCCAGCCGAACCCTGCTTTCATTGCATCGTCTATACGATAAATTTCATCTGAGATCTCCGGGATACGATGAGATACATACGAAAACAATCCATAATTGAAAAGCCTGTAAAACTCGCCTGCTTTATCTTTTCCGGCCATCAATACTTTTATACGGGAAGCAATATCCTCAACTGATTTTGCAGCTTCAATAGTAGTAAATTTAGGCTTGCTGCGTGCTTCATACTCCATAGTATCCAGGTTGAGCACTAAAATATCAGAGGCCCCCGAAGCGCTCTTGATTTTTTTGAAAAACCCCTGTCCTGTTTTATCTCCCAGCCAGTTATTTGCCACAATTTTTTCCAGCCAGGCAGGGATCTTAAAAATATCCCTCGCTTCATCGCCCGGGCAATTATCATACACTCCTTTTGCCACTTTCACCAGTGTATCAATCCCTACCACGTCTGCAGTTCTGAACGTAGCTGATTTGGGCCTGCCAAATATGGGTCCCGTCAGCGCTTCCACTTCATCAATGGATAAGCCGATTTTTTCCATCAGCTTAAATATGAACATTATACCAAACACGCCTACCCTGTTGGCTATAAAAGCCGGAGTATCTTTACACAGCACGGTAGCTTTACCGAGGTAGAGGTCGCCATAATGCATTAAAAAATCCACCACTTCCTTTTCAGTATACGCTGTAGGGATGATTTCCAGCAAACGCAGGTAACGCGGGGGATTGAAGAAATGTGTGCCGCAGAAATGCTTTTTGAAATCCTCGCTTCTTCCCTCAGCCATCATGTGTATAGGAATGCCTGATGTATTGGAAGTAATAAGCGTACCCGGTTTACGATATTTATCCACTTCGCCAAGCACAGACTGCTTGATGTCAAGCCGCTCTACCACTACTTCAATGGTCCAGTCGCAACCGGTAATATCTTTCATATTGTCTGTAAAATTGCCGGTCTTTATTTTTTTTACCACATCCGGTGTGTAAACAGGTGAAGGATTAGACTTCACTGCTGCTGCAAGGGCATCATTTACGATCCTGTTTTTTACAGCGGGATTATCTATGGTAAGCCCTTTTGCCTGTTCTGCAGGACTTAACGCTGCAGGAGCCATATCCAGCAGCAATACTTCCACACCAATCCCTGCAAAATGGCAGGCTATGCGTGATCCCATAACGCCGGAGCCAAGAACTGCTACTTTCCTGATGATACGTTTCATCTGTGATTTTTTTAAAGGGAAAGAAATAGTTAGCTAAACAACTAATTTGATTCGAAGGTAATATAAATTCAGGTGAAGTGATAAAGGTTTTTGCCTTTGGAAACTAATGTTAATTTCGGGGCATGTCTGCAATTGATGCTACGGCCATTTTCCTTGCAGGAGTGGAAGCGGTTAAACCGGAACACTTCATTCCAATGCATGTCTGTGTGGAAAATAATTTTATTATTATCGCCGGGCACAGGATTGACATTGCATCCGTTAACCGGATTTTAGTAGTAGCTGCCGGTAAAGCCGCTTCCTCCATGGCGCTTGAGACTGAAAAGATCATCGGACCGCATATTGATGCCGGCATGGTAGTAACCAAATATCACCATGCGCTTCCTTTGCGCATCTGCAAAACCATAGAAGCCGGTCACCCCGTTCCGGATGAAAACAGTATTGCAGGAGGTAAAGCTGTCGTGGAAATATTTAAAGACAGCGCTCCGGATGACCTTATCATTATGCTTATCAGCGGCGGGGCATCTGCATTGCTGGCCGATTGCCCCCCCGGCTGTACATTAGAGGATGTTCAACTGACAGTGCAGGCTTTGCTGAACTGCGGCGCTGCCATTGATGAAGTTAATACTATCAGGAAACATTTATCGCTGATCAAAGGCGGCCAGCTCATGCACTACACTTCAGCAACCGTGATCGCGCTTTTAATAAGTGATGTGCCCGGGGATGAGCTTTCTGTGATTGCCAGCGGCTTAACGGTGCCGGATAATACGGGTTTTGAAGATGCATGGCATATTATCCAGCATTACCGGCTGATAGAGGTGCTGCCAAAATCTATTGTCAACTGGCTGGAGCAGGGCATTGAAAAAAAAATTAAGGATACGCCACGGCTGGGTGATAAATGTTTTGAAAAAGTATACAATAAGATCGTGGCGACCAACGATGTGGCACTCCGGGCGGCGGCAAGGAAAGCCTCTTCGCTTGGCTACGATACACATGTGCTTATGCCACTTATGTCGGGGGAAGCTTCCCTGCAGGCGGAATATTTTATAGAGCAGCTAAAACAGCTGCCCGGCGATAAGCCGGGATGCCTGTTGTGGGGAGGAGAGACCACCGTAACGGTTAAAGGCTCAGGCAAGGGTGGGCGCAACCAGGAATTTGTACTGGCGGCATTATGCTATCTGCAAAAAGAATTCAGAGCAGCCAATATACGTATCACCATTCTTTCGGGAGGCACGGATGGTACAGACGGTCCTACTGATGCGTCTGGCGCTGTGATAGATAATACATCGTTTACTGCGATGCAGCCTGATGCTGTAGCGGCTAAACAATATCTTTTGAATAATGATGCATATTCTTTTTTCAAACAAACAGGCAGTCTTATTATTACCGGTCCTACACAAACCAATGTGATGGATATAGTAGTTGGCTTGATAAATATGGAAAGTATTGCTGAAAATTAGTTGCCTGCCTCACTAAAACTTAATTTTGCAGCGTTTAATGATTATGGCAGCGAAACATCTACAAACCATTGCCGGCTGGGGAAATTTCCCGGGTGCTGAATCGTATATATTTTCTCCCGGGAACACCGAAATATGGAAATCCCTGATCAGGCAGAAAGATTTCATTGCCAGGGGGCTTGGCAGAAGCTATGGCGATCAGGCAACCAATCAAAATAAAAATGTTGGTATATGTACCCCCATGCATTGCTTCCTGGCATGGGACGAAGCTGCGGGCATACTGGAATGCGAAGCCGGTACAAGCCTTGAAGAGATCATCACTCATTTTGCTCCCCGGGGATGGCTGCCCATGATATGCCCCGGAACAAAATTCGTGACCATAGGGGGAGCTATTGCCAACGATATACATGGCAAAGCACATCACGCGGACGGATCTTTTATCAACTGTGTGGTCTCTTTCACTATACTGCTGGCAGACGGAAGTATTGTAACTGCCTCCAGGACGGAGCATCCGGATCTGTTTATGGCAAACTTCGGTGGGCTTGGCCTCTTAGGCGTGATCCTGACGGCAAAGATCAGGTTAAGGAAAATTGAAACCACTTACTTTAAACAGAAGTCTGTAAAAGTGAACAACCTGGAGGAAATGCTTGAAGCGGTTGAAAAGCACCAGGGCTATAATTATTCAGTAGCGTGGATTGATCCTCTTGCAAAAGGTAAAAAGCTGGGAAGCGGGGTGCTGACGGTAGGAGATGCCGCCAGGCTGGATGAATTGCCGGAGGCTTTGAAAAAGGACCCGCTGAAAGTGCATCGCATATCCAAATTGACTGTACCTTTTTTCCTTCCCGCTTTTGCATTAAATAATTTTACTGTCCGGGTACTCAACCGCCTGATCGCTTTTGTTCAAAACTCCCCGAAGAAATTTGTGCATTACGAAAAATTCTTTTTCCCGCTCGATATGATCAATCACTGGAACCGCGGGTATGGCAAAAGAGGGTTCATCCAGTATCAGTTCGTTATTCCCGAAAAAGACGGGGCAGCCACGCTTGCGCTGATCCTCGAAATGATTGCCTCAAGCGGATGTACTCCTTTCCTGAATGTATTTAAAAAAATGGGAGAAGGGCAAGGGCTTTTATCATTCCCGTTCAAAGGCTACACGCTTGCTATTGACTTCCCGGTAACAAAACAATTGAAAGCATTCACTAAAAAATTAGATGAGGTGGTTTTGAAAGCAGGGGGAAGATTGTACCTGGGAAAAGATGCCATGCTCGACAAAGAGATGTTTCAGAAAATGTACCCTCAATTTTTAGAATGGCTGTCAATAAAAAGCAAATACGATCCGGATAATATATTTACTTCAGATATCTCCAGGCGCCTTGGACTTGAAAGCCGGGTATAGCAGCTTAGGTGGTCAGCGAATTATGATGCTTATGAAAAGGTAATTCAAACAAAAAGCCGAACATTGCTGCTCGGCTTAAAATTTTATCGTCAGAGGTTGCCTTAGCATCTACCGGATTTACGGGTTATACATCCAAGCTCGGAAACGGGCGATACATAGTCTTAACGATTGTTTTCGCAGGTATTGGAATGGATCAAAGGTTGATGAATCTTTCTCAGGATTTGAATATTCTAAAGGGGTAGTTCAGGGATTCGGGATTCAGATCAGTTTTCATAATATCGGGTACGAATTAAAAACGGGCCGTTTTTCAAGGTTATTTATTTAAGCTTTTCAAGGGTTTAGATTCTGTATCAGCGTTGACAATACAAAGATGGTCAATATCTTTTCCCTTTTAAATTCTATTCGGTGCATAGATAGTTTTCTTCGATTTTCTGTAAGAAATGACCGATGAACAAATTACCAGCAGGATCTGTTTCTCTCCTGTGTTGATATATGGTAACAGGCGAGATAAGCAGGTAAGTGCTATTCTGTAATATCTTAATCAGTAGATTTGCCGCATGAGATCATACGAATCAGCACTTGAAAAGCTTATAAAAAACGCGCTGGAGGAAGATATTGGTGAAGGGGATCACTCAACATTAAGTTCTATTGAGCCTGAGGCCGAAGGCAAAGCTGTTTTAAAAATAAAGCAGGATGGCATTCTCGCAGGTATGCAGGTGGCCGAAAAAATATTCCGGTGCACAGAGCCGGGCATCGTATTTAATGCGATGAAAAAAGACGGTGATATAATGAGGTATGGGGAGATCGCCTTTGAGGTGGACGCCAAAGTATATACTATTCTCCAATGCGAAAGGCTTGTATTGAACTGCATGCAGCGAATGAGCGGTATAGCCACCCTTACCAGGCAGTATACCGACAAGCTGAAGGGATACCATACAAGGCTTTTAGATACAAGAAAAACAACGCCTAATTTTCGTTTGCTCGAAAAAGAAGCGGTACGCATAGGCGGCGGGCTTAACCATCGCATGGGATTGTATGATATGATCATGCTTAAAGATAACCATATTGATTATTGCGGAGGCATCGAAAAAGCAATAGAAAAGGCCTGGCAGTATGTGCAGCAAAAAAAGCCGGGGCTGAAGATAGAAGTAGAAACAAGAACGCTCGAAGATGTAAGAAAAGTAGTAGCTTATGGGAAGATAGATCGTATCATGCTGGATAATTTCACCCCCGAACAGCTCAGGCATGCATTGGAGATCGTTGACAAAAAGGTTGAAACGGAAGCCAGCGGCGGAATCAACCTCGAAAATGTTACTGATTATGCTGCCACAGGCGTAGACTATGTAAGCATAGGCGCTGTGATACATCATGCAGTAAGCGCAGACCTGAGCCTTAAAGCGGTTTTAAAATAACAACAACCCTTATGTCAAAAAAGAATAAGCCCGATAACCGGGGATATGTATATAGTACCGATCCTTCTTTTGCATTTGAAGAAGAGGGAAAGAATGTAGTCACCTTCCCCCCAGACCAGCAGCCGCTTAGCATTGTCCTGGATACTAAACATCGTGCAGGCAAAGCCGTTACCATTATCTATGGTTTCAGGGGAAGCATGGCAGACCTTGAAGTACTGGGCAAGAAGCTGAAAAATTTTTGCGGCACCGGAGGCTCCGTAAAAGACGGGGAGATAGTCATACAGGGCGACCAGCGGGATAAGGCCTTGCAATGGCTGCAAAAGAACGGGTATAAGAAAGCGGGCAGGGTGTGAGGGGAAGGAGTACGGTATAAGGACTTAAGCTGTAAGCCACTTCTTATACCTTAAACAAAATCCTCTTATCTTTGCGCCCTTATGTCAAGCAGCGATAATAACAGGTTTCAGGCGATCATTGCACACGCCAAAGAATATGGATTTGTGTTTCCCAGCAGCGAAATATATGACGGACTTAGCGCCGTATATGATTATGGTCCCTGGGGCAGTGAGTTAAAGAAAAATATCCGTGATTACTGGTGGAAAAGCATGACCCAGCTGCATGAGAATATTGTAGGAGTGGATGCTGCCATCTTTATGCATCCGACCACATGGAAAGCTTCAGGCCATGTGGACAACTTCAGCGACCCGATGATTGACAATAAAGACAGCAAAAAAAGATATCGTGTAGACCATTTGCTGGAAGCACATGCCGAAACGCTTTCCCCAAAAGCAGGAGAGGAGCTCCTTGCTGCCATGGATAAATTACTCGCTGCAGAAGACTTTGCAGGTTTGAAAAAGCTTATAGATGACAATAAGATAAAATGTACAGTAAGCGGCACCGCCAACTGGACGGATATCCGGCAGTTTAACCTCATGTTTAAAACAGAATTCGGCGCTGTTGCGGCTGCTAATGAAGAGGACAATATCGTTTACCTGCGGCCCGAGACGGCACAGGGCATATTTGTCAATTTCCTGAATGTGCAGAAAACAGCGCGGATGAGAGTGCCTTTCGGGATAGCGCAGACCGGCAAGGCTTTCAGGAATGAGATCGTGGCAAGGCAGTTTATTTTCAGGATGCGTGAGTTTGAACAGATGGAGATGCAGTTTTTTGTACGCCCCGGAACAGAAGGGGAATGGTACAAATACTGGAAAGAAGCAAGGCTTCAGTGGCATTTAAGCCTTGGGCTTCCCGCAGAAAAATACAGGTATCATGATCACGTTAAACTGGCTCACTATGCCAAAGAAGCCTGCGATATAGAGTTTGAATTTCCAATTGGTTTCAAGGAAGTAGAAGGCATACATAGTCGTGGCGATTATGACCTGAGCCAGCATCAGATATACAGCAGGAAAAAATTGCAGTATTTTGATAATGATATTGACGAAGCAACAGGCAAACCCTATGGTAATTATGTTCCGAATGTGGTTGAAACATCCATAGGCTTGGACAGGATGTTCCTGCTTATACTGTCGCATGCTTATGATGAAGAAACCATCACTAAAGAAGACAATACTACTGATTCCAGGGTAGTTTTGCATATACCACCCAGGTTAGCGCCTATTAAGCTTGCTATACTTCCGTTGACTAAAAAGGACGGCTTACCCGATATAGCCCGCGATATCATGAAAGACTGCAGGGAAGAATTTTACTGCTTTTATGAAGAAAAAGACGCTATCGGGAAACGCTACCGCCGGATGGATGCCATAGGTACTCCTTTCTGCATAACGGTAGATCACCAGACCAAAGAAGACAATACCGTTACCATCCGGTATCGCGATACTATGGAGCAGGAAAGGCTTCCCATTAGCAGGATAAAAGACCTGGTAAGAGAGAAGATCAGGTAACACCTGTTATCTGACGTTTCCTTTCGTAAAGCTCAATGCTAAATATGCTCCATTTGCTGGCAGGCTTCGGCACATTGCCTGCATATTTCTGCACATATACGGCAGTGCTCCATATGACTATGCTTTTCGCATTCATCAGCGCAATGATCACAAACAACCCCGCAAACTGATAATACGGCGTCTGCATTCCCGGAGCTGCGTTCCAGGAATGTCGCTGCTGTATGGCATAAGGTGGCACAATCCAGATCTGATTTTATACATGCCGCCAGCATGCCGGGATCTTTTTCGTTCAGGCACGCAATAGCACATTGATTACATAAACGCGCACAATCATTAAGCAGGGTGATAAGCTGACTTGTTTGCTGCTGTTTCATAATTTATAAGTTTTTAAAATATTTTTTTACAAAGGGCTGTAAATCTTCGCTGAGAAATATATTGCCTGTTTTATGTAAATACATTCTCTATTGTAGAGAATATTTCTATCCCTTATGTCTTTTGAAATATTGCACTTCTTTCTCATGCTTTTTTGCCGCCTCCAGAGAATCAAAAGTCCCGAGATTCCTGCGTTTATGTGTTTTGGGATCTGTTTTTAAGGAATAGAGCCTGTATTTCCCTGATGCTAATTTTCGTATCATATTCTTTTGTTTTATTGGATTTACAGTAATGGGGATTTTAAAGATCAGGGGCAGTTAACATATACCCGGAAATATGATGCCAGAAATAGAATGTGAAAGGCGGATTGAATAAGTTATACCTTCATTTTTGTACCCGTCTCTCCCGGGCTATAACAATGATTTATCCATTCAGCTGTCAGTTGTCAAGCGTTTTCATCACTTTTTTGAGGTCTATACCTTTTTTTATGACCGGTATAAATATATCTCCGATTTTGCTGATCCTTTTCACCGCATTATAAAGGGTAAAATCACTCATCTTAAGCCCTTTCTTTACCTCGTCCCAATGCAAAGGCATAGATACGGTGGCTCCCGGTTTCGGACGCACGGAATATGGCGCGGCAAGTGTTGCCTGTGGACGGTTCTGTAAAAAATCAATATATATCTTACCCTGTCTTTTTGCCGTTAAACGTTCAATGCTGGTAAATTGGGGAAGCTCCCGGTTGACTATAGTAGCTATTGTTCTGCCAAATTCTTTTGAAGTTTCGTAAGTGTATTTACGCCCCAGCGGGATATATACATGCAACCCTGTTGAGCCTGACGTTTTACAATAAGAAGGAACGCCAAGTGCATCAAGTACCTTCCGGGTCATCCGGGCGCATTCTATTACCTGCTCAAATGAGTTCTTATCGGGATCCAGATCAATAACACACCAGTCTGGATTGTCAGGCGTTTGTTCCTTACTGCTCCATGGGTTCATTTCAATGCTGCCCAGATTGGCCATATAAAGCAGGTCTTCTTCCTTTTTGCATACTATGTAATTTCTGTCCCTGTCATCAGCTTTACTATGATACAGATAGGTATTAATCCAGTCAGGGATTTTTCCTGTAAAGTCCTTTTGATAAAAGCTCTTTCCGTTAATACCATTAGGATAACGGTTCAAAGACATGGGCCTGTCCTTTAAATAGGGAAGTATAATGGGGGCTATCTGGTAATAGTAATTGAGCAGATCGCGCTTGGTCCCTTTAATGTCAGGCCAGAAAACCTTACCCAGGTTGGTAAACTTTAATTCATGCCCATTGATCTTTTTTACCTGGGTTTCCTCCGACGGATTAAGCAATGTTTTGCGGCCGCTTTTTACAGGGGTGCCGGTATTTATGGTTGCAGCGCTCGCTACTTCAGGGATATCCTCAACATGCGTTTCCTTTTCCAGCCTGACCGCCTTTGGCGCTTTATCCCCGCGCATTCCTTTGAAAGAAGGGTGGCGCATTACACCGTCAGTAGTGATCTCGGCATAGCTTACCTCGCAAATGAGCCTGGGTTTCAGCCATGTGGCAGTAGCTTTTGGAGGGTTTGGCCGGAACCTGCTCGGTTTGTTGACGTCAGGTTCTTCTGCGAAGGGGGGCTTACCGGTGATTAAAGGCTTGAACTGCTGCATCATTTCTTTTTGCATTTTAATGTTGAAGCCCGTACCGACCTTACCGGTATATACCAGTTTGCCTTTATTGAAAACACCTACCAGGAGTGAACTGAATGGCTTGTTAGTATCTACGTTTCTGGTAAATCCGCCAATAACCACTTCCTGCCTTTTACCGGCTTTTATTTTTAACCAGTCTTTTGTGCGGATGCCTGTTTGATAAGTACTGTCTTCCCGTTTGGCCATAATCCCTTCCAGTCCCATGCCCCGGGCGGCTTTCAGAAATTCTATTCCGGAAGTTTTAAAAGCCCGGCTGACTTTTATAAGGTCATCTTCTTTCAAAATCTCTCTCAGGATCTGCTGTCGTTGCACGAGCGGAAGCCGGGTCACATCATAGCCATCACACCAGAGGATATCAAAGACATAATACAGCAGCGTTCCGTCGGCTTCGCTTCTCCAGTTCTGCAGCGCACCAAAGTTGGCATGGCCATTATCATCCACCACTACGATCTCCCCGTCAATAACCGCATTTAATTTTTTTTCTTTTAGGGCATCGTAAACAGGATAAAATTTTTCGCTGAAGGATTTATCATTACGTGACTTTAACTCAACATTGCCGTCGTTCATGAAGGCAAGGGTACGGTAGCCATCCCACTTGATCTCATAAAGCCATCCTTCAGCATCAAAGGGCTTGTCTGCCAGTGTGGCTAACATGGGCGCAGGTATATGGTCAAAGAAGCGTTTTTTTTTGCCTGTTCTAATCAGAGACTTAATATCTGGATTGTTCTTTTTTACAACGGATGTTTTATCGGCTGCTTTCTGACCATACACTTTATCAGGTGATTTACTCATTTGTTCAATTGTCTTTTTCGAGATAACAGATTTGTCCTTTGCAGTAATGTCTGCGGTGCTGGCATACCTGTCTTTCAGCTTCATAAGCAGCCATCCGTTTTCGCCACGCCCCTGCGTCCTGACCAGGGCATATTCGCCCCTGAGCTTTTTGCCGTGCAAAACAAACTTTAATTTCCCCTTATATAATTGATGTAGTAAATGTTTCTCCTGCTTTTTTATATCGCCGGTAACGGGTTCTGCCGGCTCATAAACACCTTCGTCCCAAACGATCACTGTGCCGCCGCCATATTGTCCTTTGGGAATAATCCCTTCAAAGTCCCGGTAATCATAAGGATGATCCTCTACCATCATGGCAAGGCGTTTAACATCAGGATCGGCAGAAGGCCCTTTAGGGACAGCCCAGCTTTTTAATACGCCACCCATTTCCAGGCGGAAATCATAATGCAGGTGAGAAGCCGCATGTTTTTGAATAACAAAATGTAATGCCCTGCCATCCGGCTGTCCCCCAAACGGCTCGGGTGTTTTGCGTACAGATCTTTTTTGCTTATATTTTACCAGGCTCATATAATTCGTTTTTAGTATCATATAACAAAGCCCGGGCCATCTGCAAAGCGCATTCTATACATAAAAAGCAATCTGGCAGGTAACCTGTATAAACTGACTACAAACTCGTGCGATCCTGTTGACGTTGGATGGGGTGACTGCCCTGGACAGGGAGCTAACTGATAACCAATAAAAAACCATGCTTTTTAAGCATTCCCGGCGATTGCAAAGAGAATTTAATTTACCCGCTCAAAATGAAACTTATCCTTAACATGATCATTGAAATAAACGCCTTTGCTTTCCGAATCTTTGAAAGCTCTATAGATGGATGGAGGAACCTGTTTATAGTGGTATATTGCGCCGGACACAAATTCAATGATCAGTAACTGCTTTGCTTTATTATATCCAATGGAATGTATAACTGTTGAAGGCATACCTTGTTCTTTTCTTTATGCCGAACAATATTTACCGGTCTCAATTTCAATATCCTTGTGGTAAAGGCATAAATTGATTCACTAAAAACTTCGAAGGAATAGGATAAACAAAAATACGGCATTCTGATATAAGCGCCTGGCTCGCCCTGCCTGGTGAGAGTATTTCAAATTTTTCGTACCTCTTTCTCTCCTCTTACCGTTCATGTGCATAATCAGCACCATTCTCCGGCGATGGTACGTGAGACACATATCATGGCAACCGCCCCGGCACGTGTTTCACATGCCAGAAAAGCGGACTGCGCTTTCTGCCGCTAAAGCCTTCCACTGTTGCTTTTGTATGCCATCCAAACAGATAAGTCAGTTCTTTTTGTTTAAATACCATTTCTTGGCATTTTCATAATACAATTTGTCAATAACTTTTTTGGGCAGTTTTAATCCCAGGAACTTCCCATTTACTAATGGCGATTGAAGTGTATCACCGCTTGTGAAATATTTCCAGTCTCTCATCCACAGGTCATGCGCCTTCTTTTTAACAGCGTCACCATTATCAGTTTCAAATTCTTCCAGATCAGTTCCATATATAAGCCTGTCCTGATATTTAATAAAGAAATCATGTACTTTTTGCCAATTCTGCATGGTTTGGTATTGTACATGTCCAACCCGTTCAGCAAAATCCAATGCCATGTTTGGAAACTTATCAAGATGTTTAGCCATTTCATCAACACTCCATTCCATGCTTCCTAAATGCGCTCCTACAAATCTCAGATCAGGATGTTTTTCAAGTAAATGGTCTCTCGACTGAATTTGCGCTTCGTAAGAAGGATATTCAGGGTGGAGATACATATAATATTCAGGATGATCTGAGAAATAAGACCGGTCATTATTGGTAGTCATCTGATCAAGAGGCAACCAGCATGCCTTCGGCTCCCCTATATGACCGCAAACGGGAATATGGTTTTGTTCCAGGTAATTAAAAACAGGGTCGAACATCGGGTTATCAATCATTATAAAATTACTGTCTTTATCTTTAATTGTCATCCCGATATTCTTCCATACTTTTATTCCTATTGCTCCGTTGCTAAAGGATTTTTTCAGGTAGCTGAGTTGCCTTTCAGCCCAGTCGGGCTGAAACCTGGTGGCCGTTTCAAATGTTGTGAGGTAATAAAAATCGCCGGGAAATGCATGCATTTGCTGCAAGGCATAATATTGCTGGCTGTCAACAGGCGGATAGCCGGGCACTTCTGAATTCAGACTGATCAGTATGAAATTATCAGCCTTGGCCTGCTCCATTATTGCATGTCTGGTGGTCATAACATGCGCATGGGCGTCAATTTTCTTTATTGAGCCAAAGTCTTTACCGGTATAATATTCATTATCCGCATTTGTATTAACATTACAGGATGCCAAAATGAATATACCTGCAAAAGTCAATAAATAACCTGTAGATCTATTACTATTTTTCATTTGAAAAAATTATTACGGTGAATGTATTGAGCTCCGGCCCTCCCGCAGCTACCTTTCTTCAGCAATTTCATCCTGCAGAACGGCTAACTTATTTTCTACCAGCTCAGTAACGGCATCAGTGGCCGGAGGAAAGACCTTTCTCAAATCAATTTCATCGTTCTCTGTCAACTGTTTTTTTAATGTCCTCATAAAAATATTTTTTATCTCGGTAGCGAGATTAATTTTACAAATGCCGCGGTGAACTGCTTCTTTGAGTGTAGTATGTGGAATGCCGGAAGCCCCATGCAAAACAAGGGCTGCGTTTGTTGCCTGATGTATAGCAGCAAGCCGATCCAAATCAAGCTTAGGAGCTTCTTTATAAAAACCATGAGCCGATCCGATAGCCACTGCCAGCGCATTAACGCCTGTTTCTTCCACAAACAATTTTGCTTCCCCGGGCTCTGTAAAGCCTTTTTTCTCAGTATTTTGTCCCAGCTTAGCCACATAACCCAGCTCAGCCTCCACGCTTACATTATATTTTTCAGCAAGTTTTACAACAGATTTGGTAAGCCTTACGTTTTCTTCAAAAAGTTTCTCGCTTGCATCAATCATTACGGAATCAAAACCGGCATCGAGGCAGCGGGCGACCAGTTCATAAGAATCTCCATGATCAAGATGCACCCATCCTGTTACATTGTAATGATTTAGCAGCGATTCCGCAAGAGATACAGCGACCTGCAATCCCATGTACTCTATTGAACTCCTTGTGAGCTGCAAAATAATTGGGCTTTTTATATTACATGCTGCCCTGACTACCCCTTGCAATGTTTCAAAATTATAAAAATTGGTAGCCAACAGCGCTCTTTTATCCCGCTGCAATGTTTTCCACTTTTCCTGCAGGGGTATATTATGATTCTTCATAACCAAATTTTTCTTTTGCGATTTTCATTGTTTCACTATAATTTATAAATGCCGCAGTGCCTCCTGCCCCGGCGGTAGAGATTGCTCCAATGAGGTTCGCAAATCGTTGACAGTTTTCTTTTGTATCGTCTTTCAAAAACCGGAAAATAAAGCCTGCATTAAAACTATCACCGGCGCCAATTGCATCAACTACATTTTCATTCAAAAACGGACTGCCTTCAAGAAATTTATTCTGATAATAAAGACGGGAGCCTTTATTTCCTCTTTTTACAACTACTACATTACAGTATTCGCGTATAGCTTGTATTGCATCTTCCAGTGATTTTTCTTTTGTCAAACTTAAAAATTCAATTTCGTTCGGGAGAAAAACATCAACATGGGGTAATAATTTTTTCAGGTCAAGCTCCCATAATTCCTGCGGGTCCCATTGCACATCAAGAGAGGTGGTAAGCCCCGCATGTTTAGCCATTTTAAAAAAATTATCAAGCTTATCCCTGAACCCGGTTTGAAGAAAATACGAGGAAAAATGAAGGTGCTTGCCCAAACGAAGCATATCTTCGGTAATATCCCCCGGAAACATATATTTCATTGCCCCCTGGTAAGTGATATTAGCTCTGTTTTCGCCAAAATTGAGCACCACAGTGGCACCGGTATTGTGCCCGCTATGCATGATCAGCATTGAAGTATCAACACCTTTCTTTTCTAACTGCTCCTTACAAAAATGCCCAAAGGAATCGTCGCCTACAATTCCTATAAACGCCACCTTCATCCCCAATGCACTAAGATTGCTGGCAAAAATAGCCGATGAGCTCCCCAGCGTCATGGTCATGGCATGTGCCAGTTTTTCTTTTCCTGTTTCCGGAAAGGATTCAATCTGGTTTAGGATCAGATCTACATTCAATTCGCCGACTACAATTACATCAAATTTTTTTCCACCCACTTTTTTCATATCACTCATGAGATTTTTGAAAGCCTGATTTTTTTGGTGATGATGACATAAAAAACAGTATGATTAAGCATAATTAATAAGGATAAATAGTAACCCCCTGAACGGTTCTGTTAATTCCGCCATTTTGTGAAGGGGAATCAGGTACAAGCCCCAAAGCAATTGATTTGTATAAGCTAATCATTTGCGCAGGAACCACACAGCAGATCGAAAAAAAATCATCCGGTATTCTGTCATATTCATCATAAAGATCTATAGTAAAGTCGAGGCCAAGATCTTCTGATTCCAACAGGCGCTGGCCCACCCCGATACAAAAAAGGAATTTTTCTGTTTTTTTAATAGACTTCACAAGGTCTACTTCATATTTATGCACATAAGGATCGGTAGAAAAAAAATAAACCAACAATGTTGACGAGTCTATCACAGCCCTGGGACCGTGCCGGAAACCCAAAAACGAATCATACTGGCAAATAATTTGTCCATCTGTCATTTCAAGAATCTTCAAATGAGATTCCTTAGCAGCTCCTTTCAGTGCGCCGGAACCTAAAAATACTACCCGTTTAAAATTATGGTCTGCGATTTTTTTAAAAGGAAGAGCGGAAGTTTTTAAAATATTATGGCAAAATTTGGCCAGCCTTGCAACATTTTGCTCGTTCTTTCTAAGGTTTTTTATGTCTGAAATTAACAACCCGGCAAGTGTCATAGAGGTAAAAGAGCCGGTCATAGCCAGCGCCTGGTCATTTGCATGGTCGGGCAAAAGAAAGACGAAGGTATTGGCAAAACCTACTGCCTTTTGTACTAAATCACCTTCCTTATTGCAGGTAATAATAAAATGATACACTCTATCATGGAACTTTTCGGCCAGTTCAAAAGTTGCGATACTCTCAGGGCTGTTTCCCGAACGGGCAAAAGAAATCAACAATGTGGGAGTTTTTCTGTCAAAGTGCCCTGCAGGGTGTGTAACAAGGTCTGTTGTCGGAATAGCTTTTGTTGACTTTCCGGTATTTATATAGAATGACTGCGAGAGAATTTCACCTATGAATGCAGACGACCCGGCCCCGGTTAATATTATCTGTAAACCTTCAATTCCTAATACCGTATCTAAAAAAGCACTGATTTGCTTTTCCCGGGTTAAAATTGCCCGGTAAGTCTCTTGCCAAAGAATAGGCTGACTGTTTATTTCATTGACAATAAACTTGCATCCCTCTTTATCAATATTTTCCAATTTTAATAAATCAGTCATCCCTGTTTTCTTTTTATAAAGTAAAAGTAAATAAATTTATTTACTTTTACTTTAGTATGTATATTTTTTTTATTCTTTTTGTTTTGAAGACAGCATAAGAAAATTACACAACACCTATTCGGCTAATAAAAAAATGGCAAGCACTGCCAATACCATTCCTGCGATGATCATGGAGTGAGGCAGCACCCCATAGACAAGCAGAGATAATATAATAGTGATAACGGGCGCCCCGGTATTAATTAAAGGGCTTACAATTATAGCCTTCCCGTAACGAAAAGCATAGACGATGAACAAAGCGCCTATAGAATTCAATAGCTGTATCCCTGCTGCCATATAGGGACCCTCTAATCCCCGGTTTATTGGTACGGAGAAATCTGTAAAAAAAACCGCTACCGGTATCAGGCTAATACCCGCGACTGTCATATAAAAAAAGATACTTTCGGCCCTCATGTGATTATTGGCAACTTTCATAAAATACGCCTGGATTCCCCATGCCAGGAAAACCAGCAATGCAAGCCATATCCAGAGTGAGCCATAATGCTGCCCATTCTCCGGAGGCTGATAAGAAAGCAAGGGAATGGCAAGCAATGCAATGGTGATACCTGTCCACGACCTAGGCGTTGCGCGTTCCTTCAAAAAAAGCAGGGAAAGGAAAAGGGTTACCAGGGGAGATAATGATACAAACGGAAAGACTAAATAGGCAGGCCCGTATTTTAAAGCCTGGAATAGGATTAATTGCCCTGCTGAACCTGTAAGACCAATCGTCAGGCCATATAAAACAGACTTTTTATCCGTTTCCGGCTTCCATTTGATAATTCTTAATGCGGCAAATGCCGGTAACAACATTGTAACTGCCCAAACCACGTATCCAAGAGTTGGCGGAAAGCCTTTCTTCTCAGGCAACTCACTCATTGCCCCCCATACTCCCCAAAAAACAGTCGTTATAACTGCATAAAATAACCAGGGCTTTCGCTTCATAAAAAAACATTAATAAGAAATAGAAAAGAAAGATTATGAAAATTTTTTCTAAAAATATTTATAATTTTGAAATGAAAAAAAATTATTTCCTAATTGTGCTTATTGGGAATAATCACTTTATAAAAATATAATACTTCATGCTTAAAAAACTCCTTTGCTACTTTTCTGTTCAGATAACCTTTTCCCTCCCTTTTATTGCATTTGCACAAAACGGTAATGAAACGCTTATAGTTCGGCCAAAAGAAATACAGGATGTTCTTAATAATCCCGGTATAGGCTTTACTACTTTTCAACGCTTTAATGGGGATACGCTTACTACTCTCAACAACAAAAAGGGATGGACGGAGGGAGAGCCAATCGCTTATCAACTATTTAAAGGAAGCCTGACCAACAAACAATATCCGCAGACTTCTATTGCCTATTGGAGAGTTTATTGGAAATACCTTGAGCCTGAAAAAGGAAAATATCGCTGGGACCTTATTGATCAGGCATTGGCTACGGCAGAAGAAAGGGGCCAGAGCCTCATGCTTAGGGTAGCGCCTTACGGAAGCAGTGATGATACTGATGTACCCTTATGGTATAGAGAAATGGTTGGAAAAAGAACGGAATGGAAATATAATAACCCGGTAAACAAATGGGTAGCAGATCCTGAAGATCCCCGCTATGTTGAATATTTCGGAGGGTTGATCAGTGAAATGGGAAAGAGATATGACGGTCATCCTGCACTGGAATCAGTGGACCTCTCAATTGTCGGCGCCTGGGGAGAAGGAGGCGGCTCCGCCATGTTGACCCGGCAAACAATGGAATCCCTGGTTAATTGCTATACTGATAATTTCAAGAAAACTCCTTTGATCGCTTTATTAACTGATGAAAAAACCAATAAGTATGCAAATACACAAGCCCATACAGGCTGGCGGGCTGATTGTATCGGCGACCTCGGATTTTGGGCAAAAGATCAGAATGGATGGACACACATGTATGATTATTACCCGGAGGGAATTATTAAATTCGGCGTAAAGGATAATTGGGAAAAAGCACCTGTAAGTTTGGAGATCTGCGGTACTTTTTTTTGGTGGAAAGATAAGGAAGGTTATAACAAAGAAGCTGTACAATACATTATAGACCAGACCCTCAAGTGGCATATTTCTTCATTCAATGCAAAATCATCGCCGGTGCCGGAAGAATGGGAACCCTTAATCAATAACTGGTTAAAGAAAATGGGGTATCGCTTTGTGCTCAGAAAATTTTCCTGTAACGCAGTAGTAAAAAGAAACGGAAAATTATCATATCAAACATGGTGGGAAAACAAGGGTGTGGCTCCCTGTTATAAATATTTTTCTCTCGCTATAAAGCTGAAGAATGAAAAGGACAGCATTACTTTTTTAACGGATGCAAATATTACCGGATGGCTACCGGGGGATAATCTTTATGATAACAGTGTTTTTATTCCGGGAACATTTACTCCCGGACAATATGAGGTGCAGATAGGACTAATTGACCCATTAACCGGCAAACCCAAAATACAATTAGCTATTGAAGGTAAAGATGCAGCAGGATGGTATGATTTGGGAAAAATAAAAATAGAATAAAAGAAATGAAAAACTTGCTCGCACGGTTGTTTACTGAAGCGCCCTGTCAAAAAACACAAAAATAAACACATGAAATATTTCACATTGCTTTTTACGATTGTGTTTTGCAGTATTACAAACCTTCCTGCACAACAAAAATTTGAGCCCACCTGGGAATCTATTGACAGCCGCCAGGTACCTGATTGGTATACCGATGCAAAATTTGGAATCTTTATTCATTGGGGAGTGTATTCTGTTCCTGCGTGGGCGCCGACGGGCGACTCAATTCCGGTATATTCAAGATATGCAGAATGGTATTGGTATCGCAAGAATGAAAATAGCCTTGCCGGCCAGCTGTTTCGCAACTATCATAACAAAATCTATGGAGAAAATTATCAATATCAGGATTTTGCCACAGATTTTAAAGCAGAAAATTTTGAACCAGCCGACTGGGCAAATTTGCTTGCTGCATCGGGAGCAAAATATATTGTCCTTACCTCAAAACACCATGAGGGTTTTGCTCTTTGGCCAAGTGCGCAATCATGGAATTGGAACAGTATGGATATCGGGCCTCACCGGGATTTAGCCGGAGATCTTAGTAAAGCTGTAAAAGCAAAAGGACTGCGCATGGGTTTTTATTACTCACTTTATGAATGGTACAACCCAATATACAAAACTAATCTGCCTCAATATGTAGATGAGCACATGATACCGCAAATGAAGGATCTTGTTACACGCTATCAACCAGATATATTATGGGCTGATGGAGAATGGGAGCATACAAGCAAAGAATGGAAATCACCGGATTTCCTTACCTGGTTGTTTAACGAATCGCCTGTAAAAAATAATATTGTTATTAATGACAGGTGGGGAAGTGATACAAGAGTTAAGCACGGCGGTGTTTATACTACTGAATACGATCTTGTTTTCGCAGAAAATGTAAAGGAAAAGAAGATAATGCATCTATGGGAAGAATGCAGGGGTATTGGAGGCTCATTCGGTTATAACCGGGCTGAAAAATTGGAAGATTACGCTACATCGCAACAGTTGATACACATGCTTATTGAAAAAGTTGCCAGGGGGGGAAACCTGTTGTTGGATATCGGCCCGACTGCAGATGGAAGGATACCGGTAATTATGCAAGAGCGGCTCACGGATATGGGTGCATGGCTGAAAGTAAATGGAGAAGCCATCTATGGGACTACTATTTGGCCAAATGCGCCACAAATTACAAATGAAACATCTGTATTCTTCACTAAAAAAGGAAACGACTTGTATCTCATAATCACTCGTTTCCCGGAAAAAAAAATCACTGTAAATAATATCATCAATGGAAAAAGTGTCAGCCTTATGGGCTATAACGGGAAAATTCAATCGTCTTTTAAAAACAACAAGCTTACCATTCAAATACCTGAGATCACGAGCGGCAACAACCTGTCGGGTTATGCATGGGTATTTAAGATTGAAAATGCTTTGTAAAATTTTAAAAACAAGGTGATGAAGAATATTAAGCAACTGTTGTATATCCTGACAGCGATATTACTTATACAGGATAATTATGGTCAGGGAAAAAAAAATATTGTATCAAATAGCCCGATACAAAGCGTTTTGAGGGTACACCCATTGAACCCCCGCTATTTTACAGATTTGTCAGGCCGGGCAATTTATCTTACAGGATCACATACATGGTCAGATGTTCTTGATATGACAGGGCCAAGCGGCCATCAGGATGGCAGTAAAAATACTTTTTTGGACTGGGTTATTAAATATGGGCATAATTTTGTCCGGCTATGGGCATTTGAAAATGACGGATTCGTATTTAAAGATGTGCTACCTCAGGCCTACGTTCGCACAGGCCCCGGCCTTGCCAGAGATGGTAAGCCTAAATATGATCTTACTCAATTCAATCAAAATTATTTTGACAGGCTCAGGTCAAAAGTAAGTGCTGCAAAAGACCGGGGCATTTATGTGTCAGTAGTACTGTTTGGTCATTCGGGAAATCTGAAAGGGAATAGTTATTTTAAAAAAGAGAACAATATCAATGGAGTTGATGGCGATCCGGATAACGACGGCTATGCAATTGAAACCAGGAGATTGGAGTTGCCCGTTGTAACAGCTATCGAGGAAGCTTATGTAAAAAAAGTGATTGAAACAGTAAATGAATTTGATAATGTACTTTATGAGATAGCCTGCGAAAGTGACCTTACTACAACTCAATGGCAGTACCACTTCATCCATTTTATCAGGGAGCTTGAATCAAAAATGCCCAAACAGCATCTTATTGGAATGAGCTCAGACGGAGGCTATGGCCCCGGTGACGACACAAAAAGGCTTTTTGAAAGCACCGCTGACTGGATAGCCCCCGGATGGGACAGCGATACTACATCATCGTATATGGAAAACCCTCCGGCGGCTACTGGCAATAAAATCATTATGGTTGATACTGATCATTTATGGGGGGTTGGCGGCGACAGCAAATGGGTTTGGAAATGTTTCACCCGGGGGCTGCATCCAAGTTATATGGATCCCTATCTGGAGTTTGACCGGGAAGCCACATTGAATGTGCGTGAAGGTCAATTTGATAGTGCCCGCCGCGCCATGGGGCAAACCTTGAAATTAGCTAACGAAATCAACCTTGCTGCAATGGCTCCCTTTAATGAGTTGGCCTCAACTTCCTTTTGCCTGGCTGATCAAGGCAACGAATATGTGGTTTATCTGCCTGAAGGAAGAAACGTAACAGTTGATCTTTCTGCGTCAAGAAATAAAATGAAAGTAGAATGGATTAACCCGATAGATGGCAAAAGGACTCCAGGAAAAACAGTAACGGGAGGCGCCAAAAAAGAATTTCATTCTCGGGGAACGGGGGATATCATCCTGCACATATATTTAAAAAATATACCACGAAACGAACTGCTGACTTTTTGTCTCTGCAAAACCGTCAGCATAACAATTTTTTCAGATCAAATTTAATCCTTTAAAAATGAAATCCAAGACAGGTACGCTTATCGGCAAGCTATCAATAACTCCACTAATTTGTTTTTTCATTTTTATTAGCGTTAGCATGCTCAAGCCAAAAGCACAATATAGCTTGACTTCTAAAAATGCTGGTCTTACTCTTCAATGGGCAAATAACCATCTTATTATTTCCGGTGAAAACCTGCCCGGTAAACAAATGGATATTCTTTACCTGGAAGCTTTTTGTAAAACAGGATCTACCAACCGTGAATGGGATGCTACAACCATTCCACACACGACAGAATTGATCTCTGATGAAGATAATGGCAGGCATATTAAGCTAAGGACTACTGTGCAGCCAAATATTGAAGTGCTCCATGATATACGGGCAGGTAATGATGATATAGAATTCAATCTTATCCTGACAAATAAGGGTGATAAAGCAGAAGATATGGACTGGTTTCAACCTTGTATTCGCGTGAACCAATTCACAAATAGAGAACAGGATGATTACATTTCAAGATGCTTCATCTTTACAAAAAATGGATTAACAACATTGGATAAAACCAATAGGGCGCATAATGGTTACTACAAAGGAGGTCAAACCTATGTTCCGCCGGGGATCAACCTGAATGATGTAAATCCCAGGCCAATCAGCCCTGACCAGCCGGTAAACGGATTAATTGGTTGTTTTTCTGACGACAATAAACACCTGATGGCAACAGCCTGGGACCACTATCAGGAATTATTTCAAGGCATATATGTTTGTATTCACAGTGATCCCAGAGTAGGAGGCTTGAAGCCGGGAGAGACAAAAAGATTGCGGGGCAAACTGTATTTCTTAGAAAACACCCCTGGGGTATTATTAAAGCGATATAAAAAGGATTTCTCCGGGCAGGCTAGTATTTCATTTTAATTTCAATTTGTTTTCTTGTTGTTGAAAAAGTCTCTCATCACTTTGGGGTATCCGGGCAATACCAGTTCGGGAGCGTCTATTTCCGGGTGCCACATTTTTTCCCATTCAAAACTGTAATAGCCTCTGTAGCCTCCTTTGGATAAGGCTTCAATGCCTTCAAATATCGGCGAGTCGCCTTTTCCGGGCAATACATAATGCTCTGTCCCATCTATCGTTTTCGCATCTTTAATATGGGAGTGCCGGATGTATTTTTTTAAGATTTCATATACCGCTGCAGGTGGCTCTTTTGTTACCGACCACATGTTATAGATATCCCATACCAGTCCTGTGTCGGGCGACTGTACCATCTTCATGATCTTTTCTATATCTGCGCTCCACACAACATCGCCATGCGTTTCCATCAATACGCTCACTTTGGCTCCCTTTGCATAATTACCCAACTCTTCAAGTCCTTTTGCAATCAGCTCAATGGTAACATCATGTGCTGTTTCTTTTGGGAAATTATTGGGAAATACCCGCACAAAGGGGCAATTAAGTTTGTGGGCAAGATCAATAAAACGTTTGGCCTCATCAAGGTTCTTCATTCTCTCCTTCGCTTCGGAATGATGCAATTGGGCGGAGGAGCCCAAAGCAATTATTTTAATTCCTTTTTCCTTTGCCAGTTTCGCAGAGGCGTTTATATTTCCGGGAGTATTGAATGCTTTGCATTTGGGAAGATCAAGGTCCCGTTGCAAACCCCGTAATTCAATTCCGTTGTATCCGTTTACAGCAGCAAAACTTACAATATCGGGATAAGCCCAATCCGGACAACCCAATGTAGAAAAGGATAATAAAGGTCTCCTCTCTTTAAAATCAAACGACTCTGATAGTAATGCAGCGCCGGAAAGTCCTCCAATGGATTTAAGAAAATTACGCCTCGAATAATTACTCATATTTTTAAAATTTCATGAAATGTAAATTTAGACTATTGAAGTACCATCCAATCATTATACTTATTGTAATCAATATTTAATATTCATCATTCAATGCAAATTTCGGTTTTCGGTACATCCATTGTCCATTGGTGAAATCAGGAAAATCTACGGTTGCATATCCAAGCTCTATACTTTTTTCGCTGAGTGGGGTTACTGCGCTCCATGCAGCAGCATCATACACATCCATCTGTGGCGACACGCCGCGTTTGATGGCTTCTATAAATCCATGCAAAACAAAAAAGTCAATACCGCCATGCCCGGCAGCCTTCTCATTTTCCTTAGTATCCCAACGTTTCCACAAAGGGTGATCATATTTATCCAACCACGGTTGCTGGTCATCCCATTCATGGTGCTTTGGCGAAACACCGTCAACATATATGCCTTTATTTACCTGCATCCACAAACCATCAGTGCCCTGTACCCTGTAACCAAGCGAATAGGGTCTTGGCAGGTCAGTGTCATGCTGGAGCAGGATGGTTTCCCCGTTTGCACATTTGATATGTGTTGTTACAATATCTCCTAATTTAAATTCAACCTTTGCATTGGGATGATCTGCGCCCCCTTTTTTCAAAATGTAATGATGAAGCCCTCTTGTTTTTGTAGCAAAAGAGCTGAGTGATAAGAAACGATTACCATGATTAATATCTATCATTGTAGCAATCGGCCCAAGCCCATGCGTCGGATATAAATCACCATTGCGATGCACGGAATGATCGGTTCTCCACCGGGCTTCTGAAAATGCTTTTGGTCCAAACTCCACTCCACTGTCATAAGGTTCAATACCGTTATTGAATAACACTCCCCTCAAGTCATGCTGGTAACCTCCCTGGAGATGAATAATTTCGCCGAACACTCCCTGGCGCACCATATTCAGGACAGCAAGCACATCGCGGAAATAACAGGCATTTTCGAGCATGGTAACATGCGCATTTTGTTTTTCCGCTTCCCGCACAACAGCCCAATGATCTTCGAGGGTAATACCAAGCACTACTTCTGTTGCCACATATTTAATACCTGCCTGCAGGCTGTCAATAATCATAGGTGTATGCCATTCCCACGGCGTAGCGATCAGCACGGCATCTATATTTTTTAGTTCCAGCAACTTTCGGTATGCATAAGGATCTCCTTTGAATACCTGGGGCATCGCTTTGCCTGACTTCTTAATAATATCCGTTGCCATGCCCAGCATCCGCTCATCTATATCACAAATCGCAACCACATCAACATCCTTCCTGCGAAGAGCGTTATCTAAATGAGCCTGTCCCCGCAAACCAACTCCAATCATGCCAAGTCTGACTTTTTTATCGGCAAAAGCCGCTAACGGAGAAGGGTTAAATGCATAAGCTGCCGCAGCAAGTGTTGAATTTTTTACAAAAGTTCTCCTTTCCATAATCAAATGAATTAAATGTGAAATAAGAAAATTTATTTTTTGTTTATTTTTATTGAGTTAGTAAATTTACGTTTCTTTTTCATTTAAAATAAAATTAAAGGAAAAATAAAAAAAACAATACGCTGATATCTTATGAAGATGCAAGATCAAATCTGTAAGATCACCAATATCTCTAAGGATTGGCTCCAACAAAACCAGCTATAACGATCGTCGGGCTGGCTTGAAAACTCAAATTGTGTAAAAACGGGTTAATAATAACGTTTAATCTTATTAGTAAACAAGCAGATAGTATGCACCCTAAAAAATCTTTTTCCGTACTGGCTATTCTTTTGTTGGCAATAACAACTGCCCGCGCACAATCAGATATTCCCAAAAAAGATTCTATCGTATTGCCCGCGCAATATTTCAAATTGCTTGAATCGGGCGTTGCCATGGTGAAGAAACTGTCATTCAAAAGCCCTGATGTTACACTTGCCTCTCTTGAGGCAAGGCCGGGCTGGACCCATTTTCCTAATTCCATCCTTATGCCCGCTGTGCTGTATGCTAAAAAGCACCCGGTCAACAAATACTATGGGGATACCGGCATGCTGAACCTGGCCATGCGTATCGGCGATTTCCTGGCTGTTGAACAGGAAAAAGGCCATTATTCAAAGCGTGGAGACAGCGACTGGGATACCTATATGTGGTTAGAAGCATACCGGGTTTTGGAGAAGAAATTAGGAGAAGAGCGGCGGCTGCGTTGGAAAAAAGCATTGCTTGAAGAGCTAAGCTTATTAGAACCCAAGCTGGCAAAACGTTTGGATTACCCGTGGTATAATGCTCCGTTCATTATCACTTCTCCCAATCATTATGCTATTTATGCCTCAACATTATTGGTAGGAGGGCTTGTGTTTAATAAACCGGATTGGATAAAGATGTCAACAAAAGTGCTGCACCGTTTTTGCGTGCAGGAACAGGCGCCTGACGGCTATTGGGGCGAGCACAGCCAGGCCGGTCCTACTACCGGTTACGACTACCTGACATTAACACAAATTGCTCTTTACTGGGAATATTCAAAAGATCCTGATGCGCTTAAGGCTCTGAGACGCTCCACCTATTTCCATGAATATTTTACCTACCCTGACGGCACACCCGTTGAAACTATCAACGACCGCAACCGCTATTGGGGTGTTTCGATGTGGGGACATTTTGGGTTTTCTCATTTTCCTGATGGAAGGCGCTATGCAGAATTTCTTACAAGCCATTTTCCATATAATGGAAATTTAAGTGCAGATGGGGCTACCATGCTGTCATTTGGGCGCATTGCACAAGACCTGCTTTATTACCATGAGGGTAAAACCGCACCTATCCCCCAGGACATGACGAACTATGCCTATGCAATGAAAATACCTGCCGGCATCCGCAAAACCGGTACCTGGGTAGTTACCTATTCCGGCGTTATTGCTCCTCCCGTCAGCCAAAATAAATTTTTTCTTGACAGGCAGGGGAATTTGAGCATCTTCAATGAAAAAACAGGACTGATAATAAGCGGCGCTAATTCAAAACACCAGCCCGAGCTCGCAACTTTCACGGAAGTTATTGGAACGGACAGTATCCATATGCCTGTAAGCAGCTATTTTAAAATGGGAGATAAGTCCGACAAACTTGCCCTTGCTTATAATGCTTTTTTTGCAACCATTGATGTTCCAAAACCAGCAGCCGGAAGGTTAGCATTCGATATAGCTACAACCTACAAATATGGAGAAGCCGTATCTGAACTAAACCTGCAGTTGGTACTTAAAGCGGGCCTGGTCCTGGAAACAGGTTCCGGGAAAAAGATAAAATTAGGAGAAGATAAAATTGAATGGAGTGATGTGGAGTTGGGAGGATGGATAAAGCACAATGGATGGGCAATGCAAATACCACCTGGTACCCATTTGAGCTGGCCGGTATATCCGTATGATCCTTATAAGGGCAAACCTGAAACAGATTTATCCAACGCTGTTGGCAGGCTCTTTATTCCCCTAAAAAATGAAGACCAGGAATTTCAATTTTTGCTGCAGGTTGATTAGGTCAATCTACTGTCCTTTTCAATATTTCCGCTAACAGCTTTGCTATTTGCAAAGGAACGCCATTTTACCTTTCTATTTTTGGTCAAATTCCACCATCCATTCAATACCGTACTTGTCTCTGAACATGGCAAAATAAGAACCCCATGGGCTGTCATCAACAGGCATTTCAACAGTTCCGCCTGCTGAAAGTCCATTAAATAATTTATCTGCTTCTTCACGACTTTCCGCAGTAACAAATATTTTAGACCTGTTTTCATTTTCGTTTACCCGACCCATAAATTCCGGAACATCGTTAGCCATTAAAATGCTGTTGCCAATTGGTAAAGCAATGTGCATTATTTTATTTGCTTCACTTTCTGCTAATGGATGCTCAGTGTTTGATAAATCTTTGAAGCGTATAATTTTTGTGAACGCTCCGCCGAATACTGATTTGTAAAAATTGAATGCTTCTTCGGCATTTCCGTTGAAGTTAATATGTGGATTGATTTGTGCCATAATTTTTTATTTTTAAATTGCTTGATTTTTTTGTTGTTATTCCAATTCTTCGCAGTTGAATTGATGGGTATTCAGTAAATCTGTTATTTTAAGAATAATATTTTCTTCGCTGTCAATACGCAATATTTTGTCGCAGTCATCAAGGTCAAAATTCCATTTTGCTTTTGGCAATATTTTATCAATATGAGGTTTCAGTTTCTTTGCCTGCATTTTTGTTTTGACCGATGTTTTAAAAACGTAAATCATTTTTGTGATAAGGTTGCCAGTAGATTTTCCAGGTTGCTGAGTGACATTTTCATTCCTTGTGTGAAGCCGTCAAGTATTCTTTCCATTCTTTCAAGAGATTCATTGTAAATAGTTATGCTCACTGTTGTCGTTCCGTTTTCTTCGCTGAAAGTATGGTCCCAATCAGAGCCCGGCAATTCAGGATTTTCATTCTCATCTGCAAAAGCGTTATACATTTTAAAGTTGGTTTTCGGAGTAATGGAAGTATATTCCTGAATTCCCCAACGCTCCTGCCCTTCGGGACTTATCATTGCATAAAATCTTTTGCCACCCACTTTAAAATCCTGGTATTTTGTTTTAGATATGAAAGGCTTAGGCGCAATCCATTGGTCAATAAGTTCTGCTTTTGTAAAAGCATCCCATACTAATGGAAGCTCTGCTGCAAATTCTCGTGTTATATATACCGTTTTTGCTGCTTTGTCAACGGTAAAATCAAATTTTGGATTGTTCATTTTTTATTTTTTTTTGTGGATAATAAATTGTCTAATTGATTAAACCGGGTTTCCCAAATCTTTCTGAATTGTTCAATCCATTTGTCTATCTCTTTCATTTTGTTTATCTCAAGAGAGTAATAAATTTCTCTGCCCTGATGTTCTTGTTTTACGAGTTCGCATTCTGTCAAAACGCGTAAATGTTTCGACACAGCCTGTCTTGTCGTGTTGAAGTTTCCGGCAATAGCATTTGGTGTCATTGCCTGTAATGCAAGTAAGGCGATAATGGCCCGTCTTGTTGGGTCTGCAATTGCTTGAAAAATGTCTCTTCGCATTTGTCTAATTATTTTAATGAAACTAATCAGTTGCAAATATATGCGCAACTTTCCGGTTTCTCAAATTTTTATTTATTTTTTTGGGTGAAGAATTTAGAATTTCAGTCAGGAGTGCCTGTTGCCAGCCGATTTGTTGATTGTCAGATTTTTTTCTGTATTTGCCAATAATGTCCGAAGGGGTCTTTAAACATCCCTTGCCTGTAGCCATAATCATGATCGGTAACCGGGGAGATTTCTGTTGCACCTGCGGAAATTGCACGACTAAAAACTTCGTGAACATTGTCTACAAACAAACCGACAACTGTTGTTACTCCTTTTGCACTTATAGGTTCAAGAGCCCCGAACCAATTCATAGTTTCATGCAAGTGAAAAACAGCACCATCTATGTCTAACTCTGCAACGTGAATACTCCCGTCATCGTTGCGAAGACAAAAATGTTCTGTCGCACCGAACTTGGTGTAAAATTCAATATTGACTGTGCCGTTTGGAATGTGTAGTTCCGGCGCAAAATGCGTTGTATTGAATTGCTTCGTCATATTTTTTATAATTGAAATTCTTTATTTGCTACTGCCTACGTATATATTCGCTCCCGCTATATTCGCAATGTTAACAGCAGGTTTATTTCTTCCGGTTTGCAATGATATTTGCAACCTTGTCAAAACATTGCTCTAATCCAACTTTTGCAAAGTAAGTTGTTTGCCCAAAGTCGGCATATTCGTTTACAGTTACCTCAGTTTTGTCTTTTGAAATGACTTTAAATATTACAACCGTTTTTATATCCACCGGAAAGTCTGGCGGCATTCCTACCGATGTTGGATTCTGTTTGATTCCATCTTTATCTGAAAGGTTTTGAATATACTCTATGGATTGATGCAATTCAATTTTTGTGTAAGCCCAGATGCTGAAATGTTCAGCGCCACCAAAAGATTCAGGCGCTTTCATGTTTAATAGTGTTGCCCCTCCCACACGAAAGTCAACCTTAGCAATATCACAGATAAACTTGTCGGGCCCCCACCACATCTTTAATAATTCAGAATCAGTCCAAATTTGCCAGACCTCCTCAACTGAAGCTTCAAACACCTTGCTAACAGAAATATATTTTGTCATAACGCAGCTTTTTTTAGTTTTTCAATATCAAACTTTTTCATTTTCATAAAAGCCTGTACAACTTTTTGAGCTTTTCCAGGATGGCTCATCAATTCGCCTAATACGTCAGGGATTACTTGCCACGAAACGCCAAACTTGTCACTACACCAGCCACACATGCTTTCTTTACCACCATCTGCGGTAAGCTTTTCCCAGTAATAGTCTATCTCTTTCTGATCTTTACAAGTAACAACAAAGGATATAGCCTCAGTAAATGCGTTTCCCTGCGTGTTGTCATTCAAAAGCATAAAATGCTTCCCATTTAATTCCACATTAACTACCATGGGAGATTCGTTCAGAATTTTCGAATTGGGAAATACTTCACAATAAAATTTCGCTGCTTCCCGGGCTTGCTGTTCAAACCACAAGCAGGGATAAAGTTGATTTGTCATAATTTTATTTTTTAGTGATTGATTTTAATTGCAAATTTTCTACCCGCCTGTGCTGCAGGCGTAATGAAGACAACCAGTAAAATCGGCACCGATGTGGCGGAATCTGCTACATAGCAATTGCTCCGATATTTTTTAGAATAGGGTATTTCATTTTGTGTATTATTTTCTGTTTTTCAATTTTTTTAAAGCTGCATCCATGCGGTTCAATCTGCCTTCCCATAATTCACGGAATTGTTCCGCCCAGTCAGTTACGACTTTCATTTTTACAGGATTCAATTGATAATAAATTTCCCTGCCCTGCTGTTCCTGTTTTAAAAGTCCACACTCAGTAAGAATTTGCAAATGTTTAGAAACTGTAGAACGGGCAGAATCAAATGATTCTGCTATGGCGCCTGCTGTCATTGTGTTTACAGTCAATAATACCAAAATAGCCCTTCTTGTCGGGTCTGCTATCGCCTGGAAAACATCTCTTCGTAATTCCATATTTCGCTATTTGACGACAAATATACGTGTCGCTATTTGACGAAACAAATTTTTTTAAAGATTTTTTTAGGCCAATGAAAGAAGATAGGTAAAGACAGGCTGAAGTATGGATAATAATATAGCAGTGCCAAAGCTTATTGCCGGCAGCTCTTTGTTTTGTCTGCTTATTACAGAAACTTCATATCATCATTTATCAGGTTGATGTCAAACGGTTTAATGTTTTCTTCAAAATGTTTCAGTTGTAAAAGGCGTTTCATTATTTTATCGGCCCTATATATTTTGTTGCCATCACCACATTTGAGTATTTGATATAGCTGGACGGTGCAGCCGGATTATCATGATAATATTCCAGCCACAGCCAGTTGATATTCAGATTTGCGTCAGTTCTCCACCGGAATCCCCGGAAGGGAGGATCGGCAGGATTGTTGTACCACTTGTCTTTATTCCAGTGCCCGTTGGGAAAGCCCGGACCCCAATGTCCTGCCTTCACTCCATTTATCCATACCGCCAGTTCACCATTATATTCGGTAACAGGATTATTTAATTTGATCATAACTTCCACGCACAACCACTGGTCAAAAGGAACAACAGGATATTTACCGGTGGCTACCGGCTGCCCGTAGTCGGTAGCGCCTTCCGTTACCATTACATTTCCCCAGCAGGTATTGCCTGAAGCATCCGGATGCATATCGCCCCAGTAAAGATAGGTATCCATTCCCGGCGGGTCGGTTTCCTGCCATACCGTTTCAAAAGCGATGCTAAGTCTTTTATCGCCCAAACCGCATGTGCCTGCCTGCGGGTTGGGCCACGTAGTGGCAGGATGGTATCCGCCAAACCACAAGCCTTCGTGATGAAAATAGTTTTTAGAGGATGAAGGATATTTTACATAATAACGTACATACACCACGCTGTCAAAACCCGGAGTGAATGCTTTGAATAAATGGCCGCCGCTGGAAACTCCCCCGGTTACGCTTGTCATTTTGATGGAGTGTGCCGAGGCGCTGCCGGCCGGGATATCGGTATCTAACGACATACCATCAGTATTTAACTTGTCATCGTACCTGCTGAAGATGTCGGTTAAGCTGCCGCTGAATTTTTCGGCAAACAATACATTAGGGTCTTTATCAATATTGGCATCGCCGGGATATTGTGCAGCTAATCCCGTTGCAGGCATATTAGCTGCAGCCGTAGTGAATTGTGAAGCGGAAAAGTCGCTGGCATTAGATGAACAATTGGCTTTAACTTTCCAGTCGTACGCGGTGGAAGCAGATAGGCCTTTGAGTTGATACGTGGTGGCTGTGATGGCCGTTGCATGATTGTTCCACGTATTAGATGAAGCAGGCTTATACTGGAGGTCAAACGAAGTGGCGCCATTGCCTGTCCAACTGATTGCAGCGCCTGAGTCTGTTATTAAAGTTGCTGTAAGCCCCGCGGGAGCATTACATGGTTGCGGGGGCGAGGATTTACCGGATTTAGTACAGCTTATCGCCACTATCGCTATAAAACCGGGAATAATTAGTTTCATACACTTTGATTTGGTTCATTGTTGAAAGGAATTGCTTTTATATTTCTGTATATAAATTTTTAATTGTTCCAACCAGTTTTTCATCCCGAGTTTTTGCTCATCATAAATCAGGTAAGTCATATTCGGCCTCCGGTTGGCAAAATGCCTTGTCCTGTCCTGCTGAAAAAAATATTTTTTTCCTTCAACAGACATGCCTTTGGGAAGCCTTGTTATTTCCCATGCAGCTACAATCCTGTTAAATGTTTCTGTCCTTTGTTTTATACAGTTTTCAATTACCCGGGCTGCACGTTCTAAGTGCATGCAGGTGCTATCGCGGTTAATGAAGGTGAGCCTGTTTGCTGCAGTAATTTCCTGTTCTGCCACAGATAAATCTTCATAAGCCATGCAGGTATGGCGGATCAATTCAACAATTGATTCAAACAAATCAAAATCATAAGGATGTTTTGCGCCGGCTTTTTTATTCTGTTGAATAATGGCCATTGCGCGGTTCATCTTTTCCAATTCAAGTTTTGATTTTTCAATCATGTCCTTATGCTGCGTATTCCAGTAGGGATCGAACTCAACGGCATCGCCACGGGGAAGATCGGGCATACAGGTTTTACCTATTTCTCCAAAGTGCCACACTTTTCTTTCAAATGTGCTCCAGTAATAATAACTCCCCTCATTCAACAAAGTGAATAACTCTTCCATGTTTTCAGCCTGTGGGCCATAATAGTTTTTAAAATAAGCATATTTGAAATCCGATAAACCGGGAGCATTGCCATTCCATGAAAAGGTGGCTGCGGTAATAAATCTCAGCACCCACATCTGGTTATGAAGACCTGCATCATCCCATGAAGTGCAGATCACCCCGTCATAGACCCCGGAATTTGCAGCTTTTGTAAGGGCATTATAAGAATCTTCAAGGCTCCCCATTTCTCTGCCATTCGGGCCTTCCTTATACAAGTAGGGCAGAAATAAAGGTTCAATACCCGGGTTGGGATCATAAAAGAACACCTGGTATCCCAATGCTTTTGCATCGCGGGCATGAGCAATCATCTGTTCTCTGTCATTGTCGTCTTCGGTAAGTACTAAATTTTTGCCCGGGCTGACAGAGGCGGTGTGATTATCCTTTTGCCATCCCATTGGCGTTTCCCAAATCATAGGAGTTCTTCCCTTAGATGCAATGTACTTTGCCGCTTTACCGCTGAAATGATGATACAGTCCATTTTTTCCTATGCTGTCTGCTTTTTTACTGCACTGCTCGCAAAGCCCCAGCTCATAAGTTTCATCCGAGCCGATATGGATGTATTCCGATCCCGGGGTGGCGTCCATAGCATCTTTCCACAAATCAAAAAGCAAATCATAAGTACCTTGCTTTAAAGGGCAAAATTCAAAATTCGATGCAGGGATTTCACGCAGATGTGCAAACTGCGGCCATTTTAAAATAAAACTCACATGTCCCAATCCCTGCACTAAAGGCGCAATTTGTATGTGATATTTTTTTGCGTAGACGGTAACTTCACGCATTTCCCCGGGTGTAAAAGCGCCGGGGGCACCTATTTCCGGATGGCTCGGATAAGCAAACTTGTCTTCCCATTCCCAAACCAGCATATTTATTTTATAGTTGGCAAGCTCTTTAATAAAAGATTTTACGTAGGACATTTTATCCTGGTGGTGCTTGGTATCATAATGCACGGCTCGTACCAGAACAGAAGGCCAGTCCACAATTTTCAACCCCGGCACCTGGTAGTTGTTCCCTTTTTTTTGTATAAGCTGCAACAACGTACGGGTTCCATAAAATAATCCGTCTTCATCGTTTGCAGTAATGATAATCTCATTTTTACTCACAACAATTTCATAACCCTGTTTATGGTATGTTGAATGAGCCTTTTTGCGAATGAGAACAATGGAATTACTACCTTTTTGATTACTTAGCTCTGCGGGAATGTTCCATTGGTCTTTCAGATCGTTAACCAGTTCACTGGCGGCAAATTCATCTGTCACAGAATGATTCTTATTCAGCACAATGGTCAGATTACCTGTAAAAACGAAAGCATCGCCTTCAATACTCACCTGCTGTGGGTATGGCAATACATATAGACCTACATCCGGTAAACCCGTGCCGGCAACTCTACCCGCAAAAGAAAAAAGCAGAAAAAAGAAAAGCAACCTTAATAAGCGGGGATTAAGCCTGCCTTTTATTTTTGGGGATAAGCCGGCAGGAAAAGGCTTATTTTTTAAAAAGTGATTATCCATTATTTGAAAATAATTCATAAATTGAAACGAAAGGTATTAATAAAAATAATAAAAAGGAAAGAAAAATTTATTAACAAAAATAATTACAAAACTTAACTTTTAAAATAAAAGGGCTTAACTTAGTTAAAATTTATTTCAAAATCCTCGATATTATTTATAGTTATGGGTAATGGCAGGTTATCTTTTTGGTCAGTCAGCATTTTATTAATCGTCCTGTTATCAATGGCTATGCTCTGTTTTATCGCCGGTTGCAAGCCATCGGGAAAGGAGGAAAACAATTCATGGGAAATGTACCGTGGTGATGATGGGACCAATGCCTATTCCGGGTTAGACCAAATCAATACAACAAATGTCTCAAAGCTAAAGGTAGCCTGGATGTATGAGACCGGCGATAAATCGGATTACTTCAGCATGGAATGTAATCCAATTATAATCCATAATGTGCTTTACGGCATTTCACCTAAGTTGAAAATTTTTGCCCTTGATGCTAAGAGCGGAAAACAAATATGGATTTTTGACCCCTTTGCAAAAGAGGGTAAGGGCGGAGGGCTGAATAGAGGCTTAACCTATTGGAAAGGCGGGGATGATGAAAGGATCATAACATTCGCGGGCAACAAGATGATTGAGCTGAATGCTAATACGGGAAAACAAATTCAAAGTTTTGGTGACAGTGGTTATGTTGATTTGAATAAAAATCTTCGCAGTCATGAAGGCCTGGATCTGCATGAGGATGTTACCAATACTTCACCCGCAGTTGTCTATAATGATTTAATTATAACCGGCTCTTCTGTTGGAGAAGATTATGAAAGTTCACCCGGGCATATACGTGCTTATGATGTACGAACCGGCAAAATGAAATGGATATTTCATACAGTGCCCCAGCCGGGTGAATTGGGATATGATACCTGGCCCAAAGATGCCTATAAAACAGCAGGCGGTTGCAATGCCTGGGCAGGTCTTAGCTTAGACAGGAAAAGAGGAATTCTATTTGCGGCTACCGGAGCCCCTTCTTTTGACTTTCATGGTGGTGAGAGAATCGGGAAAAATTTATTCAGCAATTGTATCATTGCCATTGATGCGGCTACCGGTAAATATATCTGGCATTACCAGGTATCGCATCACGACCTCTGGGATTACGATTTACCATCACCACCGAATTTAATAACGGTAAAAAGGGATAACAAGACCATTGATGCCGTAGCACAAATAACTAAACAAGGATTTATATTTATTCTTAACAGGGAAACAGGGGCGCCTTTATTTCCTGTTGAGGAAAAAAAAGTGGCTGCTTCAAAAATGCCCGGTGAGCAAAGCTGGCCTACACAGCCTTTCCCGTCTAAGCCTTTACCGCTTTGCCGTCAAAAGTTTGACGAAAGCATCATCACCGACCTGTCTCCTGAAGCGCATGAGTATATTTTACAGGAAGCAAAAAAATATGAATGGGGCGATATTTATCTGCCTCCATCTATCAGCGGAACTATAGAAATGCCGGGATTCAGGGGAGGCGCGGAATGGAGCGGCGCCTGTGTGGATATGAAAACGGGTATTATGTATGTTGGCATCAATGATATTCCCAATCTTGTTCAGTTGGTGGAACGTAAGGAAAATAGTACCGGTGAATTTAATAACATAAATATGCCGCAGGCAGGAAAAGTTTTATATACCCGAAATTGCTCTGCCTGTCATGGCGCTGACCTCAAAGGGAATGGTCAATTTCCTCCCCTGCTGCAAATAGCACAAAGACTAAAACCTGATGCAGCAAAAAACGTAATTGAAAAAGGCAGGGGCATGATGCCTTCATTCAGTAAACTGAAGCAGGAAGAAAAGAATGCTATCCTTTCTTATTTATACGGGACAAACAATAATACAAAATTCCCAAATAAGACAATCAATACCGATGATGCCACAGCGGATAAAACGAAGGTACGATACGGACTAAAAGGTTATCTGCAATTAGTTGACCAAAACGGTTACCCCGGAGTAAAACCACCATGGGGCACATTAAATGCAGTTGACCTGAACACAGGCGACATTCTTTGGAAAAAGCCATTGGGAGAATACAAGGAATTAGCTGCGAAAGGGATTACCAATACCGGCACGCAATTATTCGGCGGAGGCATTGTAACTGCAGGAGGGCTAATCTTTATCGGCGCTTCCCGGGACGAAAAATTCAGGGCTATTGATAAAAACACCGGCAAAACGCTTTGGGAATATCAATTACCGGCGGGAGGATATGCCACACCGGCCACTTATGAAGTGGACGGAAAACAATATGTTGTAATAGCCGCCGGAGGAGGAGGCCGTCAGCGTACAAAAGCCGGTGATTATTATATAGCCTTTGCGTTGCCATAAACAAAGACTGTCAAAAAAATTGAATAAAGAGTTTATTTAAACACCAGGAAAGTGCAGGATAAAAAATCAATATTATTTTTTTTCGGGATGCTAATGGGCTCTCCTGTTTTATTGTTTTCACAACTAAAAAATCAGGCTTCTTCTCATGTAGCCATCAGGATTATAGAAGAAGACACGCACCAAACCACCCCCGCAATGGTATGCATCACCGGTCTGAAAGATAATAGTCCGCGGGTACCGCCCTATGCTGAAACAGCGCAGGTACTCGTGCTGACAGATTCAATATATTATTCGGGTATTGATTATAAAGCCGATAAAGGTTGGATCGGCCCGGTTAGAAAGATGAATGGCATTGGCAATAACAAAGATCGCAGTTATGTATATGAACTCATGCCTTCTATCCCTTACTGGAAAGAACCTGTGATGTACCAAACCTCGGGAGATTTCAGCATTAACTTTCCTCCGGGGAAATGGAAGATCAGCATTGAGCACGGAAATGAATACATTCCAGTAAAAGAAACCATCACTGTTGATGCAAATGAAAAAGAACTGTCGAAAACCTTTATGCTAAGGCGATGGATTGATCTTCCCGCCCGTGGCTGGTATTCAGGCGATGTGCATGTTCACCATCCTACCACTAAACAATCGTTCCGGGATTACCTGCTGTCTTTTGCCAAAGCAGAAGACCTTCACCTGGTCAACATTCTTGAACAGGGAAACGACCATGAAATAAGAGGAGCAAGACAAGCCGGTTTTGGCAAAAAGTTCAGGGAGTTCAGGAATAATATCTGGATGGTTTCGGGACAGGAAGATCCCAGCAGCGCTTTCGGGCATATCATCGGCTTAAATATTGAAAAACTGGTGCGTGACACCGCAACTTATAATTACTACGATCTGGTTTTCAAAAACCTTCACCTGCAGCCCGGCGCCATTACCGGCTTCGCCCATTTTTCCTGGAATGGGTGCGACCTGCCGAGAGGGTTTCCCTGGCTTGTTACTACTAACGAAATAGATTTTGTCGAACTGCTCCAGTTTTCAAAGATTAATACGCTTGACTATTACGATTATCTCAATCTCGGTTTCCGGCTCACGGCTGCTGCCGGCAGCGATTTCCCATGGGGCTCCACTATAGGGGAAGTGCGTACCGTTGTTTATACCGGGAATGATTTTTCAGCCGATTCCTGGTTTGAAGGGCTGAAAGCAGGCCATACATTTGTCACCAATGGCCCCGCATTGCTTTTTGAAGCCGATAAAAAATTGCCCGGAACAGAAATTCATAAACCAAAAAGCACAAGGGCATTGTTAAAAGTAAAAGCAATTTCCAACTCTGCTATAGGCAATATTACTCGTTTGGCTATCTACAATAATGACGGGCTGGTTGCTCAAAAATTAAATCCCGGCAAGCTTGATTCAATTTCTTTAAGCTTTCCTCACACTATTAAAAAAAGCCAATGGTTATCGGCTGTGGTTTATTGCGATAATGGCGCCGTTGCCCACACTACTCCTGTATATTTTATTGTGAACTGCCAGCCCACCTGGGACAGTAGAAAAGCACCGGCTATTATTCAAAAACAGTTAACAGCCATCGCTAATATTGAAAAAGAAGAAAAATCAAAGGGAAAAGTGGATGCAGGCATTTTGTCGAGATTATCAGCCGCAGAAACTTTTTATACAAATCTTTTAAACAATATAACTGCCAAGCAAGCTGAACACTGATACAAGTGATATTGATTTTAAAATTTTTACCTGCTAATAATTAGTATCAATGACCAAAGAATTTTTATTGACGATTTCAGTTGCCCTGTTATTTGTGACCAGAGGAATTGCACAAGTGCAGTATAATAGCCAAACTGATCACCATATCTCAAACGTAAATGTGCTTGGTGATTTTGAAGACACAGCTTCCCTTGCCAGCCAATGGAACGGGACGCTTTCTTTCTCTGCTGCATTTTCTTCACATGGAAAAAACTCTCTCGAGCTTTCTTCCGTTAATTGGCAGCCCCTTTGGTTGGCATCTGAAAAAATGTTGAAAGACTGGAGCGGTTACGATTACCTGAAATTCGATATTTATAATCCATCTGAGAGTTTATACTTTGGCTCTCTGCAAATTTTTGATGACCTCGCCACAGATGCAGAAGCGGAAGCGGAGGGACAAAGCTATAATGGGCATGGAAAGATATTTATTACCAAAGGCTGGAACCATTATCAGTTTCTGTTAAAGGCTGCTATGGTAGAAGAAGGCAACCGCCCGCTGGCGCTGAACAAGATCAGAAAAATCCTCTTTGCTTTTGGGTCGCCCGGCTTACCCCTTTATATAGACAATATTCGCCTCGTTGCAGGTGAGGAAACGGATGCCACCCGCTCAGTAATTGACCCGGCCGATTTTCATGTTGTCATAGATAACAGGTACGTTTATCCAACGCTCACGGGACCTGTGGATCAAATAAAAATCAGCCCTGCGATTGCCGAATTGCACCAACAAGCCGCTAAGGAGATTGAAATATTGAAAAACAATGTTCGGGTAGCAGGTATGCAGGGCATTCCGACGGACTACCAGCGCATTGCCCTGATCACCGCAGATGTGGGCATCGGTATCAGGAGCAAATTAGCCTGGTTTCAAAATGAAAAAGATGAAAAGGCAATTCTTACCTACATCATTGAATCCTGTAAAAAAGCTTCCCGGGAATTAACCGACAAACTTGCTGCCCACAGGGAGCCTCTCGTTGGCAGGGCTCCTGAAGATTTTGGCAGCACCCGGGATCAGTATTACTCTTACGAAGTTCCTGATTATCCCCCGATGCATTCATTAAAAATCAGGGATGGTTACCTGAGAGACCGCAACGGCAAGCCGGTGATTTTATTTTCCATGCTTGGCTTACCCAACAAGGGACCATTAGCGGATTATTTTGCTCGCAATGATCATCTCGTAGAAAGCTTTACTGTAGGCGGCGGATCCCGGTACAACATTGAAAGTTCACCGGTATATAAAGCCTTTCATCAATACCCCGATGCCAGGCGGGTGAGATGGGATGGCTGGTGCGGGCACCTGATCAAAGACCGTTGGGCTATGGGAGGTAAAAAGGAAGATGTGGTAATATGTCTTGAAAGCAACCACATCCGCCAGGCAGTGCTGGAATATATGAAGCTGCATTACAAAGAATGGAAAGAAAATCCCAACCTGTTATATAACATTATGGGTTACGAATTGCAATATATCTGCTATTGCGACAAAAGTCAGCAAATGTTCCGGGACTGGCTGAGATCCTCCTACAAAAACATTGGCACTATTAATAAGAATTGGAAAACGCAATACAGATCCTTTAGCGAAATAACCGCTCCGCCAGTCAAAAATGCCAAGCCCTTTGATGATGTAAACCGTGCAGCCTGGTTTGATTGGGCAAACTTCAATACCCGCCGCTTTACTGATTACCTGAAATGGGTGAAAGCGGAAGTCCACAAACTTGATCCGTCCATACCCATATGCGCCGGGGGCACTTATTCCGTGCTGAATTCCGCTAACAGCACTTCAGGAATTGACGAGGAAATGATCATAAATGAAGTTGACGATGTGATCGTAAACGAATCCGGATCTTCGCCGGTTTTTTCTGACCTGTTATTATCGCTGAGCGAAAAGAAAAAGCTGATGTTTGACCCTGAAATGGGTAATGGAACACATGGAATCCTCCTGCAATTTTTACATGGCAAGGCAGACATTTCAAAATGGTGGTGGGCCGGCGCCCCCAGTAAGGAGTTCATGGAAATGAACCAGTCCTCTCTTCCCCATAGCAAGAGTATTTCGCTGGAGAACATCGCAGATGTATTGCGTTTAGGGCTTGACGTGAGAAGGCTGAGCAGTGAAATACCGGCGTTCACATTAAACGCCCCGGAGATAGCTATACTTTATTCTAAAACAAGCATTTTACAGGTTCCTCCCCAACAAATACAAGCTGGCCACACTCCCTATATTGATGCAGTGTATTCGGTATGGGAAGGCAGCAGGTTCCTGGGCTGCCGGGTAGGATTTATAAGTGAAAAACAAATCCTTGCAGGCAAACTGAAGGGCCTCAAATTACTGATCGTTCCGGCAGCGAAGTATATTGAGCCTGAGGTAGTCCATGTGGTAAAAAACTATATCAGGTCGGGCGGCACAGTATTGATCATTCCGGAATCTTTTATGTTCGACCAGTTTGCACATGAATCGAACCAGGTAGGTGAACTGGGAATTAATATTATCAATGTCACCCTGCCCCGGGTATTGGGCAAAGCCGAAAAAGTGCAGAATTATGATCAGAGCTTTTCCCAGCAAATCGTTTATGGCGATGTGAAAAAAAGCATGACAACCCTTGATGAGGATATATTTTCAGGACTTAAAATACCTTTGATACTGCATTCCGACGGGTTAGTGCAAACCATCGGTTCCGGTAAATTTAAAACCCTCGCAACATTTGATGATGGAAAAGATGCTATCGTTAAAACCGAAGACGGAAAGGGATCCCTTTATTACCTTTCCTCCCCGCTAAAAACAGAGGATTATCATTTGCTGCTTTCACCTCTTGTAAAAAGGTTACATATCAAAAGACCCATACTTGCGCTTGACAGTAATGACAATTTAGTAACGGGCGCCGAAATAAGATCGGTCGAACGGGAAAATGATTACCTGGTTTATGCAAGCAATTTGACTGATCAGCTCATCCCCTTCACCCTGCAGGGCGAAAAAACGATTAGCTCAGCGCAGGATTTGCGGACACTGGAAATAATACAGGGGAATAAAATAACCCTGAAACCGTTCGAAGAAACAATATTTAGGATTATAAAATAAAAAATTGCAGATGAAATTATTACAGGTAGCTTTAAAAGCTTTTATCATCCCGATGGTTTGCATATCATATAAAGCAACGATCGTGATCACTTTCATGGTTTTATCAGCTTGCAACAGGCTTCCTTATCACCAGTCAGCTATCCTTAATCCACAAAGCTTTCCCGACACCGCTTTTGTTTCTTTTGAAGACCTGTCATCACCAAAGTTTGAAGCCCTTAAATCAAAGTACCAGTTTGACACTATTTTTCACGGCGAGACAAATGAGTTAAAAAGAATACTCCTCTTGCGCCATTGGATACATGAAAAGATAAAGATTGACGATTATGGCCCATACCCAGGAAATGGTTCTGTTGAAAGCACCCTCGACGAAGCGTTAAAAGGCCATGGCTTTCACTGCGGATATTTTTCCGCAATTCAAAATGCGATATTGAACGCTTATGGTTATGTAACCAGGCGGCTGCTTGTAGATACAGGGGTACCTGTTGATTACATGGTAGGCGGGGGTCATCATGCAGTAAATGAAGTGTGGCTAAACAGTTACCACAAATGGTTTCTTTCCGATGCCAAGTACGATTATCATTTTGAAAAAGGCGGAATACCTCTTTCAGCCCTTGAAATACGTGATGAATATTTGAAAAATAAAGCGGCTGATATTACACTGGTAAAAGGGCCGGAAGAAACTCCTGTTACAGGCCTGCCGGAATATAATATTGAAACTAAGGAACAATTAGCAAGAGTTTATACATGGATAAGCTGGTATACATTTAATGACCAGTATTGTGGCTGGCCCAATAAGAATGCCGATATAATTATGTATGTTGATGCTTACTTTAAAACGCATACCTGGCTTTGGGATGGAAAACCGCACTGGGCATATCATACAGAATATCTGCACCTCGTTTCCGACAGAAATAAAATTGAATGGACGCCTAATACAATTTCTTCCGAAGTTTCAATCGGGGGCAATAAGGCAAAAATCCATCTTACCTCAAACACTCCAAATTTTAAAACTTATCAGGTGAAAGAATTACCGGATGGAATGTGGGAGAATATTCCGGACTCGGTTGAGATAGACTTAAAAAGGGAAAAATACGAAATGGTATTTCGAACAGAAAACCTGGCGGGAGTAACGGGACCTGAACATAAAATAAGTATAGAACAATAACTA
>CAYWVB010000004.1:0-154742 GCA_964461595.1 uncultured Terrimonas sp. | reverse complement strand
TTAGTGGCAACGTTTAGTGAAGCAATTTTCTTTTTAACAATACGACTTTAAATTTTATGGTATCGTACACCAACCCGCCAATGAGTGTAGCAGAAGCCAGCAGCAGGCTTGCTATTCCAAATCGCATATACGCCAGCCCGCCAATGATACAGCCTGAAAAAAAGAAAAGAATAATTGACAACCTGAGCCCGATGGAACGTTTCAGCCGTGTATGCTGGTCTTTTTTCCTGTAAAAAAACATCTGGGCAACTTCAATGCCCAGGTCAGTGAACAAACCGGTCAGGTGAGTAGTCCTTACAATAGCGTTGGATATGCTGGTGACCAAGGCGTTTTGTAATCCCATTGCGAAAAGCAGGCTGCAGGCAATGCTTACGGGATGATGCGTAACAGTATCGTCATTTAAAACTCCCGCAATAGTAAGGATGGTGATCTCAACAGCAACCGGTATTACATACATACTCCTGTTGCGACCATTTTTTATGGCAATTTCCACAAGGAACCCGGATACTACCGCCCCGGCAAAAAAGCACAGTATAAACAGTAAGTAAAGCACTGCACTACCGGTATCCCTCCTTACTATCTGATCGGAAAAATAAGCAAAATGACCGGTAACGTTTGTAGTAAGCGTTTGCACCGCAAAAAAACCGGACACATTTACAATGCCCGCCACAAAAGAAAGGAGGGAAGCCAGTTTGAGATTATGAATAAAAGTTCTGTTTTTACCGGTATGCCTGAACATTTACAGGAATGGATATTTGAACAAAGATACAAAATGCAGCATTGCCTCCCGGAGAGAAAGAATGAGCACATTTCAATTTTTTGCTTCATGGCGAGCCACCAACCTGCAGAGGTTGATTAATGGGCATCTACAGGGATCGGGACATTCTTTTTGAATTTCTGCAGGTATACAAGAGGTATACAGCAGAGCACAAATATGCCTACCAGCAGGTAAATATTATCATAAGTTACCAGCATGGTCTGCTTTGTTACCACCCCTTCCATTGCCCGGTTTGCCATTTGTTCCGCATCAAATGCATTAAAGCCCCTACCCTGGAATCCCTGTATATAAGCCTGCTTCCTTTCTAAAAAAGAAGTATTGTAGTTATTGATGTTTTCCAGCAAAATATTCCTGTTGGTACCGCCATTGACATGGATCATGGTGGTAAGGATTGCGATACCAAAAGAACCGCCCAACTGGCGCATCATATTATTCAGGCCGGTGCCCTGCCCTATATCCTTGCCGTGAAGGTCCTGTATCCCCAGGGTAGTAAGCGGCACAAAAAGCACACTCATTCCAATCCCCCGTATGATAAGTGGCCAGAAAAAATCGCTGGTGCCGGATTCAAGAGTAGAATTGGAAAGCATTAAGCTGAATATAAAAAACATAATGAAACCCAGGGTAGCCATGAACTGCGCGGGGATACCCCGTTTAAGCATCATCCCTACAAACGGCATCATACAAATTGTGGCCAGCCCGCCCGGGAATAACAGTTCCCCGGTTTGCTGGGCCGAGAATCCAAGAAGATTCTGGCAAAAGACCGGAAAGATGAACATAGACCCATACAAAGCAAACCCAAGTGCAAACGAGGTAAATATCCCGATGCTGAAGCTGCGGTATTTTAATATCCTGAAATTCACCACAGGATGATCCGTACTTATTTCTCTCCATATAAAAGCAATAGCTGAAAGAATGGTGGCTACGGTGAGCACCGAAATGTAAGGCGTGGCAAACCAGTCTTCCGATTCTCCTTTTTCAAGCACCGTTTGAAGACTGCCTACCCCGATTGCCAGCAGCAGTATGCCCCACCAGTCTACCGGCTGGCCCTTTGCATACTTAGGCGATTCTTTTACAAAGGAGGATACAAGAAAAGCGGCCAAAGCACCTACCGGAACGTTCACATAAAATATCCAGGGCCACGAAAAGTTATCGGTGATATATCCCCCGATGGTGGGTCCCACTGTTGGTCCTACAACCGCACCCAACCCAAACAGCGCAGTAGCCATCCCTACTTCTTCTCTTGGCCAGGTCTCCATCAATATTGCCTGCGCGGTAGACAGCAATCCACCACCGGCCAACCCCTGGAGTATCCTGAAGGCAATTAGCTCTGTTAAACTGCCTGCATTCCCGCAAAGAATGGAGGCAATCGTAAAGAGAATAATAGAGGCAATAAAATAATTCTTGCGCCCAAACCTGTCACCCAGCCAGCCCGACATGGGTAATACAATCACATTTGCCACAGCATAGCCCGTCACCAGCCAGCCTGCATCCTCAAGAGTAGCGCCAAGATTACCCATAATATCCGGCAGCGCCACGTTTACAATTGTCGTATCAATCAGCTCCAGCAGCGAGGCCATAATTACCGTGATGGTTATGACCCACTTCCGCAATCCATGCTCAGCCATAGTATATCAAGTTTCTACAGAATAAAATATGTTTATAATTGAGTCTTTGCCTTATACCTTATCCCTTACTCCCTATCCCTTATTTCGTATGCACCACCACTTTCACACTCATTCCCGGTCTCAGTCTGGAAAGAAATGACTGGTCTGCTTCAAGACGGATCCTTACCGGGACACGCTGTACTACTTTTACAAAATTCCCTGTGGCATTATCAGGGGGGAGCAATGAAAATTTAGCCCCGGTTGCACCCGCAAAAGACTCCACAACACCCTTTACCGGGGTATGCTCATAAGCATCCACGGCAATATCTACTTTCTCTCCTACTTTCAGCTTTTCCATTTGCGTTTCTTTAAAGTTGGCAGTGATATATAACCCTTTATCATCAACAACAGAAAGCAGGGGTTGCCCGGGCTGCACCAATTGTCCTAATTGCACATTTCTTTTAGATGCAATGCCATCTGCAGGCGCTACTATAACGGTGTAGGATAACTGCAGCTTTGCAAAGTCTACATCTGATTCCCTCGGTGTAATATTTGCTGCAGTAGCTTCAGCCTGCTGCTGGTTGGTGCTCACCCTGGTGTTGATCACGGGCACCTGGCTTTGTGCTGCCTGCAGAGCCGCTTCAGCGGATTCTTTTTCCGCTTTCATGGCATCAAACTGCGCTTTGGTAATAGCATGATCATCATAAAGGTTCTTATAACGATTGTAATCTTCAGTAGCTTTCCACAATTTTACTTTGGCAGCCTGCACGTTTGCCCGGGCAGTAGCGATATTGGAACGGGTTTCCGCAATAGCATACTTTGAAACACTCAATAATTGTTTTGCAGAGGCAAGCGCAGCTTCTGCCTGTTGTAATTTTATTTTATAATCCCTGTCGTCCAGAATCACCAGGGTATCGCCGGCTTTAACCAACTGGTTGTCCTCAAATCTTATCTCTTTTACATAGCCGCCTACACGTGCGATCACAGGGCTGATATCTGCATCTACCTGCGCATTATCGGTTACTTCATGGCTTTGAAAATAGAAATATTCTTTGAGCGTAAATATTAACGCTATCACCAGCACTGCTGCCAGCAAAACGGGGAAGATGATTTTTTTACCTTTGGTTTTCTTTACTTTATTGCTCATACAATAATTTTTAAGCTGTGGTTTTATTCCTGGTTTTTATAGTTGGATATGCCCTGTTGACTTTAATAGTGCATAATATGCCTGGGTAGCATCAGATTTTGCCAGCTCAAGATTGATCCGCGACTGGTACAGTAAAGTCTGCGCATCAATCCTGTCGGTAGTGGTAGCTAAATTGTTCTGGAACTTGGACTCTGTTATTCTTTCATTCTCGGCAGCCTGGGAGATCGCCTCCTGCAGCACGCTTATTTTTTCCAGCGCCTGCTTATAAGTTATATAGCTTTTGTTTACTTCGGATTTGATCTGATCTCTTACTATACCAGTCCGTTCCGCCACTTCCTGCTTCCGGATCTTAGCTTCAGTGAGTTTATTCTTATTCTTATAAAGGCTGGATATATCCCATCCTACATTTAATCCCACTATAAACGGGGCAAGATAAGCGCCTGCCTTAGGCACAATATTTTTAGTAGGATTAATATAATAGAGGTTGCCGCCAATGCCTATCGTAGGGAGCTTTTCATCCTTTACTTTATTAATATTAATATCCGAAAGCCTGTCTTCATATTGCAATGAAGCCACTTCCTTTCTATCCTTCAATGCCTGTGCCATGTATTGCTGAAAACTGTCGTTAAGATCAAGCTTATAGCTCACGTCCTGCTCTTCTATTACGGTGCTGTCCGGAAGCCCCAGGAGTATATTGAGGTTATAGTTTACTATGCGCCTGTTGTTTTCCAGCTCTATGGCCAACAGCTTCATATTAGACTTTTCCAGCTCAAAACGAAGCACATCATTTTTTGTAGCCAGGCCCTGGCTCTCAAACTGCTTTATTTCTGTAAGCTTATGTTCAATATCATCCAGGTTTTGTGCAAGTATTTTTTGATTTTGCTTCAGCTTATAGTAGTTGATATAAGCGCTGATGATATTATACGCTATCTCATCCTTATCGGTTGCTGCATTCAACCTGCTGACCTGCACCAGAAGGTCTGCCGACTGCTTTGCATATTTGTATTGATTGCCTGCAAAGATCGGCTGGTTGATACTGAGCGTAGCCTGGTAAAGACTATTATCGAAGGGAAGCTGCAATTTTTTAGGATCGCTGCCATCTGAGGAAGGAAGGTAAAAGCTCTGCGAAAGCATCAATGCATGGCTATAGCCCACACTGGCTTTTGCTGATGGCAGAGAGGCATCCTTAGCCTGCTCCAACTGTGCGTTTGCCTCGTCAATCTTATGCTGTGCCAGCTTTAACTGTTTACTGTTTTGAAGCCCGAGACTAACGGCCTCTTCCAAGCTGATCGTCCTGGTTTGGGCAAATGAAGTAAAAGTGATCGTAACTAAGCATATTACGATACCCGAACATTTTTTCATCTAAAAGTATTTGTTTTGTTTTAACCCCTTTGAAACATATCTGCTGGTACATTTCACGGGGTGATTGATGCTTGTTGAATGTTATTCCTGATTGTTAATATCCAGATGGGCTTTAAGCAATTGCTTGAGATGACTTTTTATTTTGGGGATCATTTTTTTCCGGTATCCTTCTTCATCATTCTTTTCTATATTGAGCAGCCTTTGATACAGATTTTTTGACAGCGTTACCTGTGTTATGGTACCCATTACCGTACCAACCGTCAGCTCCATATCTACCTTTCTGAAAACCTTTTTCCGTTGCCCTTCTGTAATGATCTTCTTTACCTGTTCAAAATTCTGCACCTTAATTTCTGTAATCATCTCCCTGATCTCATCCGACTGTACGGTTGGCAGATGTTGGGTCATTATACAGTGAAACTTATAATTGTTTAAAATCTTGTCTACATACAGATCAATCAGCCTGTCAATCTTATCCCATGGCGAAAGCAATTCATCTTTATTAAGCTCTTCAAGAATACCCCTGGTATAACCAGACCTGTGATCAATCAATGCAGTCATCAGTTTTTCTTTCGAGCCAAAATAATAGGATATCATCGCCAGGTTAACACCGGCTTGGCCTGCTATATCTCTTACCGAAGTGCCATCGAACCCTTTTTCCGAAAACAATCGTTCCGCTACTTCAAGGATATGTATACGCTTGTCCGTCATTTTCTTTAATTACGCCGCAAAGTTAAACAATTGTTTAATTTAAACAAACGTTTAATTAAAAAATCTCGTTAATTACTTGTTATCAGCAGGCTGAGAAAGGATAAGAAATTGGAAACAAGATTGTTAGAGAGTGGCCAGATCAGATGTCAAAGATAAGACATAGAAAGTGAATACCCGCCCGCAGAGTCCAGACGGCAGAATAAGGCAAATGGCGAAATCTGCAACTTATAATACGATGCCAGACGTGAGAGATAAAACGTATGCATACCTGAAATTTGTAACCTGCAACTTCAATGTCTTATCACTTACTACTAACCACTTTCCCATACTCCCTCTCATCAAATCCCACCAGCAGCTTTCCTTTATATTCAAATACGGGGCGTTTAATAATACTGTTGTGCTCAAGCATTACGGCTATTGCCGAATTCCTGTCTTTTACGCTTTCCTGTTGTGCAGCGCTAAGGCTGCGCCAGGTTGTACTTCTTTTATTCAGTATATTTTCCCAGCCTGCTTTTTCATCCCACTCTTTCAGCTTCGCTGCTGATATACCCGCCTCTTTGTAATTATGGAAGCCAAAAGAAATATTCTTTTTGCTTAACCAGTCCATCGCCTTTTTGGTTGTATCACAGTTAGGGATACCGTATAATGTCATCATGATATTTTTTGCAAAAGTATGCTCCTTCGTGTATTCATGGCTATTTCATAGCTACCACCTTTCCTCATCACTGTAATTGCTGCTGTTGAACTTTTTTCTGTCTCTTATTTTCTGTAACTGGCGCTCAATGATTAAACGGCTGATAATAACAGCGGCATCCTTATCTCTTTCTTGCTGCAGCAAAGCTTTCAGCCCGGGCTCATCTATATCCACCCTGTATAACAGCTCAATCAATCTTTGAAAATCATGCCGGATAAGATCATTGATGCGCCGCTGCAGCAAATGTTCAAATTCCTCCCAATTGATCTTTCCCCCATCAGGTAAGGCAACCCATTGTGATAAAGACAGAATTATTTCTTTCTTTTCGTCCATGCTAAAATTTTTCGGTTACTCCCAGCCCGAATAGCGCAAAATCATATTTTACGGGATCTGCAGGATCAAATGTTCGCAGGCAGTCGGTCAGTTCTACTGCGGTCAGCCAATCGGTCTGTTTTCTCTTGATCATATTCAGCTTCCTTGCCACTCTGGCCACATGCACATCTACCGGGCATACTAACTGGGCCGGAGCAATATTTTTCCAGATGCCAAAATCAACTCCTGTACCATCATTGCGCACCATCCATCGCAAAAACATATTAAGCCGTTTGCAGGTAGACAGCCTTTGGGGTGTGGCAATATGCTTGCGCGTTCGTGCAGGTGCGTCGGGAAGAGAGAAAAAATATTCATGAAAATAAGCCAGGGCATCTTGGGTCTTCCTTTCCTTTCCTGCAAAACCCGCTGTAAATGCAATTTCCAGCGAGTCATACACAGCATAATGATGGTGAAAAAAATCTATAAAATAGAGGATATCCGTACCGTTGAAAGTGCGATGCTTAAAATGCATGATCTTTTTCAGACCCGATGCTCTGGGAGAAGTGCAAAATGCATGCGGAGCATTATCCATCATCTCCATCAGCTCAAGGCATTTTTTGATAATGGTAGTACGGTTGCCCCAGGCCAGGATAGCTGCAAAAAAGCCAGCGATCTCAATATCCTGTTTGGTTGTAAACCGGTGCGGAATGCTTATCGGATCGTTGGCTATAAAAGCAGGCTGATTGTATTCCTCCACCTTTCTATCCAGGAAATTCTTCAGTGCATTAACGTCTTTCATAGCTTACTTAGCGAGTGCCTGTGCAAGATCTTCAATCAGGTCTTCCGCATCTTCTATACCCACGCTCAGGCGGATCAGCGAATCTGCCAGCCCATTGGCGATCCTCTCTTCCCTGGGTATAGACGCATGGGTCATGCTCGCGGGATGCCCTATCAGCGATTCCACCCCGCCCAAGGATTCGGCACAGGCGAAAAGCTGCGTAGACGACAAGACCTTCTCAGCAGCAGCTACGGTATTGTCTTTTAATTCAAAGCTCATCATCCCGCCAAAGCCCCTCATCTGCGCCTTTGCAATAAAATGATTAGGATGATCTTCAAAACCGCACCAATGTACCCTGGCAACTTTTGGATGCTGCCGCAGGTAACGGGCTATCTTTTCACCATTCTCGCAATGCCTTTGCATGCGTACATGCAATGTCTTTAATCCGCGGAGCAACAAAAAGCAATCCTGGGGGCCGGGCACAGCGCCGCAGGCATTCTGTAGAAAATACAACTGATCGGCAACCGCTTTATCATTAGTGATCAGGCAGCCATGTACCACATCACTATGCCCGCCGATATATTTGGTGGCAGAATGCATCACTACATCCGCTCCGAGATCAAGAGGGTTTTGCAGGTACGGCGATGCAAAAGTATTATCTACCGCCAGCATTACATTTGCCTTTTGGGCAATGGCTGCACAGGCGCTGATATCAATGATCCGCATCAGCGGGTTGGTAGGTGTTTCCAGCCATATCATTTTAGTAGCAGGAGTAAGTACAGCACTTATGTTGCCGGCATCGCTCATATTGATAAAATGGAACTTCAACCCGTACTGCTCCCATACCCTCCTCATCAGCCTGTAAGTGCCTCCATACAGGTCATTGGTGCAGATGATCTCATCACCCGGCCTGAATAATTTCAAAAGTGTATCAGTTGCCGCCAGCCCGCTGCCAAAGCTGATGCCGTATTTACCATTCTCTGCTGCTGCCAGTGCATTCTGCAACTGGGTGCGGGTAGGATTCTGCGTGCGGGCATATTCATAGCCCTTATGCTTTCCGGGACCTTCCTGTACAAAAGTAGATGTCTGGTATATGGGCGTCATTATCGCTCCTGTGGAAGGATCCGGGTGCACGCCTGCATGAATAAATTTTGTAGCCGCTTTCATCCTGCAAAGATGCACATTTGAACCGAGTTTTAAATTATCAGGGGTATTTTCCGGGGTTCCAGTTTAACATAAGCTTAACCCCGGCACTGTAACGTTATGCAACATTCCTGTAATACACTACAGCAGAGGGTTCTATCTCACCGGTAATGCTGCTCATAAGAGTATTTGCAAAGTGACACAGCATTCATCTTATCATGATCTGTCCACCGGCGGAGTTTCATTTTAAAGAATAAAGCGACAGTATATTTTTGGGTCGTTAATCAAATTAAATCCTTCAATTTAAAAGATGTTGTCATGAAAAAGATATTGCTGTTTTCTGTTTTTGTTCTGGCTGCGGCAGGCGCATTCGCAAATGATCCATCCGAAGTAAGTGAAAAAGTGCTTAAGGCATTCCGGGAAACATTCACAGAAGCCAGGCAGGTAAGCTGGCAGGAAAGCGATAATACCTATACTGTCAGGTTTATGCAGAAAGAGGTAAGGTATATCGTGTGTTACAGCAAGGAAGGGGTCATTACACATTCCATGCGATTTTATCAGCCCGACTTATTGCCTCTGAATATTCTGAAGGAAATAAAAAACAATTACAAAAACAAAACCGCATACGGTGTTACAGAAATTACCAGTGACGGAGAGATAGCATATTTCGTAAAAATGGAAGATGCCAAATACTGGTATACCGTGAAGTTCAGCACCTATGGAAACGGTGAATTGTATGAAAAGTTCAAAAAGCAGCAATGAGCTTTGCAGGACATATCCCCTTCTCATATAAATGCGGCTGCCACCATATATCTCCAGTCGTAATTATTCCGCGCATAAGCGGCTGATGGGCGAACAGGGATATCCGCCATATCTTTTCTGAGAATGCCTGATGCCGCAAGTTTTCTTCTTGCATTAATAACCAGGGCTTCAAAAGAAGTATGTTTCATCCATTGCGCCTGCGGCGGTTCATAGCCAACCTTATCCTTGCGCCAGGCAATAGCAGCAGGAATGATATACTTCACACTTTCCCGCAATATCCACTTGGTAAAGCCCTCGTGAATTTTATATGCTGCCGGCAGAGAAAAGACAAATTCAACCAGTTCATGACTAAGGTAGGGAAGCCTTATCTCTATACTATGCGCCATAGCATTACGATCCGCATAACGTAACAATTCCTCCAGCCCCGCTTCCGTTACATCATAATAAAGTATATCGTTTAAACTGCTGACGCTTCTTTTGTAAATTTTATTTTTTTCAAAATAAGCACTGACAAATTCGGGGTTAAGCTCAGCGTTGGTGAGAATATTTTTCTCTTCTCTCTTTTTTAAAGCTATTGCAGTTGATGCCGGAGCAAACGCGGCAATATAGTTTCTGTATCCCCATTGAAAAGCAATATTATTTTCTTTCAAAGCACGTTTTTCCCGGGCAAATAAGGCAAACTTCCGCTTTGCCAGCAATTCCTGCAAATACCAGTGTATATGCCTGGAGTATCCGCCAAGTATTTCATCTGCACCCTGCCCGTCAAGCAGCACCCTGGTTTCATGCTTTCCCGCAAGCTTACATACTTCATACTGCGTATAAATTCCAGAAGACCCAAATGGCTGTTCCTGGTGATAACAAAGCTTTTCAAATGCATTGATCATCATTTCTGCAGAAGGCGCAATGATATAATCATCAAGCCCGAAAGCAGCAGCAACTTCTTCAATCTGTTTGGATTCATCTTTTTCAAATCCGGGGAATACCGCCGAAAAGCTTTTATAATTTTCAGTGGTGATAAGATTATTGATCACCCCAACAATGGCAGAACTGTCAAGTCCCCCGCTTAAGCTGGTACCTACCCGAACATCACTGCGGAGCCTTCTCTTTACTGAAGTAAAAAAAAGCGAACGGAATTGCTCCGTCGCCTGTTCCCGGCTTACAAAGTCGTGCTTTGGATGAACATCCCAGTAACGCTTCACAGCAAATTGCCGCGCTGTGATCTTCCACTGAATATAATGCGCGGGAGGAAGGGACTGAATATTAGTATAAAAAGTCCTGCTTTTCTCCAGAGGGAATTGTGTCAGACCGGCCCCCAGGTAATATAAAAGCGATTGCCTGTCAGGCTTTTTATCTATGCCTGCCGCCCATAGCGCTTTCATCTCGCTCGCAAACAGAAACGTATCGCCGGCATTGCCCGTAGCATAATAAAAAGGCTTTTCGCCTAACCTGTCTCTCGCTATAAATAAGGTTTGCTCCGCTTCATCCCAGATGACGAACGCAAACATGCCGTCAAAATACTGCAGGCAATTTTCTTTGTAATGATCATACGCTGCCAGGATCACTTCCGTATCGCAACGGTTTTGAAAAGTATAGCCCCTTGAAAAGAGCTCATCTCTTATTTCGAGATAATTATATATCTCTCCGTTATAAACGATCGTATACCGCGGGACGGGATCAGTGGTTGCCAGGTGCATAGGCTGTGCTGCAGCGGCGCTAAGATCAATAACCGAAAGGCGCCTGTGTGCTAAGCCTACTGTATTTGACGGGCTTATCCAAAAGCCTTCCCCATCCGGACCCCGGTGGGCAATAGCATCGCTCATTGCTTTGAGACGGCCGATATGTATTTGAGAAGCATTCTGCGATACTATCCCGGCAATGCCACACATACTTTTGTTTTTAGCTTAAATACTTTCCTACGATCGGCACCCTCCTTCCTACGCCAAAAGCTTTGGCGCTTACGCGTATAATAGGGCAAAACTGGTTTCTTTTGTATTCATTTACATTCACAAGCCTTAAAATCCTGTTTACCAGCGCAGGCTCAATGCCCATCGCAATGATTTCACGCGGTCCCTGCCGTCTCTCAATATATTGATATAAGACTTTATCAAGTATGTCATATTCCGGCAGGCTGTCGCTGTCTTTCTGATTGGGGCGAAGCTCTGCCGAAGGCGCTTTGGTAATAATATGTTGAGGAATGATCTCCTTTTCCCTGTTAATATATTTTGCCAGGGCATACACCTGCATCTTATATACATCGCCAAGTACGCTCAGGCCGCCGGCCATATCGCCATACAGGGTTCCATAGCCTGTTGCCAGCTCACTCTTATTGGAAGTATTAAGCAGTATATATCCAAATTTGTTGGCAATTGCCATGAGGAGATTACCCCTCGACCTGCTCTGTATATTCTCCTCTGCAACGCTGAAAGGCAGGTCTTTAAATATGGGCTTTAAAGTGTCGAGAAATATTTCATAAATAGGTTTTATAGGCACTATATCATAGGGGTTGCCGAGGTTTTTGCTCAGTTGCTCAGCATCTTCTACAGAATGTCCTGATGAAAAGGGCGAGGGCATTAATACGGCCCTCACATTGTCTTTGCCAAGCGCCTCGCAGGCTAAAGCCAGGGTTACTGCACTGTCAATACCGCCGCTGCTCCCCAGGATGGCTTTGGTAAAGCCCATTTTGGAAAAATAATCCCGTATGCCCAGTGCAAGCGCCCGGTGGATCTGACGAATATTATTTTCTGCGGTAAGAAAATCTATGATCCTGTCAGGATCTTTCACTCTTGATACGCGCATCTCGCTGTCTACCTTACCTGATACGATATCGGGCTGACCGGAAGGCAATGCAGATGTAGCTGCAGTCATTTCACCGATGGCAATATCTGCGATTATAAGCGATTCTTCAAAGTAAGGCAGTTCCCTGATGAGATTGCCTGCGGCATCATATACAAGGCTGCCACCATCAAAAACAATTTCCGTTTGCGAACCTACGGCATTGCAATACAGCATCGGCAATTTGTATTTCAGCACATTTGCTTTCACGATCTCTTTCCTGTCTTCATCATGATCATAGTCAAAAGGCGATGCGGAAATATTGATCATAATATCCGGCTGCTGCTGTATCAGTATATCCATCGGGCATATCCTGTACAGCGGGTTATCGCCCAGGTTCCAGATATCTTCACATATCGTAAGTGCAATGCGGTGATTTTTAAAGGGGACCACGTTCCATTCAAAACCCGGCTCAAAGTACCGGTACTCATCAAATACATCGTACGTGGGGAGCAATGTCTTATATGCCACGCCGGCTACCTCGCCGTTATACAGCAGCCAGGCAGCATTGAACAGGTCTTTACCCCGAGGATCAGCATTCCGCTGCGGGGCGCCGATAATCACTCCTATGCCGTGAGTATGCTGTTTAATTGTTTCAATAGCTTCATAGCATTTGCTGATAAAATCCTCAAACTCCAAAAAATCCCGTGGGGGATAGCCGCAAACGGATAATTCGGAGAAAATCACCAGCTCCGCCTGTTGGCGTTGGGCTTCCCGGATTGCTTGAACGATCTTTTCCGTGTTGCTTTCAAAATTTCCTATATGATAGTTCTGCTGCGCTAACGCGATTTTCATACTGCAAATATTCTGCTTTTTACTCATATTGGATTACCTGTTGATATGCATTCAAGAGTTAAATATTGTATCTTTGGTCATATGAAACTGGTAAAACTGATAGTAGTGGCAAGCATCGTATTTTTTGCCTTTCAGCCGGATACGGCAATAGCGCAATGCTCTATCTGCACTAAAACTGCCCAGCAAATGGGCGAAGGACCCGCTAAAGGACTTAATACAGGCATTATTTATTTAATGTTCACTCCTTTTGCTGTAGTAGGTTTTATAGGCTACCGCTGGTGGAAAAACAATAAGGCATAAACCGATCTGCTGCCGGAAACTGCTATTCCGTGAAACGACAAACGATAAATGTGAGCCCCTCACATCTATCGTCTCACTTCTCACAAAGAAATACGATAAATTATTGTTAACACAACACTATTTTAGTATCCCCACTTTTTCATTATCTTAAAATCTTCTTTGATACTGTCCATCGGTGTTTTATCCTGGTAAGATTCCTGCTCAACGATAAAATGCTTTGTTCCTGACTTCCTGCCTAAGTCTATCACCTCTTTTACAGGAATAACTCCGGCTCCCAGGATAGTGCTTTCATAAGGTTCACGCCCTCCTCCCGCAGACTTTATCTCATCTTTTACGTGCATTGACACAAACCTGCCGGGATATTTTTTCATAATATCAAGCGCTTTGGCGCCTGCATTATACATATTGCCGATATCAAGCTGCTGGGCAACAAGCGCGGGATCCGTATGCTGCAGGATGATATCAAAGACGGTTACCCCGTCAAGCTTTGTGCTGAATTCAAAATCATGATTATGATAACCGAATTTCATCCCGGATTTTTTGCACAGTTCCCCGCATTTGTTAAATACATCCATATAGCTTCTCATATCGTCGTAAGTTGATCTCAGCCCTTCATCAAGCCAGGGGCTGATCACATACTGCTGTCCCACGGTTCCCGCATCTTCTATTGTCATTTTCCATTCGTCGGTAAAATCATGCGTGGCAGCATTCCAGTGCTGTGTGCGCATCACCGTATGCCCGCTCGGCATCTTTAAGCCGAGATCGCCCAGCACTTTCTTAAATTCCTTTGCACTATATCCGTAAAATTTCCTGTCAATATAGTTGGCATGCTCCACATTTTTATAACCCATGGCAGCCACCTTTTTAAGACTGCCCAGCGGGTCAGCCTTCATATCCTCCCTAATACTGTAAAGCTGTACGCCCAGCAGCTCGCCGGCAGGCTTAGCCGCAAAAAGATCATGAGAAAATATAGAAGCACCTGCCAGCGCCAGGGAACTCTTTTAATAAAACTTCTTCTTGAATGTTGCATGGAGGAATAGATTTAATAGTAAGCTTATTTGGCAATTTAAGCGAAAGAGCGGGGTTTTAAAAAAGAAATATTAAAGAGGGTTGCTGAATCACTCATCAGCATTGAAAAAAGTGGGATCGCAGGTCTTGAATCCCAAACACCATTAAAAAAGCTTCAATCGCCTGATTGAAGCTTTTGCGGAGACGGCGAGATTCGAACTCGCGATACGGTTTCCCGTATACACACTTTCCAGGCGTGCTCCTTCAACCACTCGGACACGTCTCCTTTAGAAGGACTGCAAAAGTAATATTATTAGCTAAAAGGTAGAGAAAGATGGCTAAATTAATATTTTGAGGGGCCGGAAAGCCTGAAGGATGTCCTCCGGCGATGACCACTAAAGAACTCCGGCATAGCGGATAAAGCGTTTGGATAGCGCGTTTAACGCAATGCGTCCTGCAGGCGGAGCCATTCCACCGTTAATTCAACGTCGCTCTTATTGATTTGGCGCCCCTATTATCTACTCAAAATAACGACGGGTTTTTCGCAGGGTTCTAGCCTTTTGAAGGTTGGAAACTCCTCCTTCCGTATTTCCGGGGCGCATTCCAAATTTGTACTATTATCACTGTAATAAGATAATTTTGACCGCTGGCATACGACCATCATTTACTTTATAAAAATTTTGATAATGAAATATGTATCGTTGTTCATCTTCGCTGCAGCAATAGCTGCCCTGCCTTCCCTTGCACAAAAGAACAAAGCCGTGCCTATTATATTCGATTCTGACATGGGCCCCGATTATGACGATGTGGGAGCGATCGCTATATTAAATGCCTTTGCCGATAAAGGGGAAGCAAAAATTTTGGCCACCATGGCCAGTTCCAGCCATCCCAATGTAGCAGCCACATTCAGCGTATTCAACACTTATTTCAAACGTCCCGGGATCCCTGTCGGGGTTCCCAAAGGATATGCAGTGAACGTACCGGACCGGCAGCACTGGGCAGACAGCATCATTGCCGATTACCCGCATGCGCTGACTACAAATGCGGCCGCGGCAGATGCAGTAAAACTTTACAGGAGCATCCTCGCAGCCCAGCCGGATGGCAGCGTAACGATAGTGACCGTTGGCTTTCTTACCAACCTCTATGAATTATTAAAAACAGGCGCTGATGAATATTCTCCGCTATCGGGCATGCTGCTGGTAAAGCAGAAGGTAAAGCAACTGGTGAGCATGGCAGGCGTTTTTCCCTCGGGGTTTGAATTTAACGTGATCAAGCACAAAGAAGCCTCCAAATATGTATTTGATCATTGGCCAACGCCCGTTATTCTCAGCGGGTTTGAAATAGGAAAAAAAATAAAAACAGGATTGCCCATTGTTGCCAATACCAGCATCCGGCACAGCCCGGTAAAAGATGTATTTCGCATATCCATACCGTTAGATCCCAATGATGCGGAAGGGAGAATGAGCTGGGATGAAACAGCCGTGCTGGTGGCGGTAAGAGGATACGCTCCTTTTTATACTTTACAGCGCGGCCGGATGGTAGTAAGCGCAACAGACGGCTTCAACACATGGATAGATGATGACAGCGGCCCGCATTTTCATCTTGTGGAAAAGCTGCCTCCTGCTGATGTACAGAAAGTCATCAACGACCTGATGATGCACCAGCCGGGAAAAAGGAAATAATGCCATAGTGTTAGTTTAACTATAATATGCCGCATCATTTTGTGAATGGTAAATTGCCGGGCGAGTAAAGGAAATATTCGATAGCGACATGCCGCCCGGAGATCTCCGGTGTATTTCAATTTTTCGCATGGGATTGAAATCCCAATGAAATATATGTTATCGAGCCTATGGCTCCGTAATACGGAACAGCAAGCGCCGTAAGCTCGGTAGCATTTTGTTTCAACGGATTTCAATCCGTTGCACATTTCCGCTTGAGAAAACTTGAAATACACCCGATATCTCCTCTGCCACGCACTTATTTTTAGTATATTTGAAGGCTCACAAAAAATGTGCTTATGGTAAGTGTTATTATACCCGCTTTAAATGAAGGAGCGACCATCCGAAAGGTCATCCAACGGATACGGCAGGCCGAACCGGTGATGGAGATTATTGTAGTAGATGATAACTCTTCAGACAATACTGTATCCGAAGCGCTCAAAGAAAATGCAAGGGTGATAACCAGCTCCAGGAAAGGAAAAGGTATTTCGATGCGGGAAGGAATGATCGCCGCCAGCTACGACACTATTGTATATCTTGACGCCGATATCATTACCTATCCCAAAAATGTGATATCGCTGCTTGCCGGTCCTATACTAAATAACGAAGCGGATTTTGTAAAATCTTATTTCGACAGGCAGGCAGGCAGGGTAACACAACTGGTTGCCAAACCATTGCTGAGCATATATTTCCCGGAACTGGAAAAATTTTCACAGCCGCTGAGCGGCATGATAGCCGCACGAAAAGATTTTTTGCAGCAGGTAGAGTTTGAAAATGACTATGGAGTGGATATAGCATTGCTGATTGACGCCCATAGTAAAGAAATGCGGATCCGGGAAGTGAATATAGGGTATATTAAAAATGATATGCAATCGCTGGAATCTTTGGGTAAAATGTCGCGCCAGGTATCAAGAACCATTTTGCAAAAGGCGGCTTTGCTGTCGAGAAACAATATAGAGACCCTTTCCGATATTCATATCATCAGCGATGAAATGGATATTGCAGTAAAAGAATCATTTCTCAACCTCAAGAAAATGATATTAATAGATATCAGCGTGGTAATGGAAAATGATTTTATTGAAACTGCCGCTGCTTACTACAACCAGGACGAACATTATAAACGGATGCAGCAAAATCACAAAGATCCTGCGGCAAGATTACAGCAAACAGCTTCTCTCTTCAAAGGGAAGTCCCTCCCGGAACTGCAATCCATTGCCGACAGCATTCCTTTGACAGATGACGCAGCAGAGGTAATAGGCAAACTAAAAAAGAATGGATACCTCTGTGTGCTGGTTTCCGACGGGTTTGATGTGATAGCCAATCATATCAAAAATAAGCTGGGCTTTGATTATTGCCTTGCCAATCACCTGCCGCTTGACAAAAGCATGGTCGGCGGCGAAATTGTATTCCCTGAATATTTCAGACATAGCGACGATACTGAAAGCTACGATAAATCAATAGTGCTGGGATATTCCGCTCAAAAATTCGGCATACCTGAAAAAAATACGGTTTTTGTAGGCAGCAGCATTGAAGACATCCCCATGCTGAAAAGTGCAGGAATGGGTATTGTAACGACCAATGCTGCTGCCGCAACCTTTACATGGGCAGATAAAATATTACCGGCAGGTACGCTGGCGCCCCTGCTGGACCTGGTAAGCGGTATGGATAAAAATAATACGCCGCTGTTCACTCGCAGATCAGTGAAATATACAGCCATCGGAGCGCTCGCACTGGGAGCTGCCTTCGCAGGTTATTACCTGTATAATAACATCAGCAGGCACAAAGTGGCCGACAACTGCCAGGAAAATTAGGTATGCTCAGTAGCTGCAATGCAACCCTTATTTCCTGAATATATTCCCTATCTCCTTTCCTATTTTCTGTATGGTCTCGATGCCTTTTGACAAAGGTTCGGCATTTATATCTTCATAATCATCAAACCTGCTGTCAGTATTCTGCTGCCGGGGAAAAACTAACATTTTACTCGTATTGTCAAAATATTTATCCAGCTTTACAGGTATCGAATCAAATAATGGCTGATAGGATACTGCTCCCCTCTTGGAAAGCATCATGATTATAATATCTTCCTGGGTAATATCTTTCGACAGTACCAGGAAATCTTCCCACTGATCAAATTCCTTAAAAGATATGCTGCCCGTTTGATCGCGGTTCAGGCAAATATCTATTTCTTTTTTAGTTCTCTGATTAGTATAACAGATCACGGCCGCTGATAATTCTTTTGCCAGCCTTGTAAGATTATCTAAACAGCCCGTAAATCCCTTTTCAAGCTCAAGCAGCGGAGGGCAAAAGACCAGTATCTGCTTATGAGCGGCCAGCATGTGCTTTACCTTGCATATAAAAACATTTTTATCCGCACCGGCAAGGATGTTTTCTGTTCTTTCGCCAAAAACCCGGTCAAGAATACTGCTCCTTTCGGGCCACTCCAGCAGGATAGTATCTGCCATAATTTCTTTGGCTGTTCGGATCGTGCCGCTGGCAGCATTATAATCTATGGATGCAATAACATTTATGTTTGTATCTGTCGCGGAAGCCATACGCCGTACATCTTCCATCTTCTTTCTTGCTCTCAGCAGATTTTTTTCCGTTTCATCATCATTGGGGACAATTGACAACAAGGTAACAGGGTTAGGCGATTTTTTATCCTTAATAAAAACTGCCAGCTCAAGCATGGGCTCAATCTTCGTATAGTCTTCTACAGGCAGCAGGATATGCTCCTTCAGGCTGTCTGCCGACGTATCCGGCAACACCTCCATATCTGTCTCTATTACCATTTTCTTGGCTGCATTTTCAGTTACAAAAGAGGCTGTAAGGCAGGTTATAAGAATGAGTATGATAGTGCCGTTCAGGATGTTCTCATCCAATATCCCTTCCTTGTAACCTACCAGTATAATGGCAAGCGTAGCTGCAGCATGTGCCGCGCTGAGCCCAAAAATAAGCTGCCGCTCCGTACGGGTATACCTGAAGACCTTTTGCATCAGCAGGGCTGCCATCCACTTGCCTATCAGTGCAGTAGTTGTCAAGGCGGCAGCAACCATCAATGCAGTCGGCCCGTTCAGTATTACACGAACATTTACCAGCATGCCCACACTAATAAGAAAGAAGGGAATAAAAATGGCGTTGCCGATAAATTCAATACGGTTCATCAGCGCAGAGGAATGCGGTATCAGCTTGTTCAATACCAGCCCGGCCACAAAAGCCCCGATAATTGGCTCTACTCCCGCTACCTGTGCTAAAAACGCTGAAAAAAAGACCACTGACAAGACAAAAATATAATGAGAGGTCTTTTCGCTTTCAAGCTTCCTGAAGAACCATTTTGCCATACGGGGCACTCCAAAAAACATGATAACCGAGAAAATCGCTAAAGATGTGCCCATCCGCAGCCAGAATTCATGGGTCAATGAACCGTTTGCAGCCCCCATAATAACCGCCAGTATCAGCAGCACGGCGGTATCTGTAAGTATGGTACCGCCAACAGTGATGGCAACCGCTTTATTTTTGGATATACCAAACCTGCTCACTATGGGATAAGCTACCAGCGTATGCGTGGCAAACATGCTCGCCGTAAGAAAGCTTGAATTGATCTGGTATTTGAGCAGATAATAGCACACGGGGAAGCCCAGCGATAATGGCAATATGAACGTAAACAGGCCAAATACCAGACTTTTATTTTTATGCTTCTGGAATTCTCTCATATCCAGCTCCAGCCCGGCTATAAACATTATATACAAAAGCCCGATCGTTGAAAAAAGATCAATGGCGGAATTCTTAGCCAGGATATTGAGCCCGTGCGGGCCAACCACTACTCCCGAAATAATAAGACCGATAATGCCCGGGATATTTAGTTTTTTCAATACGATTGGGGAAAGCAAAATGATCAGCAGGATAAGCGAAAATATTAGTACAGGATTGGCCAGGGGCGTCCTGAACTCGCGTATCAACTGTTGAAAAAAGCTATTCTTCATTATTAAAACAGGGATTTTAAGAATTTATTAGCATTTGGAAATAGGGGATTTTTCCGTTTCAGGCGTCTTATATAATATAGAAGAATAAATAACAGTCAAATTTCTCATAAGCAGTTAGTTTTGGTTACAGCCCCTGTTTCTACAGGGGCTAATTTTTTGAAGATATCCCGTTAATAACGTCATTTGCCTTTACTCTCATCCTGCATGGCGTTTCCCCCGGTGCTGGCGCCTCTTGTCGCACGCTGTCCCTCTTTAAACAATTGAAAACGGCTGGGCAGTTCCTTTACCGGCCACATATTGTTGTTTTCGTCAATATCTGCTGTTTCCCTGTAAGGATCAACTCTTATGGCTGCCGCCTCTTTATCTTTAATAAATACTTTAGTGAATTTCCCCTCGTTCAGTCGCCAAACGCTTACAGGCACCCGGTCTACTTCCTTTGAGCCATCTTTAAATGTCCATTCAATGATCACCGGCATTACCATCCCGCCCTTATTTGAAAAATGCAGCTCGTAAAAATTTTTATTCCCCCATACAGCAGCATGCCCGGGGTCCTTTTCCACCGCTTCATCTTTTTTACTGATGCTACGTTGCTCATCTGCACCCGGGTGATAATAATAAAAATCGCGAAGCGCGGTGTCGGCGTCAGTGGCAAAAGTGATGGACTTATCTTCTTTGTTACGCCGCTGGCCGATATGCACAAAATTGTCTTTCTTCAGCGCCCCTGCATTTGCAGCATTATCCATTTTAAACCATTTTACACTGTCGAGAGCAATATCCACAGGTTCTGTCCCAAACCACCATCCGCGCCAAAACCAGTCGAGATCAACCCCGCTGGCATCCTCCATTGTTCTGAAAAGATCCGCAGGAGTAGGATGCTTAAATGCCCAGCGACGTGCATATTGTTTGAACGCATAGTCGAATAGCTCCCTTCCCATAATGGTCTCTCGCAAAATATTAAGCCCGGTAGATGCCTTTGCATAAGCATTCCAGCCAACGCTGAGCACATTATCGCCCATAGTCATAATAGGCTCCAGCTCATTTTTAGGCAGCTTCATATAATCCGTGATGAGATATGCAGGTCCCCTGCGCGAAGGATAATTATTATCAAATTCCTGCTCCGCCAGGAACTGGCAGAATGTATTCAGCCCTTCGTCCATCCACCACCACTGGCGCTCATCGCTGTTGACGATCATCGGGAAGAAATTATGCCCTACTTCGTGTATGATCACACTGATCATGCCGTATTTTATGGCTTCACTGTACGTGCCGTCCTTTTCCGTTCTTCCATAGTTAAAGCAGATCATCGGATATTCCATGCCACTTGATGCTTCTACCGAAATAGCTACCGGGTAGGGATAGGGTATGGTATGCCTTGAGTAGGTTTTAATGGTATGGGCTACTACTTTAGTGGAATATTTACTGTACAATGAGTAGGCTTCTTTAGGATAATAGCTCATAGCCATCACTTTTTTCCCTTCTACCATTACCGGCATAGCGTCCCATACAAATTTGGGAGAAGCTGTCCAGGCAAAATCCCTCACATTCTGCGCCTCGTATATCCATGTTTTTTTACCGGTAGCCTTATTCTTTTCATTGGCTACGGCTTCATCAAGCGTAACGATCTCAAGCGGCTGCTGCACAGATTGCGCCTGCTGCCATTTTTTATACTGTACGGCACTCAGCACCTGGTTGTAATTGCGGCATTCGCCGGTAGCGCCAATGACATGATCATCAGGCACAGTCATTTTTACCTTAAAATTTCCAAAGGTGAGCGCAAATTCAGCGCCGCCGGTGAACTGGAGATTTTGCCAGCCCTGAAAATCCGAATACACTGCCATACGGGGATACCACTGGCTCATGGTGAACACATAATTCCCATCTCCGGGGAAATACTCATAGCCGCCGCGCCCCATCTGGTAATAGCGGTCCACGATCTTATAATTCCAGTCAATGCTGAATATAAATTTCTGTCCCGGAAGCAATTCCGCAGGCAGGTCAATCCGCATCATAGTATGATTAATGGTATATGCCAGCTCTTTACCACCAGCCGCTACCCTGGTTATCTTCACTCCATAATCCTCCATCTTACGCCAGGTTTCAAGATCCATGATCTCGTTATGATTCATCAGAGGCTTCATCGCAGACCTGTTATCGCGGTTGTTATTGCTGTTGGGATCATGAATATTTTCGTCGAGCTGGATCCAGAGATAGCTCAGGGGATTGGGCGAGTTATTAAAGTAAGTGATCGTTTCCGAACCTGTAAGCTTGAGGTTGGCTTCATCCAGTTCGCAGCTGATATCGTAATCAGCACGCTGCTGCCAGTATTTTGGTCCCGGGGCGCCGCTGGCGGTACGATATTCGGTTGGCGTAGGCAGCAGGTAGCCCAGTTGCTCAAAACGGTTGCCGTGATTAGAGCCCGGATTATTGAGGTGTTGGGAAAATGAAAAAGAAATGGTCAGCAACAATGCTGCAAACGTTGTTAGTAATGTCTTCATCAGCCAATTTTTATAAAGATGAATATTAAATCAATCAGATTTGTGTCCGTATGCTATTATGAAACGACTCACCTTTTACCACTTATGTCTTACCTCTTATCCCTTATCCTCTACGCCCCCGGAAACCGTTCTATCGCCATCTGAAGCGCCGCAGCAAATATTCCCCCTGATACAAACAACAACCATTCCCGCCGCGGGGCTTTACAAACCTGTACAAATATAAAACCGATAGACATAACTACAGCCACTATGCATATTTGCCCCAGCTCAAGCCCAATATTAAAAGCAAGCAGCTCGGAAATGATACTTTCATTCTTGCCCATCATGCTCCGCAGAAAATTGGAAAAGCCCATGCCATGTATCAGCCCGAAGATGAGCGCTGAAGCATAGCGGAGATACATCCGCTTTATATCAAACTTTTTTACAAAAAGATTTTCAATGGCGGTAAGCAGGATAGTGACAGGGATAAGAAATTCGATCCAGTTGGAACTGACGAGTATTTTGTTGTAAATACCTAACGCGAGCGTTAGAGAATGACCGATCGTAAATGCAGTGACCAGCACCAGCACGCTGCGCCAGTCTTTGAGCAGGTAAGGCAAACACAATGCTGCAATAAAAAGGATGTGATCGTATCCTTTTATATCGGTGATATGCCTGATGCCTTCGCCCAGGAATAATGCAAAATCGTTCATAGGTGTAAATATCTGATTTCCGGCGGGAAATTCAGAGGGTGAATAGTAAAAGCGGCACGGGAAACCTGAAACGATAGACGATAAACTACAAATCCCCCTGCGCCCTTCCTGTCTCCGTGGTTCAAAAATCCCCGGCTTAATAAAAAAATAAACCTGAATTTTACAGGGCAATGAAGCTATTCCGGGGATGTACCATATTATGCTGCCTGCTGTGCCTTCAATACAACGCGCCAGGAAATGCAAACGCTGCTGCTGCACACCCTTACTATGTAAGCGTAACGGAGATAAATTATAATGCATCCAAAAAAGAGATAGAGATCGCCTGCAAGATATTTACCAATGATTTTGAGCAGACATTGAGATCGGTATACAACACTAAGATTGACCTGTATAAGCCTGCTGATAAAAAACTGCTTGACAGGCAGATCGCGGGCTATGTTGAAAAGCACCTGAAGCTGCATGTCGGGGGTAAAAATGCCGTGCTCAGCTATGCGGGCTACGAAATAGAAGGAGAAGCGGCATGGTGCTATTTTTCCGTGCCGGAGATCCAGCCCTTCCGGTCAATACAAATATTCAACGACCTGCTGTACAGCTACAAAGAAGAACAGGCGAACCTGGTGCATGTAAAAATAAACGGGGAACGTAAAAGCGCCCTCCTGACTTTCCCCAACACAGATGCAACACTGCAATTTTAGTCAAAGCTTACCCAACCCTCCGGGGAAGGAGCTTCGTACATAGAAGCGTAAAACAGCTCATGCTAAAAAATGTTATAGTAATTTAAAAACAGGGAGACCCTTATGGTATAAAGTAATAATGTACCTATATTACCCTGAATTTATACCTACCCAGGTATAAGCAGGATTAATAGCAAACATATCATTGAAAAATCTCCCTGCAGATATTGACCTGGTTACCGGCTGTATCCATAACGACCGAAGGGCGCAGGAACGACTGTACAAACAGTTTTACGGCGCCATGGCAGCTATATGCATACGCTATACCCAAAATGAAGAAGATACGACAGAGGTGCTGAACAATGGGTTTCTCAAAGTCTTTAAAAATATACAGCACTTTAACCCGGAAAAAGCAGGACTGTATACCTGGATAAGAAAGATCATGGTAAACACTGCTATTGACTTTATAAGGCAAAACAACAAACATGCCGTAAAGCTATCGCTCGATCATACTACAGAGCCGTATATTGACAGCGAAGCCATTCAGAAATTAGACGCCCAGGAATTACTGGCGCTGATTAGAAAATTACCCCCGGCAACACAAACGGTCTTTAATCTATATATTATTGAAGGTTTTACACATAAAGAAATAGGATTGAAAATGGGAATCAGCGAAGGAACCAGCAAATGGCACCTCAGCGAGGCGAGGAGGCTGCTGCAAAAATCGCTGCAAACATTATCAGTAGCATAATGAAGGAAAAGTTACCATACGAAAAACTAATTGCAGAAAAGATGCAGGACCTGCCTGTGCCTGACAAAGATGCGGCATGGCAGAAAATGGAAACCCTGCTGGACAGCAAGATGCCCGTATCGCTGCCCCCTGGCAGGAAACTGCCGGGACGCCAATGGTGGTGGAGCGGGGCTGCGGTGGTAACCATTGTAAGCACTATGCTGGTTTTCCAGAATAAAGCGCCTGTCAGCAATCAGGCAGCTGCGCCAACACCCCGGATGCAGCCTGCGGAAGAAACGATACAACAACCTCGTACTGTAAATCGTGGAAATATTGAAGACATCTCTACACAAAATATTCCTTTAAATAATACATCGGCAAAAGGCTCTTCTGAAGCACAGGCACAGCAAAACAGTATTGCCGGCAGTCAGGAAAAGGGTTTTCGCAAAACACCGGAAGCCCCAATCCCGGAAACAAAGGTATCATCACCTGCTTTCAATTTCCGTGAGAAGAGTAATAAACCGTCGGTCCGGGATTCTCCGCAGCCGCCGGTTGCAGGAGCAAATACCGCTTCCGGCAATAAGGCGAATACTGCCAGTGACGATATTGCCGCCATTAACGCTTCCGCAGAAAAAGAGACCGGAGAGCATATACCGGGCGCTATTCCGCAGGCAGACAGCATGACCTTATTGCCTCCGGAAGAAAAGATAATTGAAGGAACGTTGCAATATATTACACCGGGAAGCCTTCCTCCGCTGGTGGCGTATGCCAATAATAACAATGCCGGTCATATTGAAGTGCCTGACGACGTGTATGATTTCCCGGAAGTATCTGTTACTACAAAAAAAGCATTGCTGCGCACATTAAAACACAGAGACCGGAAACTGGAAAAAGAACTGGCGGGATCGCATAAAGCAAATCCGGGATTCTGGGGCGAAAAAACAGATAGCTGGCTTGCAGCAGGTATAGCTCCTTACCAGAATTTTGCGGTTGCTTCCCAGCAGGCTTTCCATTACAATGCTAATGCCTCACACGGTACGGCTACCGATTATATACCCTCTCCCTACCTTCAATGGAAGGTAACCAGTAAAGTATATATATTAAGCGAATTCCAGTTCAACGCGCCGCAAGCAACGCCCGAACTGCTTCTATCACAAAGGAGATTCTACTCACCCATGAGCGCGGGAAGCTGTACCGAAAATGTATACCTGCGTAAGCTCTATTACTTCAATTTGCCGGTAAGCTTTTACTACAGCCCCGTCAAAAACTTCTATATAGGCAGTGGGTTACAATACTCATCCCTTAACAGCGGGCTTGCCTACCTGGAACAGCTTGCACCTAATAACGACCCGATACATTCAGAAGTACTTAAAATAAAAGACGGCCCGCTGGCTTCAAAAATAAAGGACTCGGAATGGCGCTATCTTTTTGATGCGAATTACTTTATCAACCGGCTAATGATAGGGTTCAGGTATAATCAGGCAATGGGAGATTATATCAATTTCAGGACAGGCAACTGGGGCGCACCCACCCGGGCCCGTAACCAGGCTTTCCAGTTTTACCTTCGGTATAATATAGTGGTAGGCAAACAGCATTAAATGATTTACCTCCATTTAACAGAAAATCAACCGGTGAATATCTCAACTAATATGAGGTAATAAGTAAATTTGCGGCATGAAAAAGACCGCCAGGTTTATGGTGAAGTTGGTTGTTGCAGCATGCTTCCTTTTTATCATTTTCTTACTCATTGCAGACAGGTTCGTGCAGTTTCGCATGAATGATAAGGAATACAAGGCATATTTCTCACAAAAAGGCTTATCCGCTTCTATCAGCTATTACGAGAAGCTGCACAGGAAAATAAGATATGCGGTCTCCGGCAACGATACTTCAGCAACCATTTTATTTATTCATGGAGCGCCCAGTTCATTAAGCTATTACAGGGACTATATGAGCGACAGCGTGCTGCTGCAAAAAGCTACCATGTTTGCCGTAGATCGCGCCGGCTACGGGTTTTCGGGATTGGGAAAACCGGAGCCTTCCATAGAAAAACAGGTACAACTGATCGTGCCGGTAGTAGACAGTCTTAATAAAGTGCATCGCCCGCTCATAGTAGTAGGCGCGTCTTATGGCACTGCTATTGCCTGCAGGCTGGCTATGGATTATCCCAACCTTGTGGATGGGCTGGTATTGATCGCCCCCGCATTGGCACCCGGGGAAGAAAAAGTATATTGGTTCACTCCCGCCATAGAATCGCCGTTGCTCAGTTGGTTTATCCCGCGAATGCTGCAATCAGCCAATGCAGAAAAGATCCATCATAAGGAAGAGCTTGCCAAAATGCTTCCCTACTGGGGCAATATCAAAGTGCCTGTACTATACCTGCAGGGCGCCAATGATGCGCTGGTGTATACCACTAATGCAAAATTTGCTGAAAACCATTTAACCAACGCTCCTTATCTCAATATCGAAATGATCCCCGGGCGGGGGCATCTTATTGCTTTTTCTGAAAAAGATAAAATTGAAGGCGCCATTGTCAAAATGCTTGACCTTGCAAAACTGAATATCGCGGGAAAGCTTCAGCGTAATTCAACAATACATATCGCTCAAAGAGAAAATACGGCTGAAGATGGTAATGATGATAAGTTTTAGCGACAATACAGGTACGAAATATTTACCACCCGCTCATGCAGGAAACTTTATTTACAACGGCCCGTGAATATAGGATATGACAACCTTTACAATTCAAAAGACTTTTTGTAAGTTTGAAGGAACTTTTAATCAGCAAAACAATGAAAGCAATCCTTTTCCTTTTCGGGGCCTTGATCGTTTATACCCTGCCAACATTTGCGTTGAACCTGTCTGTAAATCCTCCTGCGGGAATAGAGGGGGTATATGAATACAAATCGGCAGAGGCGCCTTATGAATATCAGAAGGGCACCATTGAGCTTAAAAAAGTGGAAAACAAATGGATTGCAAAAGTGACGGCTAACTACCAGACATTTACAGCACAGGAAGTAAAAGTGGAGAAAACCCAGGTGCAATTTAGTATCTCTGTGGACGGGAATTCCGTATTGGTAAAGCTTCAGCATAAAGGCGATACACTAACAGGCACTGCCAGCAGTGATGCGGAAGGAGTGATGAAGATAACCGCTGAAAGAAAAAAGATAGCATCAAAAAAATAATAGCAAAGGGTTCCAGCATTTGAAGGGTGGAAGCATTTTTCACCTTTATCCTCACATTAAATATTCGTGCATTAGTGTCAAGGCTACTCCTTTGCCCCAAATCCATGAGGCGGCTCCAGTTATTCAGCAAATACCACAGGAAAGCCATGTAACCTATCAGCTCCTTTGCTCTATCCCCATTTCAAATCTCAAATTTCAAATCCTCACGGCACCGGGTCGTATCCATGACCGCCCCAGGGATGACAGCGGCTGATGCGTTTTGCAGCAAGCCACAGCCCTTTAAAAACACCGTATTTTTTCAGCGCTTCCACGGCGTATTGCGAGCAGGAGGGTGTAAACCTGCACTTCGGGCCAAGCAATGGCGAAAGTATCCACTGGTATAATTTGATCAGCCCTATAAACGGCAAACTAAGTATCCGGAGTATTTTTTTCATTTATCAGCAATATAAGCCTGCTCAAAATTAACTGTAGTTTTTCTTTCAGCACGATGAAATCCGGGAGCTCCCTGGCAGTGTATATTAAAAACAGATCGAGGGTATACCCCGATTTCAAAAGCTGTTCATGAAGCGCATTCTTTTGCAGGCGATAGCATTCCCTGACCACCCGCTTTACCCGGTTGCGGTCAACCGCCTTCTTAAAATTCCGGTTACTCACGCCAATGCCGGACTGCAGCGGCGCTCCCGGGTGAATGCTGCCGGGGGTGGAAGCTTTGAAATATACCTTGAAAGGATACTGGAAAAAATGCTCTCCTTCCCGGAACAGTTGTTCGATCCGCTTGCGGCTTTTCAGCCGTTCCGCTTTTTTTAATGTAAACTTCTCTTTCAATACCTTACAAAAATAGCCCTGAAACAGGGCTATTCATTATCAAACTAATGATCACTGCGATACCAGGGTATTGCAGCATTATATCATTTAATTATTTTGCTTTCTTTTCGTCAGAAACAGTCAGTTTCTTACGGCCTTTTTTACGACGGCTTGCCAGCACTTTTCGCCCGTTGGCGGTTTGCATGCGCTTACGGAAACCATGAACCGTTTTACGACGACGTTTGTGAGGCTGAAATGTACGTTTCATTGTATTATGCTTTTCTCTTTTTTGAAATAGCGGACCGGGAGAAGCGGACCAGTTTCAAGCTCATTCACCTTTCACAGACGGGTCACCACACCCTTTCTGCACCGGTTGGATGAAAGGACGGCAAAGGTAAGGCTAAATGGTCAATATTCCTGCTTAATTTTAAGGGTATTTCAGGCCAATGAAAGGCTGGTATGCGCCGACTTTACCGCTCTCCCAAAGAAAATGCCCGCATGAGCGTCAAAATCTGCCGGAGCATCTGTAGTGTAAAATGATAAAGAAGCGTTTTTGCTGCAGCGGCGCTCCATTTCGGGGTGCCGTTGAAGATAGTCTGCAAGACTGTCCGCCACAATATCTCCCTGGGATATAAGCTGTATACCGGCAGGTAAATATTTTTTTATCTTATCTTCCAGTAAAGGGTAATGCGTGCAGGCGAGTAAAATAGTATCAATCTTATCTGAAAGTGATAATAGCTTATTGATATCCTTCTGCACAAAATAATCCGCGCCGGGACCGCTATGCTCATTATTTTCCACAAGCGGCACCCACATGGGGCAGGCATGCTGGTATACTTTTGTGTCAGGGAAAAATTTACCGGTCTCCATCACATACGAATCAGACAATACAGTGCCTTTGGTAGCCAGAATGCCTACTGCTTTTGTTTTTGTAAGCGTTCCTATTTTTTCGGCAGTGGGCCGTATTACGCCCAGCACCCTGTTCTGAGGAGCAATATGTGGCAGATCCTTTTGCTGTATGGTCCGGAGCGCTTTGGCAGAAGCCGTGTTGCAGGCCAGCACGATCAAAGGGCACCCCTGCGCAAAAAGCCATTGCACACATTCGAGGGTATAGTGGTATACCGTTTCAAACGACCTGGTGCCATAGGGAGTGCGTGCATTATCGCCTAAATAAATATAATCGTAGGCAGGAAGCTTTTCCACAATGGATCTTAAAACGGTCAGCCCGCCGTACCCGGAATCAAATATGCCGATCGGTTGATGATTCATGCATCAAATATAAACCGGTTGTTACGTATAATAAAAAAGCCGCTTCTCCGGAAGCGGCTTTTTTATTATAAATTAAGCTTATTACTATTTTTTTGCACCGGCAGGTTTCGCTGGTTCTGCAGCATTGCCTGCGGCAGGCGGCAGCTTAACGCCTAATTTCTTAGCTACCAGGGGCAGCAGATCATCACTTGGCGGAGCTATCAGCAGCGCATCCTGCTTGAATACCCAGGTATAGCCGTTTTCTTTAGCCACCTGTTGGATCAGTTCAAATGCTTTGGAAAAATAAGGGTTTAATACTTCCTGCTGTTTGCGCTGGAGTTCATTCTGGCTGTAGGCATCCCAGTTCTGGATGATCTGCAGGTATTGAGCGGCTTCCTGCTGAACGGTTTGCTTGATAGCAGCCGGAGTTGCAGGCGATTTGGCTATGGAATCCTTGCGCTTGTATTCGCTTAGGAAAAATGGCAACTGCTGCTCCAGCGAATCTTTCCTGAATTTCTGCATAATAGAATCGGCCTTTTTAATGTCAGGCATATTACCTACTACTTCTTCAATGCTCACATGAGCGAATTTCTGCTGGGCCTGTGCGGTATTGCCCAGGATGATGAGTACGAATGTTACGGCTACCAGGGAGAAAACTTTTTTCATATCAATGAATGTTCTGTTTATTTGAGTTAATGATGAAAATATGCATTTGTTAGTTTGGTTGCGGCCTCCGCTTTAACATTTATTTATTTACCCCCAGCATCTTCAGCACATCCTCGCTCCGGTCCAGTTTGGGGTCGGCAAAGATAACGGTAATTCCTTCACTTTTATCCAAAATAAAATCATAGCCTTTTTCCACCGCCAGCTTTTGTACTGCATTGTATACCTTATCCTGCACGGGCTTGATCAGCTCCTGCCTTTTTTTGAACAGGTCTCCTTCATACCCGAAGCGCTGGCGCTGCAGGTCGCGGAGCGCTTTTTCTTTATTGAACAGCTCATCCTCTCTCTTTTTCTTCAGGTCGTCGCTGAGCATTACCTGTTCGGCATCAAAGTCGCGGTACATTTTATCCAGGTTCTGCTGCATGCCATCCAGCTCCTTCTGCCAGGCAGCGCTGAACTGGTCGAGCTGCTTTTGTGCGTCCTTATATTCCGGGAGCCTGTCAAGAATATATTTGGTATCAAGTACGGCGTAGCGTTGTGCGTTGACTGTAAAAGCCGCTGAGCAGATTACCGCAATTAAAAATAGCTTTTTCATGATATACAATTTTATAGAGGGTCTACATAAATGTTGCCAATTTATGGCATTATCGCTATATCATCAATTCCTTATTGCCAACCGGTTTATTCCGGCTCAAATCCAAGCATGAAGGTGAACCTTGTAGCGTCTTTAAATGTGGCTCCCGGCGCAGAAAGACGGTCGAGCCCCAGCCCGTAGTCAAACCCAAGCAAACCAAACATCGGCAGGAAAAACCTTGCACCTAATCCCACAGAACGCCTCAGCTTGAACGGATTCCATTCTTTAAATTCATACCAGCCGTTAGCCGCTTCAAAAAATGCCAGCCCGTAAATAGTGCTGCTGGGATTGGTGGAAAACGGATAACGCAGCTCCATGGTATATTTATTGAACATGGTAAAGAACTTGGTAGTGGACTGCTGATCGGGGTTAATGGTTGGGTCCGAATTGTCGTATACAGGATATCCCCTGTGGGCGATGATGTCATAACCGAGTATACCAAAGTTGTTGGTAAGCCCCGCATCCCCCACCTGGAACCTTTCAAAGGGAGATATCTCCAGGTTCTTATTATACCTGCCTATGAAACCATACTTGGCGGCAAACTTCAGCACAAACTGCTTGTTTTTTTCCTCTCCCGTCGGTCTACCCAGCGGCACATACCACTCTCCGTTGATACGCCATTTATGATACTCTACCAGTTTATATTTATCTTCTGTTTTTATGGCTTTATTTTCATCCCTGAATGCGGAATAGGGAGGTGTAAACGCCCCGCTGATCATGAAGGAAGAACCGCCGGTAGGGAATATAGGCTGGTTAACAGACGATCTTGAAAGCGTAAGCTTAAGGCTGAGAATATTGGCTGTGGTAGTAGACAGTCCCGCAAAAAACCCGGGGTAGTTCTTAAGCCTGTACTGGGTATAGTTCAACGCATACATCAGCGTAAAATAGTCGTCGGGCCACTTCAGTTGTTTACCAAGCGCTATAGAGGCGCCCATTGCTTTCAGGTACGAAGAGTCGGCTCTTTCATTAGTATATATCCCTCTATAAGGGTCGTAGGCATTGGCATACTTGGAGCTGTATACGCTGACCGTAAAAGAATTGCGTTTCTTTCCTCCGAGCCAGGGCTCGGTGAATGAAAAATTTGTTGACCTGAAATAACGCCCGTTCGACTGGAAACGAAGGCTCAGCTTCTGACCGTCTCCCGAAGGCAGCGGGCTCCAGGATGATCTCTTGAAGATATTGCGGATAGAAAAATTATTAAACACCACACCCACGGTACCTGTCAGCCCGATACCGCCACCCCATCCGGCGCTGAGCTCCAGCTGGTCGGAGGATTTTTCTTCTACAGTGTAATTGATATCTACAGTACCGTCATCGGGATTAGGCACAGGATTGATACCGATTTTCTCCTGGTTGAAATACCCCAGGTTGGCAATCTCCCTGTTAGAGCGTATCAGCAGCTCCCTGCTGAACTTATCCCCGGGGAGCGTTCTCAGCTCGCGGCGTATTACATGCTCCTTCGTCTTGTCATTACCGGCAATGGTTACCCGCTTGATGGTAGCCTGCGGGCCTTCGGTAATGCGTATTTCGTGATCAATAGTATCGTTGTATACCGAAGTTTCCACAGGGTCTACATGAAAGAACAGGTATCCATTATCGGAATACAGGCTGCTTACATCGCCGCCGCCGTCGGCAGTCAACTGCTTTCCAAGTCTTTTATTAAGTGTTTCAAGATTATATGTATCTCCTTTTTTAATACCGAGGATCACGCTCAGCAGCGAATCGGAGTACTTGGTATTGCCGCGCCAGGTGATGTTGCCGAAATAGTATTTTCTCCCTTCATTTACCTTGATGGCAATATTGAGATTACCTTTTTTATTATAAAACAGCGTATCTTTCTCAATAGCGGCATCCCTGTAGCCGAGAGAGTTATAGTACTCCAGCAGCTTCTGCTTGTCTTCCTTGTATTTCTTCTCGTTGTATTTGGCTGAGCTGAACAGCCTGAACCTGAAATAAGGATCTAAATAGTCAAGTGTTTTTGTGGGAGAGAGAAATCCGTAATTATGGAGATATTCTTTGAAAGTTATTTTATCTTTTTCACCGTAAGGGCTTTCCACTTCATCTTCATGTATTGTCAGCCTGGTTTTTTCTTTAGTGCCTTTAAGCTGCTTTTTCAGCTTTAATTCGCTTACCTCTTCATTGCCGTAAAACAATACATCATTGATCCTCACCTTTACGCCTTTCTCTATTTGAAATATCAGGTCTTCTCCGTTGGTATATGCCGTATCCGGGCGTTCGATCACTCTTACCCGGGCGCCCTGGAAACCTTTGTCTGTATAAAATTTCTGTATGGCATCAATGGCATTCTGTTTTCTCGCTTCAGTTACCACCTGGCTGGCTGTTATGCCTACCTTCTCTTTCAGGTCGGTAGCTTCTGCTTTTTTTATCCCGCGAAAAATGAGCTTGGAAAGGCGCGGCCGCTCTACCGCAGCTATCTCTACCCAAATCCTGTCGCCTTCTACTTTAGTGATATACACTTCAATATCAGCAAAGAGATTCTGCCCCCACAATTTTTCTATAGCCTTGGAAAAATTATCGCCGCCGGGAATCCTCACCTCGTCACCTACATTTAAGCCTGAAATTGATGTTACTAAGTTAGGGTCAAAATATTGTGTGCCGGTAACCTTGATCTCGGCTATAGTATATTTTTTGGGTATAGGCTGGTTAAATATATTCAGCAGCGCAGGGTCTACAGAAGTAGTAGGTACTGAATCGTTTACCTGAGCATTAGTTTTGGTGGCAATAAAACTTAAACCAAGTAAAAGAGTGAAAATCGTGCAGATTCTATGCATCCGTTTTTTAAGTTTCGCCCGGCAAATTAACGGGATTAATTAAAATGGTTTGTTAAAAGAATAGAGGGTCTCCGAATGGCTAATGCGCATCTGTAGCGGTATTCCGCATTATCTGCTCGGCAGTTTTGCCAAACCTGCGCTGCCGTTGCTGAAAATTAATAATGGCTTCATATAAATGTTCTTTGCCAAAGTCAGGCCAGCGCGTATCTGTGAAATATAGTTCAGCATATGCCAGTTGATATAATAAAAAATTGCTTATCCTGTATTCGCCGCTGGTCCTGATCATCAGCTCTGGGTCGGGGAATTCATTGGTAGTAAGATAATTTCTGAGCACCTCTTCTGTAATTGCCCCGGGAAGCAGCTTGCCCTTCTTCACATCTTCAGCGATAAGATTAACTGCATTGAGCAATTCCCACCGGGAACTGTAGCTCAATGCAATGATAAGCGTAAGCCCGGTATTGGCGGCAGTGAGCTCCACAGCCTCCTGCAGCTCACGGCTTGCATATTCGGGCAGCATTTTTATGTCGCCTATCAGCCTGAGCCTGATATTGTTTTTATTGAGCGTATCTACCTCCTGCCTGATGGTATTTGCCAGGAGCACCATCAGTCCATTCACTTCCGTTTCGGGGCGATTCCAGTTTTCAGTGCTGAAAGCATACAGGGTAAGATACCGGATACCAAGCTCTGCACACCCTTCTACTATATTCCTCACACTCTCCACACCCTGGTAATGACCGAATAGCCTGTCTTCCCCTTTTTCCTGCGCCCACCGACCGTTGCCATCCATAATAATAGCAATATGCAGGGGAAGCTGCTTTTTATCAATATTGTCAATAAGCGACATGCAGGTAAAATTTAAAAAAGTCAGACTTTGTCTGACTTCGGGCGCAAAGATATAATATTATGGAGTAACAGGCATCAGATTACAGGGGTGTATTTCAATTTTTCGCTTCATGCACAACTTTCCGGTCGGTGAGACCCGGCCGGTAGCGGCTCTACAGGCGGTGTCACCACCCGCCTGCGAAAAATTGAAATACACCTGCTTACAAAGAATCTGGTCGTATCAGGCTTTTTTTTCATTTTTTTTCGAAAAATATTTGCAGGCCGGTCTCAATCCGCATATACCACACCTGGGGTTCCGCGCTATACAGGTGTATCTGCCATGCAGGATAAGCCAATGATGTGCTTTATGAATGAGCGCTTTGGGAATATGCCTGATGAGCTGCTTTTCAGCAGCAAGGGGAGTTTTGGCATTATGCGTAAGCCCGATGCGGGCGGACACTCTGAAAACATGCGTATCCACGGCCATATTGGGCTGCTGATCCACTACGGAAGTGATAACATTTGCGGTTTTTCTGCCTACGCCGGGCAGCCGCACCAGCTCATCCACACTAAGCGGCACCTTATCATTAAATTCTTTTACCAGCATATTTGCCATCCCGATAAGGTGTTTGGTCTTGTTGTTGGGATAAGAAATGCTCCTGATATATGGAAATAATTCTTCAAATGTAGCTTTAGACAGGGCCGCAACGTCAGGATATTTTTCAAAAATGGCGGGAGTAGTAAGATTGACCCTTTTGTCGGTGCACTGCGCCGACAGGATCACGGCTACCAGCAATTGATAAGGATTATCGTACAATAATTCAGTTTCAGCTTCGGGAACATGCTGCTGAAACCATTGTATCACAAATGCGTAGCGTTCTTTTTGTGTCATGGAAATTTATCTTCCGGCCACTACAAAAGTACACGTAAGCCCTGAAAGAAATGGGATTATAACTTAATGATGTTCAACTTCTTTGCTAATACCTGCATATTTCAGCAGGGACTGCACCACGGAGGGCCTGGGAGAGGTGCTGATAGTATTGAGCCCTTCCATTGCGCGTTTGAGTACCTCAAATTTTTCGCGAAGCGTCCAATCTGTATCCAAAGCCAACTGTATTGCTGCTGTTTCTTCGGCTGTTGTCTCTTTGTATAAAAAACGTATCATGTTTTCTTGTGTATAAATATCCATAAGCAATCCTTTTAGAACGGGCCTAATTTGGGTGAAAAACAATAAAAACGGTTTAGAGGATATTTAGATTCCGGTACGGATTTACCAGGCGTTTCACAAAAGGCGGGATTAGCTTACCATCATAAAACGGCGACAAGAACAGAATATTGTTAAAAGCAAAAAAATTTAGTAAAATTATTTCTCCTCAATAACAAATATCTCTTCATTGTCCTTTTTCATAAGAAAGCGTTCCCTTGCTATCCTTTCCACAGAAGCAGGATCATTTTTCAAACCGGAAAGCTCCCGGTTGATGGTGTCAATCTGTTCCTGGTAATATGCCTTGCCTTTTTCCAGTTGCCTCAGCTCTCCGCTACGCTCCACCTGTAAAAAAAGGTCGTTGTGATCAAAAAAAATGATCCAGATCACAAAGCAAACCAGTGTGAGTACATATTTATTCTTTAACCAGCGAGGTATTTTCTTATAAAAATCCATATCCCGGAAAGCTGCAGGGCAACGATGTTGTTGCCTTTAGGAATAGCTGCAACTATTTTCCAAATATAGCTTTTCTGTTGGGATAAATTGCATTTTCACCCAAAGCTTCTTCAATCCTGAGAAGCTGGTTATATTTGGCAAGGCGGTCCGTTCTTGAAGCGCTGCCGGTTTTGATCTGGCCGCAGTTCAGGGCCACTGCCAGGTCAGCGATAGTGGTATCTTCCGTTTCGCCGCTCCTGTGGCTCATTATTGTGGTATAGCCATTGTTCTGCGCAAGCTGCACAGCATTAATGGTCTCTGTAACGGTACCTATCTGGTTCACTTTGATCAATATGCTGTTGGCAATACCTTTATCAATACCTTCCTGGAGCCGCTTTACATTAGTAACGAAAAGGTCATCACCTACCAGTTGGCATTTAGAACCGAGGCTGTCGGTAAGGTTTTTCCATCCCTTCCAGTCATCTTCAGCCATACCGTCTTCAATGGAAATAATAGGGTATTTGCTTACCCATTCCGCCCAGTAAGCCACCATCTCATCGCTGCTGATCGTTTTCCCGCTGCTCTTATAAAATTTATAGGAGCCGCTCGCTTCATCATACATTTCTGTGCTGGCAGCATCCATGGCTATAGCTATCTGGTCGCCGGCCTTATAGCCTGCAGCTTCTATAGCCTGCAATACTGTTTCAATGGCTTCTTCATTGCTTTGAATATCAGGTGCAAAACCACCTTCATCCCCTACGTTGGTGCTGTATCCTTTTTTCTTGAGCACGGATTTGAGGTTATGAAATACCTCCACACCCCAGCGCAACGCTTCACTGAAAGAAGGCGCTCCTACGGGAACGATCATAAATTCCTGGAAATCTATCTTGTTGTCTGCATGCACTCCCCCATTAAGAATATTCATCAGCGGTATAGGCAATACGGTAGCATTCACGCCGCCAAGGTAGCGGTACAATGGCAGATTGCTCTCCTGCGCAGCAGCTTTAGCCACTGCCATGGAAACAGCCAGCGTAGCATTTGCACCCAGCCTCCCCTTATTCTCAGTCCCGTCAATTTTGATAAGCTGCCCGTCAATATAAGCCTGCCTGGTCACGTCTGTTCCGATGAGCTGGTCAGCAATGATATCGTTTACGTTATTTACCGCTTTAAGCACCCCTTTTCCCTGGTATACGGTCTTATCTCCATCACGCAATTCCACAGCTTCATGCCTGCCGGTAGAGGCTCCGGAAGGTACAGCAGCTCTGCCTACCAGTCCATTTTCAGTTATTACATCTACTTCAACGGTAGGGTTGCCGCGGCTGTCTAAGATCTGTCTTGCATGTATGTCGGATATAAAGCTCATAGTGCTATATTTTAATAAATTGCAAAGAAAAGGTTTTCGGCTTTTGGCGCAAAAATAAGTTGAGGGAAATTGGGAAAAAGAAATACGTTGGCAATGTTATAATTCGGGATGCCGTATTCTGTTGTTTTGCATGAGATCTCAGAACCACAGCGGCAGGGAAAACACAGGGTTGCACAGAGAGCTTCTCTTTGCGTCCTTTTCTCCTTGGCGGCTTTGCGTGAAAAAAAGCTAACATATCCGGCTAATCCGCATTGTTGCCGGTCAGAGATTTGAAGACCATTTCCAGGCTCTGGGTTTCGCTCCGCATGCTCACAATATTTAAATTGTTGTCCAGCGAGCTTTCGATGATACGTTTGCGCAGGTACTCGGGCCGGGAAGTAGAAAATTTAAGCTCATTTCCCGGCATAGCCTGGATACTCATTATTTCAGCAATGTTATCAAACACCGAAAGAGCAGGAGTTTCGCCAAAAGCTACGATGATACTGTGTGTACCATTATTTCCCGACTGAAGGCTGGCGATCGTATCATCTGCCACCAGCTCACCTTTATTGATGATGATCACGCGGTTGCAAATAGCTTCCACTTCCTGGAGAATATGAGATGAAAATAAAACGGTTTTATCCCTGCCGAGATTACGTATCACTTCCCTGATCTCGACAATCTGGTTGGGGTCAAGCCCTGTAGTGGGCTCATCAAGGATCAATACTTCCGGGTCATAGATCAGCGCGGCGGCAAGACCTACCCGCTGCTTATATCCCTTGGAGAGCTGCCCGATCTTTTTTGTCTTCTCCGGTGTAAGCCCTACCAGGTCAATCATTCTTTCCACCGCAGTTTTTTTATTCGCCACTTTATGTACATCGGCTATGAAGCCGAGATATTCCCTGATATACATGTCATAGTATAACGGATTAGATTCCGGCAGGTAACCTGTCTTTTTCTTTGTTTCCGGCGAATGAGAGGATACCCGTATTCCACAGATATACGCTTCACCTGAAGTAGGCTGTAAATAGCCTGTGAGGATCTTCATGGTAGTAGATTTTCCTGCTCCATTGGGGCCAAGAAATCCTACTATCTCTCCCCTACTTACAGAAAAAGAGATATCATTTACCGCTTTCTGCTCACCATATACTTTCAGGAGATGCTTTACTTCAATAGACATTCGGCAAAAATAATGACTCCCTGCCACAATTTATTTTTCGTACTCGCCCCGGAAGGCATACCATCCGAAAATGACCAGCCCTATTGCAACAGGAATGGCAACAATAACAAATACAGCCCACTGGATCTTTGTGTCTGTTACCGGGTGCAGGGCTATCTGGTGCAGGGCTGTTTTAACAAGATAATACACAGACAGCGGGCCAAGCAGCATCCACACAATACCCATCCATTTTTTAAGCAGGTTCATAAGAAATGTTTTTTTAGTTATATAATTTGAGGGGAAGGTATAGGGCGTAAGGTGTAATGTGAATACCCTGTAGCTTATACCTTACGCCCTATACCCTACTCCTCGCTCAGTCACTCACATCCGGGTCAATCTTATTGCTCATATATAAAGCGCCGATCACAAGGCATACTGCCGAAATAATGATCGGGTACATCAGCCCCACCAGTTTGTCTCCCTGGTTGATCGTTGTCAGGAGCAAGGCTATAAAAGGCGTCAGCCCGCCAAAAACACCGTTGCCTATATGATAAGGCAGCGACATGGAAGTATAGCGTATGCGGGTGGGGAAAAGCTCCACCAGGAATGCAGCGATCGGGCCATATACCATCGTCACAAAAATCACCTGTATAAAAATGAGGAAAACAAATTTCCAGTAAGTGGATGAAGGCAATTTTTTTTCAATATAAGCCACAGGCGCATGCGCCACAGCACGCGAAGCATCTGCAAATACGGTATCCACATTCCGCTGCGTGTATGCGAAACCGTCAGCAAAGGTTTTGGTAATAGTGGTAGCACTGATCGTATACTCACCGGTCTGTTCACTTTTATTTACGGGCCGGGTAACAGATACGGGGTCCTGCGGAAGATAAGTGTTTACCTCCGAGAGGTTAATGAATTGCTGGTAGATAGGGCGGTAGAACACGATCGCCAGCAGCATACCTGCAAGCATGATCCATTTTCTTCCCGCCCGGTCGCTCCATCCTCCGAATACAACAAAAAAAGGAGTGGCAAAGAGGATAGCCCATATCAGCATGGTCCGCGACTGCCCGAAATCTATTTTACAAACTGTTTCTATAAAGCTCTGCGCATAGAATTGCCCCGTATACCATACCACCCCCTGGCCCATGGTAGCGCCAAATAAAGCCAGCAGCACCATTTTAAGGTTGGTTTTGTGCACAAAGCTTTCTTTTAACGGGTTGACTGAGGTTTTACCTTCTGATTTCAGCTTGGCAAACAAAGGCGATTCATTCATTTTTAGCCGGATATATACCGAAACACCGACAAGGATAATGGATACCAGAAAAGGTATACGCCATCCCCATTCATTAAACTTCCTGATGGAAACAGCGCTGTCCGCATCTAATGACTGCCGTACCAGCAGGATGACACCCAGCGATACAAAAAGACCGAGCGTGGCAGTGGTTTGTATCCACGAGGTATAGAATCCGCGCCTGTTGGCAGGCGCATGCTCCGCCACATAGGTAGCAGCGCCGCCATACTCGCCGCCGAGCGCAAGTCCCTGCAGGAGGCGAAGCAGCAAAACAATGACAGGTGCGGCAAAGCCAATGGTTTGATACGATGGCACGAGGCCAATAGCAAAAGTAGAGCCACCCATGATAATGAGCGTAAGCAGAAAGGTATATTTACGCCCTACGATATCGCCCAGTCTCCCGAATACCAGCGCCCCGAAAGGCCGCACAATAAACCCTGCTGCAAAAGTGCCCAAAGTGGAGAGCAATGCCGCAGTGGGATTGGTTTTCGGAAAAAACTGGCTGGCGATAACAGTAGCAAGGCTGCCGAAAATATAAAAATCATACCATTCAATGAGCGTGCCTACAGAAGAGGCGCCGATAATTTTCCAGATACTTTTGGAAGATACAGTCATATTGATGCAAGCAAATTAAGGGTTGAATATACTAAAGTATGATCATAACAGCATCAGCAATCAGACAATCGTTTGCAAACGATCAGATGATTTTTTCCAAACCCTTACCCGGAAAGGATTACAGGATATGGTTATATTATGAAACCGGCTACGTGCCTCATCATGATTTTGCAAAAATCTCTTCGAAAATCAAATTCATTGCTCGCTATTCAACTGAATCTGATTAATTTTAAGCCCTCTTATTGTTAAACCAAATCATTGCAGAGCTATATGTCATATCCCTATCAGATCAAATCATTTCAGGCCTACAAAGAAGCTTACCAGAAAAGTATAGAAGATCCCGAAGCCTTTTGGGGTGAGATTGCAGCTACCTTTCAATGGCGGAAAAGATGGGACAAAGTATTGGACTGGAACTTTAAAGAACCAAAGGTAGAATGGTTTGCCGGCGGCCGCCTTAACATTACAGAGAGTTGCCTCGACAGGCACCTTGAAAAGCTGGGTGACAAGCCTGCCATTATCTGGGAACCCAATAACCCCGAAGAGAGAACAAGAATTGTAACATACGAACGCCTGCATAAACGTGTTTGTCAGTTTGCACAGGTATTAAAAAATAACGGGGTGAAGAAAGGCGACCGTGTTTGTATTTACATGGGAATGGTGCCCGAACTGGCTTATGCTGTTTTAGCCTGCGCAAGGATCGGAGCCATCCACAGTGTAATATTTGGTGGTTTTTCGGCACAGAGCATTGCCGACAGGCTGGAAGATGCCAAAGCGGAATATATAGTCACCTGTGACGGCGCTTACCGCGGTGCAAAAGATATACCGCTGAAAAGCGTGATTGACGATGCCCTAATCGGAAATAAAGTAGTAAAAAAAGTAATTGTATATACCCGCACCCGCATCGCTGTAAGTATGCTCAAAGGAAGGGATGTATGGTGGGAAGATGAAATGCTGAAAGTGACGGATACCCTCCCCGACAACAGCTTTGGCGAAGTGGAGGTAATGGATGCGGAAGACCCGTTGTTCATCCTGTATACTTCAGGAAGCACCGGCAAGCCAAAAGGAGTAGTGCATACCTGCGGCGGGTATATGGTGTGGACAAACTACACTTTCGTCAATACTTTCCAGTACCAGCCCGGGCAGGTATATTTCTGCACTGCCGATATAGGCTGGATCACCGGTCACAGCTACACGCTCTACGGTCCTCTAAGCGCAGGCGCCACTTCTGTAATGTTTGAAGGCATTCCTACCTGGCCCGATGCGGGAAGGTTCTGGGATATCGTAGACAAATACAAGGTAAATATCCTGTATACCGCACCCACGGCTATACGCAGCCTTATGAGCTACGGGCTGGACCCGCTTAAAGGAAAAGACCTCTCTTCGCTGAAAGTGCTGGGCACCGTAGGCGAGCCTATCAACGAGGAAGCCTGGCATTGGTATGATGAACATATCGGCAAAAAGAACTGCCCTGTAGTAGATACCTGGTGGCAAACAGAAACCGCAGGGATAATGATCACCAACCTGGCGGGGGTAACTCCTGCAAAACCCTCATGGGCAACATTGCCTTTGCCGGGAGTACAACCCGTATTGGTAGACGAACAGGGGAAAGAAGTGACGGAGAAAGACGAGGAAGGCCTGTATAAGGGAAACCTTTGCATGAAAGCGCCGTGGCCGGGTATAATAAGAACTACCTATGGCGATCACGAACGCTGCAGGACCAACTATTTTGCCACTTACGAAAATCTTTATTTTACAGGCGACGGAGCGATGAAGGATGATGACGGCTTTTACCGCATCACCGGACGTGTGGACGATGTGCTCAATGTGAGCGGGCATCGTATAGGCACCGCCGAAGTGGAAAATGCGATCAACATGCATGCCAGCGTGGTGGAAAGCGCTGTGGTAGGGTATCCCCACGATATCAAAGGCCAGGGTATTTATGCTTATGTTATAGTAACACACTTACGCGGGGATGAAGACCATACGCGGCAGGATATCATACAAACCGTTTCCCGCATTATCGGCCCCATTGCCAAGCCTGATAAGATACAGTTCGTAAAAGGATTGCCCAAAACAAGAAGCGGCAAGATCATGAGGCGCATATTGCGCAAAATTGCCGAAGGAGAAACAGAGAAACTGGGCGACACCACTACCCTCCTCGACCCGGGTGTGGTGGATGAAATAAAAGAGGGAAGGATGCAGGTATAAGTATGCGGTGTACCGGGTTGATTATAAGTGTCGTATTTTCCGGTTGAATAGGGTGAATGCGCAATGCCGCATTTCACGTTTGTCGTTTCACATTTCAGGTTTGTCGTCCTGCTATTCACCATTCACAATCTGTATACCTCTGCCGTGAAAGCAAATCAAAGCCTGTATGCAATACTGTTCATAGCGCTTCTCTGCCTGTCCGCGGGGGAAAAGCTTGTTGGGCAAACCGACAACCCTTATCACATCAACGGAAATGCAACACAGGAAAACTGCAATTGCTATACGCTTACAAAAGATCAAACCGGACAATCGGGTTCCGTATGGAATATCAATAAAATAGATCTTACCCGGTCTTTCGATTTTCATTTCAACGTGTTTTTGGGTTGCAATGATGCGGAAGGCGCAGACGGGATAGCTTTTGTGCTGCAACCTGTCAGCACCAGCATTGGCAGTACCGGCGAAGGACTTGGGGTGGAAGGGGTAACGCCTTCAGTGATCATTGCTATTGATACCTGGCAAAACGGGAATAAGGGAGATCCGGCCTACGATAATGTATCTATTCATCTCAACGGCGACCTGAGCCACAATACCGCCAATAATATTGCCGGGCCTGTTACCGCTCTGGCAAACAGCGATAATATAGAAGACTGCCAGTGGCATATATTCCGTATATGGTGGGATGCAGCGTCAAAAAAGATAACAGTATTCATGGATGGCGTTGAACGGCTCACCGTTACTACAGACCTTGTGGAATCTGTTTTTCAGCACGACCCGATGGTGTTCTGGGGATTTACCGGCGCTACCGGCGGCAGCACCAATCACCAGCGCTTCTGCACTTCGCTCAACGCGTCTTTTGCGTTTCCCGAAGGACAGATCACCTGCTATCCGGAACCTGTTAACTTCCGAGACAGCTCTACTTCTTTCGGAAATATTGTAAAATGGTTCTGGGACTTTGGCGATGGCACTACCGATACGGTTGAAAACCCCGGGCCCCATATTTATCCGCGACCGGGCAACTATACTGTAAAACTGAATATCCTCGGGAACAATGGCTGTCTTTCCGATACTTTTCAACAAAAGGTTGTAGCAGGCTCCCTCCCTGTAGCCGCTTTTGATATGAAAGATGCGCCCTTTTGTGATAACCGTACCGTGGCCATAAGCAGTACATCATACGTGGAGTTTGGAACTATCAGTCAGTGGAACTGGACTGTTGACGGGAATATAGAAAGTTCCCCGGATTCATCCTTATCCTCATTATTTTCTGCGGGCGCTCATCAGGTATCGCTGATGGTAAAAACCCGGGAGGGATGCCTATCGGGCAGGGCGGAGCAAACACTGGAGATCAGGCCGCATCCCTCCGTCGGCCTGCAGGGAAGGACGGTAGCCTGCCGCGACGAAACGCTTGCATTCAACGCTTCTGATCTCAGCCATGCCGCACCCACCAGCAGATGGCATTGGGATTTTGGCGATGGGGATACAGCACAGCTCCAGTCGCCGGAACATGTATACGCTGATACGGGCAATTATATGATAAAAGCTTATGCGGTGGCAGACAATGGCTGCCCTTCAGATACTTTAGAGCGGCAAATAGCCATCTACGGCACCTATGCGTATGCAGGCGCCGACACCACCATAGCCATGGGCCAACCCCTGCAATTGAATGCCTCGGGAGGCAAGTACTATAGCTGGTCGCCCGCCAGGGGGCTGAGCAATGTTGCTGTGACCAATCCCATAGCCATACTACAGGACGATATAAAATATGTGCTCACTGTCACTTCCGATACAGGTTGTCCGAGCACAGACACGATTGGCGTAAAAGTATATAAAGGTCCTGAGTTTTATGTACCCTCGGCATTCACACCTGATGGCGACGGGCTGAATGATGTCTTCCGTTTTGTGCCCGTCGGGATGACGCAGATCGCGTATTTCAGGATATTTGACAGATACGGGCAAATGGTATACAGCTCGGCCGACCCCCGGCAGGGATGGGACGGAACGGTAAACGGCAAAGCGCAGGCTGCCAATACCTATGCCTGGATGATAGCAGGAAAAGATTACCTGGGAAATACATGGCAAAGAAAAGGGATGGTAACGCTAATAAGGTAAAATGCAGGGGTATGTCTGTTAACCAACTCGGAGAAGCTGTGTGCAAACGTTCATTAAAAAGTAGAGCTGCACAATACATGAATTAAAGCGCTGTTGCAGAACTGACCAACTAAGGAGAAACACTGCTGCCAATCGAGCGGCCTCACCGCTTGCAGGCGATGAGGTGACTCTCAAAGGAACAAAGCTTGAGAGTTGGTAACAGTTTTCGGTGGATCAGAACGCATTCGAACAAATGCCTGTATTCTTTAGTCAGGTGAAAGAAGCGTAAAAAAACGTAACTTCCGCGTAGCTTTTTCATCAAAAAAATGGAGCTTACGCCCGAACAATATGACATCATTAATTCAACAGGCAGTATCAAGATCAATGCGGTTGCCGGTTCGGGTAAGACCACAACCATAATCGAATATGCCAACAACTCACAAATATGCTGACAGACATCCATCCGAAATTGCCAATGCGGGACAAAACCACCACAAGAGATTTCTATATAAAAAAATTAGGGTTTTACGATGTTGGGAGCACTGACTATGACGGTTATTTAATGTTAGAAAAAGACAATATACAAATTCACTTTTTTGAGTTTACAGCGCTTGATCCAAAAGAAAATTACGGGCAGGTGTATATCCGGACAAATGACATTGACAACCTGTACCAATCCCTGTCGGACAATAAAGTAAGCATACACCCCAATGGAAGGTTGCAGGCAAAACCCTGGGGACAAAAAGAGTTTTCCCTGCTTGACCCCGACAACAATCTGCTGACTTTCGGACAAAGTATTTAGCAGGCGGCGACCGTAGCAATTATGCTAAGCAGCTGTTCAAATAATGATTTCTATCCTGTCGTTTGCATGCCGGGGCATTAGGCATCTGTCGGCGCTGCCCGAAGCGCCAGTTACAAAATGTAACACAGCTCTTGCATCATATCTTCCTTTACTCCCATCCACCGCCAAGCGCCCTGTACAGGTCTACGGTATACAGGAGCAGCTCTTTCTGTGCAACAGTGCGTTTCAATTCCGCTTCCAGCACACCTTTTTGCGCGGTGATCACTTCCAGGTAATTGGCATACCCGCTGAAGTACAGGTCATTGGATGTGCTTACCGCCTCAGTGAGCGTTTCTACTTCAGATTGATTGAGCGCTACTATTTCTTTATAGTACGCTATGCCTTTCAGGTTACCGGTCACTTCTCCGTAGGCCTGCAGGATAGCCTGCCGGTAGTTGTTCACTGCTATCTGCTGCCGGGCATCAGCTACTGCAAAATCGCCCTTCAGCTGGTAACGGTTGAGCAGGGGCTGACTCAGCCCGCCCAAGAGACCATAAGCCAGCGAACCATTGGCAAACAACAGAGGCAGCTTAAAAGCATTGAGCCCAAGATAGGGCGTAATATTAAGAGAGGGAAGAAATGCTTTGCGCGCCGCTTCCACATCTGCCTTTGCGGCTTTCAGCTCCCACTCTGCCTGCTGTATATCGGGTCTTTGGGTAAGCAGTTGCAGGGGCACACCTGCTTCTATCTGGTCTATTAACTGCTGCTGCCTGATGGTCTCTCCACGCGGCACAGGCGTCTGTGCATATCTCCCCAGCAGGGTATTCAGCTCATTCTCCAGCTTCACAATGCTGAGACTGGTTTCATATTCCAGGCTTTGTGTCTGCAAAAGCTGCGCTGAAAACTGCTGTACGGCAAGGGATGTAGCCCGGCCGGCTTCCTTCTGCGCTTTTACTACTTCTACTGCTCTTTCCTGCAGGGCAATATTGCGGCGCACGATCTCCAGCCTGTTATCCAGTGCCAGCAATTCATAATAATAAGATGCTACCGTTGCCACCAGTTGCGTGATCACCCATTGCCTTCCTTTTTCTGAAGCAAGCACCCTGGCATAAGCAGCTCTTTTTTCTGACTTCAGTTTGCCCCACAGATCAATTTCCCAGTGGCTTTTCAGCCCGAGAAAAAAGTCCTGGGCCGGGTCGGTCACCCGCTGATCTTTGTCAATGTTGGAGGACAGGTTGGTATCGAAATTTCCCACCCCCGACATAGTGTATTTGCCGTATTTGTCCATACCGGCAGATGCAAAAACATCTACGGCAGGCAGCCCCAATCCCTTTCGCGAGAGCATATCCGCACGGGCTATCATTACCTTCTGAAGCGTATTCTGCAGATCAATATTATGTGCCAGCGCGGTGTCTATCAGCCCGGCGAGCACTGTGTCCTTGAAAAAGACCCTCCGCTGCTCTGCTCCTATGCTCACGGTATCCGTTGTGCCATTAAAAGTTTCCGGCAAATTCAACGGCTCACTTTTTACAAGCGAGGACGGCGCCTTGCAGGAAAAGACAAACAGCATACAAAACAGCGACGCACCCGGAATAAGCGACTTAATATATTTCTTCATACAATATCTGGTATTTGGAATAATCATTTCAGCAAACAATAACCTGTTTGCTATATATCTTCTTTGGTAACCTTTACCTTCATGTGCTGCACATGCAGCTTCATCTTTTTCTTTTTACGGATCTTTTCTTCAATGCCGGCAAACAACACATACAAGCCCGGCACCAGCAGCACGCCAAACACAGTACCGGTAAGCATACCGCCGGCTGCAGCAGTGCCAATGGAGCGGTTGCCCAATGCGCCGGCGCCGGTAGCAATACAAAGAGGGATCAACCCGGCAATAAAGGCAAATGAAGTCATCAGGATAGGACGGAGTCTTGAAGCTGCGCCGTCAATGGCAGATTGTAATACTGTGACCCCAAGCTTCTTGCGGTGTATGGCAAACTCCACTATCAAAATAGCATTCTTGCCCAGCAAACCTATCAGCATCACAAGCGCTACCTGCGCATAAATATTATTTTCAAGCCCGGCCATCTTCAGCGCGGCAAAAGAACCTATGATCCCGGCCGGCAATGAAAGGATAACGGCGAGCGGCAGCAGAAAGCTTTCATACTGTGCGGAAAGGATAAGATATACAAATACCAGGCAGATGAGAAATATATACACCGCCTGGTTGCCTGACAGGATCTGCTCACGCGTCATGCCCGACCATTCATAATCAAAGCCACGCGGTAATACTTTTGCCGCTGCTGTTTCCATCGTTTGAATAGCATCGCCGCTGCTTTTCCCGTCAGCAGCTTCACCGCTGAGCAGGGCCGAGGTATACATATTATACCTTGTAAGCTGTTCAGGTCCATACACTCTCTCCAGCCTGATGAAAGTGGAGAAGGGCACCATTTCGCCGGAATTATTTTTGAGATAGAGCTTAAGAATATCTTCCGGGCTTTTTCGATACTGCGGATATGCCTGCACCATCACTTTATACATTTGCCCGAACCTTATAAAGTTAGTCGCGTAATAGCTGCCCAGCAATGTCTGTAAAGTGCTCATGGCATTTTCAATGGTAATACCTTTCTTGGCGGCAATTTCCTGGTCTACATGGATCATATATTGCGGGAAATTGGGGTTGAACCCCGTAAACACATTTTTTACCACCCCTGTTTCTTCCGCAGCAGCGATCAGCTCCTTAGCCACTGTTTCCGTACGCTGCAGATCTTCACTGCCTGTTTTATCCAATAGCCTGAACTCAAAACCGCTTGCGTTGCCAAAGCCGGGTACGGTAGGCGGCGGCAGGAACTCTATTTTTGCATCGGTGATATGACTGGTTTGCTTTTCCAGCTCACTGATCAGGTCTGCAACGGATTCTTTTCTCTCGTCCCAGGATTTCATATTGATCATCCCCATCCCGTAAGAGGCGCCGGACACTTCTGTAATAAGGCTGTATCCGGCAAGCGTTGAAATATTCTCCACTGCATCAAATTTTTCTGCCACCCGCTGTATTTCGTCCAGCACTGCGCCGGTACGTTCTACTGTAGACCCCGACGGCGTAGTGACATTTACATAGATAATGCCCTGGTCTTCGGTGGGAATAAAGCCGGAAGGAAGTATGGCGCTGAAGCCCCAGGTGCCGGCAAAGAAAATAACGAGCATTGCCAGCGTCACCCATCTCCTGCCTGCCACACGGCCCACAAGCCACTGGTAACTGTTTTGTGTTTTATCATACGCCCTGTTGAACCCTCCAAAAAATCTTTGCAAAAGATTTTTCTTCTTACCGGGCTCCGGGTGCCGCAGCATCAATGCGCATAATGCAGGAGTTAAGGTTAGCGCATTTACACCGGATATGACAATAGATATCGCCAGCGTAAGGGAGAACTGCCTGTAAAACACGCCTACAGGCCCGGAAAGAAATGCAACCGGTACAAACACTGCCGACATCACCAGGGTGATTGCCATTATAGCACCGCTTATTTCCTTCATAGCGGCTATAGTGGCATCCATCGCACCCATGTGGTCTTCAGTCATTTTTACGTGAACGGCTTCTACCACAACGATCGCATTGTCTACAACAATACCGATGGCAAGCACAAGTGCAAACAACGTCAACAGGTTGATCGAAAAACCCAGCATCAGTATAAAGGCGAGCGTACCTATCAGCGCCACAGGCACTGCCAAAGCAGGAATAAGCGTGGAACGGAAATCCTGCAGGAATAAAAACACTACGATAAACACCAGGATAAAGGCTTCTAACAGGGTTCTTAATACTTCGTGTATGGAAGCATCCAAAAAGCGGGAAACATCATAGGCAAAATTATAATCCATACCCGGCACAAAGGAAGAAGCCTTCAGCTCCGCCATGGTCTTTTTAATATTATTGATAACATCCCTCGCATTAGAACCGGGGCGCTGCTTGATCATGATAGAAGCCGATGGCTTTCCATCAGTTTTTGACTCCATGTTATAGCTGAGCGCACCAAACTCCACATCAGCTATGTCTTTCAGCCTTAATATTGATCCGTCCGAACCGGCTCTGATCACTATATTCTTATATTCCTGCGGCTCTGAAAATTTTCCTGTATACCTCAATACATATTCAAGCACGTTGGATTCCCTGCCTGAGCTTTCACCGGTCTTTCCCGGGGCGGCTTCCACATTCTGGTTCCTCAAAGCGCCGATCACTTCATCTGCCGATACCTGGTAAGCCAGCATCCTGTCGGGCTTCAGCCATACGCGCATGGCATAATCTTTAGCGCCCATGATCTCTACAAAGCCCACGCCGTCAATACGCTTCAGCTCCTTTAATATATTGATGTCTGTAAAGTTGAATATGAAGCGCTCGTCCATCGTGCTATCTTCACTCACGATATTAAGGTACAGCAGCATGCTGTTTACTTCCTTTTCTGTTACCACACCGGCTTTGATCACTTCTTCAGGCAGCTCATCCAGCACAGTGGTTACCCTGTTCTGTACGTTCACTGCAGCCTGATCGGGATCGGTGCCTACTTTAAACGAAATGGAAATAAGCGTCGTACCGTTGTTGCTGGTAACGGTATTCATGTAAGTCATTCCCGGCACCCCGTTGATAGCTCTTTCAAGCGGTGTGGCTACTGCATCGGCGCATACCTGCGCATTGGCTCCGGTATATTTTGCAGTAACCGTTACCGACGGGGGAACAATATCAGGGAACTGTGTTACCGGGAGCGTGAAAAGCGCAAGAACACCCAGGAGTGTGATAATAATAGAAATAACCAGGGAAAGTATAGGTCTCCTGATAAAAGTTTCGATCATGTTTGATGATATTATTGTAATAAAGGCTCATTTCAATAAATGAAATTTTCATTAGTGAGCCGTACATAATGGGATTGGGCGTATTTCAATTTCCGCAACAGGCAACTGCGCTATAATTCTTTTGTAACCTTTACAGGAGTAATACGGGCGCCGTCTTTTACATTCTGTACGCCTTCGTACAGGATCTTATCTCCCTTTTCAAGCCCGTCTTCAATGATATAATACTCTGCTACCCTTGCTTGCGGGATCACTGATCTCATTTTTACTGTATTATCATCATTTACAAGGAAGACATAGTTCTTATCCTGTATTTCAAATACCGATTTCTGCGGAACGATCAGCGCATTTTCAGCACGCGTGGTCAGCCTCACCTTGCCGGTGGCGCCGTGCTTAAGCAATTTTGAAGGGTTGGGAAACCTGGCCCTGAATGCTATGGAGCCTGTGCCCTCGTCAAACTCGCTTTCAACGGTCTCTATTTTTCCCGGTTGGTTATAGATCGTGCCATCTGCCAGCAGGAGCTGCACAGTATTGCCTCTCCGTTGATCGGCAGAAGATTTTTTATAATGGAGATACTCGTTTTCAGATACATTGAAATAGGCATATACTTCATGATTGTCGGAGATGGTTGTAAGCAAGGCGCCTTCGTCAACAAGACTGCCTGTCTTCAATGGGATACGGTCAATAATACCGTCAAAAGGAGAGCATATATAGGTATAAGACAATTTGGTCTCTGCGCTTTTCTGAATAGAAATGGCTTCTTCCACCATGGCTTCCGCAGCCTTTAATTTGGCTTCAGCCATTTCAAGCTCGCTGGGGGAAACAATATTCTTTGCCAGCAATATTTTCACTCGCTTCAGCTCTACTTCAGCGGTTTTTGCTTCGGCTTTGGCATTACTTACATTAGCTTTGGCCTTGGCCAACTGGTTGGCAAATTCATGGTCATCCAGTTGAAATAAAGGCTCTCCCTTCTTTACCTCGTGCCCTTCATCCACAAATATCTTGCTCAGAAAGCCCTGCACTCTTGTGCGGATCTCCACATTTTTTACTGCTTCAATGCTTGTTACATAATCGTGCTGCAAAATGGTATCCGTCAGTTTTACCTGGAGCACAGGCAATTGAGGCACTTCATTTTTATTTTCTACATTTCCTTTTGCTGCACAGCCTGCAGCAAAAGCGCTAATCACAAAATAATACCAATAATTTTTCATCCGTATATTTTTAAAAATAAATCACATCTGCTATTTTCCTGAAAAGAAATGCAGACAACATTATTCATTTTAACTTTTAAGGGACATTGCTACCGTTGCCGATACATAGCAATAAAGCCCTGAAAACAGGATAAATCAGAAAGGAGTAAGCCTGAATATAAAATTGTGATATTGAAGAAGAGGTAAGCTTCTTGTGTCTTCGGTATACCGCGGAGGATTATCCAATGCCGTATATTGTTTCACAGATGAAGACGGCTGGTGAAAATCTTTTGCGATCCAGTTATTTTCCGAGTTGAGCTTCAGGTTAAAAAAATGATAGCTGAAGTCTGGTTTTTCCGAATCAGGAAGATAATCCCTGAGCCCGGCAATATTTTCCAGGATCAGCTCAAGGATAGTGGACCGCGCATCATCGTAACATTCTGGAGTTTCAAGTGTATGACTCACAGATACAGGCTGCAGGGAAAAATGGAAATTCCTGCCCGGGAGAAAAGTCATCAGATTTAAAAAGCTGAAAAGCAGAAGGCAGGCTACCTCCATTTTTAACTTTTGCGCTTTTTTGATCATGATAAGTATATTATTAAGCCTTATAAAAAATAATGGCGCAAAGATACACAACAGCGCTTAGAAAAGGGAGGCATAGATCACCTAAACTCTATATAAAAAACTAAAATATTTGCCCGGAAGCGGTATTTTTTCATTTATGTGAAAGATTCTTTAAAAAAAGAAAAAATGCGGACAGAGTGACGGGCTTAATACATATATACGTCAATAATAAGGATTGATGAGGAGGTATACCAACACTCCGGTAATAGAAACATAGAGCCAGACCGGCCAGGTGATCCTGGCCAGCTTGCGGTGGCGCGGCCATTCAGCTATCAGCGCACGGTATGCGGTAAATAAAATAAATGGAAGAATGATGCCGGCAAGCGGTATATGCGTGGCGAGGATAATAAGATAGAACAGCCGTTTGCCCCCGGCAGCCGCTTTTTCCGCTTCCGATACTATACCATCATGATCAATATCGCCAAACCTGGTTTCGCCGGCAAACAAATGATGGCAGATATATGACAGTAAAAACAAAACGGATAATACCAGCGCGGATATCATGATCCTTTTATGCAACAGGTACCGCCTGTTTTTTACCGCCAGCAGCCCGGCTACCAGCAATATGGATACAACAGAGTTTATCACTGCATTGAACAGGGCAAACAGGTGTGGGTCAAATGCCAGGTTTATATTCACCTTAACACGCCCTAACATTACTACTGCAGCAAATATTACAAAAGAAACTACCCAGATCAAAAGCGTTGCTAACCTGTCATTTTTCCGGATCTGCGCCTGAAGCATATTTTAGAAACTTTTATTTGTGATTAAATGTTACAGGTTCCGGGTTTCTTACACCTTACACCTCCTCTCTCAGCCTCTCCTTCCATTCACATAATCAAGCAACCCTGCATGGATCTTTCCATTGGTTGCAATAATATGCGGCTGGTAAGGAGAATAGTAATCGCCCTTGAAATCAGTTACCATCCCTCCTGCTTCTTCTACCATCAGGAACCCGGCAGCGCTGTCCCAGGCATTGAGCTTATGCTCATAGAACCCGTCAAACCTCCCGGCAGCAACCCAGCAAAGATCTATGGCGGCAGAACCCAGGCGCCTGACAGGCACTCCTTTCCGGATCAGCTTTTCAAAAACAGCAATGGGTCCGTTGGGTTCGTCGAGATAGGTATAGGGAAACCCGGTAACAAGACAGGCGTGATCCACTTCCGTTGTAGCGCTTACTTTAACGGGCTTGCCATTGAGCGTGGCGCCTTTGCCTTTTTCGGCAAAAAACAATTCATCCAGGAAAGGGTTGTATACCGCTCCCAGTATTATTTTTCCTTCATGTTCCACAGCAATGCTCACACAGCAAAGAGGAATTCCATTGGCATAATTAACAGTCCCGTCTATCGGGTCAATAATCCATTTAAAAGGTGAGGTGGTAACTATTTCTCCCGATTCTTCACTTAAAATAAAATGATCCGGAAAGTTGTGCCGAACGATATCAATGATGGCTTTCTCCGAAGCATGATCTACTTCCGTCACAAGATTATTCAATCCTTCTTTGTTCGATACCGTAAAGGAAGTATTGAATGAATCCTTCATTATTCTGCCTGCTGCCGCTGTAGCCTGCAATAAGGTCGTTTTTAGCATGGCGCAAAGATAGGGAGTTGAAAAAATACCCTCTTCAAATTCAGCTATCTAATGCTATTTTGCAACTTTCTCAACCGGTAAGAAATGGAACTTTCTGTGATCATTGTCAATTATAATGTAAAATACTTCCTGGAGCAGTGCCTGCATTCCGTAGAGAAAGCGGGTAAAAACATTCCGATGGAAGTCATCATAGTGGACAATTGCTCTGCCGATGGCAGCGAAGCCTATATTAAAGACCTTTTCCCCGGCATCACCTATTATTACAACAGCAGCAATGCCGGCTTTGCCAAAGCCTGTAATACAGGATTGTCTGTGGCAAGCGGAACATATATACTTTTTTTGAACCCCGACACTATTGTGCCTGAAGACTGCTTCATAAAGTGTATTGATTATTTTAAACAACACCCGTCAACAGGTGCAATGGGCGTCCGCATGATTGACGGGTCAGGCGCTTACCTGAAAGAAAGTAAACGAGGGTTTCCCGGCCCTGCAACTGCACTCTTTAAGCTTACAGGACTTGCTGCACTTTTCCCCCATTCGGCACTGTTTGCCAGGTATTATCTCGGCAACCAAAAAGAGCATACCATCACTGAATCTGATGTGCTTTCCGGCGCTTTTCTTTTTACAGGCAAAGAAGTGCTTACCAAGATTGGCGGCTTTGATGAAGCTTTCTTTATGTACGGGGAAGATATTGATCTGAGCTATCGCATACAACAGGCGGGGTTCAGGAATATATATTATCCCGAAGCAACAATCATTCATTTCAAAGGGGAAAGCACGCGAAAACAAAGCCTGAAATATATCATAATGTTTTACAAGGCAATGAGCATTTTTGTAAAAAAGCATTATGGTGGCGCCCGGCGACTGGTATTTACCATGCTCCTGCAGACGGCAATAGTATCCGGGGCATTGCTGACAGGCATCTCCACTATGGCAACCGCTTTTTTTTCATTTACAGGCGTCTTGTTCAAAAAGAAAGCTGATCCGGCAAAAGGGAGACTGGTAATCGTTGCCGGGGACGACAACACAGGTAAAATGGAAGAGACCATAGAAAAAGCAGGGCTGACGCCGAAAGTAAAAGAATGGATAATAATACCTGGTATTCACAACAATAACCTTGAAAGGCTCCAAAAACAAACATATTCTTCTCAGGCAGCTATAGTGTTTTGCGAAAGCGGAAGTTTACCTTATACAACAATAATATCAGTTATGGAAACATTCGGAAAAGACACGACAATACTGCTTCACGGTCAAAAGAGCCAAAGTATAGTAGGAAGCCCGGCAAAGAACAGCAATGGTATAGTTATACCGCTCGTATGATGTGTCATTTATTCCCCTTTGCAGTATATTTCCGGGCAAGTTCCACCACAGATTTTATATCAAATGGTTTTGGCAGGATATCATCTGCCCCGCAACGGCTGGCTATCTCTTTCAGATGGATATTGGCGGATACCAAAACAACAGGCGCAGATACCGGTCCGTTCTTCATCTTAAAATCTTTACATATTTCACTGCCGTCGCTGCCAGACATCCCAATATCAAGAAAAACCATGTCGGGAGCATCCGGCAGGCTGCTTAATGATTTGCCGTCAGTAGAAGTAGTTACTTCAAACCCTCTGGCCTCCAATATCATGTGCATGAGCTCCAGGATATTAGTATCATCATCTGCCACGTAAATTCTTTTTTTATCCATTATCCGTTCATTCGTTTAGGGCGAACACTTTTTATTACAGAGGGTTTTACAGGTATTCTTCATAGTCTTTTTGCGGCGTCGGCACTACAATAATAAAGCTAATAACAAGGTATAAACGGAAGGATAGTGTAAAATCTTATCCCCTCCCCGTAATAACTGATATAACATTATTTCAAATAATTATTCTCAACAATGAAAATGCCAAATTTTTATGATCTGCCCGGCTACCCATGCCACTCAGGGAGAATAAAGGAAAATGATGAGAATTAGGAGCATACAATGGAGTATGTTACATTTGCTTTAATATGTTTCACTAAGCCAGCAATTAATGGGCCTTATCGAAATACGCATTCCGCAGACAATTGCCAAAACGCTAAAGCTGCCCGTTGGCTCCCCGGGACGTCAGCAGCGGCGTGTATTAAAGCGATTGCTGAAAAAGTCACGCTATACTGAATTTGGTCAGGCTTATCATTTTGATGAGATACTGCTGCATAAAGACCCTACTAAAATTTTCCAGCAGAGGGTACCGATCTTCGATTACGATAAAATTTATGATGAATGGTGGCACCGTACACTTGAAGGCATCCCCGATGTATGCTGGCCGGGGAAGATCAAATATTTTGCGCTCAGCTCCGGCACATCAGGATCTGCGAGTAAATATATCCCTGTTACCAACGACCTGATGAAAGGCAACAGGATCGTGATGGTAAAGCAAATGCTTACCCTTCGCAACTATGAAAACATACCTGTAAAATCAATAAGCAAGGGGTGGTTAATGCTGGGTGGGAGCACCGATCTTCAGAAAGGCCCGGGGTATTATGCCGGCGACCTGAGCGGCATTACCGCCAGGAAAGTACCTTTTTGGTTTACTCCTTTTTACAAACCGGGCAAAAAGATCGCAAGAACCAAAGACTGGCATACCAAGCTGGATGAAGTGGTAGAACAGGCGCCGCACTGGGATATTGGCTTTGTAGTAGGGGTGCCGGCATGGATACAAATGGTAATGGAGCTGATCATTGAGCGCTACAAGCTGAAGAATATTCATGAAATGTGGCCCAATCTCGCTTTTTACGTTCACGGAGGAGTTGCCTTTGAGCCTTATAAAAAAGGGTTTGAGAAGCTGCTGGGCAAGCCGCTCACTTATATCGAGACCTATCTCGCCTCAGAAGGATTTATCGCTTACCAGGACAGGCAGGGAATGCGGGGAATGAAGCTGAATACCAACGTACATATTTTCCTGGAGTTTGTGCCTTTCAACAATGACAATTTTGACCAATCCGGCAATATAAAAGAAAACCCCCAGGCATTACTGGCAGATGAAGTAGAAGAGGGGAAAGATTACGCCATACTCCTGAGCACTTCCGCGGGGGCATGGAGATATCTTATAGGCGATACCGTCAGGTTTACCAGCAAGGAAAGATCGGAGATTGTCATTACCGGCCGTACAAGGCATTTTTTAAGCCTGGTAGGGGAGCATCTCAGCGTGGATAACATGAATAAAGCAATCCAGTTAGCCAGCCAGGATATGAATATATCCATACCCGAATTTACAGTGGCCGGCGTACCCCTTGATTCCTTTTTTGCACACCACTGGTATATTGCCTGCGACGATATTGTAGACCCCGAGCAGCTCCGGGTGTCTATTGACAACCATATTAAGGCACTGAATGACGACTATGCCGTAGAGAGAAGAAGCGCCCTGAAAGAAGTATTGCTCACGGTTTTGCCGGAAAGGACTTTTCTTGAATTTATGGAAATGAAAGGCAAGCTTGGAGGACAGCATAAATTTCCCAGGGTAATGAAAGGCAAGATGCTGGAGGACTGGCAACAATTTATTTCGTCTGTAGCGCTGTAATATCCGCTCCTATCTATCAGCTTATCTAAGCAGGTGCTATGCTTTCCAGATCCGATTAACTGTTTTTTACCGTATCCGTTAACCACAGTTTCTTACATTTACGCATGTATTTAAACATACCCAAAAGGTGATATCATGATTGAGGCCCTCTTAAAAGGACTGGCGTTAGGTTTCATATTAGCATTGTCGGTTGGCCCGGTAATATTTACTATTATCAAGCAAAGTATTTACAATGGGCATGAAGGCGGCTTCAGCTTTGTAGCCGGCGTGTGGATAAGTGATATCCTGCTGGTGATACTCAGCAATGCCTTTACAGAGCTGGTAAAAGAATTGCTGGAATATAAAAAGCTCATTGGTTATACAGGCAGCGGGTTCCTTCTTGCAATGGGCGTATACTATCTTTTTTTTAAGAAGGCAAAAACCGCTTCCAATGGAGACGCCATAGTAGTAAAGCTTGGAAGAAAGGATCACACACAGATACTCCTGTCCGGCTTCCTGATCAATACATTAAATCCAAGCGTCATTGTTTTCTGGCTGGTCAATGCCACCGCATTTGCAGTCAGCCATACGCTTCAGCAGCGTATAGTGATCTTCACCACCTGTATCCTGTTCAATATGCTTGCCGATGTGGCAAAGGTGCTGCTTGCCGGCGGACTTCGCAAGCGGCTTACTCCTCATAATATCTCTCTTATTACACGTATCTCGGGCGCTATTCTAATAGTATTTGCGTTTGCGCTTATTTACGGGATCATCTTTTTAAGCGACAAGGTGCATTAATGCATTTTGATTCCTTTCTTTGTAAGGAAGTGAGGCGATAAATGTGAAGCTCCTCACGTTTAACATAACCCTACTTATATGCATTCTCCGAAAAAGTGATATAAGTAAAACACTCCGGTACATGCGAGTCCCACACGCCGTGAGAGCTCCACGCCCAGCCTCCGGAATCGGATATGCTGTATTTCTTTTGATTAAAGCGGGAAAAATCCATACGCCATACATCATTGTGCAGCGGAGGAAGCGCTCTTCCGTCTCCATCGGCAAGTATCTTTAATGAAGACCAGGGAATGGCTATTTCCACTGTCCAGCCTTTATCTTTATCCCTGTCATTGTTGATAGTACCATTGAGGTGAACAGCAGACCTCAGCCCGGGCATATCCCATTTCCAGAACCCAATCCTTTTCCCCCGCGGATGACGATAACCAACACCGTTGAATATTTTAGCGCCGGGCGCGTCTTTGTTAAATCCCGGCATATCATAATATTTCTTTTTGCCATACGCATCAAGCCAGAAAAACAATACTTCGTAAATAGTGCCAAAAGCATTGATCTCAAATTCATAATAGCCATCAGCGCCGGCAATAAAAAATTCCGCGTCATTGTCCTGGTATATAAGGGCATCCCTTTGGGTATGCGTAGCCGTTATGTGAGGCTCTTCAAGCCAGTACCCTATATAGAGATACTGATCGTCCCATAATACGGCGGCCCTTGTATCAAAAGGGGTAGCAGCACCAGAGATGAGATCGGCAAACCTGGCCGACTTAGGCGCATTTTCCCAGGCGCGCTCATTCAGCCTGCCATCAATGTGTAGAGATTTACTGATCTTATATGCAGTATAATGCGGGATATCTTCTTCCCTGCAGCGGTCCTGGCTATGATAATTGGGCTGGCTGTAAACGATATTAAGAAAAAAGGTAAACAGTATTGTACAAAAAAAACCACCTGCCATTCGCATGTCTTCGATTTATGCTGACTCAATTCAAATATAGCCCGCCGACTACTACTGTCAGAAAATGTTTATCGCCGGTTATGATATTGACAATGTTAAAAATTGGAATACAATTGATGAATACGTTTTATCCAGCCATGTATATCGTCGGCAGAAATGGTTTGTGAATTAAGATTTCCCAGGCTAAAGCGAATAGTGCGGTTGCCGGTATTGGAAATAAATACAAAATTTCCGCCGCAATATATGCTATACCCTTCGAGTCCTTCAGGCGTATCCAGTTTTCTGAAATTGCTGGTATTGGTCAATGCTTCAAAATCTGTTAGCACACTGATATTATTCATGCTGCAAAAATAAATAAAATGTTTATTACATTCGGCATAAATACAGCGACTATGGCAAATAAGGTGGCAATAGTAACCGGCGCTTCAGGCAATCTTGGCAAGGCGGTAGTAGATAAGTTCCTGGCAGCGGGATATATGGTAAATGGCACGGTTCATTCCGGTAAAAAAGATGATACAAATAGTACAAATAACAAATATGAGTCGGCGCCGGTGGATCTTAGGAGCGAAAAAAGCGCTCAGCAGTTTGTAAATGCCGTAATACAAAAGTATCATAAGATTGATGTGGCTGTTTTAACAGCGGGCGGGTTTGCAATGGGATCAATAGCTGAAACTACGAGCACGGATATATTACAACAATACGAACTGAACTTTGCGACGGCTTACAATATAGCACGTCCTGTATTTACACAGATGCTGCAGCAAAAGAAAGGGCGTATATTCCTTACAGGCTCACGGCCGGGGATAAACGCCAGGCACAGCAAGGGAATGGTGGCATATGGATTGTCCAAAGCATTGCTGTTCCGCCTGGCAGAATTGATGAATGATGAAGCAAAAGGTACTGAAGTAGTAACAAGCGTGATAGTGCCCGCCACTATTGACACTCCTCAAAACCGCGCCGCAATGCCTGAAGCTGATACAACAAAGTGGGTAACGCCCGAGGCTATCGCAGATATAATTTATTATTACTGCACCGACCCCGCCAAAGCGCTACGGGAGCCAATATTAAAAATTTATAATGGCGGCTAATATTTTTTAAAGCGCCGGGCGCGCCAAAAGCATACCCGGGTATGCAAAAGAATAAAATCATTCACCGCAGAAGGTATGACCTCACTGTTGATCTTATCATGATTCATTTAGTGAATGTTTATTTCAAACCACCTGTTTAAATTTTTTTCAACTGCTAAGATGCGCAGAAATATTAACGTATACTTTAACGTTGCAAATTTGGTATACTCATATAATTAAAGATATTTGCCTGTCCGTAAAATCTCAACACACACACGTTTATCCTTACCTTCTTTTAATCCAATAGTAGCGTGCATGCTTAGCAGTGCAGTGCAGAACCTTTGTGTCTTAGCGTTCTCCACCTCCTAATCCGGGAGGTTGGAATAAAACAGTTTTAATATTAACCGACTTTTATCACTATGCCGAAACTGATCATTTTGACCCTTAGCTTAACCTTTGCCCTGCACTGCTCCCTTGCTCAGACAGCAGCGATCAGCGGGACCGTTACTGACACTGCAAATCAAAAGAAATTACAATATGCCGTAATTTCACTCCTGCAAAAATCTGATTCTTCCTTATACAAATTTACGCGTGCAGATAAGAATGGTGATTTTTCACTGACCGGCATAAAGGAAGGCCTGTTTACGGTCATTATTTCCTACCCGTCCTTTGCAGATTATGTTGATGATTTGGAGCTGAAACCAGGCGCAGATATTAAGCTGGGAAATATTAATCTCATCAATAAGAGCGTGCTGCTCAAAGAAATTGTAATACGCCAGAATAATGCGGTGCGGCTGAAAGGAGATACACTGGAGTTTACGGCCGATAGCTTCAAGGTAAGGGCCAACGCCAATGCGGAAGAGCTGCTGAAGGCTATGCCCGGCATCCAGGTGGATAAGAACGGCAAGATCATAGCCCAGGGGCAGGAAGTGCAGAAAGTACTGGTAGACGGCGAGGAATTTTTCAGCGATGACCCTACCGTGGCTACCCGCAATATAAGAGCCGATGCGGTAGATAAGGTGCAGGTATTTGACAAAAAAAGCGACCAGGCTGCCTTTACAGGTATAGACGACGGAGAAAAAACAAAGACCATCAATTTAAAGCTCAAAGAAGATAAAAAGAACGGTTATTTTGGAAGAGTGAGCGCCGGAGGCGGGCTGAAAGATAAATTCAACAACGAAGCCATGGTCAACTTTTTTAAAGGAAAACGAAAGATCGCAGCTTTCGGTACCATGTCCAATACAGGGCAAACAGGGCTCAACTGGCAGGACAGCCGGCAATACCTGGGTACCGATGAGAATTTTGAGTATGATGAGAACAGCGGGTTCTTTTATTCTTTTGCTCAGAATGATGCATTCGACTTCAATGGCAACGGGCTGCCCAGGGCATGGACGGGAGGACTGCATTTTTCCAACAAGTGGGACGACAACAAGCACAACTTCAACGCCAGCTATATGTACAAAAAGCTTGATGTAGCCGGCGACGGGGAAACCAAAACGCAGTATATTCTTCCCGATACGCTGTATTATATGAACCAGCGCAACACCAATTTCTCACAGCGCTACCGCAATACCCTCAGCGGGAAATACGAGATACAGCTTGACTCCTCTTCATCGCTGAAAATTATTTTCAGCGGGTATAAAGGGCATACGGAAAGCAGCAATATTTTTTATTCCGAAGCCCTTAATGAAGATTCTGATCCCGTAAATACCAGCCATCGTACAACATCCAATGCAAATGACGAAGCTTCGATGAATACCAATATCATTTACAGGAAAAAATTTAAAAAGACCGGCAGAACGATCACCGCTACTGCAGAGCAAAAATATACCGATAACGATTCGCAGGGATACCTTGATGCGCTCAACAGCTATTTTGGAGAAACAGGAGAGATTTTCCAGAACGATACTATTGACCAGCGGAAATATAACCACAGCAAGCTCTTTACCTTCAACGGGAAAGTGACCTATACCGAACCCGTCAGCAAGGATAATTATATCATCTTTAACTACGGTATTTCCAATACTACCAGCAGCGCCAACCGCACTACCTATAATTATAATAATGGCAAATACGATGTGCTTGACTCACTCCTGACCAATGATTATGACTTCCTGGTCACCACCAACGCAGGCGGAGTGGCTTACCGCATAGCTAAAAAGAAATATAATTTTACCATAGGCAGCGACCTGGCATCCCAGGCCTATAAACAAAAAGATAATCTGAAGGATTCATCTTTCCGCTACAACAGGCTGAACCTGTTCCCCAAGGTCAATTTCTTTTACAACTTTAAGCCGCAAACCAGGCTTAGCTTCAATTACAACGGGAGCACCCAGCAGCCTACCATACAGCAGATACAACCTGTGCGGGAAAATAACGACCCGCTGAATATTTTCGAGGGCAATAAAGACCTTAAGCCCGCATTCAATCACCGCTTCAATGTTTATTTCAACGATTATAAGATACTTAAGCAAAGAGGGATATTTGCCAACGCAAGCTTTAACCTTACCGAAAATGCCATCACTACCAGCAACACGGTGGATAAATATGGCAAACGCGTATACCAGTCTGTAAACAGCAGCGGCACCTATAATTACTCTTCTTATCTCAGCTATAATATGGAAGTGCCTTCTATTAAGACAAGGTTCTTTGCCAATATTAATACCTATGGCGGCAAAGGGATCAATTTTGTGAACCTCGAAAAAAACATTACGCACAATAATACCTATGCAGCAGGTGTCGGCGGTTATTTCTCCAAAGAAAACAAAATGGGTATTAACCTCCGTACAAATGTATCTTACAATACTTCGGTAAGCTCCATTAACGAAGCGGTGAAAACAAAATACTGGGTGTACACCTATAATATAGATACCTATTTTGCGCTGCCTTATAAATTTGATCTTTCCAGCGACGCGGATTTTAATTTCAGGCAAAAGACCAGGGTGTTCGATCAAAACCGGAATACAATCATCTGGAATGCTTCCCTGAGTAAGCGCCTGTTCAAGGAAACCTGCTCCCTGAAGTTTTCGATCAATGATATCCTCAACCAGAACATTGGTTTCAGGAGAGATATACAAAGCAATTTTATCACCGAGAATAGTTACGCTACTTTAAAGCGGTTCTGGCTGGTAAGCTTTACCTGGAATTTCTCAAAAAACAATGCACAAGCGAAAAACTAAGCGCCATGAAAAAAAAGCTATTGATTGTCCTGCCGGTATTGTTCTGTGTTACTCAATTTTCAAATGCCCAGTTCATCCTGAAAGGAAAAATTGAATTTGAAAAGACGGTGAATATACATAAGCAAATGGACCTGGGTGATGACGGATGGGCGGCAACGTTCAAAAAACAAACGCCGGAGTATAAGCACTCTTATTTTAACCTGGTATTTGCTGAAGGGAAGACCTTGTATTCGCCCGGAAGGGAGAGCAATGAAAAGCCAACCCCTTTTGGCGAAGGTCCGGCTACAGCTAATATAGTATACAGCGATTTTGGAAATCAAAAAACAGTAGCGGCAAAACAGGTATTTGATGAATCTTTTCTGATACAGGACAGCCTGCGCAAATATCAATGGCATATCACCAGGGATACACGCAAGATTGCAGGCTTTGAATGCAAAAGAGCTTTCACCGTCATTATGGATTCCATATTTGTGGTTGCCTTTTACACAGACGAAATTGTATCCTCCGGCGGCCCGGAGTCTTTCCAGGGACTGCCGGGAATGATCCTCGGCGTGGTCATCCCCAGGATGTACACCAACTGGTATGCTACCAAGGTAGAGCTTGAGCAGGTAAAAGAAGCCGGTATTGCCCCCCCAAAAAAAGGAAAGACCACAGATTATCCCGGCATGGAGAAAACCATACAGCAGAGCTTGAAACGCTGGGGCAAATGGGGAACAAAATATATATGGCAGATCATGATATGATTATGCAGGATTTCACGCAAAGCGCGCAGAGGAAGCAAAGGCGCAACGGTAAACGATAGACGTCAAAACGGTAAATATCAAACATTAAATCCTTTGTGCAAACTCAGTGTTCTCTGCACCTCCGTGGTTCGATGGTTTTGCGCAAAATGTTAAGAAACTAATACGCCAGGTTTTTGAGCTTTTCCATATCAGTGATGGTAATTTTCCCTTCTTTGATCTCTATTAATTTTTCGCTCTTAAAATCACTCAGCGTACGGATGAGGGATTCGGTGGCGGTGCCTATATAATGCGCCATATCTTCCCTGGATATTTCAATAGCACGGCTTTTTTCATTGTCTTTGAATTTCTCATGGATCTCCACGAGCGCTTTGGCCACTCTTTTGCGCAGGGAGCCATAGGCAAGGTTTAGCAGCCTTGTCTCTTTCTCCTTGACATTTTGAGTGATCACTTTTATAAATTTTGCGGCCACGCTTATATCATCGTATACCATCTGCACAAATTCTTCCGCAGGTATCTCCACTACTTCCGCATCTTCAAGCACCAGCGCATTTTCATCATAATTCCTTCCTTCAAGCAAGGGCATATACCCTATAAAATCTCCTTTGCTGAAAAGGTCTGTAATATATTCCTTACCGTCTTCGTGCACTCTGAATCCTTTCACCTTACCGCTTTTTAAGTAATACAGGAACCGGGGACGCCGCCCTTCGGTAAAAAGCACCTGTTTCTTAGAATATGTCTCACTGCTGTATTTATTTATATCCAAAGGGAACATCCCTGAGCCGGACAGATCATTGGCTAATTCGCTGAAACCTTTTGCGCCCGGCGCATATTTTTTTTGGAGCACGTCATATTTTTTCAGCCGGCTTTCTATCGCATTCATCAGCTCATACTCTTCAAAAGGTTTGGTGATATAGTCATCGGCGCCCATTTCCATACCCTTTCTGAAATCGCTCCGCTCCGTTTTGGCAGTAAGGAAAATAAAAGGGATATTTTCTGTCTCGGGGTTTTTTCTCACTAAGTGCAATACACCATAACCATCAAGCCCCGGCATCATAATATCACACACCACAAGATCAGGCCTGCCCGACAAAACAAGGGAAACACCCTTTTTGCCGTCTTCTGCAACAAGCGTTTTATAACCGGCAAACGACAGCAGCTCTGCAGTATTCTCTCTGAGATCATCATTATCGTCAATAATCAAAATAGTGTGCTGAGGCATAATTTTTACTTTAGCTAAGATTGGGCAAATATACTCATTCGGCTTTGACAATAATCAGCAGTATAATTGAGGAACATCATAAGGCGGGTTTCTGCGCAGGACTATTTTGCGGCGTATATGTCATCTACGGTAAAGCAAGCTATTCAATGTGTACATTGCGGCGAACCCTGCCATAATGGTAAGATTACGCTCGGAAACAAAATATTCTGTTGTGAAGGGTGCAGGATGGTATATGAGATCATCAACGATAATGGTCTTTGCCGGTATTATAACCTTAACGATAAGCCGGGCATTACACAGAAGTCACCGGCGAGGCGCGACAAATTTGCTTTCCTTGACGATGAAAAAATCGCTGCAAAACTCATTTCCTTCAAAGATGACAACCAAACCTATATTACTTTTTACCTGCCGCAAATGCATTGCAGCTCCTGCCTTTACCTGCTGGAAAACCTGCATAAGCTGCATGCCGGGGTCGTGTCGGCTAAAGTAAATTTTACCCGCAAAGAAGTTGACATTGTTTTTGAAACCACAAAAGCATCGCTGAGAAGTATAGCAGAACTGCTTACGGCAGTAGGGTATGAGCCTTATATCAGCCTGAATGATCTCAAAGAAGCGCGCCCGGCTATGGACAGCACACAGATCATCAGGCTGGGAATAGCGGGGTTCTGTTTTAGTAATATCATGCTGATGAGCTTTCCTGACTACCTCGGCATTGATGCCAGCGAGGAAGGTATACGGGAAATATTCAGAGGCGCAAATCTTTTACTGTCGCTGCCTGTTTTCTTTTATGCCGCCATGCCGTTTTATGAGTCTTCCTGGAAAGGCATTAAGCATAAGTTCCTCAATATAGATACTCCTATTGCGCTGGCCATCATCATCACGTTTATACGCAGCCTTTGGGAAGTCTTTTCGGGCACGGGAGGGGGCTATTTCGACTCAATGACCGGCATTGTTTTTTTTATGCTCGCCGGCAGGGTGGTACAGGACAAAACTTACCGGCAACTCTCCTTCGACAGGGATTACAGCTCCTATTTCCCGGTGGCGGTATCTGTTTGGAAAGACAAAAAAGAAATACCCACGCTTTTACCGGAAATAAAAGTAAATGACACTATGCTTATCCATCATGGCGAGCTGATTCCTGCCGACGGGCTGATCATTAAAGGAAAGGCATTGATTGACTATAGCTTCGTAACAGGGGAATCCCTGCCGGTGCCCAAAGAGATAGGAGAAATGGTATACGCCGGCGGTAAGCAAACCGAAGGCAATATAGAAGTAATGGTCATTAAAGAAGTAAGCCAGAGCTATCTTACCAGCCTTTGGAATAAAGAAGACCAGCCTCATAAAGAGAAAAGCGTCTCTTTTGTGCACCGGGTCAGCAAATACTTCACCGGTATCGTAATACTTATTGCAGGGCTTGCATCATTATACTGGGCATTCCATGACCCATCCCGCATATGGACTGCAGTTACGGCGGTCTTTATTATCGCCTGCCCCTGTGCGTTATTACTGTCCAACAGCTTTACCAATGGCCATATTTTAAATATACTCGGCCGCAACAGGTTTTATCTGCGGAAAGCGTCTGTGCTTGAAGATATTGCTCATATTGATCATATTGTTTTTGATAAAACCGGCACGCTCACCTCTGCAGGCGAACAGGAGATATCGTATGAAGGGCAGGCGCTGACCGATATGCAAAAATCAGCCATTGCAGCACTTTCCTCCTGCTCTACCCATCCGCTAAGCAAGGCGCTGGCAGCTCATCTTCCTGTCAGCGAAAAACCTGTTGTCCAGGGCTTTAAGGAATACCCGGGCAAAGGCATTGAAGGATTTGTAAATGATCATTGGTTGTGGATAGGAGCCTCCCGGCAAGGATCGCAAAACAGGATAACTGCCACCACGGTCCATATCTGCTTTGAAAACCAGGATACGGGGAAATTCATATTTAGCAATCACTACCGCAAAAGTGTACCCAAACTATTAAAAGAGCTTGGGAAAAGCTACAGGCTTTCCGTAATATCAGGAGATAATGATGCCGAAATGCAGCGGCTGCGTCAGCTTACCGGCAGCAGCACCACCTTACTTTTTCATCAGAAGCCTGAAGACAAGCTGCAATATATACAAAGCCTGCAGCAAAAAGGTGAAAAGGTAATGATGATCGGCGACGGGCTGAATGATGCAGGTGCACTAAGGCAAAGTGATGTAGGCATAGCCGTAAGCGAACAGTCCAACAATTTCACTCCTGCCAGCGACAGCATCATAGCCGCAAAGCAATTGCCCCTCCTGGATAAATTTATCCGGCTAAGCAAAATGAACAGGAAGATCGTGCTGGCAAGCTTTGCGCTTTCTGTATTATATAATGTTATTGGACTGTATTTCGCCGTCCAGGCAACGCTTTCTCCTCTTATAGCTGCTATACTTATGCCATCCAGCTCTCTCAGTATCGTGCTGCTCAGCTTCGGCGCCAGCAATATAGGGGCACGTTTGATGAGGCTTGAATAGTAAGGAGTAAGGTATATGGAGTAAGGCAAATATCTGTCTGGGGTTCACCTCTCATCATTCCCCATTCCCTGCTATACTTCATTCTTCTGCTTGACAAAAATCATGTCACATGGTGATGCAACTTATGCTTCCAGGGGAGAGGGAAAAATATTTTTACAAAATCAATTTTGCACTATGGCTGTTATTGTCATCCTCCTTTTGGCAAGCATTTCGGTGGCCGGGCTTTTCCTGGCAGCATTTTTATGGAGTGTGAAGTCCGGACAGTTTGAAGACGACTTTTCTCCTTCATCCCGCATTTTGTTCGACAACGATGCGCAATCATCAACCCAATCATAAAATCAAGACAACATTACCGGTTTATGCAAGTAGAGAAATTTTATTACGACAACAAGATTGTAAAAGCATTTGGCTATGCTACAGTTATTTTTGGCATTGTAGGTATGCTTGCAGGGCTATGGGCTGCTATACAGATATATGCCCCTGCCGCCAGTCTGCGTTTTGCTCCTACCACATTCGGGCGCATCAGGCCATTGCATACTAATGCGATCATCTTTGCTTTTGTAGGCAACTGTATTTTTACGGGTGTTTATTATTCGCTGCAAAGGCTATGCAAGGCCAGGATGTTCAGTGACAGGCTTAGCTGGATCCACTTCTGGGGATGGCAGCTCATTATAGCGTCGGCTGCAATCACCCTGCTGCTTGGCTTTACTACCGGTAAGGAGTATGCGGAGCTGGAATGGCCGATAGATATTGCTATTACGCTGATCTGGGTTGTATTCGGCATCAACATGTTTGGCACCATCATCAAGCGCAGGGAAAAGCATTTATATGTAGCCATCTGGTTTTATATAGCCACATGGGTCACTGTAGCTATGCTGCATATTGTAAATTCGTTCGAGATCCCTGTTACTTTTTTCAAAAGCTATAGCTGGTATGCAGGAGTGCAGGATGCGCTGGTGCAATGGTGGTATGGGCATAATGCGGTGGCTTTTTTTCTTACAACGCCTATACTTGGGCTTATGTATTATTTCCTGCCCAAGGCGGCTAACCGTCCTGTATACTCTTACAGGCTTTCCATCATACACTTCTGGTCGCTGATATTTATCTATATATGGGCGGGGCCGCATCACCTGCTGTATACGGCATTACCGGACTGGGCACAGTCGCTCGGAACCGTGTTTTCCCTCATGCTCATATTTCCGTCGTGGGGCGGCATGCTCAACGGGCTGTTCACACTGCGTGGCGCATGGGACAAAGTGCGTGAAGATCCTGTATTGAAATTCATGGTAGTTGCCATCACCTGTTATGGCATGGCAACACTGGAAGGCCCATTGCTGAGCCTCAAAAATGTAAATGCCATAGCTCATTTCAGCGACTGGATCATTGCCCACGTGCATGTGGGAGGGCTGGGCTGGAATGGATTCATTGCCTTTGCCATGCTGTACTATCTGGTTCCCAGGATGTGGAATACCCCACTATACTCTAAAAAATTAGCCACAAATCACTTCTGGCTGGGTACTATCGGCATCATACTCTATGCAGTACCGTTATACTGGGCAGGATTTACACAGAGTATTATGTGGAAGACCTTTACACCGGAAGGACAACTGAAATTCCAGTTCCTTGAAACGGTAACGAATATTATCCCTATGTATGTTACCAGGAGCATCGGCGGGGGAGTATACCTCATCGGCGCGCTCCTGATGGTATACAACCTGGTCAAAACAATAGCAAAGGGACAGTTCGTAGCGAACGAGGCAGCAGAAGCAGCGCCTATTGCAAAGGAAGCAGTGGCACATAAAGAAAGCTGGCACAGGAAAATTGAGCGTAAGCCTGTAACGATGCTTGTGCTTAGCCTCATCGTTGTGGGAATCGGCGGCATACTCGAAATGGTTCCGACATTTCTTGTAAAATCCAATGTGCCTACTATTGCCAGCGTAAAGCCATACACGCCGCTTGAGCTGCAGGGAAGGGATATTTATGTAAGAGAAGGATGTTATACCTGCCATTCGCAGATGGTTCGTCCCTTCAGGGATGAGGTTGCCCGTTACGGGGAATATTCCAAAGCAGGCGAGTTTGTATATGATCACCCATTCCAGTGGGGTAGCAAGCGGACAGGGCCTGATCTTGCTCGTGTAGGGGGTAAATATCCCGATAGCTGGCATTACAATCACATGGATGATCCGACCTCTATGTCGCCGGGATCTATCATGCCTTCCTATTCATGGCTGCTCGACAATGCGCTGGACACCACTACCACAGCAGCAAAAATAAGGGCAATGCAAAAGCTTGGCGTTCCCTACCCCGCAGGGTACGACAAAATTGCCAATACCGAATTGTCTGCACAGGCAGCCTCTATTACAGCCAGCCTAAAGAAAGATAAGATTGAGACGCCGCCCGGCAAGGAGATCATTGCCCTGATCGCATACCTGCAGCGTATTGGCAAAGACATAAAGCTGGAGCAGAACAATATACAAACAGCATCAAAATAACTATTAGAAATTAAGTATATGAAATTCATTCACTATCTCGAAAAGATCAGCGGCGTTGATATCTACGCCCTGATCTCCTTCGGCATATTCTTCCTGTTTTTTCTTGCTATGCTCACATGGGTATTTAAAACGGATAAAAACAAACTGGACACGATCAGCAACATTCCCTTAGATGAACAAGAATCATAAAACTACTCTGCCATGTTACTGAAAGAAATATACAATTGCCATACCCGCCGCGCCGCCAGGGTTGCCGCTATGATATTCGTTATTGCAACAGCATTCAGCCTGCCTGCATTTGCCGGTGGACCGCCGGTACCATCATCGCTGTCTAATTCTCTGGCATTGACCCTGATAACGCTGATGATCATCCTGCTTATCATTATTGCCATGCTTGGCAACCTGCTGGTAGAGATAGCAGATATCAAGCTCAAAAAGGAAAAAGTCCGGAAAGACAAAAGTAAAACAGCCGTTGCTACCATATTGCTTCCCGTCTTCCTGCTGCTTTCATCCTGGGTCATGGCTCAGGATGAAGCAAAGACTTCTTCCGTTACCAGCATCGGGGGATTGTCGCCGTTTGCCTTTTATTCTATGGTGACCATCATTTTTGTAGAGATGCTGGTCATTCTCGTCCTGCTTATCAATATCAAGTTCCTGCTTAATAAAGATGTTGAAAAAGTATATGAAGTCACTCCCGTGAAAAAAGAAAAAACTTTCCAGGAATGGTGGGCTAAGCTCAATAAGTTCAAGCCCATCGAACAGGAATCTTCTGTGGAGCTTGAGCATGTATACGATGGTATACGCGAACTGGACAACAGGCTTCCCCCCTGGTGGCTATATGGCTTTTATGTTACTATCATTTTTGGGGTAGTGTATCTGTGGCGCTATCACGTGGCCTACAGCGCCCCGCTCAGTAAAGAAGAGCTGGAGATATCAATAAAAAGCGCCGATGCACAGGTAAAGGCTTACCTTGAGAAGAAAGGCGAATCTATAGATGAGAATAGTGTTGTAGTACTGACGGATGCGCAGGACCTTGCAGAAGGCAAAAAGATATTTACATCTTCCTGCGCAGCCTGCCACAAAGAAGATGGCGGAGGAATGGTAGGTCCAAATCTTACAGATGACTACTGGATGCATGGCGGGAACATAAAAAGCATATTCAAAACCATTCGTTATGGTATAAATGCTATGCCCCAATGGCAGTCAACCTATTCCAACAAGCAAATCGCACAGGTAGCCAGCTATGTCAAATCACTGCACGGCACCAATCCCCCGGGAGCAAAACCACCACAGGGCGATATTTATACAGAAGGAGGAGCAGCAGCACCTGCTGCAGATAGCACAGCCGGTAAGTGATCAGTGCCAAGAAACGGTAAACATGGAAACAGTAAATAAAAAATCAACAGCAGGCGACGAATCCTTTCGCGACAGGATAGCCACCGTAGATGCTAAGGGAAAGCGCAAATGGGTATATGCTCATAAAACGCGTGGAAAGCTGTTCAATATACGCACATGGGTGAGCTGGTTCTTTTTTGCGCTGTTCTTTGCGCTGCCTTTTATTCAATATAAAGGCAGACCGCTGTTCCTGTTCAATATTCCCGAGGCGAAATTTATTTTATTCGGGAATGTATTCTGGCCGCAGGACTTTTTCATCTTCGGGCTTTTTATGGTTACCGGTATTGTATTTATCGTTTTATTTACCGCTGCTTTCGGTCGCCTGTTTTGCGGATGGGTTTGTCCGCAGACCATTTTTATGGAAATGCTTTTCCGCAAAATAGAGTTTGCGATAGAAGGGGATGCGCCCGCTCAAAAACTGCTGAACAAAGCCCCGTGGAACGGCAAAAAGATATGGAAGAAAACGCTTAAACATTTTATATTTTTTGCCCTGGCTTTTATCATTTCTAATTTTTTCCTATCCTATATCATTGGTATGAAAGCCCTGCTGTCCATCATAACGGAACCAGCTTCGCAGCATATAGGAGGGCTCATAAGCATTATACTTTTTTCAGCAACTTTTTATGGCGTATATGCCTACTTCCGGGAGCAGGCCTGCACCGTAGTATGCCCTTACGGCAGATTGCAGGGCGTATTGCTCGACAGAAACTCCATGATCGTTGCCTACGATTATAAGCGCGGAGAGCCACGCGACAAATTCAAAAAGCAAAAAGCGGCTGCAGTGGAGACCGGCGATTGCATTGACTGCTTTCAGTGTGTGAAGGTTTGCCCTACAGGCATAGATATACGCAATGGCACACAGATGGAATGCGTAGGCTGCACTTCGTGTATTGATGCCTGTAATAAAATGATGGATGCTACAGGCAGACCGAGGGGACTGATAAGGTATGCCTCGGAAAACGGTATTGCGGAAGGAAAGAAACTGCAGTATACCGGCAGGATGAAGTTTTATACCATACTGCTCATCGTACTCTCAGGCGTACTTGCTGCTTTGCTCGTTTCAAGGAAAGATGTGGACGGTACCATCATACGTGCCGGCGGAATGCTGTACCAGGAACGGGGTACAGACAGCGTATCCAACCTGTATAATATTAAGATGATCAACAAAACAGTAAAGGATCTTTCCATCTCTTTAAAGCTGGATGATATACCTGGGCGGATCATTGAAGCCGAAGGCCACAATATCAGCATCAACAGGGAAGGACAGGGAACGGGATCATTTTTTATCGTATTGCCAAGAAACATCATTAAAGAAAGAAAGACCAGGCTTTCCGTCAGTGTTTTTGAAGGAGATAAAAAAATCACTACCCTTAAAACCACTTTCATGGGACCAGCAAGCCGTAATTAATATAGACGGTGGAAACACATTCTTATTTTTAAAAATATAGCTATGAACTGGGGACATAAATTACTGATCGTTATACTTTGCTTCGCAGGAATGATGGCTTACCTGGTATACAAAAGCGTGCTTACGGATTTTCAGCTTGTTGACAAGGATTATTATAAAAACGAATTGAAATACCAGGAAGTAATAGACGGGACAAAGCATGCCAACCGGTTAAAAGCACCTGTAAGAATTGAAAAAAACGGCGATAAAGTTGTGGTGCAGTTGCCGGATGAAATGAAAGGAGAAAAAATCAGTGGTTCTCTCTGGTTTTACTGCGCATACGACTCAAAGCGGGACAGGAAACTGCCGTTCTCCCCCGACATCAACGGGGTGCAGTCCTTCGATGCTTCTTTGTTTACTCCGGGCAACTATACGGTAAAGCTGGAATGGTTCAGCAACAATACCGGCTATTATAAAGAAGAAAAATTCAGCTTATAATTATGTGGGCAGTGCTTACCGGCGGATTGATCATTGGTTTGTTCAGCAGCCTTCATTGCGTAGGCATGTGTGGCCCGCTGGCTTTATCCCTGCCCGTGCACCATCTTTCTTCTTCTCAAAGATTCGCCGCATTGCTGTTGTACCAGGCAGGGCGCATCATCACGTATACAGCGCTCGGACTGGTGTTTGGCTATGCAGGCAGGCATCTTTATATTGCCGGGCTGCAGCAGGGGTTCTCCATCGGGCTTGGCATTTTCATGCTGGTGATGATAATGCTTAACTACATATATCAGCGTAATATACAGCCGTCTTTTTTAAACAATTTCTATAAAAAGATCCAACGGCTTATCGGCTCTCTTTTGAGATCTTCTGCTTCAGCATTTTCTTTTACATTGCTTGGAATGGCAAACGGCCTATTGCCCTGCGGGATGGTATATGTGGCTATTGCGGGCGCCTTAACCACCGGGTCTGTACAGGACAGTATGTTGTTTATGGCAATGTTCGGCGCCGGCACATTACCGGCAATGATGGCTTTCGGTTTGCTTGGCGCCAGGCTTACACTCCCTGTACGGCAAACACTGCGCCGGATCGTCCCTTATGGAATAACAGTAATGGCGCTTATATTGATCTTACGCGGGCTTAACCTGGGTATTCCTTTTATAAGCCCTGTGCTTCAGCACGACCCGGGAGCTCCGGCAGTCTGCCATCCCTGATCATTCTGCAAAAGGCAGCACAATAGTAAATGTTGATCCTTTTTCCAGTTCGCTGTGCACTTCTATTGTACCATTCAGAAGGTCGAGATACCGTTTAAGAATGGGAAGCCCTAACCCGGTACCCTGGATGTTGCCGGCATTTTTCGCCCTGTAAAAATTATCAAAAAGATTGGGGAGATCTTCCTCGGGTATCCCAATCCCGGTATCCCTTACCGATATACTGAGCTTTTTGGCGGCGTTAATAACAACCACATCAATGCATGCCGCCTCTTCAGAAAACTTAATGGCATTTGAGAGCAGGTTGATCATTGTGTTTTTTAATAACCGCTTGTCGGTAGCGAACATGGCGTCGCCTTCTGAGCGTATCCTGATCTTCTGATCCGGCTTTGCCTGGGCCTTCATTTCCTCTGTCACCTCTTCGATAAATTCATTCACATTGAAAGCAGTGATGCTGATAGCAACCTTATTTTCCTCCAGCTTGCCCAGCGACAGAAAATCTTCCAGCAGCTCATTCATGTGCCTTACAGCATCTTTTATCTTATCAATATGCTTTTTCCGTTTGTCCTGGTCTGAAGTATCGGTATATTTTGAAGCCAGGGTTGCAGAGGAAAGAATAGTAGTTAAGGGCGTTCTGAATTCGTGTGAAGCCATAGAAACGAAACGGCTTTTCAACTCATTCAACTGCCGTTCCTTTGCGAGAGCTTCGTTTAATTCCTTCTGAGACTCTTCCAGTTTTTCCAGGGCTTCTTTTAATATAACAGTACGCTCTTCAACCTTTGCCTCAAGCTGCGTATTCAGCAATTGCATTTCGGCTGTGATTTTTTCCAGCTCTGTTTGTTTTTGCCGGATATTCCGCTCTGTTTCCTTTCTTTCGGTGATATCTACCACAAAAGCGATGACAAACAGCTCGTTATTCCGGGTATAATGACTAAGGCTGACTTCTACCGGGAACTCCGAGCCGTCTTTACGAATAGCAAAAAGATCCCTGCCTGATCCCATTGTACGATTAGCCGGAACCTTATAAAAGCCCTTTCGCAATTGCCCGTGATGCGCATGGAACTTGGCAGGGATCAGCAGCTCTACCGATTTACCGATCAGCTCGTCTTTACCGTATCCAAACATATATTCTGCAGAAGGGTTTGCGAGTATAATGTTGCCCGATGTATCGGTAAGCAAAATACCTTCGGTGGCATTCTCAAAGAGAGAGGTCATGTGGGTACGGTCGAACTGAAGATGTACCAGCAATGATTTGATATACCATGAAAGCAATGTGGAACCGAAGATCAGCAGAATAATAAAAAGGCTTTCCGTTGCCCCTGTAATCACACCGGTCTGGTACTGATGTATAAGAGGGTATATTGCAGCAATAGCAATGCTTAAGACTCCTGCAATAATGGTAGAAAGGCGGTGTTGTATAAAAATGGTAAGAAAAATAGCCATGAGCATCCCGCTGCTGATAATAGTCTTGCCGGGGAAATAATATCCCAGTACTATCGTCACTCCAAATATTACGAAAGCATATATAGTGGCCTGACTGCTGTTGAATCTGATCATCGGGGAAAATTACTATTCATTAATGAAATACTTCCCCTACACGTAAAAAAATTTTATTCTCGGATTGTCAGCTCACGTTCCATAGCGAGCGCCCTCGGGAAAAGTATATCATATTCGAGATGTCTGTAATGCTGAAGATTGATATCAAGCTCTCTAAGCTTGGCAAAAGTGACCCTGTGTGAAATACAGGCATTTTCAGGTGGCGTATAGCTGCTGGTTTTAATACGGAACTGAGATAGTAGTTCATTCACCTGTTGTGTCTCAGTACGCATCAGCTCTTCAAGCGGCTTTTTCAGGGTGCGTACAAGCAGGCGGGCATAAGGTTCTTTGCCGGTATGGGCATGGGTGATTTGTTTTATATAAGGGAACAATATTTCCTGTTTCCTCTGAATCCCATGCAGAAGAGTTCCCGACAGATCGGAAAGATTTTGACTCAGATCGGCAAGCCCGGGATATTTCGATGCATGTTTGCTCAGGAATCCCTCCGTAAGCGAGGTAATGTCGGGCAACGCAACAACAAAATAGGGATGATGTACATGCTCAATAAAGTCTATTAAAAAGTCTACAGCCCAATTCTCATAGTTTATCAGGTGTGAAAAACGCATTTCATACTGGGCAAGGCGCAATGCTTCAATAATACTTCCTGCATCAAGATCGCGGCTTTCACAAATTACTTCAAGCGGCCATTTTCCGCCACAGCAATAATCTATCCCGTATTTCCTGAATACATCTGCAGCATGGTAGTCCCGCTTTACAATGTCAGAAACATTATCACCTGCTTTTATATCCTGACCAACTGATTCCATTTTGATATATACTATAGTTGAATGAATAAGACATCCTATCCTGCTCCTTTAATAATTATATGCGAGATGACGAACGTGAGATACCCGCATTTCACTTCTGATGATGAATACATCATAGTGCCGGGCTTCTCTCGCTTTAGATCATCCGCACCTGTTTGACCCTTAAGGTAAACAGCAGCAACACCGGAATCTTTGAGCATAATTACCACACACCATGATTTTAATCATGTTTTTGGAGGGGAGCTGTTATTCAAAGTTTTCGCGTGATGAAAATGATTATTATCACAACAGCTGTTAAGCAATATCATTGAGTTCCTTCCTTTTCCCGGAATATATTTGCACTATACTTACAAGGCTTTAAAGTTTTTTTTATGCTGGGTAAACTTAATGATGATGAAATTGAAAATCTGCTGGGCAGCCAGGTAATAGGGCGCCTGGGTTGTCATGCCGGTGGTAAGATCTATGTGCTTCCCATAAGCTATGCCTACGATGGGAAGTATATCTACTGCCACACTGAAGAAGGGATGAAAATCAACATTATGCGCAGTAACCCCGATGTCTGCTTCCAGGTAGACAAGATGCAGAGCATGGCCAACTGGCAGAGTGTAATAGTATGGGGCAGTTTTGAAGAGCTGAAAGGTGAGCAGGCACGCAACCAGGCATTGAAGGTATTGACAGGAAGAGCGCTGCCCATCTTAAGCAGTGAAACCACTCATTTGTTCCCGCACTGGCCTTTTCCGTCGGAAGACTTAGGCACTATCGGAGGGATCGTATTCCGTATTGTTCCCACAGAAAAAACAGGAAGATTCGAGAGCAACCAGCAGTCTACACATTTTAATATTTAAAAGAAATACCTGTTCCATTTAATATAAATCAGTCAGTTATGAAAAAAAATGTAGGCGATACAGATAAAGGAGCAAGAATAATCATTGGGGTAATTATTGCACTTGCCGGGCTATATTTCAAATCATGGTGGGGAACGCTCGCACTGATACCTTTTGTTACTGCATTTACCGGCACATGTCCGTTATATTCAATATTCGGAATGAATACCTGCAAGACAAAAACTGCGGCTAAATAAAAAAAATAAAACCACTAAGGTACAGTGGCACCAAGCAATCACAAAGATAATTGGAAGCTTTAGTGCTGCTTAGTGCCTGGTGCCTCTGTGGTTCTATACAAAGAGAACCTGTCTATTAAAAATCATTAAAATCCCAGGGGCCGCGGAATGGCCTTGATATCATCATATTGGCGTATTGGTCATCAAACTTCTCTTTTTTCGGGTCCCATTTCAGGGGGCGCTGTAGCTCGTAAGCTATGTTCACTGCATTGCAGATAGTAGCTGTCCTGTGTCCGGTCTCTACATCAGCAATAGGTTTGGTTCTTTTCCTGATAGCATTGATCCAGTCCTGGTAATGGTTGTCGCTGAAGTAAACCCTTTTACCTGTAGGTTTGATTTTCTCCGCTGCGATATTGCCGGGCGTGGAGCGGATGAATGAGCGCGATACTTCTATCGTTCCTTCCGAGCCTAAAAACTGTATCGCATTGCCTTCGCCCCATTGCTTATGGTTTACAATCACGCCGTTGGCATATTTAAAAGAAAGCCCGTTTTGTGCTCCCGGCGTTGGCGGAGGAACAAAGCCAACAGGTCCGGAATCGTCCATACCGAGCGCCCACTGCACAATATCAAACATATGCGCTCCCCAGTCTGTGATATATCCCCCACCGAAACCCCGGTAGCCGCGCCACCACGCCCATGACTGGTCTTCAATAGGAGGCGATAATGTTGGATTATACCCGCGGTACAAAGACGGCCCGATCCACATATTCCAGTCGAGGTATTCGGGCACCGGCAATGACGGGAGATCACATTGCTTGACGGGCTCACCTACAGATACATTGATTTCTTTTACCTGCCCGATATAACCATTGAGCACCAGCTCGGTGGCCTGCCGGAAATTATAGGAAGAACGCTGCATGCTTCCGGTTTGCAGTACACGCTTATATTTTCTGACCGCATTTACCATAGCCCTTCCCTCGGCAATAGTGAGCGCCAGTGGTTTTTCGCAATAAATATCCTTACCTGCCTTTGCGGCATCTATAGCTACCTGCGCATGCCAGTGGTCGGGAGTTGCCACTACTACAGCGTCAATATCCTTTCGGTCGAGCAGCTCCCGGTAATGACCGTAGCCCTTTACATCGGCAGCCGCTTTGGTTGCATTTTGCTGTTTGGCCTGGGCAATAAAATAGTCCAGCTTTTTCCTGTCAACATCACTGGCAGCAAGCACCATGGTTTCAGCCAGCCTGGACATATTGTTGAGCAGCCCTCTTGCCTGCTTACCGTTGCCGATAAAGCCCAGGTTAATGCGGTCGTTAGGTGCGATATAACCCTTGCCCCCGATAACATGACGGGGCACAATGGCAAATGCCGCCGCCCCCACCAGCGTGTTTTTGATAAACGTTTTTCTTTGCATCGTCGAAAATTTGTGATTGAGCATTAAATATAAACAGAATAAACCGATAGTATTCTTAGCAATAAGAAAGGAGAAAGGATTTCATAGTCAATTTTATGCCGGTTGGCAAAAAACTTTTTGGAGTGAGCCCAAAATACCTATCTTTGCCGTCCTGAAAAAATGAGGGTAGCAATACCCCGATTGGAAGGATCGGTAGTTCAGTTGGTTAGAATGCTGCCCTGTCACGGCAGAGGTCGCGGGTTCGAGTCCCGTCCGATCCGCTTGAAAGGATTATCAGTAATGATGGTCCTTTTTTTATTTTACGCAATTTTACTTTTAAGGGGTTGATTTTCAATATCTAATAACAAACTTCGCTTACAAACCTTACTATCTTTATAACAGCTTAACAATTTAAAAAAGTAGACTAAAATCTTAGGGCTACCGAAGTCGATTAAAATTGTTCAGGCTATCTCACTTCCGGTTAAATTAATCTGCCGTAAAAGTCAGGTTCATGCTGATGGAACTTGCCCATTTTTGTTCAACGCCTTCGTCAGCAGCGAAGGATTAAATATTGAGTATGTGGATGCCAATGATATCGAGGAAAAATATCTGAAGTTTAAGACGTTCTCAATATCCCTGTAAACGCTAACACGTAATCTTATCGCTAAAAAATTATAACTTCAAAATCATCTACAATGAAACGCTAGGTTACTTTAATTTGTCTTATTACGGCGTCAATATTCATGGGCTCCTGCGCTAAAACTGACGCAGACAAGGAAAACGAGATTATCCAATCGGGAGTTAACGATATTAAGCTTGGCCCTCAATATAATTGGGTGGTTGTTTTACCTGGGCCTGGATGTAAAGGATGCATACAGGAAGCAGAGGCATTTATGCGGGACTATTTGGACCGGCAGAACATTCTCTTTGTACTTACTAAGGTACAGTCTTTAAAAATCCTTCATCAAAAAATAAGGAACTCAATATCGGGTCGTAAAAATGTATATATTGACAAGGATGGCTATTTTGACATCCCGACCAATAATTCAATTTATCCTATCATTGTGCAAATAAAAGACGGAAAGGCTATAGCGCATCAATTTCAATCTCCCTCAAACGGCCAGGCCTTTGAGTGGTTGAAAGCGCAAGTAGAATAGATTTAATCGTTATGAATAAGTACCTGCATTATATTTTAACATTTTTCTTCTATTTCCTTTTTACAGTTGATTCGAACGCGCAATCAATAAAACAAACTATGGACAAGATAGCTTCGAATCTTGACTCAGTTCAACAAAATAAAAAGACCTCTGTGTATTTGCAGACAAGCAAGGATATTTATGTAAGCGGGGAAGACCTGTGGTTTAATGCATTCGTACTTGATGCTCAATTGTTTACTCCGTGCTCACTTGACAAGACAATGTACCTAAAGCTTCAAAATGATAGTGATAGTACCATATGGAAAGAAATGTATCCCATTAAAAATGGAATATCTTCCGGTCATGTCTATTTACCTCCAACCTTACCAGATGGGAACTATCTTTTGAAAGCATATACGGCGCATTCCTTTTCCAATAGCCCTTATTTCTATGCAGTTGCCCCTGTCAGAATAGTTAATGAGCCGAAGTCAATAAACATTCAGCACAAAAAAAAGGAACCCAACCGTACTCAAAATGATAAGATACAGTTTAATTTATTCCCGGAGGGCGGAGATTTGGTAGCAGGGTTGCTAAATCATGTGGCTTTTAAAGCGGTAAACATTCAAGGTAAGCCAATGGATGTCTCCGGAACTTTATTAAAAAACGGAGCGCCATTAGTTGAGTTCAATACTTCGCACGCAGGCATGGGACGGTTTACGTTTTTTCTTGAGAAAAATGCCGCCTATCAAATAAAGCTCAATAACAGTGACAGTATATATGCCTTGCCAAAGGTCAGCAACGCTGGCATATTAATGCATTTAACAAAAAATGAGCAGGATACTTTGGGCTTTAAAGTGCTAAGCAATCAAGTTCTCGATAAAAAAAGGATATTTCTCAGATTACAGGTACGTGGTATTGTACAGGCAATTGCAACGGCAACGATAACTGACAGCATGGAAATCAGGATTCCTGTAAAAAACAGCCTTCATGGAATTGCTGAGGCTACCTTGTTTGATGATTCATTACGCCCTTTAGCAGAGCGTTTGGTTTATCTGCACCCTGAGCAACAATTGAACATAGACGTTGAAAATATAGCACAAGTATATCCGGTAAAGGGCAAAGTGTCTATTAAAGTGAAAACGAAGGGACCAACGGATCAGTCACTTCCTTCGGTGCTCAGCTTGCGTGTGTTTGATCAGCTTTTTTATGATTCAAGCGATGTAAACGACATTGTAAGTTACTATCTTTTGTCCACGCAGCTACGCGGCAGCATTTACAATCCGGCGTATTACTTTGACACCACTAAGCATAACAGGATAGAAAACCTGGATATATTATTGACGACCCAGGGCTGGAGGCGTTATACATGGAATGAAGAGCACTTGTCGAACGCAAAATCCTCAAACAGTTCAATCCTTTCAGATAGCCTTAGCGGTTCAGCAAGTGCAGTTAGAGATGGAAAAAAAGAAAAGTTTCCACTAACGCTAATGCTATTCAACTACAATAGAAGCAATACTCAAATTTCTGCTACCGATAATACGGGCAAATTTTATTTGACCCCGGAGAACCTATCAATCGCCCCACGTATTTTTATCAAATACTTCTCCGAAAACGATTACCATGTGACAGTTGATGACCCATTTAAAGCTATAGTGGAAGCTGAAAATAATTATAAGCCACAGTGTGTTATCTCAAGGAAGATGATCGACACTGACAATAGTCTGTTATCCGATACCAGCAATTTGCTTCAGTATGGAAAAGTACTGGAAACAGTTACAATCGTAGGAAAAGGACGAGGCTACAACGATAGATATTTAGGTTATCTGGATAGCATTGCGAAGTATGAGGGTAATACAGACTATGTAGGAAGTTGTGGAAGCTTAAACTGTCCGGCTTGTAACAGCGGGAAAAAACCCGTTGAGGGAGTTACTTACTACGAGTTGGTTGAACCGAAGAGAAGCCAGGTTACAAGTCATCCGTTCGCATTCAAAGCAGATGAAATGCGTAGGGTGGTATATCACTATCCAAAATACACGGAAGAAGAATTATTAAAAAAGTTCAAAATGATTATGACCAAAGGATATTATAATGCACGGGAGTTTTATGAGCCTAACTATGATATCCAGAGAAGTGATGAGATAGATCAAAGAAATACGCTGTTGTGGAAGCCTCAGATTTTCACAGACGGGAATGGCGAGGCAACCGTTACATTTTTTTGTTCTGACATCACCAGCAGGTTTGTCGGATTTATAGAGGGCGTATCTGAAAACGGACTGCTGGGAGTTCAAAAAATAGGATTTAGCGTCAGGTAAGAAAGATATGTATATTGGAATACGGGCATTAAAAATTACTGCTTCACAACGAATCACTCAGGGAATGATAAAAAAGATACTGGCAATTTTATTTTTAGCAACATTTATATACATGCATTCTAATGCTCAAACCGGCATTGTCAGGGGATTTGTTATTGATAGTTCTGATAATGTTCCACTACCCAACTCATTAGTTATTTTGCTCACAGCGAAGGATTCATTCATTGTTGCAGACACCAGGGCAAACGTGTCTGGCAGATTCAGGTTAAACATTCCATCAGACACTGTTAACTATTTTTTATTGATAACTTATCCGAACTATGTCGCGTTGACCAGGAATATCCATTTAAAAGATTCTGCCGGACAGCAAACTGATTTGGGAAGTATTTCCCTCATAAAAAAAAGCAAGCTGCTGGAAGAAGTGATAATCAAATCAAAACTTCCAAGTATAAAAATAAAGGGAGATACTACCGAATATACGGCTGACAGGTTCAAAGTTCAGCCTAATGCAACCGTAGAGGAGCTATTAAAGCAACTGCCGGGCATTCAAATTGATCAATTCGGAAATATAACGGCTCAGGGAGAAAGAGTAAAAAAAGTACTGGTTGATGGCGAGGAGTTTTTTGGCGACGATCCAACGCTGGTTACACGAAATCTAAGGGCCGACATGATTGACAAGGTGCAGGTATATGATAAAAAATCAGATGCGGCAGCTTTTACCGGAATTGATGACGGTATAAAAGATAAGACCATCAATCTGAAGATAAAAGAGGATAAGAATAATGGGCTTTTCGGAAAAATTGACGCCGAAGCCGGAACCAGCGAGCGCTATAACCTACAGTCCATGCTGAACTGGTTTAAAGCAAAGAAAAGAATATCGGCTTATGCTACTACAGGGAATACGGGGCGCACCGGCCTCGGTGCAGCCGACAAGTACAAATTAGGCGCTGATGAAGACGGAAGCGGGAACTATTCGGGTAAGGGCTTACCCAAAGCAGTTTCGACGGGGTTTCACTATGATGGAAAATGGAATGACGATAAAGAAACGCTAAACAGCAACTATAAATTCAACTTCACAAATGTAGAAGGGATTGATAATACTATTTCGCAGAATAACCTGCCAACAGGAATTATACTCAGTAATGCCGAGAACAGCTTCAGAAACACTGGTTATAGCCATAAAGCCAATACCAGGTTTACCCATCACTTCGACAGCACATCAACTGTTACTATCTATGCAGACCTTACTGCATATAGCAGTAAAGCGATAAACAACGGCACTATACAAAACAAAAGAGGAGACAGTAGTCTGTTGTATAACAGCGAATCTTCAGCCCAGAACAACTACGATATGAAGAGCTATAACCTGAATGTATCCTGGGAGAAAAAATTAAACCGCGTTGGGAGAACCATTTCCTATTATCTCAATAACAATTTCTCAAAAGACAATGCCATTGGAGAAAGCAATACTTTTAGCAGATTTTACGATCAAAACAACGTGCCCGATAGCACTGCTCAGCTTCAATTGAACAGACGCATGAAAAACGATCAACGCAACCTTCGTTTCAATGTCAACTACACCGAGCCGCTTTCATCCAGAATGTCCTTAATCTTAACCTATGTGCTAAACAATGACGAGGACAATGCTGATAAGCAATCCTACAATTTTCCCTCCGGATCAGCCACCAGCATACTGGATAGCAGTTTTAGCACAAAAATGTATTCCACAATCTGGGCACACCAGGCTGGCGCAGCGCTTAGCTATGCAGCAAAGAAAACTATTCTGAAAATCGGAAATAATATGACGCTTAACCGGATGAATATCCGGGAAGATTATGCGAAGATTTCGCTAATGAGGAATTTTACAAATTGGAACCCAGGTGCAAGCCTTATTTTCAAGCCGAATAATTATAACGCATTGAACATCAATTATAGTGGTAGCAGCACAAGCCCTGAAAGTACTCAATTGGTACCCTACAATTACAATAACACACAACTGGTAACTTACATTCCTAACCTGTCATTAAAGAACTCTTTTAGAAATGTATTATCTACAAACTACCAGATAGTAAAAGCCGCCGCTCAGGAGTATATTACTCTTAAGGGGGAATATGGAACTATTCACAATCCAATTACGCAGGCTATAACGGTAAATTCTGATGGGGCTTATACCTATCAGTTTGTAAATATGCCCGGTCGTTCAAACACCAACTATTCGCTACTCGCCGCCTATTCTAAAAAAGTAAAGCTATTGGACCTGCAGGCGGGCGGGGGGCTCGAACTTAATGGCGGTACTGCGTACAGCCCTATCAATAATATCATCAACAAGCTCAAATACACGACTTATTCCACCACTTTGGAATTGTTCAAAAACAAAATAAGGCAGTACAGCCTTTATTTGATAGCAACCGGGGGATATACCATCAACAAATCTTCTCTGCAGCCCGAGGCCGCAAACAATTATTTTTCATTTTCGATTCAGCCGTCCGCAGATATTTTCGTTATAAAGAAAATTCGCTTACATACAGATGCAAACTATTTGTGGCAGCAAAAAACGCAGGCTTTTGCGAACAATTTCGACCGGCTCGTTTGGAATGTACGGGTAGAAAGGAGTTTTCTCAAAAAGGATCAACTCAGTATAAAGATTTCCTGTAACGATATCCTGGATCAAAACAACGGCTATGCACGTACTGCTACAAATACGTTTTTCTCTGAAAACCGCTACACAACCATCCGCCGTTATTTTACTATTGGGGCTACATGGAATTTTACAAAGTTTAAAAAGTTAAAACAGGATGACCTATAAGAAATTATGTTGGCTATTAATATTGCTTGTGCTAGGCATCAACTTAAAAGCCCAGCACACAATATTCCTTAAAAGTGGAAAGGTGACGTTCGAGAGGAAAATAAATATGTTTGCGGTATTACCTTCTTTTTTAAAAGATACCAGGCAGATATCGGACGAGCAAATAGCCGCTTTTATGTTGCAGTATAAAGGTTCGGCGCCTCAGTTTCTCGTTGATAGTTTCAATTTATTTTTCGATCAGGCCAAAACCGTTTATACGCCGGCCTCTACTGACAATGCTGTCTCCCAAACAACGGTGATTCCAATACCATCAACCAACGGCATTGTCTCAGATCTTATTGAGAAGAAAATCCTGTCAAATAAACAACTCCTGGATAAATCATTTTTTATAGTTGATTCGATCAGGAGTATCAGGTGGAAATTGACCGACGAAATCCGGGAAATATCCGGATTTCAGTGTAGGCGTGCGAATGCCCTGTTATATGATTCTGTATATGTTGTTGCATTTTTTGCTGAGGCCATTCCCACAAAGGGAGGCCCGGGGATATTTAATGGTCTCCCGGGAATGATCCTTGGTGTTGCTCTTCCCCACCAGCATATATCCATTTTTGCAACAAAAGTATATTCAATGGACGTATCTAAAGATATTGAGCATGCTGTTCAAAACAAAAATACCATTCAGGCAGTAGACAATAATACGTTCAATAATGAGGTTGAAAAATTACTTGAAAAACTTGTAGCTGCATCAGGCTGGTTAAAAATAATGGCAACCCTATAATACCCCAAGATGCCGAAAATACACAAAACACTCGCAGTAAATGTGGTTAGAATTGATGTTGAACAAAATTAGTCACGATGGATAGCAGAAAAATTAAAAAATTTTTTAAGAAGCTATTTTTCTACTGCATCGGTATTTTGCTATCAATTATCATTTGCAGGCTTTGCTTTGTAGATATTTTTAAGATCCCAAGTGATTCAATGAAAAGCAAATTCGAAACGGGGGATTATATCCTGGTAAATAAAACCCAATACGGCGGATTATTGTCCGGGATTTTTAAAAAGGATAGTTACGCTCTCCGGCAAAAAGACATTTATGTCTTTACGATAAAATATAGTCGGTAAGTATTTATTATTTTCATTTTAGGTTGAACTATTGTCTTAATCTCTAAGAAAATAAAAACGCTTTACCTTTATAAAGATAAGCCAGCCATGCACCTGCGAAAATTTGTTATCAATACAGGAAGCGCCAAAATGCCTTTAAGAATTTCAAACCCAAAAATTATGTCTTTCTTTTAAATTTATAGCTAACTGTGTTTTTATCATCCCATCTCTGACTGACGGCAGCTTTTACAAAGGATATTCTGAAAATCCTTCACAAAGGCTTTCGCAGCATAATAACAACATTATCTCATTACAGGGATTCAAAGATCCCATAGAAATTGATCTGCATTGAGCTTTGCGAAAGCAGGATACGGTCAGAGCATCCCGGTTTTATCACTTTTCCTGCTGTTGCTTCAGCACCCAATAGAGCCCTTTTACATTCACTTTCCATACCGGCAGCAGGAAGACCAGCACAATTTCTTCCAGCAGCTCCAGGGCTGTTACAGCCACCGCCATGTAAAAAAGCAGCAGGCTAGGTTCGGGCATAAAAAAGGCAGAGATCAAGAAAATGCCCTGCAAGACGGCGGCTGATTTTGCAAGCCAGGTGTGAAAGCTTGTCATCTTCCCGTAACGCCAGAAAGCGGCGATTACCTGTATCACCAGAAGAACAAGAAGAACAGCCACCCACAGGTATTGCCGGCTGATAAAGTCATTCCTTAATACGAACAGACCAATGATACCCGCAAGAACGGTAAGGTCATCCCCGAGAGAATCCAGTCTCGCCCCGGCAACACTGGTCACCTGGTACCGGCGCGCAAGGTAGCCATCAATAGCATCGGTAAAAAAGCTAAGCGCAAGAAGCCATTTAAACAATTCCGTTTGTTTGGTAATAATGAGAAGAAATAACACCGGCGCCGAGAGCACACGGTAGACCGTAATAGCGTTGATAATATAATAACTGGTCTTTTCCATGACATGGATGATGCTTTCAACCGGATGCAACTTTTAAAAGTAGCCCCCGCTGCTCCGGCCCTGCGTCTGCTTCCGCAGGTCAAAGATCGTTCCTTCTTTCCGATAATCTTTTTTATTACGATAATTTATCTGTCAGCTCAATTTATGAGTTTTGGACAGCGTCCGGCACCTCAACCAAAATGATAGTATTACAGGCTAAAAGCATAACATTGCATACCAATCATTCGGGGGAGTATCCGGCCTGATCTTTCCTATAAACTGGCTAATGAAGGAAGGATACATTAGCTATGCTATGAAGAATGCCCATGCCGACGTTAAAGCTGCACCCCGTTTTATTACGGCTCACAATGAGGGAAATTGAGTAATGCAGGTGCTGGAATCCCTGCCTGCCGAAAAGCAGGTTTCAAATATACCGAACAATTAATATTTTGCGCCTTCCAATGAGTGAGTATCAACCACAACTGAGAACAGTACATGTTACCCGCTATGTAACTCCTTTGCGTGAAGGCGGGTCGTTGCCTGCTATTGCAGAAGCTGATGACGGGTTTCTGTATGTGCTGAAATTCAGGGGAGCGGGGCAGGGCGTAAAATCGCTTATTGCAGACCTGGTTGGCGGCGAAATTGCCAGGCTGCTTGGCCTGAAAGTTCCTGAAATTGTTTTTGCGCTGCTCAATGAAGCTTTTGGCCGTACCGAACCTGATGAAGAGATACAGGACCTGCTCAAGGCAAGCACAGGACTTAACCTGGCGCTGCATTATCTTTCGGGCGCCATTAGTTTTGACCCTGCTGTTGATACGGCAGATGAAGATCTTGCATCGCGTATCGTATGGCTGGATTGCCTGCTTACCAATGTAGACAGGACGGTAAGAAATACCAATATGCTGGTATGGCACAAAGAGCTCTGGCTGATTGACCATGGCGCAGCGCTGTATTTTCACCATACCTGGCACAACTGGAAGGAGCAGGCGGTAAAGCCCTTTGTACAGGTAAAGGATCACGTATTGCTGAAGCAGGCATCCAAGCTGGAGGAGGTCAATGCTGTTTATACAGCCTTACTTACCCCTGAGCGTATCAGCGCTATAGTGCATTTGATCCCAGATGAATGGCTTGCAGACGGCTCAACCGGCGAGACCGCAGCCGAACGCAGACAGGTGTATATTTCATTTTTAACTGCACGTATAGCCGCCGCCGCTATTTTTGTAAAAGAAGCCCAACATGCAAGACAGACAATTATTTGAGTACGCTGTTATTCGCGTGGTACCGAAGGTAGAGCGGGAAGAATTTCTTAACGTAGGGGTCATTCTTTATTGCCGTGACCGGTGTTTCCTCGGCACAAAATTTACCGTGGATAAGCGGAAGCTGAAAACACTTTCAGAAAAACTTGATATAGAGGAGGTAGGAAAGCATCTGCGGGCTTTTCAGCAGATATGTGCCGGCGATCCTTCCGGAGGGCCGATTGCAGTATTGGATATCGCTTCGCGGTTTCGCTGGCTCACAGCTACCCGCAGTACGGTAGTACAGGCATCCAGGGTACATCCGGGGCTGTGCCTTGATCCGCAGGAGACACTGGATGAGCTGCACAGAGCAATGGTATTGTAGAAAAGGGGGTTGGGTTTTCAGGAAACATAAAATAATCATCTTACATACATCATATAAATTATATAAATTGTTATGCTCAACAGACGGGGTCTTTTAGAATTAAGCGGTGCGGCTGCTTTAGGCGCTTTGCTGCCTTCTGTCAGCCTGGGAGCGGAAAAAAATGCTTCCGGTATTTTCCGGTTTTGTCTTAACACAAGCACGATACGGGGGCAAAATCCGGGGCTGCTTACATATATTGAAATAGCTGCTAAGGCGGGCTATGACGGTGTGGAGCTATGGGTAAGCGATGTCCGGGATTATCTTAAAGCAGGGAATACTGTGCATACGCTGGCAAAATTTATTGCAGACAGGAAGTTAAAGGTGGAAAATGCGATCAGCTTTACCACCTGGATGGTGCATGATCCTGCAAAAAGAAAAGAGGGATTGAAGCAGCTTGAAGAAGAGATGGGCATAATGGCTGCGCTCGGTTGCGGTTATATAGCTGCACCGCCTGCAGGGGTAGAGAAAAACAAGCCGGTAAATTTTCAGGAGGCTGGCAACTATTACAGGGAAATATTGCAGCTTGGAAGAAAGCATGGCGTAATGCCATTGCTTGAATTCTGGGGGGCCTCAGGCACATTATATAATCTCAGCCAGGCGCTTGCTATTGCGGCAGCAGCCGATGACCCTGATGCCAAAATATTACCTGATGTTTACCATCTGTTTCGCGGAGGCTCCGGGTTTAACGGATTAAAACTGCTCAGCGGAACTGCCGTGGAGGTGATACATTTTAATGACTATCCTGCCGGCAAGCCTGTAAATGAACAAACTGACAGCGATCGTGTATACCCGGGAGACGGAGCTGCGCCATTGAAGCAGGTACTCCGTTATTTGCAGCAAATGGGAGGTGCCAAAGTCCTGTCCCTTGAATTGTTCAATAAAACATATTGGGCACAGGATCCGCTGACGGTGGCAAAGGCAGGTTTGCATAAAATGCAAAAGTTGGTTGATACAGTACGCTAAGCTGTTTTCCACAGCCTTTTAAATTGTTTGTGGTATGACATTTGCATCAATACTGTGCTATTAAGTATCGCAGCAGTATCGTAAATTTGCTTTTATCATATTTCTTATCCCGGAATAGTCAATCTGTATATAGGCGCTACCCTGTTTTGATGTTAACCGGGTGGTGCAACCTTTTTTTAATAATAACGTCATTAATAATGTTTCGCATTAATTGACAATGAAATCACCCTCTTTAATATTTTGCCTGGCAATGGACATTGTTGGATTTGCCAGCTACGCGCTTCCCGGTTTGGGAGAGTTTTCAGACATTATCTGGGCGCCTTTGTCTGCGATAATTTTTTATAAACTCTTCGGCGGGTGGAAAGGTGCAGCAGGAGGAATATTGAATTTCATAGAAGAAATTTTTCCGGGGCTGGATTTTGTTCCAAGCTTTACTATCATGTGGGTGTTAAAATATTTTGAGAAAAAAGAAAAACCTATGTCAATCCGACCTGTATAAAGCTACGGCGCTTCAATTTGCTTGGAGCGCTATTTTTATTCCGTAACGAACCTGTAGCCGATTCCTTTTACGGTGATGATCTGGAGAGAAGGGTCGTTTTTCAGGTATCCCCTGATTTTGGTGATATATACATCAAGCGTCCTTGAGTTAAAGAAAGAGTCGCTGCCCCACAATACATTCAATATATCCCTGCGGTCAATTATTTTTTCTTTGTTCTGATACAGCAGGCGAAGGAGCTCACTTTCCCTGAAGGAAAGTTTCTTTTCCTCAGCGTCATCCGTAAGTGTCTGGCGGTTAGGATTGAACAAATAATGCCCGATAGCAATACTGTCTTTTTGCGCCCCTGCATTAATGTTGCTGTTCCTGTTGCGCAACGCATTTTCAATTCTTACAATAAGCTCTTCCATGCTGAAAGGCTTCCTGATATAATCATTTGCGCCGGTATGAAAGCCTTTTACAAGATCTGTGGTCTGTGTTTTAGCAGTCAGAAAAATTATCGGCACAGCATTGTTCACCTGCCTTATTTCTTCTGCAATGCTGAATCCGTCCTTGTTGGGGAGCATTATATCCAGCACACAAACGTCTGGCGAACCGGCATTAAATCTTGCCAGAGCTTCTCCCCCGTCCATTTCAAGCTGCACTTCATATCCCCGGGTTTCAAGGCTTTCCTTCACAATTTTTGCGAGGAGCACTTCATCCTCCACGTACAATATTTTAGTCTTGCTCATGTGCAACAGGTAGTTTTACAATGAATTCACAACCGTGTCCCGGTTCACTTTGAAGCGTAATAGTGCCTCGGTGCTGCTGCACAATATGCGCTACATAGCTTAATCCAAGCCCATATCCTTTAATATTATGCTTATCCCCTGCCGGTATGCGGAAAAATTTTTCAAATATCTTTTGACGGTATTCCGGAGCAATACCCGCGCCGTTATCCTTTACGCTCAGCGTGCATTCTTTTTCATCACAATGCACATTAATATCAATTACAGGTTTTTTACCGCTGTACTTCAGCGCATTATCAATAAGATTATACAGCACGCTTGTGATATGCAGATGATCGGCATTGATAATATTATTGGATCCGGAAGTGTGCAGGCTTACTGCAGCGCCCGCTTTCTCAAACTGCAGCCCCATTGAGGCAATAATGTCGGCAGTCAGTTGCTTGATATCAAAAGCTTCGAGCTGAAGTTCCACCTGCTGCTTCTCGAACATAGACAGCTTCAGCACTTTATCTACAAGCATGGACAACCGGTTAAGCTCATGCCCGGCTATGTCAAGATATTCTAAAGTGCGTTCCGTTTGCTTCAGCACGTTGAAGTTTTTGATCGCTTCGATGGCAACACTTACCGTTGCAATGGGTGTTTTTAATTCATGTGTAATATTGCTGATGAAGTCATTTTTGATTGAGGTCAGCCTCTGCTGGGCTTTCAGGTTTCTGTACAAAACAAAGAATGCGGTAATGGTCAGCCCGATCAGGAATATCGAAAAAATGATCTGGGGCAAAAGCTGTTTTAACAGGTACTCAAAAGTGCTGCCCAGTTCCATGGTATAGCTTACCGGGTGTGCAATACCTATTACCACCTTGTTCCATTCTCTCCTGCCCTCGTCCTCACGCACAAATTCCTTTTCAACTTTTTTTATTATAGAAAAAGGCACATTAATGGATTCCTTTTTTAGCGTATTGGAATAGGCTGTTGCTATATCAGCTACCCTCAGGGAATCCTGCAGGGAATCTATGCCTACAAGAAACTGGAAAAAGCGGCCGCCGGAGCGAAAGGAATTCCCCGGAATAGAATCGTTTGGCGCAGCATCCGCAGGGCGCTCTAATGTTAGAAAGACATTCCTGTTTCGCGGGGGCATGGGAAACAATGAATCTGAAAGCTTCTTGCGTACAACGTCTGCGAACCTTGCCACATCAGGCGGAAAACCGAGACGCAATTTTGCAGCGCTGTCAATTTTGAGCCTGGACGTCTGCAGCTCAAAAACAGATTCTCTGAAGAGAATATTCGTTCTGATGCGCAAAATCCTTTTTTCCTCTTCTATTTTGATGGTGAGCCAGTATATCTGGAAAGCAGCTATCAGTACGATAGCAGCAGTCATTAAACCAACGGGTATACTGAATTTACGGGTCATACACTACAAATTTAGAATGTAGTATTTGTAGATGTATTTTGTATTAACCTTAATTAACATGCATTTGCTATATAATAAATCCGGTGAAGATTCGTTATAGTTCCACCTGTTATCATTCATCCTGTAAAATAATCGTTATGAAGTCTTTTAAATCACCGATCCAGGGGATGTTCCATAAATTATTTACCAGTTTGTTACAAAGGCTTATCCAGCAACCTGATTTTTATCCCATCAAGCATTACCATAAGAGAAGAAAAGGCAGGCATGTTTTAGACAGCCTTTAACACTATACCATCTCTTTAGCACATCTCTGCAACCACAAAGAGTGCTATGCCTCAGGATTATGCCTGGGGCTTTTTGTTCCCCGCATTTTCGACTTAATATCAGGCCAGGTCCAGCTTTGGCTTGTTCTGCAATATCTTTTCGATCTTTTCATTTACCTCAGGCGTTATCTTTTTTACCACATCCAAAGCTTTAAGGTTCTCTTCAAGTTGTTGTTTCTTTGTTGCGCCAAGGATAGCGGTAGTAACATTCGGGTTGCGTATGGTCCAGGCTATGGCCAGTGATGCCAGCGATATATTAAGCTTACGGGCCAGCTCTCCAAGCTTTTTTACTTTTTTTATTTTTTCTTCCTGGATCCATCGTTCTTTGAGCCAGTCGAAACCCTCAATAGCCAGCCTGGACCCTTCAGGGATGCCTTCATTATATTTTCCCGTCAGGAAGCCCGCTGCCAGCGGGCTCCAGATGGTGGTACCGAGCCCCGTATTCTGAAATACGGGAAGATAATCCTGTTCCATTTTAAACCGCTCAAACATATTATACTGAGGCTGTTCCATAGCCGGGCCTATAAGCCTGTATTGCTGTGCAACACGATGTGCTTCCATGATCTCCGCACCACTCCACTGGCTTGTTCCCCAATACAGTATTTTTCCCTGCTGCAACAGCAGGTTCATCGTCCATACTACTTCTTCAATGGGAACGCTGGTATCGGGCCTGTGACAAAAGAAAAGGTCAAGATAATCCAACTGCAGTCTCTGAAGCGCTTCGTGGCATGCTTCTACCAGGTGCTTACGGCTTAACCCCGTTTGATTAGGCTTATTGCCTGTACCCCTCCAGCCAAAATAAGCTTTGGAAGAAACAACGTAGGAGCTGCGATCCCAGCTTTTTCTCTTCAGCACCCTGCCCATCAGCTTTTCACTTTCTCCCAGCGCATATACTTCTGCATTATCAAAAAAATTAATGCCATTATCATAAGCAATGCCCATCAGTTCGTCTGCCAGCGCATCATCTACCTGCTTATGAAAAGTTACCCAGCTGCCATAGGATAGCACACTCAATTGCAGACCGGTACGACCCATAATACGGTACTCCATAGTTAAAGAATTATTAATCAGATAAAATAATATAGCCTCTCAAAAATAGAATAATATTTTTAGCTGCAGGACAAGCCCGGGTATAGTATACCCAAATATTTCGAAGTTTTTCCTTTTCTTTGTAAGGTTCGGTGCCATATTTGGGGCAAAAAAATTATTTTAGCAATTAATTGAGAATATTTCCCTGATGAGTTACGAGATAAAAGAAGACGGAAAATTCAAATTCATAGAAGAGGGTAATGGCGAACCATTGATGTTTCTTCATGGACTGTTTGGCGCGTTGAGTAATTTTGATGCTCAGATCGAATTTTTCAGGAAACAGTACAGAGTAATAGTGCCCTTACTACCTCTTCTGGAACTTGACCTCTTACATACCTCTGTAAGCGGGATAGAGAAGTTTGTGCAAAAATTTATTGAGCACAGGGAATATAAAGATATTCACCTGGCAGGCAATTCTCTGGGGGGGCATGTGGCGCTTTTGCATATTTTAAAGCATCCGGAAAATATCAAATCTCTTGTTCTTACAGGCAGCTCCGGTCTTTTTGAAAACGGGATGGGTGACACCTATCCTAAAAGAGGCGATTATGAATATATACGCAAGAAGACCGAATTGACGTTTTATGATCCAAAGATGGCAACAAAGGAGCTGGTAGATGAGATGTTTGCCATTACCACCAATCGCCTGAAGGTAATTAAGATAATAGCTTTGGCCAAAAGCGCTATCCGCAACAATTTGGGCGAAGAGCTGAATGAGATCAAGCAGCCGACTTTGCTGGTGTGGGGAAACAATGATACTATAACCCCGCCTTTTGTTGGCCGGGAGTTCAACAAGCTTATTCCCAATAGTGAATTACAGTTTATTGATAAATGCGGTCACGCGCCTATGATGGAAGTACCCGAAGAGTTTAACAGAATTTTGCATCAATTTCTCACAAAATTGAACGAACCTGCAGCGGTTACCGGGTAATTCGCATCTGTACTAAAAACGGATTCTATGTTTGCAGGAGGCCTCATATCACAAAGCATTCCATTTTTGCATTTGGATGATACCGTGGGGAAAGCATTACAGGAAATGAATGATTTCCACGTCTCACAGCTTCCGGTAGTTGCCGATGAAAAATACCTGGGGCTTATAGATGAAGAGACATTGCTGGATAACGATGAAAAAATATTGCTTGATAAACTGCAGCAGGAATTTATAAAACCATTTGTAAGAGACAGCGATTTTTTTCTCCTCGCTATAAAAAAGTCGAGGGATATGCACCTTTCCATTGTGCCTGTAATTAACGAGCAGTACGAATTACTGGGTGTGATCACGGAAGATGAACTGTTCAGACAACTGGCTGTATTTGCCGGGATTGATGAGCCCGGAGGGATCATTATCCTTGAAATGGAGAAAAATGATTTTTCTGCCGGTGAGCTGAACAGGCTTGTGGAATCGAATGATGCCTATATCACCCAGCTCAACAGCTTTTTTGATACTTCCACCAAACTCCTTACGGTCGCTATCCGGATAAATAAGACCGAAATATCCGACGTTATCGCCACGCTTCAACGCCATGAGTATACTATAAGATACTACAATGGCGAAGAATTGTATCAAAACGAGTTGCAAAACAATCTCGTTAATCTCATGAATTATCTTAATATCTGATCTGCAGGGTCGGTATTGATGGATTTATAGGCCAATATTGCCTATTTTAGTTATTCGGTCACCACAAAAACACACAGCACAGGGGATTAATGAGGTACTTGAACAAATATGTTTTGACGCTCGGTATACTGTTGTGCCTTTGCAAATACACCTGTGCCCAGGAAAAGGAGGAGGAACCACGGGAGGACGACAAGATCCTGCAAACTTCATTCGTGACAATACGCAATGTCATTACCTCGGGCAATAAGATCACAAAAGACTATATTATTGCCAGGGAAGTGCCACTGAAAAAAGAACATAAATATACCATCTCAGATATTCTAAAAGGCATACCACAGTCGAAACAAAACCTTATGAATACAGGACTCTTCCTGGATGTTACGGTTGATTTCACCAACTGGAATAATGATTCACTGGATATTCTTGTAGATGTGAAAGAGCGCTGGTATTACTTTCCCGTTCCTTATTTTAAGCCTATAGACAGGAATTTCAATGTCTGGATCAAAGAATATAATGCAAGCCTGGCACGGGTAAATTATGGCATCAAGCTCATCGGGTATAACGTGAGCGGAAGAAATGACAAGCTGAATATCTGGCTTATTTCCGGTTATTCCAGACAGGTAGTGCTCAATTATACCGCCCCTTACTTTGACAAATCACTAAAGAACGGATTGAGCGTGGATCTGCAGTATGCCGCCAATAAAGAAGTGAATTACGCCACGGAAGATAACAAGCAGTCTTTTTACAAAGATCCCAATGGCTTTGTGACCAGCAGGCTGCGGATAGGGGCGGGATATAGCTACAGAACCGGATATATCCGGCGGCATAATGTGAAGTTTAGCTATAATGTTGTTAAAATAAATGACTCTGTGCTGCAACGCAACCCCCAATACTTTGGTAATGGTCAAAAATCGGCGCGTTTCCCGGAGCTGATTTACCAGTATCAATCCATTAAGGTGAATTATATTCCTTATCCTTTAAAAGGTTTTCAGTGGGAAGTATCTTTCATGAAGCGCGGGTTAGATAAAACATTAAATCTTTGGGAGTTTAATGCCAAAGCCGGTAAATACTGGGAGCTGTTTCCCCGGTATTATCTTGCCCTGCAGGCGAATGCCAATTTGAAGCTGCCGCTGGATCAGCCTTATTTCAACCAGCAACTGCTGGGATATGGAGAAATATTTCTCAGAGGGCTTGAAAATTATGTTGTTGATGGCGTTGCCGGAGGAGTATCTAAAATTACGTTCCGGCGGGAGATATGGAGTCCCAGGTTGCATACGGGTTTGAAATCCAGGTCGTATGCAGTGATCCCGTTTCGCTTTTTCGTAAAAGCATATGCAGACGCCGGGTATGTATACAACAGGACATCTAATGTAAATTCTCTGAATAACAGATTGCTATACAGCGGCGGCGGCGGTATAGATATATTAAGCATCTATGACGCTACGATCTCTCTTGAATACAGTTTTAACCAATTAGGACAAAAGGGATTATTTTTACAGGCAGGGCTTGGCCTGTGAACCGGAACCCGGGGAACGCCGTGTGCCCGAAATGTAACAGTTATGAAAATTGCAATATACAGCCGTGGCGGCGAGAACTTTAATTATGATGATTTATTGTTATTGCTGAAGGAACTGGAAAGGCAGAACATTTCTTTTGTAATATATCATGGCTTCCTGGAGCAGGTAAAACATCTTATATCTGACGATAAGCATAATGCTTTTGCAGGAGCTGAAGATCTTGACGAGAGCTTTGAATGTATTGTAAGTATGGGCGGGGATGGCACCATGCTCGATACGGTTACGCTTGTTCGGGATACCAATATCCCCGTGTTGGGTATTAATTTCGGGCGGCTGGGTTTTTTGGCAACTATTGGCAAAGATGAACTTGGGAATGCAGTTACCTCCCTTGCAGAGCGTACTTATATCGTAGACAAAAGAAGTCTTATACACCTAGATGCCAGTATTCCTCTGTTCGCTGACACCCCTTATGGATTAAATGAGTTCGCTATCCATAAAAAAGATACTTCTCCAATGATCAAGATCCATACGTATCTCAATGGAGAATTTCTGAACACTTACTGGGCCGACGGGCTCATCGTGGCAACCCCCACCGGATCAACCGGCTATTCACTGAGTTGTAATGGACCGGTGGTTTTCCCAGAGTCCGGCAGCTTCGTGATCACCCCCGTGGCGCCCCACAACCTGAACGTTCGTCCTATAGTAATACCGGATAACAATATTGTTTCTTTTGAGGTGGAAGGAAGAACAGACCAGTTTATATGTGCGCTCGACTCCAGGCGGGAAATAGTAGGCAAGGATATACAACTGGCAATTAAAAAAGAACAATTCTCGTTAAGCCTTGTGCGGCTTAGTGAAAACAGCTTCCTGGAAACCCTTCGCAATAAGCTGTCGTGGGGGCTTGATAAAAGAAACTAATGTTAAGTTAATCGAATTACGTCTGTAGGTTATCGTGAGACGTGAAAGACGTAAGATGCTTTTCACATCTCACTTTCACATTTGGCACCACTCAGGCAGCCAGGACGTATTAAGATTTTTATAAAATCGCAGGATTTAGTGTGGAGATTCGCAGCTAAACTTGTATTTTGCAGGGACTATCTTATGGCAATTTCCTTGCGCTACCGTGTAGATATCTATTTTGAAGGCAAATCATGATTGCATGAAGAATTTATTGATGTTTTTAATGTTGGTTGTTACTATTACTTCCGCCCGGGCACAGGTAGCAGACGGGTATGTGCAGGAAGGAGAGATAGGGGTTACGCTTGGGGCTGCGCACTATTTTGGCGATCTTAATACCAATGCTTCGCTTAACCGTCCCAAGCCGGCGGTAGGTGTTTTTTTCCGCAAGCAGTTCAGCCAGTATATAGCTGCCAGGCTTAACCTTCATTGGGCCCAGCTTGGCTATTCTGATATATACAGCAGCAATGAATATCAAAGAAGGAGGAACCTGAGCTTCAACAGTAATATCTGGGAAGCCACTATCCAGGGGGATTTTAATTTTATGCGCTTTGTTCCCGGTGATCCCTATTTGCGTTTTACGCCTTATGTTACCTTAGGCGCCGGTGCTTTTAATTTCGACCCCTATGCTTATCTCGGGAGTAAAAAATATTTTTTAAGGCCTCTTGGTACAGAGGGACAGGGGTCTTTACAATATCCCGGGCGAAAAACATATAGCGCTGTTGCCTTTTCGTTCCCACTGGGAATGGGCATTAAATACAACATTAATCCCAACATTAATTTTACTTTCGAAGTAGCGTACCGTTTCACTACCACTGATTACCTGGATGATGTAAGTACGACATACGCTCCCGATGCATTTGACCAGACCTTTCCTGATGGATCTTCCACGCTCTGGTATATGCTGCAGGATCGCTCTTATGAAACGGGGGACGGCACCCGTATTGGCACCAAAGGCCGTCAGCGCGGGTTCAGCAACCAGATGGACGCCTACATTATAGCAGAAGCCGGCTTGTCTTTTAACCTTACCTCCTATAAATGCCCTACAGCCAAATGGTGATGATATATTAAGAAGTAGCTTTGTGCGGCATATCCCGCAATGAGTTCATGAACTATATCACCGAATTCAAAAAATTTGTTACAGGTCAATATCTTGCCAAAGGTATTCGCATAACCGCCGGCGCTATCCTGCCGGCATTGGTATTGTACTGGTTTGACTGGCTGACTATAGGGATAGCTATGCCTCTGGGAGCATTGATGGTGAGCCTCACTGATTCTCCCGGGCCAATTCACCATCGCCGCAATGGCATGATGGTAAGCAATATCTTTAATTTTCTTGTAGCAATAATCATCGGTTTCACCAGGTATTATTCCTGGCTGCTTGGCGCAGAACTGGCATTGCTGAGTTTCTTTTTGTCGTTTATAGGCATATATGGCAGTCGCGCCAGCTCGGTAGGGCTTATCGCTATTATCATAATGGTGCTCAATATTGATGTGCATACAGGGCAGCAGCGGGTAATGCAGGATGCATTTTTTATGCTTGCCGGGGGGGTGTGGTATATGCTGCTGAGCTTACTGTTATATACGCTCAGACCTTATCGTTTGATCCAGCAGGCGCTCGGGGAGTGCATCATCACAACGGCTTCCTATCTTGAGGTGAAATCAAAGCTGTACAGGAACCCGGAAGGCTTTGACGAAACATATAAAGAATTGCTCTCCCTGCAGATAGATATCCACCATCAGCAGGAGCAGCTCAGGGAGCTCATGTTTAAGGCGCGGGGATTTATGCGGGAATCTACGGCTAAAAGCAGGATCTTATTAATGATGTTCATTGATTCGGTAGACCTTTTTGAACAGGTGATGACTTCCCAGCAGGACTATAAGCTCCTTCATGAATATTTCCGGGAAGGAAACATAATGGAGCGCTTTCGTTTCCTCATTGCCGAAACTGCCCATGAGCTTGACAGGATAGGGCTTGTGGTGCAAAGCGGTTTCCCATCAAAAGACAAAGGGCGTTTGGACCAATTGATCAGGGAAACAGAGGATGCTTTTGTAGCATACAGGAATACTCATTTAACGTCCTCCAATATTGAAGGATTTATCAGCCTGAGGCATGTATTGAATTCCATTAAAGATATTGCCGAGCGCATCAAGCGGCTTCACCGCTACAGCACTTACAGCAGCGAAGTGAGCAAAGAGGTAAAACCGGATACTGTTGATGCAGAGAAATTCGTCTCCTCCCAGGAAATGGATTTCAAGCTCTTTGCCGGGAACCTTTCCTGGAAATCTAATATTTTCCGGCATTCGCTAAGAGTAAGTATATGTATTTTGACCGGGTATATCATAGCGCAATTTTTCCCGTTTGGCCATAGCTACTGGATATTGCTCACTATAGTCACCATTTTGAAACCTGCTTACGGGCTGACTAAACAAAGGAATATACAACGCCTGATGGGAACATTGGCGGGCGTAGGATCCGGTTTTTTATTATTAAGCCTGGTCCACAACAACACTGCATTGTTTGTATGCCTTATACTATCAATGATCATCGGGTACAGCTTTTTGCAGATCAAATATGTTGTAAGTGTGGTAGGGATCACACTCTATGTTTTACTTTCCTTTCATTTTCTCCATCCTGTAGATTTCCGGATGATCTCTACAGACCGGGTCATTGATACTATTATTGGATCTGCCATTTCTTTTTTAGGAGCATTATTTATTTTCCCGAAATGGGAGCAGGTACAGGTGCCGGAGTACCTGGAAAAGCTGATGGAAGCGAACCTCCGTTATTTTGCTGCTGTTTCACAGGCCTTTTATCAAAAGCCTGAAGCAGTTAATACCTACAAGATCACCCGGAAAGAAGCTTATGTAGCCCTGGCAAATTTATCGGACGCTTTTCAGCGGCTGCTTTCTGAGCCTAAGAAAAATGTCAGAAATACTGAAATGCTTCACCAGCTTGTAGTGAGCAATCACATGCTTACTTCTCATATCGCTTCCCTTGCCACCTATGGTATATCTCTTGCGCCGCGCTACAAATCGGATGTTTTTAAGCCTGTGGCGGAAAGTATACAACAGCAGATGAAAAATGCGATGGAACTACTGCAGCACAAGACACCTGCAGTGCTAAAGGATACCGGAGAAAACAGCTTTTCACGGGTAAGGGATATGGTGCGGGGACTACTGCATAAAAGGCTGGAAGAGATAAAGGAAGGAACGGAATTCAGTAATGTGAGGAAGGAACTGTCTGGCTATAAGACCATCGCCGACCAGTTTGAACTGATACAAACCATCATCACGGACATTAACAATATACTAAGGAAGCAACAGGTATGATTTTTGCTCTCTTCCCATGCTTTTTTAAACTATTTTTCATAGATTACAAATCCGTTAATAAAAGTTAAAAGAAAAGGACCGGTATTCATTACTGCTATAATGCAGCAATATTTACTTAGTTGATTCTTAAACCATAGAACGTAATTACATGTATCCCGGAATAAATTTGATCAATTTGTATTAACAATATCCCTATGCGAAAATCGTTTATAGTGAGGCTGAGAAATTTTAATCCAATGAAAATCCGTACTCTACCTAAATACATAGGCTATTGCCTTCTTTTGGCTTTACCGGTGATAGTAGCCGGCAGGCTCGAAAAGAAAACCCTGCCACCTCTTTTACCAACTATCACTTATTATCTTCCCACTGATATTAAAACAGAAGCGAGAAGCTTATTTGTAAGCCAGTTGTACAACAGCATCCATCTTGCTGATTACGGGTTACAGAAAAATGTGCTTGACCTGGCTGTAAAAGGATTCAGCAAACTGGCGTTAAAAGGTAAGCTGAACAGGGACAGCATACTTACTATAGTAGATTTTTCAAAGCCTTCCTGCGACAAGCGATTATATGTTATAGATCTTAAAAATGAAACATTATTGTTCAATACCCTGGTAGCGCATGGCAGGAACTCGGGAATGGAATATGCCCGCAGCTTTTCCAACATCCCTTCTTCAAAAAAGAGCAGCCTTGGATTTTATATTACCCAGTCTACCTATCGTGGAGATAATGGATACTCGCTGAGACTTCAGGGAGTGGAAAGAAATATCAATGACAAAGCGCTCAGGAGATGTATAGTAATGCATGGCGCTGATTATGTCAATAATGAATTTCTTGAAACAAGCGGTATGCTGGGCAGGAGCTTTGGCTGCCCTGCGATCCCTATGGAGCTGCATTCGGAAATTATTAACACTATAAAGGAAGGATCCTGTTTGTTTATCTATTCCCCCGATAAAAAATATTTCAAAATGTCTACGGTTCTAAACGGTTAAGGTGAAAGTAAGAATGGTTAAGGTTGATGCCCGGGTCCAACAGCGACCGGGCTTTTTTTATGAAAGAAAAGAAAATGCAAGCCACTGCCCTAAAAAACCTGAAGCCAGGCCTATAACGATCTCCTTCATGCTATGGTCTGAAACAAGCAGTCTTGCAGTACATACCAGGCCTGCTATAAGGATAGCTATAGCTAAGGGATAGCTGATAAATGCAGAAGAGGTAAAAAGCATCATCACCAACAGCCCTGCCAGTCCTCCGGCGCCGGTGGCATGCATGCTTATTTTAAAGTAAATATTCCCAATAAAGTCAGCCGACACAGCAAGAAAAATACCTAAAGCCATCTTCGCCATAACAGGAGGCATTCCCGGCTTATTATTAAAAACATAAAATGTCCAAAAGAAAAAGATCATGGTGATGGAGTAGAGAATAATCCTTTCTTTCTGGGTATTGAGATAAAGCGATTGGATAAACCCCAGCGCCTTGCATAATAATACGGCAACCAAAGGGAAGAAAACGCTGTTAATTATATAGATCAAAACCGTTTGCCCCCTGTCCCTTGCTCCGATGCCCATAAAGTAATCAGATTGACCATATACAAGGTATATACACATGTACAGCCCCAGTAACAGGGGATGAAACAGCCAGGATATGAAGCTGGCGGTATACCTGAGCAATGGCGGCGCCGGGAGTTGTGTAGTATGACTCATAATTGTTTTCTTAGCCTGGCCACTGGAATATTCAGCTGCTCTCTGTATTTAGCTACCGTCCTCCGGGCAATATTATATCCTTTTTGCTGCAGCAAGTCGGTCAGCCTTTCATCGCTCAGGGGTTTTTTCTTACTTTCTCCTTCCACCATGTCGCTTAATATCTTTTTCACTTCTCTTGTAGATACCTCTTCACCGCTTTCGGTACTCAGCGATTCGCTGAAGAAGAATTTAAGGCGGTAAGTGCCAAATTCTGTTTGCACAAATTTGCTGTTTGCCACACGGCTCACCGTAGAGATATCCAGTCCTGTCCGTTCGGCAATGTCTTTCAGGATCATTGGTTTCAGTGTTGTTTCATCGCCGGTGAGGAAAAAGTCATGCTGGTAGTCCATGATAGAGTGCATGGTGGCATACAGGGTATGCTGCCGCTGCTTTATGGCGTCAATAAACCATTTTGCAGCATCAATCTTTTGTTTAATGAACAATACCGCTTCCTTCTGCCGTTTATCTTTTTTGCTTCCTTTATCATAATCCCGCAGCATATCCTTATACCCTTCGCTGATGCGGAGATCAGGGGCGTTTTTGGAATTAAGCGTCAGCTCCAGCACATTGTTGTTGTTATGAATAAAGAAGTCGGGAATAATATAGCTTTCCGCCTTGTTTACTTCCCCGATATTGCCCCCGGGTTTTGGGTTTAGCCGTATGATCTGGTTGATCGCTTTTTTAAGATCTTCATCAGTGAGGTTTAAACCCCTTTGTATTTTCTCATAGTGCTTTTTGGTAAACTCATCAAAGTATTTTGATAAGATATTGATCGTCATTTCTACTTCTCCGCCTTCATCGCCTTTTCTTTGCAGTTGAAGCAGGAGGCATTCCCTCAGATCCCTTGCGCAGATGCCCGGCGGGTCAAATTGCTGGATCTCCTTCACAAGGCTCCCTATCTCTTCTTCGGTTGCTGATATATTCTGGCGGAAAGCAAGATCGTCAGCTATGGCGCCAAAATCTCTCCTGAGATACCCGTCATCATCTATGCTGCCAACAATATGTTCTGCTATCTTCTTTTGCCTGTCGTCCAGATTAAGCATACTGAGCTGGTCAAGCAGCAGTTCATGGAAGGTTCTTTCTATTTTAAAGGGGAGGGTCTGTTTTTCATCTACTTCAGGATAATTGTCGTCTTTAAGCTTATACTCCGCAATATCATCTTCATCGCTTACATATTCGCTGATGTCAATATTATCATATTCATCCTCGCTGCCATCATTTTCAAACTCTTCATCATCTGCTCCCGCATTGTCAAAGTCTTCATTATCCATCTCCCCTTCCTCATGTGTTTCTTCTGCTGTTTCCAGGGCCGGGTTTTCTTCCATTTCCTCTTTTATCCTTTCTTCAAGGTTGGCCGTAGGCACCTGCAGCAATTTCATGAGCTGAATTTGCTGTGGCGACAGTTTCTGTAGTAGCTTTTGCTGTAAACCTTGACTCAGGGCCATAGTTGAGATAAATATTGTTTAGTGAGGTCAGCAAGATCGTTTCATAAAAAAAGGGCGGCTTGCCACAAAAATCAGGCCGCAATTTAATTAAATCAATTTATGTCCGGGAATATTCTGGGTTTTATTGTTCGCCTTAACAAAATTTTATTGATTATACCGTGTTTATACTACTGCGAGTTGGGGAAATACCAAAAAATGATGACAGGTATATTCTACGACACTAAATTTGCGGGGGTATCGTTTTAAAATAATAAGCTTACCTGTAATAAACCATATTTATGCTTAGCAAAGCGCTGAAAGACATATCAATATTGCTTGTTGAAGATAATGAGATGAATACTTTGCTGGCTTCTGCCATTCTTCAACGTACCGGCGCAGCCATAACGGAAGCAGCCAATGGGATGGAAGCCATAGATCTTCTTAAAAAAAGGGCGTTTGATGTGGTACTGATGGATCTGCATCTCCCGGTGATGAATGGCTTTGATACTACGCGGTATATCCGTGAGAACCTCAGGCTCGAAGTGCCGGTAATAGCTATTACTGCAAATGTTATCAACGGAGAAGAATCAAAATGCCTGGAAGCCGGAATGAATGGCTTTGTCTCTAAACCTTATACCGAAAAAGACCTGCTCAAAAAGATACAGGACATTATTAATATCGCGGAAAACAGCAGGATGATAACCGCCACGGTATCGGATGCGGAAAGTACTGATCTGTATAGCATCTCAATGCTTGAAAATGTTTGCCAGGGCAACCGCAGCATGATTGCTGATATGCTGAAAGCATTCATTAAACAAGTGCCGGTAACTGTAAAGGATATTAAGGCGGCATACCGGGCAAAGGATTTTCAGTCTATGTATGCTGCGGCTCACAATATTAAGCCTAATATAGATACGCTCGGGATCAACTCCCTTAAAGAAAATATCAGGCAGATAGAATCTTTTGCCAGCCGGAAAAAAGACGGTAGCGAGCTCCTGCACCTGATCACCCTGCTGGATACCACCCTGTTTAAAGTAGTGGAGCAGCTTAAAGCGAAGGAGATGGCATAGCTGATCATTCCACTATTTCCCAGTCTTTTTTTGCATCAGACCATTGTATTTTTTGCAATATATTCAGCTCGCTTTCCATATTAGCGTTATCTACTGAAGTTATCCCGATATAAAAGCTTTTTTGCGAAGCGTTTTTATGTATTAAGTCGCCGGGGCTGAATGATACCGTCATAGTATCTGAACTGTATGGGAAAATGATATCAGGGGCAAGATTACTGATATCAATGTCGCCTACCGAAGAGAAAGCATATAATGCAAATTTCCTGATCTTTTTTTCCTGCTCTATATTAACCAGGTTTATTTTTACCCGGGAGGTGCCGCCTGATTGCTCTGTAAATATCCCGGCAACAGCAGGAGGCGTTGGCGGTATACTGTCTATCCAGTGCATGGGAGGTAAAAGCGCAGGGTACTTATAGTAATGTTCTCTGAGACTGTCGCTCCAGCCGTTGATGTTCCCCAAAAAAGCTTTGCTGCTGAAATATACCTGTCCCTGTATAGTGGGGTATTGCCGCGTGTCTTCTATCTGCCTTGGTATGATAGTTTTATCCCTCCAGCGGGCGTTTGAACCGGCCTTGTAAATGCCCAGCCCTATATAACACTGGCGTCCGAAGCAGTTTTTGCTCCACCAGTCTACCAGCACTTCATAGGGTGCCGCTTTGTGTCCATGCTCCCAGTACAATTGCGGGACCACATAATCAATATACCCGTTCCTGAGCCAGAGCAGAATGTCGGCATAGAGATCGTCATAATTGGTTTGACCTGCCCTGGTATCGCTTCCGAGGCTGTCCTGCGCTTTATTCCTCCATACGCCAAACGGGCTGATGCCAAACCTGCATTCCGGTTTTTCTTCTTTGATGGCCCTGCTCAGTTTGGCTATGATGGAGTCTACATTGCTCCTCCTCCAATCATCCCTGTTCATTCCCGCATTATATTGTGCAAAGCTTTTATCATCAGGAAATTCCTTTCCCGCAATGCGGTAAGGGTAAAAATAATCGTCGAAGTGAAGCGCATCTACATCGTAGCGGCGGACTATATCCCTGATCACTTTAACTACAAATTCCTGCCCCTGCGGGTTGCCGGGATCAAAATATCTTTTACCGCCGTAGGCGAGAAACCATTCAGGATGCACTTTTGTAATATGTGTCGGCGCAATGGAAGATTTCCCGATCTGGAATTCTGCGCGGTAAGGATTGCACCAGGCATGAAACTCCATACCTCGTTTATGCGTTTCAGTGATCATGAATTCGAGAGGATCATAATAAGGAAAAGGCGGACGGCCCTGCCTGCCGGTAAGCCATTCACTCCAGGGTTCATACGGCGAAGGATAAAAAGCATCCGTAGCAGGTCTGATCTGCACGATGACAGCATTCATTCCCTTGCTTTGCAGTGTATCCAGCAGGCGGATAAATTCAGCCTTTTGGCTCACGGCATTGTAATTGCCTTTCGAAGGCCAATCTATATTATCAACCGTAGCTATCCATGCGGCACGGAACTCATATTTAGGATATTGACCAAGGCAATACGTGTGGCAGAAAACTATGTTCAGCAGTAAAATACAGAAAACTCTCATGATCGTATTTAAGTTACAGGTTACAGGTCGCAGGTCTCACGTTTCACCTCTCACCATTCACTTTTGCCTATTCACCGTTCACCAAATCGTGAAGATACATCAATCAGGCTTCCTGATCTTATCCAGCAGCTTATTGAGGGTGCTTATTTCTTCCGGGGTAAGCGCGCCGAGGATGGCATCCATCTCGGCATTTTTTGCATCAAGCCGTTGCAGCAGCTTCAGCCCGGCATCTGTAATGGAAATATCCACCAGCCTTTTATCACTTGCACAGGTTTTCTTGTTTGCCAGTCCTTTTAATACAAGGCGATCAACAATACGGCTGGTATCGCTCATCCTGTCGAGCATCCTTTCCCTTATCTGCAGTGTGGATATGGGGCGGGGAGCAGACCCGCGAAGTATACGGAGTATATTGAATTGCTGGGGAGTGATATTTTCAGCATCAAAAAGGGATTTCTGTCTTTCCATCACCCAGTTGTAGGTATAAATGATATTTATACCGGCTTTGTGGTGTTCATTCCTGAATTTAGCCTGTTTGATATCCTGCTCTAATGACATTAGGTGTTGTTTGGCACAAAAGTAATTTTTTCAAAGTAATTTTGTTCATTATGTCCCATATAGCACAAAAGGGTAAAAGTGATGCCGGCTTGTCATCTCAACATGGTGCGCTTTCAACCCTTGCCGAAACATTGATAGGCTCCGAGATCATTAAGCTTAGCGGAGAAATAAGAGAAAAGCTGCGCCAGGGTGAAAAGATATATAATTTCACTATCGGCGATTTTGATCCCGCTATTTTCCCTATACCCGAAGCGCTTGAAGAAGAGATCATACACGCTTACAGAAGCCATTTTACCAACTATCCTGCGGCCGAAGGTAATGCCGATCTCCGTGAGTCAATAGCTGCATTTATAAGTGAAAAAGAAGGGCTTAAGTATGCACCCCATGAGATTTTGGTAGCCTCCGGAGGAAGGCCGCTCATATACGGCTTCTTCAGGACTGTTGCCGACAAGGGTGATAAGATAATATACGCGGTACCTTCGTGGAACAATAACCATTATACTCATTTTGTGGAAGGAGTGCACTGCGAAGTACAGGCAACGCCGCAAAATAATTTTATGCCGCTTGCTGAAAATATCCAGCCCTATATCAGCGAAGCTGTTATCCTGGCGCTCTGTTCACCGCAAAACCCTACCGGGACAACATTCCGCAAAGAAACGCTTGAAAGTATATGCGATATGGTGGTAGAGGAGAACAGGAGACGCGGTCCGGGCAAAAAGAAATTGTATGTATTGTACGACCAGATGTACTGGCAGCTTACTTATGGTGATATCTCTCATTATGACCCGGTATCGCTGCGACCTGAAATGAAACAGTATACCGTATATATAGATGCTATCAGCAAGTGTTTCGCCGCTACCGGCGTTCGTGTGGGATGGGCGTTGGGTCCCGAGGCGATCATCAGCAAGATGAAAGCTATTCTTTCACATATAGGCGCCTGGGCGCCTATGGCCGAGCAAAAAGCGGTTGCTAAATTTTTGCAGCAACGGGAAGCTGTTGATAGTTACCTTCAACATTTTAAGAATGAGATATCGCTGCGGCTCAATAAGATCTACGAAGGGTTTATGAATCTGAAAGCCCTGGGACTGCCGGTAGATGCTATTGCTCCCCAGGCAGCCATCTATCTTACCATACAGGTAGATGCTGTAGGAAGAATAACACCCGATGGATCTCCTCTCCGGGAGCAAAAAGATGTTACTGCATATTTACTGAATGAGGCCAGGCTGGCGGTTGTGCCTTTTTATGCATTTGGTGCTCCTGAAAATTCAAGCTGGTACCGTTTAAGTGTGGGTACCTCTAAAAAGGAGGAAATAAATGATATGCTCAATGCGTTAAGAAATGCACTCAGTGCGCTGAGATAGCGGTTAAGCATTCCATAAACAAATGATCTTATGAGAAATATAATGAAGTATGGCCTTATTGTTTCGCTTATCTTTTCTTTAACTGCCTGCGAAACGGCGCAACAGGTATTGTCGGGAATGAATACCGGGAATGGCGCATTGTCCGGCGCTGAAATAGCCGCCGGTTTAAAAGAAGCATTAACTATCGGCACGCAGAACAGCAGCAGCAGGCTTTCGGCCGCCGATGGCTTTTTCGGGAATGCTGCCGTTAAGATCCTCATGCCGGAGGAAGCTAAAAAAGTGGAAAGCACTTTGAGGAATATAGGGCTGGGCAGCCTGGTAGATAAAGCTGTGCTATCCATAAACCGGGCAGCGGAAGAAGCGTCCAGATCGGCAGCGCCTATTTTTGTAAACGCCATCAAAGAAATGACCATTACCGATGCAATGGGCATCCTGAAAGGAGGAGATTATGCCGCTACCGATTATTTCAAAAATAAAACCACCACTGCGCTCAGCAATGCTTTCCGCCCCGTAATTGAAAAAGCGCTGGCCAAAACAGACGCTACCAAATACTGGGGAGATGTTTTCAGCGCCTATAATAAGTTTGCGGCCAAGCCTGTAAATACTGATCTTGCAGGATATGTTACGGAGAAATCCATCAATGGTATTTTTTATGAAGTCGGGCTGGAAGAGCAGAAGATCAGAAAAGATCCCGCAGCAAGGGTTACTGAACTGCTGAAAAAAGTATTTGGCTAATAAATGCTTTATGTAATTTCACACCAACAGAAATTATAAAGCAATGCAACGCCGGACATTTATCCGCCATACCACAATGGCATCTGCCGCTTTAGCGGCATCTTCTTCTTACGCTTTTAATAAGCCGGATTTCCCTGTAGTACGTATAGCCGAGGCAGACAGGAAATTCAGGAGCGCTGCAGTGGAAAAGATCATAGCGGAAGTAAAAAAGAAAGCCGGTAATAAAGAAATTGCCTGGCTGTTTGAGAATTGCTTCCCCAATACGCTCGATACCACCGTTGAATATAAGGAGAAAGATGGCCGGCCTGATACTTTTGTAATAACAGGCGATATTCATGCCATGTGGCTGAGAGACAGCACTGCGCAGGTTTGGCCCTATATGCCGCTGATGAAGGAAGACGCAGCGCTTCAACAATTGATCGCGGGTGTGATCAGCAGGCAAAGCGCCTGTATCAATATTGATCCTTATGCCAATGCCTTTAATGATGGTCCCACAGGCAGCGAATGGGAAAAAGACCATACTGCCATGAAGCCGGAGCTGCACGAGCGGAAATGGGAGATTGACTCGCTTTGCTATCCTGTAAGGCTCAGCTATCATTACTGGAAGATCACAGGAGATGTGTCGCCCTTTGATGCTGCCTGGAGGGAGGCAATGCAGGCCGTGGTGAAAACATTCAGGGAGCAGCAGCGCAAAAAAGACAGAGGTCCCTATACATTTGGCCGCACTACTTCCTGGTCAACAGATACGGTTCCGGGCAACGGGTATGGCAATCCTGTCAAACCGGTGGGATTGATAGTTTCTGTTTTCCGTCCCTCGGATGATGCCACGATCTATCCTTTCCTGGTTCCCTCTAATTTCTTTGCCGTCGCTTCGCTGAAACAGCTTGCGGCAATGGGTAGTGCGATCATGAAAGACGACGCTTTCGCAGCGGAGTGCAAAGCCTTTGCCGCAGAAGTGGAGCAGGCGCTCCTTAAATACGCTGTTGCAGAGCGGGAAGGCTTTGGCAGGGTATACGCTTATGAAGTGGATGGCTTTGGGAACCAGTTGTGCATGGATGACAGCAATGTGCCCAGTCTTTTGGCGCTACCTTACTTTAGCGGGGTAAAAGCCTCCGACCCGGTGTACAGGAATACCAGACGGTTGATACTAAGTAACTCTAATCCGTATTTTTTCAGCGGCAAAGCGGGAGAAGGGATCGGGAGCCCTCATACCCTGGTTGACAATATCTGGCCGATCGGTATTATTATCCGGGCGCTTACCAGCACGGAGGATGCTGAAATACGGCATTGCCTGAAAATGCTGCAAGGCACACATGCGGGCACGGGTTTTATGCATGAAAGCTTTAATAAAGATGATGCTTCAAAATTTACAAGGAAATGGTTTGCATGGGCCAACACTATCTTTGGCGAGCTTATCCTTAAGCTGTACCGCGAAAAGCCTCATTTACTAAATCAGTAAAAAAACACTGTCATGAGCCTCGTCATAATAATTGTCGGGTCATAATGCTAATTTTGCCGGAATTTATTCTACAATGAGTACAACAGCAGTTCCTTCCCAACCTGCGTTGACGGCAAAAGATTTTTCCACAGATCAGGAAGTCAGGTGGTGCCCGGGTTGCGGAGATTATTCTATATTGGCACAGGTGCAGAAAGTGATGCCGGGATTAGGCATACCCAAAGAAAATATCGTCATTATTTCCGGTATAGGGTGTTCCTCAAGGTTTCCCTATTATATGAACACGTATGGCATGCATTCCATTCACGGAAGAGCCACTGCTATCGCCTCCGGTCTTAAAGCCACAAGGCCTGAGCTCAGCGTATGGATAGTTGCCGGCGACGGCGATGCGCTGAGCATCGGCGGTAATCACACCATCCATTTACTGCGACGGAATTTTGATGTAAATATGATGGTGTTCAATAACCAGATATACGGCCTGACCAAAGGACAATATTCGCCTACATCTGAAGAGCGCAAGGTTACCAAGTCTACTCCGATGGGCAGCATTGATCATCCCTTCAACCCGCTGGCACTTGCCATAGGCGCCGATGCTACTTTTATAGCCCGCAGCATGGACAGGGATCCCAAGCATTTGCAGGAGATACTTATCCGAAGCCATCGTCACAAGGGGGCTTCATTTACTGAAATATACCAGAACTGTAATATATTCAACGACGGCGCCTTTGAGATCTTTACGGATAAAGGTTCGAAACCGGAACATGCTCTTTTCCTCGAACAAGGCAAGCCACTCGTATACGGCGCTTCAAGAAATAAAGGGGTCAGGCTGGATGGATGGAGGCCTGTAGTAGTGGAATTAGGCAATGGCATATCGGAAGACGATCTGTGGATCCACGATGAAAATGACTTTTACAAAGCGCAGATACTGGTGAGAATGTTTGATGATCCTTCCCTGCAACATCACCTGCCCCGGCCGTTTGGAGTGTTTTACCAAACCTCCCGCGCATGTTACGAAGACGTTATGACCATGCAGATCGAAGAAGCCGTTGCTGCAAAAGGCAAGGGCGATCTGGACAAATTACTCAGAGGGCGTGAAGTATGGACCATAGCATAGCCTGTCATCAAAAATAAAATGCCGGCGATAGACATCACCGGCCGTGCTTACCTCTGAAACCACAAAAAGCAGTAATTGATATTCCCGGTATACGGGCATCAATCATTAATATTATAAATGAATTGGATTAAATACGGTAAACTGGGATACAGGTTTGAAATATGACCGGTGGTAAATAAAATATCAGATTTTAAACGCGGGGGCAACAGAGGGAGAATTTTATATGATTCATTCCTCTATATGGTGCTTCAAAGGCGGCTATACTTTACGCTAAATTAATAGGACTCTTTAATATTTCAAAACAATTTAACGGGTTATTCTGCAGGGCTTCCAACCTTCAAAAGGTCGGGAGCCTTTTTCGCAGTAAACACCCCGCCAATTGCTGGGCTATTATGACATTTCAGCGCTCTCCAGCTCCCTGTTTGCAGCAAGCATTGTCTTTTCTCTTTTAAAATCGTACCACCACTTGGGCGCGGTTTTTTTCATCAGGGTATCAATATTACGCATCCCGACCAGGTTCCATACACCACGAATTTTGCCGCCTATGCCCAACTGGAGCGCTCTCAGGCTCATTGCAAAACCACTGTCAATATATTCCATGTGATGCCAGTAACCGGCGGGCATAAACAGCGTGTCGCCAGGTTCAAGAATCACTTCATATCCTTTTGCCAGCTTCAAAGCCGGGAACTGCGTATAATCAGGTTTGCCGTTCTGCTGGTAATAATTTGAAAAATCGGCAAGGCTAAGTACTTCATAAGGTTTCCGGTAAAGCTTATATTGTTCTTCATAAGGGAAAAGCAAAACGCGTTTTCTACCCATGAATTGGGTATGCAGAATATGCGACAGGTCAATATCAAAATGCATGTGCGTGATAGAGGAAGCGCCACCTACAAACAGCATCGGGAATCTTTTTACAAATCCTTTCATAAGCTCGTCGGGCCATTCAAAATCATGGGTCAGCTGGGGGGCGTGATCAAATATATTGAACAGGAATATTCTCCATCCGGCAGGGCCCTTTCTTATCATATCAACATATTCTCCGAATGTAGTATAATCATCTGCCTTGTTTACGGGTGTATAGGCGTCGCTTTTTACATTATTATAGATACCGACTTTTTTGTCACCAACGATTTCTTTAAAATAATCCCAGTTCCATTTTGACAGGGCAGGCCATTTATGGGAGAGTTGCCGTATCACTAATGGTTTGCCGGGTGCATAATATTGCTTTTTGAAAATATCCGGAGAGATTGTATCCACCGTATCCACCGCTCTTAATACCATATAGGTTGTAATTTTGTAACGCAAAAATAATCTATGAATTGATACCAGTTGTTAAAGTCACCGCAAAGCCTTATATTGATATTTTTTGCCATGAATTATCCTGGCGGAATAGCTGTAAAAATCTCCGGGGAATGAACTATCTCGCCCACGCATACCTGTCTTTTGGCCAGCCGCAGCTCTTAGTGGGCAATATGATCAGTGATTTTGTAAAAGGGAGCAAAAAGAACGATTATCCGGCGCTTATTTACCAGGGTATTATGCTGCACCGGGCTATTGACAATTTTACGGATACACATGATGCCACGAGGGAGTCCAAAAGTTTCTTCAGGGCGGATTATGGATTATACTCCGGTGCATTCATAGATATAGTATATGATCATTTCCTGGCAAAAAACGAATCGTTGTTCCCTCCCGGCGGGCTAAAGTTGTTTGCCGATAAAACCTACCAGGCTCTTGAACAACAGCAGGATTATCTTCCTGACAGATTCCGTATGCTGCTTCCCCACATGAAGAAGCAAAACTGGCTGTTCAATTACCAGTTTACCGATGGAGTACGCAATAGTTTCCGCGGGCTGGTGCACAGGGCGGCGTATATGCATGACAGCAGCCGTGCATTTGAGATCTTTTTGGAAAACTATAAGCAACTGGAAATAATATCAGGAATATTCCTGCCTGACGTAGAACGCTTTGCAAAGGAATATTACAACAAAATAATGGCCGTCTGATCAATAAGAGCTTGCATTATTATCTTTTTCATCAACAATCAATCCTGTACATTTGCCGCTATGAATAAGCTAATGAAAACATTGCCGGCTGCTATTGCCTTACTGCTTGTTTTGCAGATATCTGCCCAGGAAAGCTGGCCTCCCCTTGATAATTCTCCTCTGGATATGGTATATTACCCTGTGGATTATCCTATTCTTAAAATAAGAAAGCAGGCGCAGGAGGCTCCTGTAATAAAAATTGTGTACAGCAGGCCCGTAAAAAAGAACCGTAAGATATTCGGCGAGCTCGTGGAATACGGCAAAGTATGGAGGCTGGGCGCCAATGAAGCTACCGAGATTGATTGCTATAAGGATATCAAAGTAGGAAATACTAAAATAAAAAAAGGAAGGTATACCATGTATGCCATTCCCGAAGCGGACAAGTGGACGATCATTATCAATAAAGATAACGATGTGTGGGGATCATTCGCCTACGATAAGCAGAAAGATATTTTACGCACCACCGTCAAAACACAGAAAACAGAAGCGCCGGTGGAAATGTTTTCAATGCTTTTTAAAAAAACGGCGTCTGGTGCAGACCTGCTGATGGCATGGGAAGATACAGAAGTTGCTTTACCCATAAGCTTTTAAAATATTTACCATTTGCCCATGACTTACTTTATGCTGCGTAAATGTTGTAGTGCTATAATAATATTGTATAGCGCCGTATTTTACTGCTCCTGTCAGAGCGGGTCCTCTGCAAGTAGTAATAATAATACAACAGATACTACAGGGCCGTTTCCACCGCCAATACATGAATCGGCTACCCACGTTTCAACGCTTGATAAATCTCCCCTGGATGTGGTATATTTTCCTATGGAATACCCCAAGCTGAAAATGATCGGCAGCATTAAAACTCCTCCGGTATTCAGGGTATTCTATAGCCGGCCGCAGAAAAGCGGCAGGAAAATATTTGGGGGCGTGGTAAAATTTGGAGAGCGGTGGAGGCTTGGCGCCAATGAAGCCACCGAGATCGAATTTTTCCAGGACGTGACCATCCAGGGTACAAAGGTCCGCAAAGGCAACTATATACTGTATTGCATACCGCAACCCACGGAATGGACGCTGATCCTTAACGGAGATCTGTATAGCTGGGGACTTAAAATAGATGAAGCAAAAGATATATTTAAGTTTACTGTTCCGGTAGTAAAAGCTGCCAGGCCTATTGAGGAGTTTACCATGGAAACCGAAGCCACCAATACCGGCGCCAACTTATGGATCGGCTGGGACGACACCCGCGTAGCGCTCCCTGTCGATATCAAATAATTATCCGGCTCACTTTGCCGGTGAACAGATATTTTTTTAACAACATTAAATTGATTGCTATGCCGCGTGCAAAGATCGCCGGAACAGGGAGGTATGTTCCCGAACATGTTGTAACTAATTTTGATCTTCAGCAATATATGGATACCAGCGATGACTGGATCAGGGAAAGAACGGGTATTCGGGAAAGGAGATTTGCCGGGCGGGAAACAGAGACTACCACTACCATGGCTGCTGAAGCATCAAAAATAGCTATTGAGCGCGCCGGCATCATCCCACAGGATATTGATTTTATTGTATTTGCCACACTCAGCCCCGACTACTATTTTCCGGGTTGCGGAGTGCTGCTGCAAAGAGCCATGAAAATGGGAGAGATCGGGGCTTTGGATGTGCGCAACCAATGCAGCGGGTTTGTATATGCGGTGAGCGTTGCCGACCAGTTTATCAGATCAGGCATGTATAAGAACATACTGGTGGTGGGAAGTGAAAAGCATTCCTTCGGATTGGACTTTAGCACCCGTGGCAGAAACGTATCTGTAATATTTGGCGATGGCGCAGGGGCGGTAGTGCTGCAGCCTGCAGAAGAGGAGGGACGAGGGATACTCAGCACTCATTTGCACAGTGATGGGGAAAGCGCTGAAAGTCTTGCCATGTACAACCCGGGCACTCATGCCAATCATTGGGTGCAACAGCCGGTTGCCGATTTCAATACAGCGGAGATAGGAGATATGTTCATGAGCCATAGCATGATTGATAAGGCGCAGAATTTCCCATATATGGATGGCCCGGCAGTTTTTAAAAAAGCAATAGTAAAATTCCCGGAGGTGATCATGGAGGCTTTGGATGCCAACGGACTAAAGCCGGGCGACATTGATATACTTATTCCACACCAGGCTAATCTCCGTATTGCACAGTTTGTGCAGCAAAAGCTTGGGCTCAGTGACGATAAGGTATACAACAATATCCAGAAGTATGGTAACACTACTGCAGCATCAATCCCCATCGCACTTTGCGAAGCATGGGAAGCAGGAAAGATACAACCTGCCGACCTGGTATGCCTGGCTGCTTTCGGAAGTGGTTTTACATGGGGAAGCGTCTTACTCAGATGGTGAGGTTTTGGCTTTTTTACCCGGGAGCACATTTATGATATCGGGGTCATTGTCGAGGTTGCTCATTTGCAATAACACCCAGGGATAGCGCGCAGCCACAAAGCGGGAAACAGGCCTTACGGTAAACCGAGTCGGGTTGGGAAGGCATGCAGCGATCATTGCAGCCTCCGTCCTGGTCAGCTTTGCTGCAGGTTTATTAAAATAATTTTGCGCAGCGGCTTCTATACCAAAAATACCTTTCCCCATCTCCGATACATTGAGGTATACTTCAAGTATTCGTTGCTTGCCCCATACCCATTCGATCATAAAGGTGAAGTAGGCCTCCAGTCCCTTTCTCAGCCAGGTGCGCCCCTGCCACAGGAACACATTTTTTGCTACCTGCTGGCTGATGGTAGAAGCCCCGGCGATCCTGTTCTTTTTCCGCTTGTTTTTTTCAATAGCGCGCTCTATGCTTTTCCAGTCAAAGCCATTATGGTCGGGGAAAAGCTGGTCTTCAGAAGCAATTACAGCGAGCCCGGCCCACGGTGAAATTTCTTCCGCGCTTACATAGTCTCTTTTCAGCCCGTTGCCGGTAAGAAAGCTCCCCAACTGCGTAAGGGTTACCGGGGGATCCATCCATTTCAGCAGGAATATATACACCAACTGCAGTATAAACAGTATAAGCAATAACCGCTTGATGAAACGCCAGGATCTGGACAGGAAATTCCTCACAATACAACGAAAATGATGAGGCTGCAAAATAAACAATTGCGGTTGGCCGGGGAACTGTTTTTTACGCTGAAGTGAGCTTTATATAAGCAATGGTATATTTTTTCCCTATGGGATAATAATACTTACGCAGCTTTTTCATCGTAAAGCCCAGCAGCGCCACGCCGCCTGCAATAGCCAGTGTGCCGGGCTCGATCTTTCTTTTTTGTATCAACCCGTTGAAAGTATGCAGAAATGCATATCCTATACCGCCGATCATAAGTAAAGTGCCGTTCCGTATAAATTCAAAAGGCTTGCCGGGCTTTGGTATAGCAGCAATTTCGCTGATATGATACCGGAGGTCGTACCTGCCTACGGTATCGGCAAACCTGGTGCCCCAGGGGGTAGGTGTCATCCGGATATCATAATTGTACATAAAAATGCTGTCTTTGTATACTCTTTCCAGGGTGCCTTCTATCAGGCTGCCATTGACATGAATGAATGCTATAGGAGCACCTTTAAAATAGTTTTTGATGGTACGCCCGTTTTTCTTCAGTGATAAAAAATTACTTTGCTGCGGAAAAGCAACAGCGCAAAATAAAACCATTGAAAGAAAAAGTAAATATCTGGTCATTCAGGAAAAGTTGACACTACAAATAACCGTCAATGTTGTATAGGTTGACGATCTGTTTTGTTGCAGGGATGTTAAAATAAAGTGAATGGGCAATAGTGAATCAATGTCGTTTCCTTAAGAAGACACAGGGTTTTTAAAGATAAGTTGTTGATTGCCTCAAGCCGGCGGGCTTCGTAACCGGAACACCGCTGCTTTTTGTCTTTTGAAAAAATATGCTCCGCATTTTTTCAATCCCGCCGCAGGCGGGACCAGACAAAAAGAGGCGGCTTATCCGGTTACTGGTAACAGTGCGATAAATCTCTGCGTTGCTGACAAAATAAAAGTTTTATGATGATTCTTAAGCGAAAGGAAAAGACATTGCTTACGGAATCGTGAGAAGCGAGAGATCTTTTACGTTTATCATTTCACCATTCACTATATTCACCACTCCAGCACAAATACACTTACAACTGTTTCTTTGCCATTCCATACAACTTCACCATTCCATTGTTGTGTGGAATAAGAAAGAAGACTATTGATAAATTGCTTGGCTACCAGCCGCTGGGGAGTACTTATAATGATCGTGACTTTATTTTGCAGGAAATCTTCTATCACATGCAGTAATTCATCAAATACCGCAGGCTCATAGTTTACATCGCTCAATAATAAAATATCCGGCAAAGGAGCCTGCACTGCATCCTTCCAATCCATCGCTATTGCCTCCGTATTCTTTAATTGCAAATGAGCGATGGATTGTTGTATACATGCTACTGCCTGTTCTTCCCTGTCGGTAATCATTACCTGCTTTGCTGTAGCTGCGGCATATAAACCAGGTAAACCCAGTCCTGCTGCCAGCTCCAAAATATTTTTCCCTTCAATATAGTGCGGATGCTCATGCAGGAAATTGCATAACCCTAAAGATGCCGGCCAAACCTGCGCCCAGTAGGCAGCATCTTTATTATTGCTGTATGCCTGTTGCACTGCGCACGCATCGGGAATATATATTTCCGGTTGAGTGTTGACTATAGTGAATGGGTGGAGATGGAGAGGAAGTGGCATGGGTGCAAAGATGACAATCTTTTATTCGTTGATATTAATTTTTTTAGAAAAAGTACATGCTTCAGCATTTGAAAGGACTTTACTTTCTACCAGACTCGCACCCCTTACTATGCATCCCTTTATCAAGTACTTTCTCATCGTGCTTTTAAAAAAGAGACGCTTTTGTATATTAGTTGCCTCAAACCGAAAAGCACCGAATGCAAATCATCCACTTCATTCAGTCAAGGATTATACAATCAGAGGAGAAAAGGTAATGCTCGGGAGAGATATAGCGTTGCTTTATAACATAGGAACAGAGGCATTTAATCACACCATCAAAATAAATATAAAGCGATTCCCCAAAAACTGCGTATTCCGGCTTACTAAAGGAACAGCTTTGCTTAGCGGTATATCCAATAATGCAAGGGCTTATTTATATCATTTTCCCCTCAAAAAACAATTACTATTCAAAAAAACTTTACCTTAAACGCTTGAAAATTCATGAGTTTGTCCGGGGGGCTTTCTTTCAGGGAATAAACCGTGGCTATAAATGACAGCACAACAATGATAAAGATTAAAACAGGCTTAGCGGCGTCAGGGCTGGATGCCAAACTAAAAAGATTCTGGACTGTATCAGGCGATAAAATTTCTCTTATTGAAAAGAATTATGACCGTACCAAGGGGTCTCCTGTATTTACTGTGGAAGGGAAGTATACTACAAGAGGCTGGACGGAATGGACGCAGGGCTTCCAGTACGGGTCTGCCATATTGCAGTATGATGCAACAGGTGATAAAGCAGCGTTGGAAGTTGGCCGGGGGAATACGGTTAGCATGATGGCGCCGCATATCAGTCATATAGGGGTGCACGATCATGGCTTCAATAATATAAGCACCTACGGAAACCTGCTGCGCCTGATGCACGAAGGAAAGATTGCATATAATGAATGGGAAAAGCAGTTTTATATACTTGCTTTAAAGATTACAGGCGCTGTGCAGGCAAGCCGCTGGACTACTATTAAAGATGGCGGCTTTATTCATTCCTTCAACGGTCCGCATTCATTGTTTGTAGATACCATCCGCTCCGTCCGGGCGCTGATCGTTTCCCATAGTCTCGGGCATTTTTTGCAGGCAGAAGGAGATATGAAGATCAGCCTGCTGGAACGCGCCCTGCAGCACCTGTCGGCCACTGCGCAATATGCTGTTTTTTACAATGAAGGGCGCGATATTTACGACGCCTGGGGACGCACCGCGCATGAAAGTGTTTTTAATACAAAAGACGGCAATTACCGTTGCCCTAATTCACAGCAGGGATATACAGGCTTCAGCACCTGGACAAGGGGACTGGCCTGGGCAATGTGCGGCTTTGCGGAAGAGCTGGAATGGCTTGACCGGCAGCCTGACGAGGCAATCCCCGGTAGAAAAGAGGCGGTAATGGACTGGATGTTAAAAGCGGCAAAAGCTACGTGTGATTTTTATATTGAAAATACGCCCGCAGACGGTATTCCTTATTGGGATACCGGGGCGCCGCAGTTATACAGGCTGGGCAATTATCTCGACAAACCCGCAGACCCTTACAACGATTTTGAGCCGGTAGACAGCTCTGCCGCCGCTATCGCATCTCAGGGGCTTCTGCGGCTGGGAAGGCTTTTACAGCAGAAAGGAGATGCACAAAATGGTGACCACTACTGGCAGGCCGGACTAACAGTGCTGGACACCCTCTTTGATGAACCTTATCTTAGCACTAACCCAAATCATCAGGGATTGATACTGCATTCTATCTATCATCGCCCCAACGGCTGGGATCATATACCGGAAGGGAGCCGGATACCCAACGGAGAATCTTCGATGTGGGGGGATTATCATGCACGTGAAGCGGCTCTTTACCTGCAGCGTATCATCAATAATGAAACCTATTATACTTTCTTCAATATACAATAGTACAATTGACTTGTTGCGGCATAAAAATACAGGCATGCGGCATAAAATTTAAAAACAACGATGAGCACAGGAGCACTTGAAGATCTTTCCCGGTTGTGTGTGCACACGATCACTACCAACCCGTGGGATATAGCAACAGCGGCAAGAAACTATGCAGCGGCGGGGGTTAGAGGCATTACCGTGTGGCGCGATGCGCTTGAAGGGCGGGATATAAAGCAAACGGGTAATATGCTTCGGGAGGAAGGATTAAGTATTGTCTCACTTTGCAGAGGCGGTTTTTTCCCGGCCGCAGACAAGAACAAAAGAAAAATTGCTATTGATGACAACAGGAAGGCAATAGAAGAAGCCGCTGCATTAGGAGCTCCTCTGATCGTGCTGGTCTGCGGCGCAGATCCCACACAAAGCCTGGATGATTCAAGGCAACAGATACAGGATGGCATTGCCGCAGTACTGGATGAAGCATCTGCCGCAGGCGTTAAGCTTGCCATAGAGCCTCTGCATCCTATGTATGCGGATACGCGCTCTGCCATCAATACGCTGGCGCAGGCAAATGATATGGCAGAAGCGCTGCACTCTCCCTGGGTAGGCGTAGCTGTAGATGTATATCATTTGTGGTGGGATCCCTCGCTGGAACGGGAGATCAAACGTTGCGGGCAACATCATAACCTGCTGGCTTTTCATGTCTGCGACTGGAATGTTCCTACCTCGGATATGCTGCTCGACAGGGGACTGATGGGTGAAGGCTGTATCCCTGTCCGGAAGATACGCTCCTGGGTGGAAGCCACAGGTTTCAGCGGCTTTAATGAGGTGGAAATATTCTCCACCCGCTTCTGGAAAGAAGATCAATCTGCTTTTCTGCAAAAAATAATTAAAGCATACCGGGAACATGTATAGTACATAGATGGCTGCTGGTACATCATAGTAATCACATATAAAACAATATACTGATGCAGGAACATAAAGTAGGTATCATCATGAACGGTGTGACAGGAAGAATGGGCACCAACCAGCATTTGCTGAGATCCATTGCCGCTATCATACAACAGGGCGGCGTAAAGATCAGCGCTGCTGAAACCATTATGCCTGACCCCATCCTCGTTGGCCGCGATAAAAATAAGCTGGCAAAGCTCTGCGCACTATCAGGCATTACAAAAATGACTACCGATCTTGACGAAGCATTGTCTGACCCCTCTTATACCATCTACTTTGATGCACAAACAACCACGCGGCGTGCAGAAGCCATCCGCAAAGCGGTAGCCGCCGGAAAAAACATTTATTGTGAAAAGCCCATTGCCATAGATACCAAAGAAGCGATGGCGCTTTACCGGCTTTGTAAGCAAGCAGGCGTAAAAAACGGGGTGGTGCAGGATAAGCTCTGGCTGCCGGGCATCATCAAACTAAAGCGCCTGATACAACAGGGATTTTTTGGTAAGATTCTTTCCGTGCGCGGCGAATTCGGCTACTGGGTTTTTGAAGGCGATTCCATTCCCGCGCAGCGCCCTTCGTGGAACTATCGTAAAGAAGACGGGGGAGGGATTATCGTAGATATGCTTTGCCACTGGCGCTACGTGCTTGACAATGTATTTGGAAAGGTGAAGGCTGTATCCTGCCTCGGCGCTACGCATATACCCCAGAGAATAGATGAAGACGGGAAGCAGTATACCTGCACAGCCGATGATGCCGCTTATGCTACGTTTGAGCTGGAGAATGATATTATTGCACATTTCAATTCTTCCTGGACGGTAAGAGTAAGGCGGGATGATCTTTTGACCTTACAGGTGGACGGCACCAAAGGCTCGGCAGTAGCGGGATTGAGGGAATGTTATATACAGCACTATGGCAATACGCCCAAACCTGTATGGAACCCTGACATCACGCAGCCTATCAATTTCTTTGAAGGCTGGAGTAAAGTGCCCGAACAGGAAGCGTATGACAATGCTTTCAAAGTACAATGGGAATTGTTCTTAAAACATGTGGTAAAAGGCGATCCGTTCCCCTGGGATCTGTATGAAGGCGTTAAAGGGGTGCAACTGGCAGAGAAAGGACTGGAAAGCTGGGAAAAAAGATGCTGGCTGGATGTGCCTGATTTGAAAAATGGCTAAGGATAGGTTAGAAAGAAATGTCTATCATTTATCGTTTCACTACAAAGATTCATAATAAAATAATAATAGATACAGATGAAAAGAGTAGTATTGATTACCGGCGGCACCCGTGGTATAGGGTTCGGCATTGCCATACAGCTGGCAAAAGCCGGATTTGATCTTGCGGTGAATGGCACACGGCAGGAAGAGGCGGTACAACCTGCCCTGAGCGAGCTGAAAGCATTGGGTGCAGGCGTGATCTACTGCCGGGGGAGTATAGCATCTGCAGCAGACCGGGAAAATATGATCCGTAACATTAAGGATCATTACGGAGCGCTCCATATCCTGGTGAACAATGCGGGTATAGCACCAAAAGAGAGACGCGATATACTGGAAGCCACTGAAGAAAGCTATGATGAGGTGATGACGACAAACCTTAAAGGTTGCTATTTTCTTACGCAGCAGGCGGCTAACTGGATGATCGCTCAAAAGGAAAGCGATACTAACTTCATCGGTTGCATTATCAATATTACTTCCATGTCTGCCACCGTGGCTTCTGTAAACCGCGGCGAGTATTGCCTCTCAAAGGCAGGACTGAGCATGGCAACACAATTGTTTGCGGTTCGCCTGGGAGAATTTAACATACCTGTGTATGAAGTACGTCCCGGCATTATTCGTACGGACATGACAGCCGGAGTGAAAGAGAAATACGACAAATTGATCAATGAAGGATTGTGTGTTCAGCAACGCTGGGGCGAGCCCGCTGATGTAGGGTGGGCAGTGGCAGCGCTTGCCAAAGGCGATTTCCCGTATTCTACCGGCCAGGTAGTGATGGTAGATGGCGGGTTGACGATACCACGATTATAATACAATATAAAAAACAGCTTCCTAACATTTCAAATAATATATAGTTCATGCAAACAGCTTCCTCTTCTTCCACATTCCGGCATCTCATACGGCTGCCTGTGCTGGTGGCGGCACTCGGGTATATGGTAGACATGTACGATCTTTTCCTTTTCAGCATCATTCGCGTGCCCAGCCTGGCTTCCCTGGGGCTTTCGCAGGAGAAAATTATGGAAGACGGGCTCATGCTGCTGAACCTGCAGATGGCGGGTATGCTTATAGGTGGCATCGTATGGGGGATAATGGGCGACAAAAAAGGAAGGCTGTCCGTATTATTCGGTTCTATTTTAATTTATTCGCTGGCTAATATCGGCAACGGGTTTGTGACCTCTGTTGGCGCTTATGCAATATTGCGTTTTATTGCGGGCTTTGGATTGGCCGGTGAGCTGGGCGCCGGTATCACGCTGGTATCTGAGATATTACCTGCACGCATGAGAGGATATGGCGCTACACTCGTAGCTACTATGGGAGTGATGGGTGCGCTGCTGGCTTACCTGGTATCCTATTTTTTCGATTGGCGCATATCCTATTTTATCGGTGGCGGACTGGGTTTACTGCTGATGGTATTACGTATCCGGGTTTTTGAATCGGGCATCTATGTCCAATTGAAAGAACAAAAAGTAAAACGCGGTAATATAGGAATGCTGTTCAAAAGCCGCGAACGCTTCCTTAAATATCTCAATGGTATAATCATTGGCATGCCTATATGGTTTGTGGTAGGTATACTGATCACTTTTTCACCGGAGTTTGGCGCTGCACTGGGAGTAGCTCAACCTATTAATGCCGGCAAAGCTGTGATGTTCGCTTTCTCGGGCCAGGTAGCGGGCAACCTGATCAGTGGAATGTTGAGCCAGCGGCTGCAAAGCAGGAAAAAAGCCATCCTGGTGTTCCTCCTGATGTCTATGTCATTGATGCTTATTTTTCTGCTGGCGCCTGTTAATAATGTCTCTACACTGTATATAATATGCGCTGCTCTTGGTTTTTCCAGCGGCTACTGGACACTTTTTATTACCGTGGCTGCAGAGCTCTTCGGTTCCAATCTCCGTGCTACCGTAGCCACTACCATTCCCAATTTTGTAAGAGCAACGGTGATCCCGCTTACGGCATTGTTTGCATTGCTGAAGGGGAGGACCGGTATTATCCACAGCGCTTTGATCGTAGGCATATTCGCTTACCTCTTAGCCCTGTTGGCGCTTTTCTACCTTGAAGAGACATTTAAAAAAGATATGAATTATACGGAAGGAGAAAAAGCGGGCTGATGATAGAGTGTTACCTGCGGCCGCTGCGAACAGACGATAGGAAAGCTGCAATGGAACTGTCGGCTGAAGCTGGCTGGAACCAGACAGCGCAGGACTGGGACTTCCTGCTTGAAGACCCGCAGAATATCAGTGTTGCAGCAGTTGCCGGCAACAAGATAATAGGCACAACGGTAGCCCTCGATTACGCCGGGCAGCTCGCATGGATAGGTATGGTGCTGGTGAATAAAGCGTATCGCGGAAAAGGAGTGAGCAAACTGCTTTTGCAATATATTTTCGAAAACTGTAAAGCAGCTATGAAGTTAGACGCCACTGCCTGGGGAGAACCTGTGTACCGGAAGTTTGGGTTTTTGCCGGAATACACTATCCTGAGAATGGTGAATACCAGCGTTGCAAATATTTCCATCCATCATGTTGATTTACCCCGGCAGGCTTTGTCAAAAGATCTCTCTGCGATCATATCGCTTGACGAAACGGTATTGGGCACTAAAAGGGAAAAGCTGGTAGCTTATTATATGCAGCAGTATCCTGGCAAGGCCTGGATGCTGGAAGAAAGCAACGGCATAGAAGGGTTTGCGCTGGGAAGAACGGGTTACCGGTATCATCATATAGGCCCGATAGTTGCCACCACTGCTTCACAAGCTATTCTATTATTGAAGCAGGCGCTTGCACAACTGTCCGGCCAACCGGTTGTTATAGACGTGCCGGTTGATAAAAAAGAGGTGATACAAATGCTTCAGGAGTTGGATTTCGTGAAGCAACGGCAGTTTACCAGGATGTACAGGAATAAAAACCCGTTTGCCGGCAAGGTCAACCGGCTATTCGCTATAGCGGGCCCGGAGTTTGGATAGCAATAATCAAACTGACGGGGGTACCTTAAAATTTACCTGAGGAGTTTTGCCAAAGACTCAAATAAACGTCTTATTTTCCCGTTTAAGAATTACCAGACCTCGACTCTATCCCATGGCGTTGACTTTTGTGAAATATACCTCAACCACTCCCAGGAAGTACTGCTGGATTTTTCTGTTATTTCTCTCCATACTTTCATCATCGGTTATAGGACAGGTCAGTGTTTCATTCAACCCGGATAAGGAGGGAGGATGTCCTCCGTTCAGTGTTCAGTTTAACAGCTATGTTAACGGAGCCACAGCCGGTGCTGTGTATCATTGGGATTTCGGGAACGGCAACAGCAGCGAGCTCAAAAGTCCTGCCTCAATATATACCGAAGAGAAGACATACACGGTTACACTTACCGTTACCGATGGCGGCAAAAGCTATAGCTTTTCCAAAGAGATCACCGGCTACAAAAAACCGGTGGCCGATTTTTCAGTGCTGGAGAACAAGGCTTGCATTCCCGCAGTAATACAATTTAAAAGCAACTCCACACCGGGAAGCGGATCGCTTGAAAGGTTTTACTGGGATTACGGCGATGGCACAACGCAGCAGGAATATTCAGAAAATGCATCGCATACCTATATGATGCTGATGAAACCATCAGCCACACTTACCGTGGTCAACAGCTACGGATGCTATAGCTCTGTGACCAAAAAAGAGATAGCAGAGATCCTGCCATCCATCAGCTCCTCGTTTACCGCAAGCCGCCAGGTGCTCTGTAAGCCAACAGATGCCGTTCAGTTCACCAACAACAGCTCCGGTCCCGGCACGCTGAGCTATACATGGAATTTTGGCGACGGGCATACTTCCACCGAAAAAAATCCGTCTTATGCTTTCAATAAAAAAGGGATCTATACCGTCAGCCTGACAGTAAAGAACGATGCCGGCTGCAGTATCACCAGCACACAGGCAGATTATCTCAATGTTGCGAGCTATAAAGCCGGCTTTAATGCACCTTCACTGATATGCAGGGACCAGACAGCAAACTTTGTTACTACCAGCACACCGGCGCCTTCTACCACAACGTGGTTTATAGACGACCAGGAGGTCTATTATTGGTATAATACTTACAACGGATTGTCATATCCGTTTGGTGATACACTGGAGCATACTGTTAAGCTGTTAAATACTTTTGGCTCCTGTCCGGATTCTGCTTCGGCAAAGATCAAAGTAAGACCTGTGCCGCAGCTTAACGGCTTTGTTGCCGATCTGCAAAACTTCTGTGGCGCGCCGGCTACTGTAAAATTCAAGGACGCTACTCCGGATGCCGTAAAGTGGAACTGGAAATTTTATAAAGATTATTATAATATAGCTACTTCCGCCATACAGGCGCCTTCGTATACTTACACTAATGAAGGAAACTATTCCGTATCGCTTGAGGTAAGTAATATATATGGCTGTACTGTTGGAACTACTCAAGGTATTACTATTACCAAACCTTACGCCAATATATACAGCATAATTTCTGATGCAGCGTCTTCTTACTGTGGTTACCTGAAAGTAAAGATGGCTGTAGGCGACAGATCCGATGAAATAGCAACCTATAAATGGATATTCAGCGACGGGACCACATCAAATGAAAAAGAGCCTGTGCATGAATTCACCAATCCCGGTAATTATACGGCATACCTGGAATTTACTACGCAAAAAGGCTGTAAGGGAACGTCTAACAGCAACTCATTTACCGTATACAAAAAACCCAAGGCTGATTTCGTATCACTACAGGGCACTAATATTTGTGGTAATACCCCGGTTACCTTTAGCTATACAGGTGGAACAGCTACAACATACCTCTCCTGGGCATATGAAGGCGACTATAATTATGTTAACGGCAATTCGCAAATCGTGCAATATAATGCCGCAGGCAGCTATGGTGTGAAATTAATTGCCTACAATGGCGACTGCAGTGATACTATAGAAAAGCCTGGCTATATCACCATAATGCCGCCGTTCCCTAAGATCTCAGGCTACCAGCGGACCTGTGACGGCACACGGGGCGAAGTAGAATTTACCCAGTCTTCGAAAGAAGCAGAAAACTGGAAATGGAATTGGGGAGACGGAAAGAGCCAGACCTACTCAACAGACGAGCCAACCGTAAAACATGAATATACTGCCACCGGTAATTATAAAGTAGTGCTGACCACCACAAATGGCGCCTGCAGCGTAAGAGATTCGGTGAATGTTTCTGTGCTGCTGAAGCAGCATCCGGCATTATCCTTACAAAAAAGCAATGTTTGTGCTAATGAAGTGATACCATTTAAGATTACGGGTTTTGAGAAAAACCCAACCTACCAGCAGGGATACTACAACAGTTATTATTTTCAAAAATGGGAGTATGAGGATGGGACAGGCTTTAACGGTTATCCGTCGCTTGACTACGATACTTATTTTATAACTTCAGCAAGCGGTAAGCTCAATCCCTATGAGGTGAAAGAAGGACAGCTCAGGGTAATTACTGCTTCAGCGTATTTCGGTTGCTTCGACACTTCCGGCTATGTGCCCATTCATCTCAAAGGGGCAGCGGCAGCTTTCACCATTGAAAAGGACAGGCAATGCCTGGGAAATGATGTGGTACTGAAAGACGCGTCTACCGCCAACAATAATACCATCACAAGCTGGACATGGAATTTTGGCGATGGACAAACACAAACAGTCAACAAGAGCGGAACAATCTCCCATACCTACAGCGACCCCGGATCTTACAATGTCACCTTAACCATTACCGATGCAGGAGGATGCAGCAGCAGTACACCTTCCTACAGTAACTATGTGGAAGTATACGGCCCGAAGGCCGCTTTTGGTTTGTCGGGCACCAATGTACCGTTAAACAGCACCATCACTTTTTATAATTATACCAATACCTACGGCAGCGATAATACGCAATATAAATGGGATTTTGGAGATGGAACATTTGGCGATCAATATTATGAGCAGCATACCTACCCACACGCAGGAGTATATACCGTAAAGCTTACTGCTACAGACCCGGTGACCGGCTGCTCATCAGAAGCGTCACCGCAAACTATTATAGTCCGTTATTTCAATACTGCATTCCAGTTTTCCACTTCGTTTGTTACAGGCACCGACTGCGCTCCTGTTGTGGCAAGCTTCGTGAATACTTCTTACGATTATACTAAAATAATATGGGATTTTGGCGACGGCGCCACCCTGCAGGATGTGAACTATCCCAGCCATGTATATAAAGATCCGGGAACTTATATTGTAACACTGTTTATATACGGCTATAACGGGTTGAAAGGTGAATACAGGGATACTATTACCATTACCCAGCCCATCGCTGTACTGAAAGCCACCCCGGCTGAATTGTGCATAGGCCAGCCCGTTAAACTTAAAGCCAGCGGAGACAGTATCAGCAACTATACCTGGGATTTTGGCGATGGTAATATCATGACCTCTTCTGATAGTACTGTCACACATACCTATACGGGCGATGGTAGTTTTGCGCCTCAGCTGCTCGTCACCGGCAGCAAAGGGTGCACCCGGGCTGCTGCGGCAGGCGATATACTTACCATACGACCTGATCCTGCGGTTATCATCACACCTCCGGAGCCACGTATATGCTATGGGGAAGCGATTCAGCTAAAGGCATCAGGAGGCGTCAGTTATTCCTGGACAGCGGCAAACGGTATTTCAGATCTCAACATTTCCAATCCCGTTGTAAAACCAGGTATTACAACAACATATACTGTTCAGGTAGAAGATGACCTGGGATGTGCAGCATCCGGAAGCCACACAGTTACCGTTGTGCAGAGAGAGCAATTGGAGGAAATGTATGATACAGAAATCTGTTATGGCCAGGAAGTACAGCTCTCCGCCAGCGGCACTTCTAAATATCAATGGATAAAAGAAACCAATTGGCTGTCTGACACCAAAGTGAACAACCCTGTGGCAAAGCCAGAGAATACCATCCGCTATACCGTGGTGGGCGGCGATATATATGGTTGCTTTACAGATACCGCTACCGCACAAATCACGGTGCATCCGTTACCAACGGTGAATGCAGGCAATGACCTGGAAATTCAGGCCGGGTCTTCTGTACAGATCAATGCCGGCGGGTCTCCTGATATTGTAAGCTGGCAATGGCTGCCGGCCACCAGGCTTTCGTGCGATGATTGTGCTACACCTCTTGCAGCGCCATTTGCAAGCACGGTATATACGGTGAAGGTGAAAACCATGTATGGCTGTACGGTATCAGATGATATAGCCATAAAAGTGCTTTGTGAAGAAAATACGGTATATATACCCAATGCCTTTACCCCGGACGGAGATGGCAAAAACGACCGGTTTGTCATATATGGCATAGGTATTGTTAAGCACCTGGTGATCTTTGACCGTTTCGGGAAAAAAGTATATGAGCGGAATAATTTCATCGGCAGGGACATCTCTGCAGCATGGGACGGCACCCTTAACGGGCAACCACTGCCTACCGGGACTTTTGTATATTATGCCGAAATGGAATGCCCCTCAGGAGGGCCTTTTATGAAGAAAGGCACGATCACACTAATAAGATAATTACAAAAGCGAGATCATTTTCCGTAAGATCTTTGATTTTATTTTCCCTTTTTGCTTTCTGCAAAACGAATGATGCTTCGTATAAGCTTTCAAATGCTTCTATAGCTGTACCGGGCGGTTTTTGATTTTTTTTTATTGTTGTCCGAATAAAAATATTTAAAATTAATGAAAGCCTTTGCTGTAGCGGTTTCTGCTCCCTCTCCGCGAGGAGAGGGCTGGGGTGAGGCGATTAACAGAATTTCAAACGATTATTAATATTTGCCGGACAATAGTGATTTTTTTTTATTTGTAATAACTGCCCCATACGGGAAAGTTACGAAATAATTCCAGGATATATTTCACCTAAGCTTCCTCAGCTTTTCGGCCGCATGTTCCAGTGTCTCCTCTTTTTTGCAGAAACAAAAGCGTACCACTTTATTATCGGTACCGTCTCGGTAAAAGGCCGAAACAGGGATGGATGCTACCCCGTGATCTTTTGTCATACGGATGGCAAAATCCATTTCAGGCTCGTTGCTGAAATGCCCGTAGCTGCCGAGGATAAAATAGCTGCCGAAGGAATCGTGCATCCTGAATGGGGTCTCTTTCATCAGGGATAAAAAATAATCTCTCTTCTGCTGCACAAACTTCCCCAGGGAAGTAAAGTATTCCTTTTTCTCCAAAAACTTAGCGAGCGCTACCTGCTTGGGGCTGTCGCACGAAAAGCAATTGAACTGGTGCACTTTCCGGAATTCCTGCATGGCTGCTGCCGGCGCCACGCAGTAGCCGATCTTCCAGCCGGTACAGTGATAAATTTTACCGAAAGAAAAACATACAAAGCTCCGCTCCAGCAACTCGGGGTACCGCAGCATACTGTGATGCGGCCGGTCATCAAAAATGACATGCTCGTATACTTCGTCGCTTAAAATAAAGATGCCTGTTCCCTGTACCAGTTTTTTTAATTCCGCTATATCTTTTTCAGACAATATCGCTCCCGTAGGGTTATTGGGAGAATTGAGCATGATCATCCTGGTGCGTGGGGTTATGGCTTTACGTACAGCATTCCAGTCAATGCTGTAATCCGGGAAATGCAGGGGTACCAGTACCGGTATAGCACCATTGATCTCAATATTCGGGATATAGCTGTCGTAGCAGGGTTGAAACACGATCACTTCATCGCCCGATCTCAACACGGAAGTAAGCGCTGTATAAATAGCATAGGTGCCGCCCGGGGTGATTGTAATTTCCGTATCGGGATTTATTGCAGCGGCATACAGGCTGAAAATCTTTTCCGATAGTATTTCCCTTAAGGGCATATAGCCATTCATGTGCACATATTGATTAAAGCCTTTCAGCATCGCTTCATTCACCCGGGCTATAAGCTCATCATGCATAGGAAAATCAGGAAAGCCCTGCCCGAGGTTTACGGCATTGTGCTCGGCAGCCAATGCGCTCATCACCGTAAAGATGGTAGTGCCGGTATCTGGGAGTTTTGAGAATATTTGGGGACTCAATTATAAAAGATTGTATCAAATCAAATTTATGTAAACAGGAAATGCTATGCATCCGCTGAACAAAAAATAATCCAAAAGTATGTTAAAACAAACAGGCTGCCCCATATTTCCATACTCAATGACCAATATCATATACCTGTCAAAAAATTGCGCTTTATATTAGCTGATTTAAAACTCCAAACATGAAATTAAAAATTGCAATCCTATTGTTGATCTGCATCTCGATTAACCATGAAATTTCGGCACAGGTACAATGGGGCGTTAAAGCCGGCGGCAACTTATCAGCAATGTTAATAAAAGACCCAACGGGCTATACTAAGGTAAAACTACGCCCGGGATTCCATCTTGGAGGAACAGCGGATATGCCGCTTTCGGATAAGTTTTCTTTTCAGTCGTCGCTGCTATTTACCAGCAAAGGATTTACCATAGATAAAAGTGGAGGCGCCCAATATCTTTATGACGTTGACAGAATAAAATTTACCAGCTACTATATAGAACTTCCGGTTAATTTTATTTTTAAGCCACAGGTTGGAAATGGCAAAATGCTTTTAGGCGCAGGACCTTATATTGCTTACGGGCTTGGCGGCCGCTGGAAAGCTGAAGCCGGTGGTATGAGCGTTAAAGGAAAACTAAAATTTTTAAACGATTTTTCCAGCACGGATTCGTCTATGGGTGGAAACAACAGGACAATACCCTATACCAAACCCTTTGATTTTGGCGCTAATATTCTTATTGGCTATGAATTTTCTAAAAATTTGTATTTCCATATTAACGGGCAATTGGGCTTATTAGATGTTGATCCGTCATACAACGGGATAAGTGATGAAAGAAGCTCTTCAAAAACAGTGCAGGGCGGTCTTTCCATCGGGTATAGACTTTAAGATTGCAGCCGTCTGTTGACAGTTCATACAACTATACCAAAAATAGCCTTTGCCAATGAGAATCGGTAAATATTCAGGCAGAGTTAAAGCTATTTTTTGAGTTTCTCTCCGATCATACATCTCCAGGGACAGGTTTCGAAACTATTTACACCTTTACTTTGAAGGTGAACGCTGCACGGCAAACCTGGTGGATGCTGAAAAAGGAGAAGGAAGCAAAAAAGCGAGAAGCCGATCCCAATAATCTGGGTATAATGGAACAAATCTTCAATGAAGGCAATCGCGATTCTTCGTTTCTGCGCATCTATCTTAACCGTTTGAAGGAAATGCAGGTGATAACCGCGAGGTACTGGATGCTTATTTCAACATCCTGACTGATGAGCAGCTGAGACAGGGTTCCACGCTCCTGTACCTGGCTAGGTATATCCCAGCGACACAAACCGCATTTTCAGCATAATCAATCATTATGATCAACCGGCTGCAGCTTCAAAGGCAAAGCTTACCGATTTCTTATTCAGAATTTTGTATTAATATTTATTCCAGGGAAATATGCACCCCTCTGTTCGAGGCAGCAGAAGCATTTATACATTTGCCCTCCACAGAAAAACAGGCGCTGAAAAATGCAGTGGCGTGGACGCAAAGATGCAGTGAACTGATGCCCGGAAAGGAATCGCGATTTTCCGGACTGATCAAAAAGCTTGAACAGAAAGTAGGGGATTAAACGAATACCATCAGGGCGATGATAAATTTTTTTGCTGTGCGAAGTCTCCGGACTTCGCACTTTCTATGTTCTCCGAAGACTATGTCTTCGTAATAAGGGCTTTTCATTGCTGTATTATCGCTCCTCAGAAAACCGGAACCTGTCACCGATGCTTATCCGGGTATCTTATTCATTGTTCAACAGAATTGTTGAAGCACGGATGAATTTCATATCTTAACGCATCATATAACAGCATTATGACCCCTAAAACCATGTTTTGCCTGATGAGCTTATTGCTCTGCCTGTTTACAACTAAGGCACAATCATCGCACATTAAAAATGTTATTGTAGTCACCACAGACGGGTTTCGCTGGCAGGAGCTGTTCGGAGGAATGGACAGCACCATTGCAAATAATCCCGCTTTTAACCAGGGAGAAAAGGAGCAGATCTATGCCGCCTACTGGGATGATGATGAAACCATCCGGCGGAAAAAATTATTCCCGTTCATCTGGGGCGAATTTGTGTCTAAAGGCCAGTTATATGGCAACCGGAAATACCGGAACTTTATAAACCTGACCAATCCTTACTCCTTCTCTTACCCGGGTTACAATGAGCTCTTTACAGGCTTTGCAGACAGCGCTATTAATACCAATCAATATCCTGATAATCCTAACCTTAACATATTCGAATTTATTAACCGGCAGCCGGGCTATCACGGACGCGTAGCCGCATTTGGCTCCTGGGAGGCATACCGGCGTATCCTGCGCAAAAAGCAAAGCGGGTTTCCTGTAATTGCAGCTTTTGATACCATTGACTGGAAAAATGCATCTTATACGGAGCAGGTGATCAACCGCATGAAGCAGCAATCCTACAAGCCCGAAGGTGAAGAAGGATGTATGGACGTATTTACCCACTTCCAGGCAATGGAGTACCTGCGCACCCACCAGCCCCGTTTACTATATATCGCATTGCTGGAAACAGATGAATGGGCTCACCGGAAGATGTATAAGAACTACCTTGACGCCGCTCACCAACTGGACAACTGGTTGCAGGAGCTGTGGCAATTTGTGCAACAGTCGCCTGTATATAAAAATAACACGGCGATACTTATTACCACCGACCACGGCCGGGGTGATATCAATAAGCTGCAATGGACCGGTCATGGCGGCATAAAAGGGGCTGATGAAATATGGTTGGGCATTATAGGCCCCGGGCTCGGCGCTAAAGGAGAAGTGAGAACACCGATGCAATTATACCAAAAGCAGGTTGCACAAACTATTGCTTCATTATTAAACCTGCAGTTCGTGGCCAACCACTCCGTTGCAGGAGCGATTTCGGAAATATGGTAGTTGGTGCACTACGAGTTTCGGAAGAATGCTATACCAACGAGGTTTTATAACCAAAGCTGCCTGCCATATTATCCAATAATTAAGTTTTCCCACAATTGCGCTGCTCCGGTATTTTATAGTACCTTTGCACGCTTAAAAATCAGGCTTCAGGTCTGTATGCACAGTAAAGATCACTGTCAAAAGCAAATTTGAAGTTAAAGAAATAACAATGCAGATAAGAAACATAGCGATCATCGCGCACGTTGACCACGGCAAAACCACATTGGTTGACAAGATATTACATCAAACCAACGTATTCCGTGCCAACCAGGAAAGCGGTGAGCTCATCATGGACAGCAATGACCTGGAAAGGGAAAGAGGCATCACCATTTTCAGCAAAAATGCTTCGGTAGTATACAAAGGAGTGAAGATCAATGTAATAGATACTCCGGGGCACGCTGACTTTGGAGGTGAGGTGGAAAGAGTATTAAAAATGGCAGACGGTGTATTGCTGCTGGTAGACGCTTTTGAAGGCCCTATGCCCCAAACCCGCTTCGTTTTGCAGAAAGCCCTGCAGCTGAACCTGAAACCGATAGTTATTATCAATAAAGTAGATAAGCCTAACTGCCGCCCGGATGAAGTGCATGACGCTGTATTTGAATTGTTCTTCAACCTGGATGCTACGGAAGAGCAGCTTGATTTTCCTACATTTTACGGTTCAGGCAAAAACGGCTGGTTCAATGATTCCCTTACTCCCAGTGAAGACATTACTCCCCTGCTGGATGGTATCCTTAAATATGTGCCCGAACCAAAAGTAAGCGAAGGACCTCTGCAGTTGCAGATCACTTCGCTCGATTATTCCTCCTTCCTTGGCCGTATCGCGGTAGGGAAAGTGACCCGCGGCAGCATTAGGGAAAACCAGCCTATAGCGCTGGTACAGGCTGACGGCAGCATCAAAAGATCAAGAGTAAAAGAATTATACATATTTGAAGCATTAGGCAAGAAAAAAGTAGCTGAAGTGCTTGCCGGCGATATCTGTGCTGTAGTAGGATTGGAAGATTTTAATATTGGCGATACCATTGCCGATGCCGAGAATCCTGAAGCCTTACCGGTGATCAGCGTGGATGAGCCTACCATGAACATGCTCTTCAGCATCAACAATTCTCCTTTCTTTGGTAAGGACGGGAAATTCGTTACCAGCCGCCACCTGCGCGACAGGCTGATAAAAGAAACGGAAAAAAACCTGGCATTGCGCGTGATGGACAATGACAACGGCGACAGTTTCCTGGTATACGGGCGAGGTATCCTGCACCTGGGTGTATTGATTGAAACCATGCGGCGTGAAGGATATGAGCTGACTGTTGGTCAGCCACAGGTGATCGTAAAAGAAATTGATGGTAAAAAATGTGAACCTTACGAAACGCTGGTGGTGGATGTGCCGGAAGAATTTGCAAGCAAGGTCATTGACCTGGTATCCCGTCGTAAGGGTGAAATGCTGGTAATGGAAACAAAGGGAACCATGCAGCATCTGGAATTTGATATCCCTTCCCGCGGGTTGATCGGTCTGCGTACACAAATGCTTACTGCCACTACCGGTGAGGCCGTAATGGCTCATCGTTTCAGCGAATATAAGCCCTGGAAAGGACCTATTCCCGGAAGGAGCAATGGTGTATTGCTTGCCAAGCAGGGCGGCACTACTACAGGGTACTCCATAGACAAATTGCAGGACCGGGGCACTTTCTTTATTGACCCGGGCGAAGATATATATGCAGGGCAGATCATTGCCGAGCACATTAAGCCCGGCGACCTGGTGGTGAATGCGATCGAAGGAAAAAAGCTTACCAATATGCGCGCCAGCGGTAGCGATGCAGCTACCAATATTGCACCTAAAACCCTGATGACACTGGAAGAATGCATGGAATATATCCAGTTTGATGAGTGCATAGAGGTGACCCCTAACTTTATCCGCATGCGTAAGGTAATACTGGATGAAGAAGAAAGGAAGAAGCAATCTAAAAGGATGAGCGCGCAGGAAGCTTGATGAGAGGGACTCTCCAAAGGTAAAACGGGAAACGATAGACGGGAAACCGTAAACTATCTTTGTGCCGCTGTGTTTTCATGGTTCAATGCTCTCCCTGTCTCCGTGGTTCAAACCTCTACCCCTGATAATCTGCAGATGAATTAACTTGCGCTTTCATTATCGCCGGGGATGGTGATAATATACTACCACTAACCATGCATCAACGGGAACTCTTTTTTAAACATGTTGCTCAGACTTCTCCTGCTCCCATTGGGCTGGAGATTACAAGAGCGAAAGGCAGCTATTTATATGACGGCAGTGGCAAGCCTTTCCTCGACCTCATCGCAGGCATCAGCGTTTGCAATATCGGGCATTGTCATCCTGCAGTGGTTGACGCTGTAAAACAGCAGGCAGAGCAATACCTGCACCTGCTGGTATACGGTGAGCTCATAGAAACACCGCAGGTGGCTTATGCGCACTATCTCACGCAGCATCTGCCGGCTTCGCTGAATACGGTCTACTTTACCAATTCAGGAGCTGAAGCGGTTGAAGGCGCTATGAAGCTGGCAAAAAGAAGCACCAACCGCACACAGATCATTGCCTTTAATAAGTCGTATCATGGATCTACGCAGGGAGCGCTCAGCATCATAGGTGATGAGTACTGGCGCAATGCCTACCGCCCGTTATTACCCGGCATTCTTCATCTTGAATATAATTCTGCGGATGACCTGAAGTATATTGACAGGCAGACCGCATGTGTAATAGCAGAAACTGTGCAGGCTGAACGTGGCGTTATTGCCCCGGATAAAGCGTGGATGCAGGCGCTTCGCAACAGATGCAGCGAGACAGGTGCGCTCCTGGTGCTTGACGAGATCCAGACCGGCTTCGGGAGGACAGGCGCCTGCTGGGGCTTTGAGCAGCTTGATATAGTACCCGATATCGTATTACTGGGCAAGGCGCTGGGCGGAGGCATGCCGCTGGGCGCTTTCATTGCAGACAGGGCACTCATGTGGAACCTTACCGATAAGCCGGCGCTTGGGCACATTACTACCTTTGGAGGGCACCCGGTGAGCTGTGCCGCAGGACTGGCTGCAATGAAAGTATTGCATGACGAAAATATAATACCGCGGGTAAGCGAAAAGGCGAAGCTGTTCGTATGGCTGCTGCAGCACCCGGCGATTTTGAATGTGCGGTCGGCAGGGTTACTTATTGCCGTGGAATTTGAAAGCTTTGAACGCAATAAAAGCATTATTGACCGCTGCATTGAACAGGGAGTACTGACAGATTGGTTTTTGTTTGCACCCGGATGCATGCGTATTGCACCGCCTTTGACTATTACCGACGATGAGATCAGGCTTGGCTGCAGGGTCATTCTTGAAGCCATTGAAAGGAACAGGTAGTACTGTATGCTGCATAGTGCTGCGTAGCGATAAGAACGTATAAGAGTGTGACACAACAAAAGCTCAATAGTAGCACTTAAGCCTGCTCCATAATAAAAAATAAAAATTGCATTAAATAACTTCCTGGTATGCCCGACAACAAAGCCATCATTGAAAAGTTTTATACCTCCTTTCAGCAGTTAGACGCCGAAGGCATGAACAGTTGCTATAGCGACGATATTGTTTTCAGCGATCCTGTTTTTATGATACTGAAAGGAGATGAAGTGAGGGCGATGTGGGAAATGCTTTGTAAGACCGCGAAAAGCTTTTCGCTCTCCTTCTCCGATGTTGAGCTCCTGGATGAAGAATATGCTACCTGCAAATGGCAGGCAGTATATGTTTTTTCCAAAACAGGGCATAAGGTTACTAACAACGTAAAAGCATACATGCGCATTATTGACGGCAAGATCACCGAACACAGCGATGCTTTCCGGCTGAGCACATGGATAGGACAGGCGTTGGGATGGAAGGGCCTGCTTTTCGGCTGGACAGGACTCGTGAAAAAAAAGGTACAACGTACCGCAAGAGAAAGCCTGCTAAAATATATGGAGATGGATGGTCAATGGTGAGAAGTGAAACGACAAATGTGAAATACCAATTATCATACATGCCTGTCTGAAACCTGTAACCTGCAACTTTCTCTCCCTACCTCATTTCTGCCACTTCATTTTCGGCAATAATATGGTGCAGCTTAATGGTAAGCGCATGAAAAAGCATTTTGGCATTGGCATTCCGTTCAATATAATAAGCTGCCTTATCCAGTTCTTCTATAATGGCCTGGTGTTGCTGAAGCTTTGCTATTTTATTCAGCCTTAACGCGAAGTCTCTTTCTGCTTCAGGAAGCTGCTCTGCATATTGTGGCATCACCTGAAGGCGGATACTCTGCTGGAGCAGGTGATTAAAGTACCTTAAAAACTGCTTTTGCTTTTCCCTGCCCTGGCGGCTGATCTCTTCTATCCACTTTACCTGTGCAACAGGTCCCGTTTTGAGTATGGCGTTCAGCCACTCCCGCAGCATGCCCTGCCAGTCTTCGCCCGTGTGCTGCAGGAGCTGCAAAGCTTCATGATAGTTTCCTTCAGAAACAAGCGCCAGTTGCCTTGCAGCGCCGGCATCTGTCCCGCATCGCTCTGTTAATGCTTTTTCAATATCATCTACAGAAAGCAGAGGCACCTTAACCAGTTGCGTTCTTGAGAGTATGGTGGGTAAAATAAGGCTCTCATTTTCGGCCACCAGCAGAAACAGGGTACCCAGTGGGGGCTCTTCGATCAGCTTGAGCAGCTTGTTGCCTTCATTTCCCAGGTATTCGGGGAGCCACATCAATAATATTTTATAGCTGCGCTCAAAGCTTTTGAGGTTAAGTTTTCGGATAATATCTCCACATTCATATGCGGTAATATTTCCCTGCTTGTTTTCGGCGCCAATAAACTGAAGCCAGTCAAATGCATTGCCATAGGGATATTGCTTCACAAAATCCCGCCATTCAGCTATATAGTCGGTGCTGAGAGGTTTATCGCCCGGCTTGCGGGGCACTACAGGATAGGAGAAATGAATGTCCGGATGCACCATACCCGCCACTTTGGAATAAGACGCTGACCGCTGCATCCATTCATCGGCCTGCTGCCATGTGTTATGAACGGCTGCTGCGGGCTCTTCGCCAAAAAGAGAGACACCGGGCTGTTGGCCTGCATTTTGCCCTGCAGAAAACAGGGAAACATAATTGGCAAAAGCCAGTGCAAGAGGGAGCGATCCTGAGCCCTCTTTCCCCAGGAACAATAACGCATGACTGAGGCGTCCCTGGACTACCAGTTGAATAAGGTGATTTTTTACTTCATCCTGGGCGATAACATCTTTGAAAAGCATGGGCGCTAAAATAAGCATTTCGGGGAAAGGAGAAATGAGCTATAATACTTATCCCATCTTTTGAACAGGAGAGAAGATTATCTTTTGTTTTTTCTGGGGCTTTTGGAGCGGCTCTCCATACCTTTCCATCACAAGGGCTGTGCTTCCTAAGATCTCCGCTTCGTAGCCCAGGGCAGAAAGCCCGATCTCTGTATTGACCGCCAGGCGGGGAATACAATGCTCATTCAGCGCCTGCTGTATCGGCGCCTGCCATATTTTTCCCGCCAACGCCCCTCTGCCGCTCAATACTACCAGCCCCGGGTTTAATAAATGTATCAATATCGCAATCCCCCGGCCTATATTATAACCTGCCTCGGAAAGCAGTTCTATGGCAAACCTGTCTCCTTTACCCGCATATACAATAATAGCTTCTGCGTCTTTTTCAAGGCTTTCATCAGTGCCTTTCACAAGCGCTTTCAGTGCTGTTATCCTGCCGGAACGGATGCCTTCCTTAGCCTTTTCAACTATAACGGTCAAAGAAGTTTCTGTTTCAAGGCAGCCGCTTTTTCCGCAACTGCACAACTTACCATTGTTAAAAAGAGGTATATGGCTGAATTCGCCTGCAAAACCGTTCTCTCCCCTGAAAAGCTCTCCGCCCATTATCATACCAAGCCCAACACCCCACCCGATATTGATCACCATCGCGTTTTTGCGGTTGCGCGCAGTGCCAAAGCGCAACTCCGCAAGGGCAACAATACTGGAGTCATTCTCAATAAAAGCAGGAATGCCCGTTTGGGTGGTTATATTGCCGGTTATATTGCCTTTTGCCTGTAAAAAAGTATAGTTCACTCCCTGCTGGGCATCTACAAAACCGGGCATACCTATACCTATACCAAGAATCTTATTTTTACTGATCCCCGATTTTTGAATGACCTCTTCTATTTTAGCAATCAGCACATCTAAAGCCCCTGGGTTATTTGCGAGGGACAGCTCGAATTTTTCAACCGGGCTTATATACCTGTTTTGCATATCTACTATGGCGATCCTCGTAAAAAACTGGTCCATGGCTACTGCCACGGTATACAAAATGTCAGGTCGCAGGGAATACATCAGGGGCCGCCTGCCACCGCTTGAAGGCGCATACCCTGTTTCTACTACTGTGCCGTCCGCAATGAGCTCATTCAGCATTTTTGTAGTAAGAGAAAGGCTTTTTTCAATTTTTGCACTAAGCTCCGCGCAAGATAGCAAATTGGAAAAGTATAGTTGCCGTATGATCTTTTTCTTATAAGATAAACTTTTACCCGCCATTTATCACAAGTGTGAATGATTCAATTCTTTATTATTAAAGAATGGTAAGATAAGATAAGTTTCTTAATAAATCTGAATCAGTGGATCAAAATGGCAAAGGGTTACAATAATAAATTACAAAATATTAACCTTTGCCACTAAAATCCTGTGCCGCAGATTATTCCCGCAGATCCATATATTCCGAATTGTTTTTTTTGCGTTCTTTTTAATTGTGCCGGAACGATATAACAGGCAAAGAAATTTTAGATTACAGATCAGAGCCGTTAGATTTGTTGAGCAAACGGTTGCTTTATGTAGAGCAATTGAAATCAAAACCTTTTGTTCATGGTCATCAATCTGAGCACAGCACACTCGCTTTTGAGCAATTGGGTGGCAGAATTAAGGCATACTGATATTCAGTTAGACAGAATGCGGTTCCGGAAGAACCTGGAGCGCATTGGTGAGGTCGTCGCTTATGAGATCAGCAAGGAATTGGAATGGGAGGAAAAGGAAGTGCCTACGCCGCTTGGAGTTTCGGTGTGTAAAGTATTAAAAGAGCAGCCTGTGCTGGCTACAGTGCTGCGGGCAGGAGTGCCTTTACATCAGGGACTGCTCAATTATTTTGATAAAGCGGATAATGCTTTTATCTCTGCTTACAGGAAGCATCACCGCGACGGGTCTTTTGAGATCAGCATCGAATATGTTTCCTGTCCTGATATAGACAACAGGGTATTGATCATATCCGATCCCATGCTGGCTACAGGAGCCTCATTAGTGAAAGCGATACAGTTCCTGAAAGCAGAAGGACAGCCTAAAGCCATCCATATAGTGACTGCTATTGCCTGTACTGTCGGTATAGAATACCTTCGCCGCGAAGAGCCTGAAATAAAACTGTGGTGCGGCGCTATTGATGATGAGCTTACGGCTAAAGGCTATATTGTTCCCGGATTGGGAGATGCCGGAGATCTTGCTTTCGGCCCAAAATTGCAATCTTAATACAAATTTTGTAACTTGAAATACATTAATGCTATTCGCATGAAAAAGGTCCATGCTCTGCTTGTGATGGTAATGGCGCATCTGTATGTGCATGCTCAGGATCCGCATTTTTCACAATTCTTTTCTTCTCCGCTGACATTAAATCCTGCTTATACCGGCAAGTTTGACGGTACATTTCGCGTGGCAGGCAATTACCGTAATCAATGGCCTACCATCAATAACGCGTTCACCACCGCTACTGCTTCTGTTGATTTTGACGTCTTACAAAACCGTATCCCGGAATTTGATACCTGGGGCGTAGGTATAATGGGCATGAATGACCAGAGCGGAGATAAAATATTAACCAATAACTTTTTAGCTGTTTCCACAGCTTATCACAAAGCTCTTGACGAGAACGGTTACCACGTGCTTACGGTAGGTTTCCAGGGAACGTATGCCAACAAACGCCTTGATGTATCGAAGGCGACTTTTGAAGATATGCTGAGGTCGGATGGATTTACAGGTACTACACGGGAAGATTTTGCAAGCAATACGCGGAATATTGCTATCAATTATTTTGATGTGAATGCAGGTCTGTTGTATTCAGGCAGCACCGATGGTTACAATAATTTTTATCTTGGTGTTTCCACTTATCACATCAACCGGCCTAAAGAGTCTTTCAGGGGAGGTAATTATATTTTAAGCCCCAGGGCAACTATTCATGGGGGCGGGCAAGTGCCTGTGGGGCGTATCACTACACTGCATGCAAGCTTTATTCATCAGCGGCAGGCGGGCGCAACGGAAACGGTTGCCGGAGCGGCTTTGGCTTTCCGGCTTAATGAAGATGAAGATAATGAAACAAATCTTTATACGGGGCTCTGGTACAGGTTCGGAGATGCTTTTATTCCCTATGTGGGGATTGAATTTGCAGGGCTTAGAATAGGCTACAGCTATGATGTCAATAATTCTTCCCTCAACACTGCCTCCAACAGCAGGGGCGGTAATGAAATATCATTGATCTTTATAAAGAAACCTTCTGATCCTAACCGGAGGAAGCTGGGGTGTCCGAAGTTTTAATGCTTTAAGTTTGGCTGATGAACAATGACATAACTAAGGTCAATCCGGCCGGCCGCATTCTTTTGGCCAGCCTGGTGGGCACAACTATTGAGTTTTTCGATTTCTATATCTATGCAACCGCTGCCGTGCTGGTTTTCCCTGCATTATTTTTTCCGCAAACAGATCCCACGTCTGCCACGCTGGAATCCCTGGCCACGTTTGCGCTGGCTTTTTTTGCCAGACCGCTGGGCGCAGTGCTGTTCGGGCATTTTGGCGACCGGAAGGGCAGGAAAGCCTCGCTGGTGGCGGCGCTGATGACTATGGGCCCTTCCACCGTAGCTATAGGGCTTTTACCAACCTACGCCTCTATCGGCGTTGCAGCTCCCATCTTGCTGGCTCTGTTCCGTTTTGGGCAGGGACTTGGGCTTGGCGGCGAATGGGGCGGTGCCGTGCTACTTGCCACCGAAAACGCACCGCCGGGCAAAAAAGCCTGGTATGGCATGTTTCCCCAGTTGGGCGCGCCAATAGGATTCCTTATTTCCAGCGGTACTTTTTTTATGCTTGGCAAAACCCTGACCGACCAGCAATTTTTTCATTACGGCTGGCGTATCCCGTTTATCGCCAGTGCCGTGCTCGTCTGGGTTGGGCTGTATGTGCGGCTGAAGATCACCGAGACGCCTGACTTTTTAAAAGTCATCGAAAAGAATGAGCGGGTGAAAGTGCCCGTGGCAGACGTGTTTGTCAGGCATACGCGGGTCGTTGTACTGGGTACTGCGGCGGCCATCACCACTTTTCTTTTGTTTTACCTGATGACGGTATTCACCCTGAGCTGGGGGGTGTCGGCACTGCATTATCCCAAGACCGGCTTCCTTGTGGGCCAAATGATATCCATGCTGTTCTTTGGCCTGGGTATTCCTCTTTCAGCCGTATTGGCCGACCGTTATGGCAGGCGTTGGATATTAATGTTGGCCACCGCCGGCATTTTTGTATTCGGGCTGTTTTTTTCGACCCTGTTTATCGGCGGTAACCTGACCATGATCAATATATTCCTGTCCATCGGCATGTTCCTGATGGGACTGACCTATGGCCCGCTGGGCACGGCGCTGGCGGAGATCTTTCCGCCTGCTGTGCGCTATACGGGATCATCGCTGGCCTTTACGCTTGCCGGCATACTCGGTGCCTCGCTCACACCTTACCTGGCCACAACGCTGGCGAACAACTACGGGCTTTCTGCCGTTGGTTATTACCTGTCCATTGCTGCGGCTGTTACTTTTGCGGCCCTGGTAGCGGCGCGATCATCTATGCGGGAGAAGTGAAGAATCATTTATTACGGGAAGGACAAATCTTCCGGGCCAATTTGCGGTTAATACGATACTTTCTTTATTCCTGGGTTTTGGCCTCGTTCATATTATCAGAATTACTACTTTATCAAATAGCCGTCAAGTAAAACTATGCCCAAAAGGGAATATAACTCGCATATTTTCTGGGCTTGCTTTGCGGATCATCCTCTTTTATAGCCCTTTCCTTTAATGCATTACGGATGATGCGGGATGCTATTGCCGCATTTTGATCTTCAATTTTAAACCTGTCTCTTAATGACTGGTTTGTCATCTTTTAGTTAGAAACATATTTCAAGCAGGCATGCTGGTAACATGCCCTGATTTTTTGAAAAAATAAAATGACGCTATGCAGCAATTGCCGCCATTCCCAAGCCAAAAGGAAACGGGAATAAATGATGGTTCTGTGTGTGGGGCTTGTGTTTATGCCGTAGTCTTTGGGCTGCCGTTGAGCTTTGTACTATTGCCTGGGCGGCAATTAACTTTGCGGAATATTTTGTTTTTTACATTATTTCACCCTATCTGAAAAAATAATTCTTTTCACTTTTTCGTTGTTTATTTGATAAAAATGAAATAATTTTCCACATTGATGTGGGTTTCGCACTATATTTGCACTCCTTATGGCGACAAAAGAAGAAGTAGAAGCCTTTTTAAGGCAGCTTCAGGATAAGATTAGGTTTTTCGATGTCGCCTTCAGACCTCGGGACAAGAACACAGACGCCTTAGCTGAATTAGACATCCTCCCTGTTGACCGTATCGAATATCTGAAAAACCTTACTGTTGAAGATTATTATGATGGACCTAAAAATGATACTTATGACCACTCAAAGCCTGACTATTATGAATTTGGAATTAATGTAAAAGGTATTGAGGTTTACATAAAGGTTAGTTTGGGATTGACAAATAAAAGAGTTGATTGTATGTCATTTCATAAAGCTGAAAGACCAATTACTTATCCACACAAAAATCAAACAAAATGAAACAAGTAATTGAATGCCCATATTGCGATGGACAAGCGGAAATGAAGAAGGAAAACCGTGAATTGAATTTTCGAAAAGAAACATTCAAGGTGGTAGCCCATTTTTATAAGTGCAATAAATGTTTAGAGGAATTTACAACCACAGAGACGGATACAATAACCATTTTGCAAGCACATAATCAATATAGAGAGAGACATTGCATCCCTTTTGTTGAAGAAATTTTAGCTATTAGAAAAAAGTATGACTTACCTGCAAATAAAATGAGTGAAGTTTTAGGGTTAGGTATAAATGGTTATAGTAATTATGAGAAAGGTGAAATTCCAACACCTGCTATCGGAACTTTGATAAATACAATTTCAAATCCAGATGTTTTTCTAGGATTGTTACATCGTGCAAAAGATGTCTTCAATAGGAATGCTTATGTAAAAGCAAAAGAAAGAGTTGAATATTTAATTCAAAAAGAGAAAGAAATTAATCCGTTTTATTATAAGATAAATCAGTATAATGATGCTAATAATTTTACGGGGTACAAAAAACCTGATTTAGATAAGTTGGCGAATGTACTAATTGCTTTCATATCGAAATGTAAACCAGAATTTAATGATAGACTAAAGCTAAATAAGTTGCTCTTTTATGTTGACTTTTATCATTATAAGTTAGTCGGGTTTTCATTAACCGGTTTATCTTACAGAGCAATTCAATATGGACCTGTACCAACCTGTTATGACAATATTTACACCTACTTTGAGAATGAAGGTGTGATTTGTTCTAATTGGACTAAAGGTGAAAATGGCTCTGGAAAAGAATTGTTTCAGACTAATGGTGAATTTGATACAAAGCATCACACTACCGAGGAACTGGAAGTAATAGATGCAATCATAAGCAAGTATAAAAGTATTTCTACTTGGGATTTAGTAGATATAAGTCATAAAGAAAAGGGCTGGATGGAATTACACAGCAACAAAGGCATTATTAGCTATCAAGAATATGCTTTTGATTTAGTTGGAGCTTAATAACATAGCCATCATATTTCTTTAATTGTAATGATATTTATGAATGCTTCTAAGGTAATTGAAGATGGAAAGTATCGAACCACAACACCAAGTGACTTCCTTTCTCTAATATGCAGCATGGGCAATGGTTTCAGCGGAATTGAAAAAGAAAAGGGTGGCATTTCTGCACACCCTTCTCGTGAGGTAGTCCCTGAAAAACTGTTATCGAACAAAATGGTGGAGTTTTTTGAACGGATGTGGTTGATTTTCAATTCGAAGTAGTCACCTGATTTCCTAACAAGTGATTTTGTCATTTGGCAAGACCAAATTTACCCTTTGTCCAAATACTGCTTTATGCCCCTCTCAATTTCCTCAACTATTTCAATGGTAATCTTACTGGTTTCTTTTTTCAGACTTTTTGACTTGCTAACCTCTTTTTTTAATATGCTGATGAAAAACTGATCTTTGTCATTGAACATCTCACCATCATAGTCAACAACATAATCAAATGATTTTTTAATTTTTCTGATCTGTTCTTTGTGATATGTTTTTAGTGACGGTTCTAAGTTTAACCAGAGAGATTGGTTGAATGGCGATTCATCTCTGCTATTGAGTTCATCTTCAATTACAATACTATTCTTTACTATTTCTTCTACATTTTCTTTAGAACGATCAACTTCGTCTTTTTTCTGTAGGACTTGTTTTTTTATGTTGTCCTGGTCAGATTCGGTAGCAGAGATTGTAACCGGTTTTACTTCAGCAGATTTAATGAATCTATACTTTGATATGGGCAGGGGAACAAATTTATAATGCAGTTCTTTAAATCGCAGTGCTCCAAAAAAAAGACCATTGAGTAATAATGCAATTTTTGTTTCTTCGGGGACTTTATTAAGATGTCTATTGATTTTGTCAGTAAATGTTTTGTCTTCTAACATCCTTGAGTTCCTGATCAAATCCCTGAATTTTAGATAAAAAGCAATAACGAGCAAATTGTTTACATCGGAAATGGAATCAGCAAGTACAAATTCTTCGTTTAATTTATGAAGCTGACTATTCTCATTGTAATAATTAATAAAAGGCTGCCAAATTCCTTCAGTTTCCTTTATCTGAAGAAACTTTGACAAACAGATTACTTGCTCAATTAACTCATATTTATATGGATCAGTTTCTTTAATGCTCTCCTTGTTTTTAAAGTCATCATCGCCAAGCCTGAACCATGATCGTACAATACTACCGACATCAAACAAAAAACCCTGGTCAGTTAATGGGTAAGGTTTTGACCTTTCATAAAAAAGTATCTGATCAATTATGGTATCCTGTTCTGCGTTGAGATTGGCTTTATATTTATTGAGGGCTCCAAGGAAATTGACCTGTAGTTTTTCATATTCAGGTTTCCATTCAATCTCAAATGATGCCAAAACATCTTTAGCACCTTTAACAGCTAAATAGTTGTTGCGGGCGATAATCAACTTTTGATACAAGGGTTCATCTAAAGGCTCAGAGATTTTAAAGTCCGGTATTTTTGATTGTAGTAACCTTGCTCCTGATTCAGATAGAGGGATGATAAAAACTGTTTCATATAAAGACAGGTTAAATAACTCTTCGCTTTTCAAAAGAAGATCATCACTAACCTCCAAATAAAACACTTCATATTCTTCCTCAAAAAAGCCTGTTTTTGACAATAATATTTCGCCAGTGAGAGACACATCAGATAAGTCAATCACTGCTGACTTTGATATAGGTTTACTCCCAAACTTATACCAGGAGGTAAAATCAAAAATATTGGTTGCTACTACTTTCATTTTGTTAATTATTAAAATACAACTAAAGGTTCATCATCCCCGGTTAATCCCAAAGGATTACCCATTCTGCTTATTTCATCTGCTGCATTCAAAGGATGAAAATCAGCCTGAGGAATAATATTCAAATATCTGTGTTTTGCATTCCCATGATAGGAAAGGAATAATTGTTCTCTGCTTCTTGTAATAGCAACAAAGAATAAGGTTTTTGCTCTGTCTTCATTGTCTCTCCAAATTTCAAGGTCAGGTGTTAAAAATGGAACAAACACAGCTTTAAAATCAAGGCCTTTTGCGCTATGGTAGGTCATAACAGTAACAAGGTTGTCAGTTGAAGCCTGGTTAAAAGAACCAGCACCATTGCCTAGGTATTGAAACCGGGTTCCGTTAGTTTTTAAATGGTCGTTTATGCTGTCATAATTCTCTCTTCCTCTAGCTGAAAAACTTTGTGGCATTAATGGTTTGCCCTCCTGAGCCAATACATTTTGCAAAAATTGGAAAATGACTTCATGCTTTGGGATTAAAATTGCCGGGGCGTATCCTGAAACCGCATATTCTTTTGAAGAAGTAATCAGCCATTTAATTTCTTCTGAACTATCAACAGCCTTAACCAACGTTGGAATCCTTTCAACCATGCCGCCAATTGACGAAGCATTAAACCCATTTCTGTCGGCACAAAAGAATTGAGCGACCTGTCTGATTCTTCTACTAATGCGATGAATTATGCCCAAAGCAAAGGATTGAGATGCCAGAATATTCTGAATATCATTAGTTGGGCAAACATCTTCATAGATTGATTGATTCACATCGCCAGCCACTATAACTCTTGTTCCTTTTGACCGAACTTCCCGGACAATATATTCCGGTAAATCCTGTACCTCATCAACCAGAATAAGATCCCAGTTCCCATTCATTCTTCTAAACTGATGATAAGTGACTACCTGAGTACCTCTGTATTGTGCAGGGATACCGGTTTTGATCATATCAATGAGAGCATGAGTGTATAAAACAATAATGACATTTGAATTTGGTCTTCGTTCTTTTTCTTTCAGCAAACAATGAATTAACAAAACTGACTTGCCACTACCAGCGTAGCCTTTCAGCCAATAATTAGCATCCTGATTGTTATTAACATTTTGCAGAAAACTCAACTGCTCTGTATCAAGCTGATTATAGGGTATAAACCAAGACATAGTTATTGATTTATTTCAGGTAAATAGTTTTTACTATCTGAAGCCAGGTTATCCTCATTGTACCATTTCACTGCATTATTCCCTTCGAGTTTATTTTGCGCTTCTTTCACCTGGTCTGCTATTTCTATCCTGCCTATCTGTCTTGCCGAACGAATTAGCCGGGTATAATTATTCTTATGCAGATTTCCAGCCTGAAATTGTGCATACCAAATATCAAACCCTTTTTGAATTAATGTTTTTGCTCTTTCTGTATCTCTGCTCAATAAGTATTCTCCGTAAGTAAGAAAAGCAGCATCACTATTTTTCTTTATTGCTTCTTCCATTAATCTTTTATATTCATCCATATTCCCTTCTTCTTCTTTAACCAATGCAAGGTTATAAGTATTAGTTGCATGAGGAGATTTTTCATAAGCAATCGAAGCCCATTTATTTGATTGCTTCCGCTTTCCTGCCATTGAATAATGATAACAAATTGAGGTCTCATTTCTTGACATGGGTTCTAACTGCTGAATAAGTTCAAAGGTTTCGGCAGCTTTTAAATGCTTTTCAAGTTTTACATAAAAATTGGCCAGCTCCTTCAGCATTTTTACCGTTGGCTTACCTCCGTTAGCTCTTGCAGTTTCGTTAATTAATTTCATTAACCTCTTTTCGGCAATTTCTTCGGTGCTTAGGGCTGAATTGGCAAAGGGGTTCAGGGGTTCCACTTCTATTTCCAAATCTTTAATAAATGCCCGAAAATAGATTAACTTATCATGTGAAATATCGCATTCAAGACGAATCAAATCACTTTTCTTAAATCCTGTATCACTTCTCATTTTCACATTTGCCAATATTTTATCTTTCGAGGAAACACAAATTGGAATTTCGACAATAAGCTGACCATCCTTTTGAGGATGTAAATCCTCGATTTTAATACCCATGCAGGGAATTTCTGTTCCTTCCCGTATTATCGTTCTTGGAATATTATTTTGTAAAATAATAAGCACTGGCTCACTTACTATTGGTTTAATCATATCAACACCCAATCCATTTTGCAAAAAAGAATTTACAGCAGCCCCTGTTGATACGTGTGCCTGCAAATCCCTTGGAATTTCCAGCTCAGATTGTGTAAAGTGTTTCCTTAGTGAAGATTGAACATAAGGGTTATATGAACTACCTCCTATCAAAAGAACAAGGTCAATTTCATCTTTGGTCATATTCGCTTTTTGTAGGGCTGAATTTATTACGGTGAAAATACTTTTGAGACTTTCCAGTTCATCTTCAAAATCAAACTCAGACGTTTCATGGGTGAACTTTTCCATGATTGTATGGAACTCTGAGAAACTTAAAGACGGATTACTATATTCAATTCTATGTTTCGGTAATACAATCTGAAATGTTTGCTCTACTGTTATTCTCTGGTCAGACTTTGCAAGCGTTGGAAGTTCACGGCCAACAAGATTTCTTGAGACGGCTTTGCAGATTTGTATTTTCAGGTGTTCTGCAATAGGCTGAAGTTTCGGCAATATGATCTTATTATATTCAGGTGACCTTATATCGTCAATATCAAGATTATTTTGCTTTAATAATTGAGGTAGCAATACATCTTTCACAATCTTTTTATCAATATCATCACCACCTAATTGTTCAAATTTTGAAATAGCCACATTTTTTGAATAAAGCCGTCCTTCCTTTCTTCCTATTTCCAATATGGAAATATCGCATGTGCCAGCGCCAAAATCAAATACAAGTATATGCAATGCACTATCAATGGGAATATTATAATTTTGGTGGTTGTTGTTATTGGCTTCAATTAAGTAGCTAAGAAATGCCGCATTGGGTTCATCAATAAAAAGATTGTCCTGAAAAGGAATGTTGGCAAAATCCAACGCATCTTTTAAATCTTTTCTCTGATTTGCTTCAAATGATGCCGGGATGCTGATTGAATAATAAGTTTGCCTCGGCAGATTAGTGGTGGTGATAAAATGGTCTATTTCTTCTTTCAGAAATTTGAAAAAGACCTTTGCCGCATCTAATGGATTTTCAATTGTAGCCACAGGATGACCGTTGGGTAATTCAGTTCCAAAATATACAGGCCCATTGTCAGTCCCTATCATCATTTTGAACGAATACCACAAATTGCGACCGAAAGTAAGTTTGCTTTTAAACTGCTTTGCCGTTTGGCCTTTAAAAAGTTTGTTATCATAAAAAGCGATACAAGACGGAACTAAATGATTTTCCAGATAGCTGCCATCTGCACTTAACTGTCGCAGAGGCATATTGCTCGTTTTGATTGGAGAAGTGTTGTCGCCAATTACAGCATAGCTTACTACAGTGGTGGATGTACCGAAATCAATTCCAATAAAAGTGCTGCTTCTTAGTTTATCCTGAACTAAAGAAGAATTCGTTAAACCGGGTAAAAGGCTTTGAATTACAAGATCGTTTGGCATACTATATTCAGGTTATGTAATTAAGAGTTTATTTTAAAATCAAATCATCAATAATAACACCAATATACTTACTCTGACTACCGTTTCACTGGTTGTTAAGAGCCTCTCCGGAAAATATTTGTTATACCACTTCTCCTTTTTCTTCCAATGCGGCCGTTAAGTTTTATCATCAAGCCTACCTAAACGAAAGTAAAAGTATATTTACTATATTGCTAGAAAAAATCCCATTTCAATCAAAGCTGGATTCTTCGGTGCAAATAGTTCCTTTTTATTTTAAATTAGGAATATTTTTACCATGAATGAAAATTCAGATATTTAGTCTCAGTTGATAACTGATGTCTGTAACATTTCAATTCCTTTTAAAATATCTGAATGATGAACTATGGTCACCTTATACCCCAATTTCTTCAACTTTGTTCTCTTTCTCTCATCATCAAGCTTTATATGTTCTTTATCATGGTCAGGGCCATCGATAAATACGCAAATTTTGGGGTTGTAAAAGAAATCAGCTTCAGCAATCGGGTCGTCATCTTTAAAAATAATTTTATGCAACTCTTCCGGCATTCTAATTTTCATTTCTTTCATCATTACAAGAACTTTTTTCTCCAATGCAGAAAGATCATGCTGCATAAATGTATCGAATTGAACATTATCATCAATGGTAGAAGACATTTCATCTGTGGCGGAAAGTAGAAGCAGAAAATCTTTTACAGTACTCCTGTCAAATAGTCTATGGTCTCTTTGGTTATAGAAATTACAAATACAGGAATAGCAGGATTTTAAACAAGCTCCTTCAACATCATTTCCCTGAGTATCAAAATGAATTAATTCCAAAGCCTTATTGCTTATTCTCTTTAATAAATGAATATCATTAGCAATTGCAGACAGCGTACCCGTTCCGCCTTCTGAAGTTTCGTAAATAATCATCTTCCCGTTCTGCCCAAGAATCGGCTGATATAAACCATTGATCTCATCGTCATCCAGATTTAATACTGTGCAAAGGCTTTGTATAAAAGCGTTTAACAGGGTTTTCGCAAATGCTTCTTCATCACCAACAAAGGGCTCTGTTATTTGCAGGACAATTACATCATTTTTAGACTCCGTAAGCAGGGAGACATTTGTACGCATCTGACCTTTACTAAGATTCTTCTCTTTGCAATGTTCATCAAGCTTGGAAAACTGTACCCATTTAAAGTTTACCGGATCAAGATTGAATCCAATACGTTGTTCGGAATAATCGGCCATCTGCCCCATATTTAAATGACGCATCTGAGCACTTCTTTCAAATGTCAGTTTACATATGGCTTTCCCATTCAATTTTATCTCTTTGACAACTGCTTTCGCAGTAGGCTTATAGCTGTTTATTATCTTATATCCACCCTTCAGTCTTTCCTCTTCATCGGCAGTTATCCTTGTTCTTCTTTCTCCTCGCATTCTTGGAAATTTTAGTGCAGCGATGGGTCTGTTTGATTCCCAAACAGTACCACAATTAGGACAATTAGTGGGGAACGGACTTGAATTGGAAAGCAATTCTATATGCTCACAGTCCGGACAAACTGCCGTGCTAATAACATTATTTGGATCAGTTTCTTTACTCACATACTGTACCGCATATTTCAAGCCTCCAAAATAAAGTGTGTTGTGTGGTGCAAACTCCCTGATAGCAATATTCTGGTCTCTTACCAATTCTTCCTCTTCTTTTTGGTGTAGGAATTTAATTGAAGTTACCTTTTGGGGGAATGCATAATTAGGTAAAAAACCAACCTGGCTCAAATACCTGTACACATAAAATTCTTCCTTACCATTTTTAATATTTTCATTCCTTTTTTCTAATGCTTCTCTCCGGCTTGAAAGGACAAAATCATGGGCTTTATCATCAATTTTCATTTTATTGATTTCGAGAATTTCCTTCAATGATTCCCGATA